>CAWFJM010000079.1:0-34518 GCA_963816015.1 uncultured Planctomycetaceae bacterium | reverse complement strand
GGGCAGAGCTGGTTCTTTGAGGTCATCGCCCTCATCCGGTATGATCCCAGGAGTCGCAAGGAGCGAGAGGAATCCTTCAAGCGGGCCGCCAGGCAGGTCGAGGCGGGCCAGTCTCCCGAGCGGGTCGGGATCACCGGCCTGGGAATCCACCCTCCACTGGCACCGTGATGCTGTCCGTCCTGGAAGTGGCTTACCCTCTGCTGGCCGTCGGGCTGCTCGTGCTGACCGGGCTGGCCATCGCGGGTCTCTTGCTCGGCCGCCGTCTGTCCGATCGAGCACGCCTGGTCCTGGCCCGGGGTGCGCTGGCGGGCGCGACGACCCTGATCGGCCTGGTTCTCGCCGAGTTCACGGCCGCCGCTTACCTTTCCTGGCTCCATCGCATGCCCCGGCTGGCGATGATCGAGGCCCCTTCCCGGCACGCGGGTGCGAACGACGACGTGACCCTGGTGGTTGTGGGCGAGTCGAGCGCGGAAGGAGTGCCTTACCGAGACTGGTTGTCGGTTGGCAGGATCGTGGTCTGGCAGCTCCGCCGGCTGTTTCCGCAGCGGATGTTCCATGTGGAGGTTCAGGCCCGGGCCGGATGGACCCTCGAACAGATGCACCAGAAGCTGGCCGAATCACGCCGCCGGCCCGATGCGGTCATCATCTACGCGGGACACAATGAGTTCGCATCACGTTACGGCTGGTCCTCGGAGGTGGCCCATTACCGGGATGACGAGCCTGCTGCATGGCCGTTGCGCCTGGCGGAGTCGTTCTCGGTTCACTCGCGACTGTGCCGCCTGATCCGCGAGTCGCGGGACCGGGCGCTGGTCGCGGCGCGGCCGCTTCCCCGGCAGCGGCTGCTGGCTGATGCTCCATCGCACTCCGCGCGAGACTACCAGGAGCGGCTCGAGGATTTTCGCCGCCGGCTCGAGGCCATGCTCGGTGATCTCAGCGCGGCCGGCGTGCTCACCATCCTGATCGTTCCCCCTGGCAACGATGCCGGATTTGAGCCCAACCGTTCGACATTGCCGCCCCAGACCCCGCGCGCGGAGCGAGAGGCATTTTGCAAGGCCGTGCTCGAGGCGCGCGCGCTTGAGCGGATCGATCCTCCGCAAAGCTTGCAGCGGTACCGCGACCTGATCGCACTCCAGCCGGGTTTCGCCGAGACACACTTCCGTCTGGCGCGGCTTCTGGAACGGGAAGGCTCTTGCGACGAAGCGTACCGCGAGTACGTCCTGGCTCGTGATCTCGACGGCCACCCGATGCGATGTCCGACCGCCTTTCAGGACATCTACCGCGAGCTCGCCCCCCGCTTCGGCGCGATCCTGGTCGACGGCCAGTCCGTTCTTCGCGATCGGCATCCGAGGAGACTGCTCGACGATGACCTGTTCAACGATGCGATGCATCCCTCGTTCGAGGGTCAAGTGGCCCTGGCCGAAGCGGTGCTGGCCGGACTTCGGGAGCACCATGCCTTCGGCTGGCCCGCCTCGTGTCCCGCTCCAGTGATCGAGCTGGCTGACTGCGCCAGCCACTTTGATATCACCACGGCGACATGGAAAGAGGTCTGTCGCTTCGCCGCGGGGTTCTACCGGACGACGCTCCGATCCGGTTCGATCCGGCGGAGCGCGAGGCCAAGGCACGTCTCCATGAGGAGGGGCTGAGGCGGTTCGAAAGCGGCGTCTCACCGGACCTGGTCGATCTTCCCGGGATCGGGATCCGTCCCGCTCGCGCGCGGATCAAGCCGCCGGGGCGGCCGTGATTGCTCCAGCCGTTTCACCACCACCACTAATCACCGCCGCGGCGTCCCGAGCTCAGTGCGAGGGGACAGGATTGCGTCGGCTGGGACGCCCGATTGCGGCCGAAGACCTGGGAATGGCACGTGGAGTGGAGACGGTGGGATTGAAGCAGGGCCAGAGCAGATGGGCGACGGCCTGGGCCGGGTCGTTGGCGATCCGGGCCTCGAGCTGCTTGAGATGATCGGCCACCGCGTCGCTCTCCTCGCCAGCATGGATCCGGCCGATGTTCTCGAGCTCCAGTCGGAACCTGCCCCCGGGGAGATGCACGCAGAAGACGTGGAAGACCGGCGAGCGAGCGAGGACGGCAAGCTTGGCCCAGATGGCAAGAAATTGCTGCTCCCGCCCGAGAAGCCGTCCGGTCGTGGTGTTCCGGCCCTGCCAGGGTATGTCACCGCACAGGTAAATGGCCATCCCCGACTGGAGAGCGGCCCGGGCCCGGATCATGAGCTCGATCGCAGCCTGAGCCGGGAGCTGGCGGTGGAGGAACAGATCGGCCTGGGAACAGGGGCCTTGCGCCTCGTCGAACATCCGATCCAGCGTGCGGGAGACGTGCCGCGGGCGCTGGACCAGCGCGCGGATCGGCAAGCCCTTTCGGAAGAGCCAGTGCAGGCAGGGGATGTAGGCCCCCATGTGGCTACCGACCAGGATCACGCCGTTGCCGGCGCGGAGCGCCTGCCGGAGCTGCTCTTCCCCGTGCACTTCAAAACAGTCGAGCGCCGCCGTGTCCGAGCGAATGTCGAGGGGGTAGTCGCGAGCCAGTGAAGAAGCCATGTTGGCTGCCAGTTCCGGCCAGAGCGCGTCGATCGGTCCGTCGAGTCCGAGCCCTTGCTCGACGTGCCGGAGGGCGGCGATCAGCCTGGCTTTTCGCCCCGGCCAGAACCTCGCCTGGGCTCGCCCCAGGCCGCGCAGCAGCGTGGAGCACCGCGCTGGTCCAAGAATCTTGAGCACCGGCAGGAGAAGTTCGAAGAAGACGAACTTCCAGCAGAAGACCCGGCGAATGAGCGTTTTCAGATTCATGGCTCTCACCCCGCCGTCATCGCCTTGAGTCGCTGGTAATCGACCTTGTCGGTCGACGTCGACGGCAGGCTGTTGACGAAGGTGAACGTGTCCGGAACCATGTAGTTGGGCAGGTAAGCGGTGCAGTGCCGCTTCATGGCAATGATCGACCGCTTCTGGTCGGGCTTGAGGGCCACGAACGCGGCGATCGAGACTCCGTCGTCGTCGGCCCGGGCCACGACGGCGGCCCGATCCACTCCGTCGTGCCGGTAAATGGCTGCCTCGATCTCGCCCTAGCTCGATGCGGTAGCCGCGTTTCTTGACCATGCGATCGCGGCGGCCATGGAACTGGTAGCAGCCCGATCCATCATCGACGACGAGGTCGCCGGTGCGATACCAGCAGCATCGCTCCTCGTCGATGAAGAAGGCGCGAGCTGTCAGCTCGGGTTGACCGAAGTAGCCGCGCATCACCCCGGGGCCGGCGATGACCAGTTCGCCGAGCGAGCCGGGTGGCAAGCTCCGGCCCTCCTCGTCCACGACCCGCGCCCGGAGCGGGGAACAGACCGTGCCGATCGGATAGGGCGTCGTCCGGTCCTCCGGAATCGAGGCGGGAACCGGATAGCGCCGTGCACACATTGGTCTCGGTCGGTCCGTAGAGGTTCCAGAGCTGCGCTTGCGGCCAGAGCTGCCTCAGTCTGCGGAGGGGGCCGACAGGAAAGACCTCGCCGGCGAAAAGCACCACGCGCGGAGCGGGAAAGCCGGGGCGGTCCAGGCCGCCGTGCTGGGTGAGCAGGGCCAGGATCGAAGGGGCCGAGTACCAGACGCTGATCCTCCGCGCCGCCAGGAAGTTGCCGAGAAGAACAGGTTCCCTGCCCAGGGACTCGCCAATCAGAACCAGGGTCGCCGCGTTGCGGCAGGAGACGAAAAGGTCGAAGATCGACAGGTCGAAATGAAACGGGGCGTGGGAGGAGAAGCGGTCTTCATCGGCCCACGGACCGAGCGTCTCCTGGCACCAGTCCAGGAACGTGAAGGCATTGGCATGCGAGAGCATGACTCCCTTGGGCTGGCCTGTCGAGCCCGAGGTGAACAGGACGTAAGCCAGGTCGTCCTCATCGAAGGAGGGGGGCAGGGGGGCAGGGGCATCGTCGGCCATGACCTCGGTCCAGAGCGAATCGCCCGGATTCCCCGAGGGTTGCCGGGGGGACGAGAACTCATGCACCTTCGGCGAGTCGACGTGCTCCGGCTCGACGAGGATCAGCCGGGGCAGGGAGCCAGGCCCCGTCCATGCCTCGCGCAAGGCGGCAGCGAGGGGGCTGGCGATGACCACCGCCTTGACCCCGCTGGCGGCGAAGATGCTGGCGGCGCGGACAGCCGGACCCGAGGGATCCACCGGGACGTAAGCCGCTCCCGAGCGGAGAACGCCGTGAATCGCCGTGACGGCCTCGAGGCTCTTGGGAAGCCACAGGCCGACGCGGTCGCCCCGACTCACACCCCAGCGGGCCAGCCGGGTTGCCAGCCGATCAGCGCCGTGCGCCAGCGAGGCAAAGGAAAGTGTCCGTCCGGCTTCGTCCTCCACGGCCACCCGATCGGGACGCTGCGCGGCAGCCGCTTCCAGGAGTTGACTGAGATGGAATCCGTTCATGAACGTTGCACCATACGAATCCGGCTCGCTTCCTGGAGCCGGGGAACCATGGGGTGTTGCCAGACATCCGACCCGATGTGTTTGCTTCTTACTCCATCCGGACGCCCGCCGAGGCGTGGCGATTCGCGGCGACAGGCGGCGGGGACGAGGCGCTCGCGGCATGGCTGCGGGCCTGCGAATCGGGGAACAGCAAGCGGTAACGCGGCTCATCCTTGACCAGCGAGCGGGCCAGGGCCAGGAAGAGGCGGCGGTGGCCCAGGGCGTTGGGATGATCGTCCCAGGCAGCGATCTCCAGGCTCGCCGGATCGAACCGGTCGAAGGTGTCGCTCAGGTCATAGACGGGCAGGGCATGGTGGCCGGCGATTGCCTTCAGCCGGGCAACCGGCTCGGCCCGGGCAAGCGGCGCATCGGCCTTGCCGACTCGTGGAACGATCACGATCACGAGCGGCACCCCCGCGGCCCGGCATTCTCCAGCCAGGGCGCCGAGCGTCGCATCGTAAAGCTCCCAGTAATGAGGCCGCAGCTTGGCCTTGATCTGATCCTTGAAGACCAGCCGTCCCTCGCCATCGAGCTGATACTCCTCGGGGCGGACCCCGGCGCGGTCGAGCGTGGCCTTGACGAAGTCGTAGGTCAGATCGGCCCTGGACCGGAGTGCGTCGCAGAGATGGATCTCCATCAGCCGGAGGTCGAGCATGGTGGCCGAGTAGACCACCAGGTCGGGGTGGAACCCCAGCGCCTTGCGGCGGAACGTCTCCAGCCGCTGAAGCGGGCTGTAGGCGGCAACGGCGAAGTTGAGCACCTCGAATCGCCGGTCTCCGTCAAGGCCCAGACGCCGACCATGCTCGTTGAGCCATTCCTGCAGCAGGTGGCTGTAGGTCTCCTGGTAGGTCACGCCCCAGCCCATGTCCATCGACGCTCCGAGCACGGCGATGCGGCTCGTCCCCGGAGGTTTCTCGTGGGTCACCTCCGCGCTGTGCATGCCGTGGGAATTGGTGATGAACGGCTGCCCGAAGAGGGTCCTTTGAACGCCCGGCACGAGCTCGAACTGGAGGAAGTCGGCAGGAAGCATGCGCGACACGTTGGCGTCGTTGAACCGGACCCATCCGTTGGGCTTGCCCATCAAGCGCAGAGCCAGCTCACCCCGCGCGCCCTCGGGCCCATCGCCCCCGCCGATGAGTCCCTCGTAATAACCGGCTGCGTGAGCTTCGCGCTCGGCCCGGTTCAACTCAGACGACCGGGACGAGGCGATCACCGAGCGGAAGCCCGTCCATGACTGGGGCCAGGGCACGACCGCAACGGCCAGAAGCACCACGCTCTGCAACATGGCGATCCGGGCCGCCGCCACCGTCGTCGCTTGGGCTGTCGCCATCGTGATCTGGCTCCTTGTCAGACCCCGAGAATTCCACGATGCATCAGGTCCAGCCAGGCCGCCAGGCTGGGGCTCGACCAGAGCGACCAGAGCACGGCGATGGTGGTGAAGGTGGCCGCGGTCTTGAGGCCGCGAATCGCCAGCCGGCGAATCTCGATCCTCCATGGCCCCGCGATCCGACGACCGGACCCTGGCCATGCTCCGGTCGCGGCTTCGCCGCGCATCAAGCTGCACATTGATCAGGACCAGCACGCCCAGCACCCCCCAGAACAGTGCATCGGGCAGGGAGAATCCCCACGTCCCGCGGAGCCAGAACGACTGGTACGCATGCAGCGCCCAGGTTGCCAGGAAGACCGTCACGGTCGCCACGGCAAGGGCAGTCGGCTGGGGCCATCGCTTGAGCCGGAACACCACCGGATTGAAAAAGAGGCGGACCATGAAATCTTTCCAGTAAATGTTGATCCGTCGCCAGTAGTCGGTGAATCCGGTGGCCAGGAGGTACCAGTGATGAGTGTCGGGAAGCTGGTATCCGAAGAGGTGAAGCATGCCGCAAGCCATGTGGAACTGTCCCGAGACTCGCAGGTAGAGCAGGTAGTTGCAGACGAGGTAACCCGCCAGGCTCCAGGGGCCTTGAACCTGGGCGGCGGGAACCAGAAGCTCGTGATAGATCAGCCGGTAGCAGAGCAGGTGCAGCGTCCCGCGATGCATCATCTGCAGCCCTCGCCGCTGGATGGCGTGGACGTCGTCCGCGAAGTAGCCCCGCTGCATGGTCCGGTAATCGACGACCGGAAAGTGCGGGAAACAGAAATTGGGCAGCAGGAAGAAATAGCTGATCGTGTCGATCAGGCTCTCGCGGCCCCGGGCGTGTTTCAGCTCGTACAGATAGATCAGGAGGCGGAACATGAACATGGTCGCCAGAACCGGCCAGACCGTGGACGGCACCAGGGTGGATCAAGGTCTGACCGCGCGCGGCGGCGAGGACCGCGCCCAGCACGGCCAGGCCCACGGCGCGAGCCGCCCAGGAGACCGGCAGGAAGCAGACCCCGATCAGGGTGGTGGACAACCCCAGGATGATCGCGGCCACCTCCATGCCGAACACCCAGAACAGGCCGGCGATCGATACGGCCGCGAACAGCGCCTTCTTCCAGCGGTAAGGGGCCAGGTAGTGAACCGGCAAGGCGATGAGGACCAGAGTCGCCAGTGCAAGAAAGGCGCGGCCCTCGATCTGGTAGATCTTGAAAACGGCCAGCAGAAGTCCAAGCTGCGCCATCGACCGTGCAAAGGGCACGAACTGACGACGGCAGGCTTCGGGCTCGCCCGGATACAGCCCCCACTCGCGTCGCTTCTCCGAAGATTGACCACCGGTCGTCTGGCCGAGAGGTATGTACTGGCGGTGTGGCGCGACCTTCGATGTGACCGGACTCTTGATTTCTGCCCCCATGGACCGGCCCCTTCTCGGCTAGTCTCGATCCCGGGCCGTGGAGGCAAAGGCGCGGGATCGCTCCATCCTCGCAGCGGAGAATGAGCAGTCACGCCATCGGCCGGCACGAACGGATCCGGGACGCTCGCAAGGTCGAGCGATCGGAATGACGGGATCGCCGGAAGTGGGGTGTCCTTCCTTGACCAAAGTGCGGGGGACCGATTCCTCCATGAACCGGTGAGCCCCCCGCTACGGCCGCGTCATCCCTGATTCGCCTGCAATTCCCGTGGAGGTTCCTGGATATCGAAATCGTCGATCGCGGTGGAAGAGCGGATCCCGGATCGGGACCCCAAGGAAGGACGCACCCGTGATTCGGTCGCTCCTTCGACCCGGAGCCCTCGCGGATCACTCCCGGACTCCCTGTCCTGGGTCTCCTCCCCATGACGTAGGCGATTTAACCGATATGGTCGAGGGCTGTCAACCCGACTGCCACGGGGATTCCCTGATTCCCGGTCGACGATGCCAGAGTTCAGAGACTCTGGGGGAAACCGGGAACTTCTTGAGCCTGTCGCTCACCAGGGGACACTTTCTCGATCCATCAAATCAGGCAACACGCTGGAAAAACCGAGGAGCTGGGGCGCTGGCGATCGCCAGCTCCGCTGGCATGCACAGCTCCCCCAGCCGCCTGGCTCGCCCTTACCGGGGCGGGGCTTCATCTCCCTCGTGACAAAACGCGATGCACAGTCAACAATACACGGCTGGTCGCTCGCGAATTGGTCTGGCCGGCGATCCGGTCGGCCCGATCGACGGGCTGGCTGCACCAGACGGGGTGGGGGTGGCTCGGCGGCCGACACGATGTCGGCCTGCAGGTTCCCGACATCCTGGTCCAGTCCCTGTCCCGGCCATGGAACCCGGGATCCCACGGCGCGGACTGGACTTCCTCGCGGCCGGACCTGGTAATCTCAGCTTGCGGAGGTCCCTTGCTCGATGCTGCCCTCGAACCCTCTGCAGGCCCACCGGAGCTACCTCGGTACCCGGACATTCGGCTCTCTCGATGGCGTCCGCGGTTTGTGCATCCTGGCAGTGATCTGGCATCATGCCGGTCCCGAGAGCCAGACGCAGCTCTCCCAGCGAGGCTTCCTGGGAGTCGACATGTTCTTCGTGCTCAGCGGCTTCTTGATCGTGACCCTGTTGCTGCGAGAGCGTGACCGCACCGGGGAGATCAGTCTGAAGAAGTTCTACGCACGCCGAACGTTGAGGATCTTCCCCATCTACTATCTGCTGATCTTCGGCTTGCTGGTTCTCTATCTGGTCGTCAGACCTGAATCGGAAGGCAGCGCGTGGTTACTTTGCGGCCTTCCCCTTCCTCCTGACCTACCTCACGAACTGGGTGGAGGTGCAGGGAAACAACATGGGAATCCTCTGGTCACTGGCCACGGAGGAACAGTTCTACCTGGTATGGCCCATGATCGAGAAGCTCTTGCGGCCCGTGGGTGTCGCCGTCATGCTCGCGGCCGTCCTCGTGGTCAACCAGTTGATGAACTTCGGAGTTCTCGATCCCCTGTTCACCTGGATCTACGGAAGACCGTTCAAGTCTCCGCTCCTGGACGCGACGTACACGCCGATCGCGCTGGGAGTCCTGCTGGCTCACCTCCTTCATGCCCCCAGGACCTTCGTGTCACTGTCTCGAGTGCTGGGGCACCGCGGTTCGTGCGTGATCTTCGGTGCCGTCTTGCTCGCCCTGGTCGTTCTCTGGCCAGGCAGATATCTCGGGGCCGGGAAGGCTATCAATCCAGCTCGCCATGATGCTGGCTCTGGGATCTGCTCGTCGCGCGTGAGGATCACTGGTGTCGGCCTCTGTTGAGCTTTCGACCTCTGGCTTACCTCGGGGTGATCAGCTACGGGATGTACCTCTATCACATGATGGGCGATTCACCCGGTCCGGCTCTGGTTTCGTGAAGCTCGGCTGGGAACCCGGGGTGAGCGTCGCCTTCTTCTTCTTGCGCACCTGGATCGATCTCTCACGATCGGTCGCCGGCCTGAGCTATACGCTTCATCGAACGCCCTCTGCCTGAAGAACTAGACACCGGCACGGTTCGCGACGGAAGGCAAGGAGTCTCGCGAACGCGACGCCCTGTGCTCCCTGAGCCGAGCTGGCCGAGACTCGCTGCCGGTCGAGCTGAATGCCGTGCACGAGGTCATGCGTGACAGCCTTACGGACTTTTCGCAGCCGGCCTGTGCTTGGGTTGCTGCTGGAGCGGGGCCAGGGGTACACGCCCGTGACCCGGGCCAGGACCAAGATCAGGGTGACTTGAAGGCGATTCAAGGGCAATGGATCTCCAGGGACGGGCAAGGGATGGAAAGCGTCTGGAACTTCAAGGCCGAGCATGTCTCGCTCAAGACCCCGACACGGGCCTATGAGATGAGCATCAAGCTCAACCCCAAGGGAGAGCCCGAGAAGCACATCGATTTCGATGTCTCGACGGATTCCCCCAATGCCAAGGGGTACAAGGCTCAGGGGATCTACAAGTTCGCCGCTGACAGGACGTTGAAGATCTGCTTCAGCGATGGCGATTCCGGACGGCCCAGGGAGTTCAAGACCGACTTCGGGAAATCGTTCTCTTTTGACTTGAAGAGAAAGAAATGACTCATCCGTACCTGGCCGGGCCTCGAGGCCCGGCGCTATCGCCAGTGGCATGATGGCCGAGCCTGAATCGAAAAACCTGACCACGGCATTGTCATCGCGCGGTCAGGGGCCCATGGTCGCGCTGATGCTGATCGTGGCGACAACGGTCGGCATGCTGAACCTGTCGTCGCGCCCTGGAGGAGGGCCGTCCTCCGCGGAGGCCGCGCCCAAGGGCGCCGAACCCGCGGGCTTCCTCGCCGGCCCACCGCCGAAGGCCGATACGGTGGACGTCCTCGAGACCCTCGAACCGCTCCAGCGGTTTCTCAACCTCAACGCGACGCCGGGTTCGCTGGACGAGCTTGCCGGGATGCTGGGCGGCTACCGGATCACGACCCTGATCGCGTCGATCTCCGACCCCAGGGACTCTCGCCTGGGCTATGACTTTGACATGGCCACCGAGGCGATCCAGCGCGCGATCGAGTCGGAGGGCTATACGCTGGACCGGTTCCGGTTTCCCTGGCTCGATCCGGGCTCGCCGCCGGCTGTGGGGCCCTCCCAGCCGAGTGGACGGGTACCCACCCCTGCGCAGCCTGCCCCGGCGAGCGGCCCGCCGGTGTCCACCGCGGCGGTCACCGCCTGCTGCGCGGTCCGCGGCATGAGCGACAGCCAGGGGCGATCCTCTTCCGGATTGACCGGCCGGCTCCCGAGTCTGGTCAGCCCGCTCCACCGCAGGAGCTTCTGCTTCTTCTCCTGGTCGGGGAGACGCCCACTTGGGGAATCCAGCAGGCGTCCCTGATGACCAGCCTGGACATCGCCTGGACGCTGGACGTCCAGCGCAACTCCAGGGACACCGATCGGGAGCCGGTGATGCGCATCCTGGGTCCCACGTTCTCCGGCACGGTCGATTCCCTGGCACGCGTGCTCCGCACCTGGGCCGCCGACCGGCCCGACCGGCGCGAAGCCCGATTCTGGGTCTGCTCGGGTGCGGCCACGGCTGTCGACAAGTCCTCGTTCGAGCGCAACTGCTTGCCAGCGCAGGTGACCTATGCCACCACCGTGATCCCCGACGAGATTCTGCTGGGGGAGCTCTACCGGTTCCTGGCGCGCCCCGCCGGCCACAGCGATCCCACGGCGCCCAAGCTTCCCGCTGGCAAGCTCGCTCTGCTCGTGGAGGGGGGATCGGGCTACGGCTCGGCCGTGGGCAACACCTACGGGACCAGCGGCACGAGTGATCAGTCCCGGAGAGTCATCTCGATTCCGTTTCCGTCGCAGATCGCGCAGGTTCGCGCCAGTGCGCCGGCAGCGGGCGAACTCGGTGCCGCGGGCGGTGCGGCCAAGAATCGGGTGACGATTCCGCTCGATCCCCCCTCGGGCCGTCAAAGCGACCGGCTGCCTGCGCTCTCTCCGCGAATGACCATCGCCACGGATAGCCTGATCCTCTCGAACATCCTGGCGACGATCGCCAGCGAGGACATCCGTTATGTCGGAATCGTCGCCACCGATATCCTGGACGTCATCTATCTGACCCGGCTGATCCGGGAGAATTGCCCGGACGTTCAGATCGTTCTGGTGGGAAACGACCTGCGCTATACGGACCCCCAGTTCAGCCTGGATTTCCGGGGCACGATCATCGCGTCGTCCTACCCGCTCGACGCCCGGGCCCAGGTCTGGTCTTATCCGTTCGAGGGGGCGATCGAGCGGAGACTCTTCGCCAATGAATACGATCTCGGCCGGTACAATGCGGGACTGGTGCTGCTCAACGCGGTGACCGATCCCAACCATGAGGGGCGACTCGCGATCGATACCGCCAAGGCCGAGGATTTCCTGGTCTATGGCAGGCCGTTCGTGGCCACCTTCTTCGATTCCTTCAACCGCCGGCCCCAGATCTGGATCAACCAGGTCGGCCAGTTCAACGTCTGGCCTCTCAAGGTTCTGCCCCTCAGCCAGTGCGAGATGGCCCTGCGAGCCAAGGCGGAAGCCTTGATTCCCCCGATCGTGAGCCTGAACCCCCAGGGCGAATCGAGTTCCGTGCTCCGGTTCGAATATGATCTCCCGCTGATCTGGAAGCTGGTCTTCTGCATCGCGACGTTTCTGGTCTTCCTCTTCGTGGGGATCAATCCTCTACACGAACGCCGGCATGGCGCGCCCCGACCTCGGCCGGTCGAGCTGGTTCGATCCCATGCTCAAGCGATTCAATGTCTCCCGCACGGATCTGTCTCGCAAGAACCTCTTCCTGATCGCGATGCTCCTGGTTGCCCTGGCCGTTCCCTACTGCCTGCTTGCGGCACCTCTGGATGTGGCCCTGCCGCCCAGGGTCTCCCCCGCGGGCGAGCGCAATGCGCTTCTCGATGTCGGCTGGGACATCTACGCCCTGGCCGGACTGGCCACGGTGGCGCTCGTCTTGATGCTTGTTCCGCTGGGGGTCTGCCTTCGAGGAGTGTTCCGTTCCGGGGGAACGAACCCGACGGGCGCCGTTGGCGAGAACGGCCCCGAGCCGGTGGATCGGTGGCTGACCGCTGAGAACCTGCTTTACCGGTTGCTGACGCTGGCGGCTGTGCTCGGGGGAATGGCATTCATCCTCTGGAGGCTCTACTGCTTTGCGCTGGTGCGGCCGGAGATGCCCAACGACTGGATGGCCCTCGATCGGAGTGCCCACCTGCTGGGAGGCATCTCACCCGTCGTGCCGGTTGCATGTCTTGGCGCGGCCATTTTCTGGTGGGGCTACCTCGAGCTCCAGCGGCTTCACGGCTATCCCCTGTTGCGCAGGGGGGCTGATCTGATCACTCTCGACGGGATCTCCCTGCCGGGAGACTTCCCATGGAAGCGGGTCATCCCCAGGCTGAATGCTCGGTTCCGCCTGGGTGTGGACCTGCTCGAATATCCGGTCACGATCCTGATCTCCAAGAACCTCCCCGTGGCCGGACTGGTTGTCTCGGCCGTGGCCGGGCTGGTGATCTTCGTCTGGGGAGTTGTCTGGCCTCGATTCATCTCCACGCCTGAAGGCATGGGGTTCGACCTGCTGGTCGTGGTTGGGTTCATGTGCTACCTGCTCTTGCTGCTCTACTCCCAGGTGCGTTACCTGTGGCTCTGGAGATCGTTGCTCCGCCTCTTCCGCCAGATCGCCCTCCTGCCCATGGCCGGGGCGTTCGACCGGATCCCACCCCGGGTGGCCGCCAAGTTCGGACGCTTCCTCCGAACCTCGCTCCACGACGACATGGACCTCGAGATCCCGCTCCAGCAGTGCCGCCTCGTGCTCGGACAGGGCGAACGCACCGGGGAGGGATCGCTGCCTCTCCAGGAAGCCCTGCGCGCGGCGGTCGCGCCCCGGTCCACTTGGTCGGAGCAGGAAACCTTCGAGATCGTCTCGGACGCCTGCGTTCGCCCGGTTGTTGAGCTGGCATGGCCCCGCCGCACGCTGGACCAAGCCTACGGTGGCTCGGTCGCCGGTGAGGCGGGGAAACCCACCACAGAACCGGAGACCGGCGAAGCAGGCGGACTGGACCCGGCCAACCTCCGATGGCTGGGCATGGCCGAGGAGCTCCTGGCGCTTCGAATCGTCTACCTGGTGAGCCAGTTCGCCGCGCCTCTCCGCAGCATGTCTGCGCAACTGATTTACGGTCCGATCCTTCTGCTTCTGGCCGTGGCCTGGTATCCTTTCCACCCGCAGCGGCTGATGGCAATCATGATCTGGGTGTTCATCGCCGGCGGGGTCGCTCGCAACCCTGATAGTCCTGCTCCAGATCGAGCGCAGCGACTTTGTCAGCCGAGTCTCCCGGACCGCTCCCAACGCGCTGAGGGTTGATCAGACCCTCCTCACCAACCTGCTCCCCTATGCTGTACCTGTCGTTGGCTTCCTCCTGACTGCGTTTCCCTCGCTCGGCTACTGGCTGGGTTCGCTCCTCGAGCCCATCGGCCGGGCCGTGAAGTGAGCCCCCGGGACGCACCCGTCAGGAGATTGATTCAAGAGCCACGCTGCTCCCGGCCGATCCTGGAAGATACGTATCGCTTCAAGTTATGACGCTAACCATCTGAAGAAGGTGGCTCCGATGATCATGCCGCGGGGACGAGTGACGAGGTGCATCCGGATCCTCGGCGCAATCTGGATCGTGGCCTGCTGCGGTGAAGCAAGTTTTCGGGCCCCGGTGCTGGCCCAGTCTCCCGCGCTCACGTCCAGCCAGTTGCTTCGCATGAGCGGTCCGGAACTGGAGGCGCTTTACCGCCAGGGACAGGCCGTGGGAATTCCCGCCGGGCGGATCCGCGGCACGGCGATCCTGGCACCGGGCACCAGGCGCAACCAGGCCATGGCGAAGAGCACCCGGCTCGTCTGGCAAGGCAAGGTCTTCGATCCCGCCGGATCGTCCGCCGTCAACCGGTTCTTTGGCCTGCCCCTCGTCCGTGCGCAGGTGTATCAAGATCAAAGCTGGCTCGACGGCGCACCGGCCCTGGTGCTCGACTACAGTCGGACCTCGCGGGTCTACGCCCAGAACCGAGATGAGATCCGCCAGGTTGCCCCCGGACTCTTCCTTGGCCTCATGTATGCCAGGACTCTACCCCAACCGGGCCTGCGAATGTACTTCGCCCTCGAGGCACAGCCCTGAGCGCGAAGTCTCCGGGCCACAGGCACCCTGACCTAGCTGCAGCTCTTCGGCGCGGCTTCGGTCTCTTCCCCGAAAAGAACAATGCATGGCCGGATGATGCCCTGGCATTCCGAGCAGCGCGGGGGCAGGTGCAAAGATTCGGAGCAGATCCGGAAAACCACGGAATCGATCCGTACTGACGGCCCCAGGCTGTCTCTGATGAGCTTGGATTGCCCGAAATCGTGGTTCAGGGTAGGTTTTGCCTCACCGGCGCCCAGCTTACGGAAAGCCCGGGGAGATCAAGGAGGATCCGGATGGGGGTGGATCTGACGAATACGGTCAGATCGGTTGCGCGGCGCTGGTGGCCCGAGATGCTCGTGGCCCTGCTCGCATCGTTCATCTCCCTGGCCGCTCTGGGGTCGCTGGAGCTCTGGGGCAAGCGAGAGCAGCGGGCTGCGGCCGAGGTCCTCGATACGATCAGGAACGGGCACTGGCTGGTGGCAGAGATCCAGGGGCGTCCCCGGCTGGAAAAGCCCCCCTTGCCGCGGTGGACCATTGCCGCGTTCATGACGCTCACGGGCTGTCGCGATGAGTGGGCCGTTCGCATGCCAGGTGCGCTCTCCGGCCTGGCCACGGTGGCCCTGATCTATGGCGCTGGGAGTCAGAATCGGCGGGCGCGCCCTGGCCCTGGCCTCGGCCATGGTTCTCTGCACCCTGTGGCTATTCATCTCGGAAGTTCGCCAGGCGGGGAATGACGGACCGCTCGGCCTGTTCACCACCCTGGCCCTTTACGCGGCCTGGCGACGACTGCATGGGGTGACGCGAACGACCCGGCGCTTCGCTGACGAGCCCGGGGATGCCCCGCCGGGCCGCCGGAGATGGACGCTGGTCTTCCATGGAGCCATGGGACTGGGGTTCCTGTGCAAGGGGCCAATCATCGTGCTCATCGTCGGTCTGACGGTCATCCCCTACCTGGCGATGATCGGCCGATTGAGGAGCGGCTCAAGGCAGCTTGCCAGTGCCCAGGGGCTCTTCCTTTTCCTTGTGCTGGCCCTCTGCTGGCCGGTTCCCGTCCTGCTCAACGACCCCCATGCGCTCGGGGTCTGGACGACCGAGATCGGGCAGAAGACGGGAATCCTCCCGATTCCCCATCAGGAGCGCGCCGTTCTTGGCCTCGTGTTCCCCTTGCTGGCGCTGCCCTGGCCCGTCGCGGCGCTGGCTGGCCTCGTCCAGCCTTTCGTTCCCAGCCGCCGGGCCACGCTGCCATGGAGAGCCTCCGCGGTCTGGTTCCCATGGTGGTGGGCGGTCGGGAACCTGGCGGTCTTCAGTGTCTGGGCGGTGGCCAAGCCAAACTACTACGTGCCTTGCCTGCCAGGGCTGGCCCTGCTGGTGGGCATGGCCTGGATCCGCCTGAGCCGCGTGGCTCGCGACCTCTCGGGGTCGGTCCAGGCTTGTCGGGCACGAGTCCTTCTGCGGCTCCAGGGTTTCTTCCTGATTCTCTCGGGAATGGTGGTTCCTCTCCTGGGCCGCAGTTATCTGACGAGCGGGAATTCCCCCTGGCTCCTGGTCATCGGGGGCTCCGTGTCCGGCGGCGTTGTGGTTGGCGCGTGGATCTGGCGGCGGGGCAGCGACGTCCTGGCGCTGATCCCGGTCACAGCGGCCTGCGCCGTCGCCGTGGTGATCGGCTACGGGGTCATCGCACCGGCCGACAATCCGGCTCGGGGCCACCGCCAACTGGCACGCACGCTCGAGCGTCTGGTCCCCACGGAAACGACCGCGATCCGCTTTTTCCACGAGATCGACGAAGGGCTCTGGTTCTACCTCCGCGATCATCATCTGGCTCCCGTGCCGGGAAGTCAGCCCCGGTACAGCGACAGCTACGACAAGGTCGGTCATCTGCTAGGGATCTCACTCCCCGTGAGAGCGTCCACGAACCCACCCGTGGGGCTCATCGACCACCAGAGGCAAGTGCTCAAGGACTGGCTGCGTCGCCAGGGGGGTGACGAGCCCTACCTGCTGATCCGCGGTCCGCTCTACGATCACCTGGCTCCGGACCTGGATGGTCTGGCGACGCCGCTCCACCGCGAAACCGCCATGAAGCGGAACGGCCTGGTTCTGCTCCACGTCCCCGGACATCATTCCGGCGTGGACGTGGCCCGGTCTGAACTCCGCGATCAGGCACGCTGAACGCAGCGCCCGGCGACGAATCGGGGTGGGACGGCAACTCGGGCCAAAGCACGATGACGCGCCGTGGCAATTCTTGCCGCCTGGCTCGACACGACCACCGGGATTCCTGGCGCCAGTCGCGTCAACCTTGGCGGTTGACGAAGGTCGGACATGCGGAGTAAGTGGGCTTTCGCGGATTGTGTGGGCAGTCCATTTTATGCATATTTCCTGTCTTTCCTGACCCCGGCGACCGTCATGATCAACGTCGTAAAGTGTTGGTACAAAAGGTGAAGCGTATTCAAGGGAGAGAGGTTTGGTGTCGATACAACGAGTGGCTCGCCATGGACAACCAGGGCGAGAACTCGGGAGCACCAAAACTGGTGGTATCGATTCAGAGGAGAGACGGCAACGTCTCGGGTCCCGGGAAGACCTGAACCAAGGGATCGATGCCATGGACGATCGAAAAGAGCAGGGTCGAGCGAGACGGCCGGCCGGAATCGCCACCCTCGATTTTACGTTAGCTAAGGAGAGTATTCTCCCATGTTGAAGCCCTTGACGTTGAGCCTCAGCCTTGCCGTCGCTCTTGGGTTTTGCGGCGTGAGCATGGCGGGCATTCATGATGGTTGTTCGACCTGTGGTCTGGCCTCTCCTCAGGGCGGCCCGATTGCAAGCGCCCAGGCACCCTGCGACACCGGTTGCGGAGGTGGACTCCATGTTCCGAAGTGCCACCTCTTCAGCGGCTTCGGCGACCGCTTCAGTGGCCTGCACTGCAAGCTGAAGAGTGCCCTTCATCCCCCTGTCTGCTACGAGTGGGTCCTGAAGAAGAAGCGGCTCTGGGGTCACGGCGGTGGCTGCGGCGGTGGCGAGGGCTGTGGCGCTGCGGCTCCGGTCTACGCGACCGGCCAGGTCGCTCCGTCGGGCCAGGGCGGCTATGCCGCTCCGTCGGGCCAGGGTGGCTATGCCGCTCCGACCGGCCAGAATGGCTATGCTGCTCCCCAGGCTGCGCCTATCTATGGTGCTGGCCAGCACACCTACAATGCTGCCAAGCCTGCCACGACCATCGCCTCGGTTCCTGCCGAGATGACCCCGGCCATCGCGGGTGAAGAAGCTCCTCCGGCTCCGGAAGTCAAGGAGACCACCCAGAGCGGCCTGCTCCTCCCGACCCCCTCGGGGAACTGAGCCGAAGGTTCCCCGCGGAACCTGCCACGAAAACCCCTTGAGCCGGTATTCCTGATTCACTCTGTGATCGATCGAATCATTCCGGCCGGCTGGTGACTCAGGTTCGCACTGAAGCAGAAAGAGGCAAGAGCCGTTCCGGGGCGTCAGGACTTCCGTCCATCGCCCCACCCACCACGAGCGGCTTGACCTGGCATCAGCAAGACGGTCCTCGCAACGCCTCGGCGTTGCGAGGACCGTTGCATTTTCCTGGAACGTGTTGCGATCCTCTGAAGCGGTGATCCGTCGCGTGGGAGGGAGCGGACAGGGAGAGCTGGCGAAATCCTCAGGGCCATGGATCGCTCGTGCGGTAGAATCAGGTTGGCGTCCACATGGAATGCGAACACAGGCAAAAGGCTGTCGTGACGACAGGAGCGAGGACATCATGGCTGACACGGGAACTTCCTTTGTTCCGGCCGAACTGACCGGCGAGCACTATCGACCGATCGGGGGGAGCTACGACTCCCTCGAAAAGGCGATGCAGGCGATGGAGCAACATTTCCGGAACAGACACGGCGGCCCTGGCCTGTTCCACGTCTTCAAGCGGGAGGATGCGAGTGGGACGGCCGCAATCGTCGAGGCGGGCTCGACCAACAACGATCCCATGGTGATCCGGGCGATCTACAAGATTCTCGAGCAGCGATCGGGGCGGTGAGTACCAGGCCGTTCTGGCCGATCCCTCGGAGCACCGGAAAAGTTGGAGAACGACGCGGCGAAAGGAGCGGAGGATCGGCTCCTCTCTTGTTCGCGCAAGGCCGCACTGATACAATCTTGTTGATGAAGTCCAAGTCTTCAGGAGGAGCCATGGCGGAATTCTTCGAAGTACCGGTCCGGAGGGAAGACGGATCGGAGGGCTTGCACTTCGTCAACGTTGAAGCGATCTCGTACATTGACCTGGACTCCGAAGCCGGAACAACAGCGACGGATCGTGTGAGAATTTATTTGAATAACGGGTATTGGTTCACTCTTACGGGACCAAAAGCGGAAGAGGTTCTCAACATGATCAAGAACCTTGCGTTCACGCGCTTCAAGCAAGGGCACGGACGCAACTGACTGAACAGACCGCGAGTCGCAATCAAGAATCTCAATGACCTGATGGTCGGAAAGAGGAGAGATCGGTGTCGAACACCCTAGAGATCATGGCCGGTGCCGTCAAGCACAGGCCCCACAGCTTCCAGTTCATCCGGAAGGCAACCGGACTCAAGACGACCGACCAGGAGTTCGCGGCGATGGCCCAGAGCGACCTGGCCCGGTTCAAGCTCGTCAGGTTCTTGAAGCGGGACGAAAAGGGATCCCCGATCCGCCCCGGCCGTCCTGGCGTGGGGCTGAGGAAGCGACGGGACGCCTGAGCCGCGAGTCAGTTACCCCGACATCGAGTCACGCGGCCCCCAGGATGTACTGCCACCCCCGCCGGTCCTGCTCCAACGCCTCGATCGTCTCCTTGCTGATCATCTGCCGCAGTTCGGGCCGGTGGTCCTTGCTGTAGCCCCACTGCCCCAGGCTCTCGCCCCCCCTGGCCCTCGAAGTAGATGCTGGTGGTGTCGAAGAAGACCAACTGCAGCTCGCTGAAGAGGTCACGTCGATGCTCGAGGAGCTCCTCCTCGATCCGGTCCTTGGTGCAGCGGGGGGCGAACGGCGTCGCGTCCTTCTGCTGGTCCCTGGGTAGCTCCTGCCCCAGCCAGGCCATGGCCCGGTAGAGGTGGTGGAGCTGCAGCGAGTCACAACCCTCGATCCGATCGTATCGCCTCCACGTGTCGGCGGCCCGATCGCTGCCGGCGACGAACAGGCGATGCAGCACGGTCAGGAAGATCGCCCGCTCGTCGTCGAAGTGGTTATGTCCCTTTCATCCCGCTCAACCTCGCCCGGCGGCCTGTCGTTCGGTCGTGCGTCGAACCTAGAGAAGGCAAGGTCCGAGCAAGAAGGAGATCGCTCCCATGGCAGAGGGGGACATCTGGAAGGTCGAGGGACCCGCCTTCTCGTGGTACTTCCGCGGCTCTCCCCACGTCCACACCTGGCTGAAGGTGGCGCGAAGAGCGTGAGAATCAGCGAGTCCGTGAGGGTGGGACGCCAGATCCGGTTGCAAAGGTGATTCCGCGTGTTCCATTCGAACATCGGGCGAGTGCAAAAGGAGGCGAACTGGCTCTTGACGGCGCGTGGATTCCGTAAAGAAAATTTGTCCTTCACGGATGGAAGTTCGACCCTGCGCTGAGCGCTCTGGACCGAGATGCCTTCCTGTCCTTGAAAGAGACGCAACCCATGAAGACGACGCCTGCCTTGATCGGAGCGATGGTACTGGCCGGCACTGGCCTGTTCATGGCGGCTTCCTGTCCGCAGCAGCCGGAAACGGTCCCGGCTCAGGTGCAGGTCCAGGTGCAGCCGGCGGCACCGCAGCCTGTCGCGACCCCGGCCCCCGCACAACCGGCGGCGGCACCGGCACCGCCGGCCCAGGCGGCGCCTGCCTTCACGCCCGAGCAGAAGGCCGTCGCGGATGCGGTCGAGGCATTCTCCAAGGCGTACAGCGCCGCGGACGCCAAGGCCCTGTCCGGAATGTTCACCGACGACATCGTGCTGACGGATCCCGAGGGCAATGAGACGCGAGGCAAGGCGGCCGTCGCCGAGATGTACACTGGCGCGTTCCAGGAAAACCCGGGCTTGAAGCTGGAAACGCGGGTTGCGGAGGTCCGGTTCCTCACCCCAGACGTGGCCCGGGTGGAGGGTAAATCACGGCTCTCCTCCTCCGCCGGTGACGCCTCCGATTTCACGCGCTTCAGCTCGCTCCTGGTCCGCAAGGACGGCAAGTGGCAGGCGGCCGAGATTCGCGAGTTCACGGCCCCGGCCGAGGACGTCACCCCGCACGAGCGGCTTAGCGAGCTGGAGTGGATGGTCGGCCACTGGGTCGACGAGAGTGGAAACAACAAGGTCGAGTCCGACGTCCGCTGGGCCGACAACAACAGCTATCTGATCCGGACCTACAGCGCCCACCTCCAGGGAGAGAAGCCCACCTCTGGCACCATGTTCATCGGCTGGGACCCCCAGAGCGGCCAGATCAAGTCGTGGAACTTTGACTCCGAGGGCGGACGCGGCGAGGGTCTCTGGACCCGCGCGTCGGACAACGAATGGGTCGTGAAGGCCCAGGGAGTGTTGCGTGACGGTCGGCCGACTTCGGCCACCCAGGTCCACACCATCCTGAACAAGGACTCGATGAAGACCGACTCGACCAACCGCATCATCGGTGGCCAGATTGCCCCGGACATCGTCGACGTTGTGATGGTCCGCAAGCCACCCCAGCCCGGTGCTGCCGCCCCGCCCCGCCCCGGCTGCTGCCGGGCCGGCGGCGGCTGGCGAAGCCCCGAAGTGACATGGTCCCAGGCCCTCTCCGCTAGCCGTTGATCCTCCGGCGGTCGCTGGACTGACTCTGGTTCGTCGAGACCGCCGGATCTCTCACTCTGCGGGGATCGCGCGAAACGGTTCTGTGACTCCAACCTACACTGCTTTCATTCCCTCTCCGGCACCAATTCAGCGTTCGAGGACAGCCATGTTGAGTCAGCGACAGCTCATCCCCTTTCTGGGGTTAGTCACCCTC
Organism: uncultured Planctomycetaceae bacterium; assembly: GCA_963816015.1. Taxonomy (GTDB): domain Bacteria; phylum Planctomycetota; class Planctomycetia; order Isosphaerales; family Isosphaeraceae; genus Aquisphaera. Next base: position 13,146 of record CAWFJM010000079.1, on the reverse strand, counting down.
CTCAGTGCCATGGAACCGGCACATGCCCAGCGCGGCAGGGGCGGGGCACGGCCCGGCGGCGGCATGTCTCGGCCCATGGCACGGCCCGGCGGCGGCATGACCCGCCCCTCCACGCCCATGAACCGGCCCGCGATGGCTCGCCCCAACATGCCCATGAACCGGCCCAACATGGGAAACATGACACGGCCCAACATGCCCATGAACCGGCCCAACATGGGAAACATGACACGGCCTTCGCCATTGCCAGGCGGCGGCGGAAATCGACCGGGACTTCCCGGCGGCATCGGTGGCAACAGGCCCGGACTTCCCGGTGGCATCGGCGGAAATCGACCCGGACTTCCCGGTGGCATCGGTGGCAACAGACCCACTCCACTGCCCGGACCGATCGGCGGCATCGGCGGAGGCAACCGACCGGGCCCCGGAGGTAACCGACCCACTCCACTGCCCGGACCGATCGGAGGTGGCAATCGACCCGGGCCGGGAGGAAATCGGCCGGGGCCGGGTGGGGGCGGCTGGGCCGGAGGCGGTGGCAACCGTCCCGGCGGCGGGGGAGGCGGCGTCCAATGGCCATGGCCTGGCGGGGGGAACCGACCCGGCGGCGGGGGGGGCGGCGTCCAATGGCCGTGGGCTGGCGGGGGGAACCGACCCGGCGGCGGGGGCGGCTCGGCCGGGCTGGCGAGGGGAACCGACCCGGCGGCGGCGGCAACTGGGCCGGCGGAGGCAACCGCCCCCCCTGGGGCGGCGGCAACTGGGGCAACAGGCCGGGTTGGGGCAACAGGCCGGGTTGGGGCGGCGGCAACTGGGGGATTGGTGGTGGAAACAACATCAACTCCGGCAACAACATCGTGAATAATAACAATAACTCGAATTATTGGATGGGGGGGGGGCGGAGGCTACTCCTCTGGCTACAACGGCGGGGTTTTCAACAACGTCAACTACTACGGTGGTGGTGGTCGTGGCTGGGGCGGTGGTTGGGGCGGCGGTTATGGTGCACCCTACTACGGCAACTGGTATCGTGGCGGCTGGGGGGGCAATGGTTTCTGGTCCGGATTCGGCACGGGCGCGTTGACGTCCTTCGGTCTGGGAGCGCTCGGCTCGGTGCTGGGTTACGGCGGCTACGGTTATGGCGGCTACGGTTACGGCTACCCCTCGTACTACTCCGGATATGGTGTCTACGACTACTTCCCAACCTGGGGTGTGAGCAACTACTCGAGCTGGGGGCTCGGCTCCATCGCCAACAACTGGCTCTATAGTGGATACACCAATCCCTACTACAGCGCCGTGGTGGCGGCACAGCCTGCACAGACCACGGTGGTCTACGACTACTCGCAGCCGATTAACGTGGTTGCGGAAGCGCCCAATCCTGCAACAGCCTCCAGCACCGAGCAGGTTTTCTCGGCTGCTCGTGACGCCTTCAAGGCGGGCGACTTCCAGCGGGCCCTCGACCTGACCGACCAGGTTCTCAAGGACTCACCAAACGTCCCCGTCGTACACGAGTTCCGCGCGCTCTGCCTGTTCGCTCTCAAGCGGTTCGACGAGGCCGCAGCCGTCGATTACGCGGTGCTATCGGCCGGACCTGGCTGGAACTGGACCACCCTCGTCGGGCTCTACCCCGATGTTGACACCTACACGAACCAGCTTCGCGCCCTCGAGACGTCGGTCCGGAGCAATCCGAACTCGCCCTCAACGCAGTTCCTGCTCGGCTATCACTACCTCGTTCAGGGGCATCAGGACGCTGCGGCGGGCCAGTTCGAGAAGGTCGCGAAGCTCCAGCCCACCGACCAGCTCTCGGCCTCGTTCGTCAAGGCCCTGAAGAAGGCCGCCGAGCAACCCGCGCAGGTGAACGTCGCGACGACCGGACAACCCGCGGGGGCAGCACCGGCAACGAGTCCCGCCTCGGCACAGCCTGCGGCGCCCGCTGCTGGTCAGCCCACGGTGGCCGCGGCGGAGCAGCCTCAACAGCAGCAACAGCCCGAGCCTCCGCCCCCTCCGCCAGCGAGCCTCGTCGGGACATGGAAGGCCCAGCCCTCGCCGGACCTGTCCATCTCGCTGACCCTTCAGGCGGACGGCCAGTTCGCATGGGAGGTCGACACCAAGGGCCAGAAGCAGACCCTGACCGGTCAGGCGGGATTCAAGGACAACACACTCGCCCTGCTTCAGGAGGAAGGCCCGCCGCTGGTGGGCAAGGTCACCGAAGAGGGCGGGAACACGTTCGTCTTCTCCCCGCCAGGTGGAGCCAGCGCGAAGGCGCCCGGCCTGACGTTTACAAAGTCCTGACGAGCTGATCCAACGTCGAGTCTGCAACCTCTTTGATCTGAACGGCGGAGCGACATGCCCAGGGCATCTCGCTCCGCCTCTTTTCCTGGCCTGCCTTCCGGAGGTTACTTCGCATGCGCAGGGGCCAGAATCTGGCGGTCGCGCATCCGTTCCTCGCACCGCCGGGGCCAGATGGAGCGAAGAAGGGCCCAGGCGTCTCACGAGCAGCCCATGCTGTTGCCGCAGTTGAAGCAGCGATAGCAGGTGCCGCAGCGGACGGTGAGTGCGCCGCAGTTGTCACAGGCGGGGGCGTCGCTCTGGAAGTGAGCGAACTGGCGATCCTGCTCGCTCAGGCCATCGACGAGAGGGGGCTCGACCGCCGGAGGCTGGGGAGCGATTCGCTGAAGGGCCTTGGCGACCATGACAGCCTCGGCGTGCTCCAGGTCGGCGATGGTGGCCGTGCGCTGGCCGTTGACCTTGAGGACCGGGGTGTTCGCGGCTGCCAGCTCCGAATCTGACTCCTCGACGCCGGGGCGCCTGGGGGCGTTGGCCTCGCGGTAACCCGGGATGAACTCCATGCCCATCCAGCGGAAGATGTAGTCGGCAATGCTCTTGGCGATGGGGATGTCCGGGTTCTTGGTGAACCCGGCCGGCTCGAACCGGCTATGGGCGAACTTGTTGACGAAGACCTCCAGCGGCACGCCATACTGAAGGCCGATCGAGATGGCCGTTCCGAGGACGTCCATGAGCCCGCCGATCGTGGAGCCCTCCTTGGCCATGGTGATGAAGAGCTCGCCAGGACGGCCGTCCGGATAGAAGCCGACATTGATGTATCCCTCATGTCCGTGGATGTCGAACTTGTGGGTCAGGCTGTTGCGGGTGTGGGGCAACCGCTCGCGCCGGGGCTGGTAGACGACCTGGGGCGCAGGAGCGGGGTGAGTCGGGGCTGGCGGCACTGGAGCTGCCGGCTCGGCGGACGCCGGTGCGGCTTCCGCGCCGGTCGCGTCTTTCGACTCGGACTTGGTGGAGACTGGCTGGCTTCCCTTGGAGCCGTCGCGGTAGATGGCAAGCGCCTTGAGCCCGAGCTTCCAGCCCTCGAGGTAGGCGTTGCGGATGTCGTCAACGGTGGCCTCGTGGGGCACGTTGCAGGTCTTGGAGATGGCCCCGGAGAGGAACGGCTGCACGGCGGCCATCATCTTGAGGTGGCCGCGGAAGTGGATGCTGCGGCCTCCCTGGGGGGAGCGAACGCGCAGTCGAAGACCGGCAGGTGCTCATCGTTCAGGCCCGGGGCCTGCTCGATCGTGTCGTGCTCGTCGATGTGGTCGAGGATGCCACGAATCGTCGGCTCGTCATAGCCCAGCTTCTGAAGGGCCATGGGCACGGTCCGGTTGACGATCTTGAGCATGCCGCCGCCGGCCAGTTGCTTGTACTTCACCAGGGCGATGTCCGGCTCGATGCCCGTGGTGTCGCAATCCATCATGAAGGCGATGGTGCCGGTGGGTGCCAGAACCGTCACCTGGCTGTTGCGATAGCCATGCTTGCGGCCCAGGTCAAGGCACTCGGCCCAGACCGCGCGGGCGGCTGCACGGAGGTCTTCGGGCGCCGAGGCATCGATCGCCTCGGCGGCTGCGCGGTGCATCTCCATGACCTTGAGCATCGGCTCGCGATTGAGCGCGAACCCATCGAACGGGCCGATGTGCGCGGCATGCTCAGCGCTGGTCAGGTACGCCTGGCCGTGCATGATGGCCGTGATCGACGCGGCCAGGGCCCGGCCCTCGTCCGAGTCGTACGGCAGGCCAGAGGCCATCAGCAGGCTGCCCAGGTTGGCATAGCCCAGCCCGAGCGGCCGGAAGCGGTGGCTGTTCAGCGCGATCTTGTCGGTCGGATAGCTGGCGTGGTCAACCAGGATTTCCTGGGCGGTGATGAAGATCCGCGCCGCCGCCCGGAACCGCTCGGCGTCGAAGGTCCCATCCTCGCGGCAGAACCTCATCAGGTTCAGCGACGAGAGGTTGCACGCCGAATCGTCGATGAACATGTACTCGCTGCACGGGTTTGACGAGTTGATCGGCGCGGTGTTCGGGCAGGTGTGCCAGCGCTGGATCGTGTCCTCGTACTGGACACCCGGGTCGCCACAGAGCCATGTTCCCTCGGCGATCTTGTCCAGCAGCAACTTGGCCCGGTGAGTTCCCATGGGCCGGCCCGTCGTGACCGCCCGGGTGGTCCACTCCTGATCGTTCTCGGCGGCTCGGAGGAAGGCATCGCTGCAGCGGACCGAGAGGTTGGCGTTCTGGAACATCACCGAACTGTAGGCTTCACCGTTGAAGTTGGCCTCATAGCCCTGGCGGATCAGGGCCTGAGCCTTGGCTTCCTCGCGGGTCTTGCATTCGATGAATTCGAGGATATCGGGGTGCCAGCACTTGAGCGTTTGCATCTTGGCGGCACGGCGGGTCTTGCCGCCCGACTTGACGACGCAGGCAATCGCATCATAAACCCGCATGAAGCTGACCGGACCGGAGGGTTTGCCGCCGCCGGAGAGCTTCTCCCGGCTCGAGCGGAGGGTCGAGAGATCGGTGCCGGTCCCCGAGCCGAACTTGAACAGCATGGCCTCGCTGTGCGCCAGCCGCATGATTCCTTCCATGTCGTCGCTGACGCTCTGGATGAAGCAGGCCGACGCCTGGGGCGTCTGGTAGGCGCTGGTGGCCCGGACGACCGTGCGGGTCTCGTCGTCCCACTGCCAGTTGTTCGCCGGTCCGGCGATTCCGTAGCGATGAAAGAGCCCGACGTTGAACCAGACCGGAGAGTTGAAGGAACCGTACTGGTTCAAGCAGAGGGACGTCAGCTCCTCGTAGAACCGCTCGGCATCCTCAGAGGTCGCGAAGTAGCCGTCGTCCTTCCCCCAGTCGGCGATCGTCCGGGTCACGCGGTCAACGAGCTGGCGAACCGAGTACTCCCGCTTGCCCTCGGCGGGGCTTCCGTTGCCGCTGGCCACGTCGCCGTAAAAGTACTTGCTGGCGACCACATTGGTGGCAAGCTGGCTCCAGCCTCGCGGAATCTCGCAATCGGTCTGCTGGAAGATCACCCGGCCGCGCTCGTCCTTGATCTCCGCCGTGCGGAAATCCCAGTCGATTTGGTCAAACGGGCTGACCCCCTCGGTACTGAAGACCCGGGGAACCTCCATCCCCGCCCGCTTTCGCCCCCGGTCCCTGGAGCCCTCCGGCTCGGTCCCCACCTGTCCCGCAGCGGTCACCAACCCCGCCCGTTCGCCTACCGTTGCCATGGGCTGAACTCCATTGAGACGACGCCCGGAGCCGTGCTCGCAGACCGACCAGCATCCGGGTGTAGCCGATTTGTGTCCAAAAGTCCAGAGATGAATCTCCGTGAACTAAGAATCGGCATCCTGCAACGACGCCATGAGGAAGGGGAAGCTAAGCACGCCCCCCGCGAACGAGCACCTCCGCGGAAATGGCTGACCGCAATTCATTTGGAAGCAGAAGCATGGGATGCAGCAAGCAATTGCGATGCCGTAACTTCATAAGTCCGGGCAATTCCGCGACGGCATGAGACCAAGATGCCCTGGCCCGCTCATCATGAGCCCCGACCGGTTCAGCCAACAAACCTGACCGGTCGCACGACGCCGATCATGGTAAGCATCTGCCACGTGATTGGAAACAAGAAAACGACCCGTTCGCCGGAACCTTCGGCATCATCGAGCGGTCAACGGAATCTAGAAAACTGTGCCTTCTAAAAAAGGAGAGTCAATGGGCCTGGAGCAAACTGGTGATCCGCACGGTCGTGTAGGGTTGCCTGTGGCCTCGGCGTCGCCGGACGTTCTTGCGCCGACGAAACTTCTGAATAATGATCTTCTTGGTGCGGAACTGGTCAATAATGGTTCCGACCACTCGGGCACCGTCGATCTGGGGGGTCCCAATGGTTGGTCCCGCGGGATTGCCGGCGATTAACAAGACCTTAGCGAAAACGACCTCGTCTCCGGCTTTTCCTTCGCGACGATCAACCCGAAGGTGGTCCCCTTCGCGGACCCTGAACTGATGGCTGCCATCCTCGATGATCGCGTACATTCCTCAGCACTCCTGGCGAGGTCCCCAGTCATCCAGGTCACGATCGCTTGCCGTGGTCCCTGATCCGATCCGCCTCGCAAACCTGACAGGCTCGCCTGGTGTAATCGGCGAGTTTCTCAGTTTCATGAATAAATGGAGTATTCTAATGAGCCGCCCCGGAAAAGAAAAGAGTCCTCCGACCGATCAACGCGGTCTCGGACCTGGGCAGATCTTTGCGTATTGCCGTATCATATTGTGGCGAAAGTCTTTAATAGCACATCACTTATCACCAGGCGCGCGACCAGTCTGACAACCACGACCGACGCATCGGGGAACTACAGCTTCTTTGAATTCCGCCCTGGAGCTTACACCCTGACGGAAACACAGCCCGCAGGATTCCTGAGCGGCAAGAACACTCTCGGCTCGTAGGGGAACGGCGGCCCCACCCCCCGCGAACGTCCTGAGCAGCTTGATTCTCCCCGTGGGCGCCTCGACCAGTGGGATCGGCAACAATTTCGGCGAGTTCGTCCCCTCCAGCCTCGCGGGTACGGTCTTCGTCGACCTCAACGACAATGGCGTCCAGGACCCGGGCGATCCAGAGGATCCCCGGCGTCACCATAACGCTGACCGGAACTGACGACCTCGCCCAGCCCATCCACACGGTGGTGTCGACCGACGCGGGTGGTCGCTACGCCCTCAACGAGCTGAGGCCCGGGACCTATACAATCACCGAGACCCGGCCGAGCGGCTACTACAGCGGGAAGAACCCGATCGGCACCCAGGGGGGAACGGTGGGGCCGAATGACACCCTGACCAGCATCATCTTGCAGCCGGGTGTCAATGGCGCCGGAAACAACTTCGCCGAAATGTCCGCAGGGAGTCTTTCGGGCCTCGTCTACTGGGACGTGAACCACAATGGGGTCATGGACTCGCCCGACTTCGGCATCGTCAACGTGCTGATCACGCTCGACGGGGTTGACCTTCAAGGTCTCACCGTGCACGCGACGACCCGGACGGACGCCAACGGCGCATACGAGTTCATGAACCCGCCGATCACCCCGGACCGACTGGTCCCGACGGCGGGAGAGGCGGAAGGACAATCGGGGGGTTGTCCGTGGGGAGAGGACCCGGATCCGGTTCCGGTTGAGGTGGCGGCAGCGTCTCGATGACAGGACGCAGCGCCAGGGTCGGGGCGAGTGTCAGGCCCATCATGACGCCCAGCAGCGACTTGGTTTCCAGACATTCTAATATCAATTTTCGTTTCATACAGCCTCGTTCGGTGGGGCTGCCCCGGGGTGACTAGGACGGGCGGGCTGAAGGCCCCGGAGGACGCAGTGCGCAGACCGACGCCTGTGTCCTGGGACTTCAACCTGCTTCGACCCGGCCATTCGTGGGGTAACCCACGGTTTGAGCGTGGATCATGGACTGGCGGATCGTGCCTGGCGTGGGCTGGACGGCACTCTCGACGTCGCGCCGAATGGCGCGCTTCGGGGCCGTCAGGGCTTTCCTCAGCTTGAGCGAGCGCTCAACGGGGATCGGCGGCTCTGATCACGCCTTCCTGGCCTGATCTTTCGCCTTGCGATCCGCTACTCAAGGATTAGCTCACAATCATGAGGGCGTCCACTCCTGCATGATTGCTTCGAGCTCAGAAGGCCGGACTGTTCTTGATCCCTGGTATTCCGTGGGGAGGGCTTGGCGGCCAGGCACGTCACAGGCGAGTCCGAAAGGCTACCCCGCTTCTAGATCTGGCAGTCGACGGCTGACAAAATGCGCATGGGACAAAATGTACAACAGCTATGATCCGATCGCTCGGCAATGTTGAACAGCCTCTCAATCGAAGCAACGGCAGGGACTTGTGATGGCGTGCACGGGCGATATTGCACCTGCGTCACGAAGGAAGGCATTGCATTTGCTCCCCACGGAGGTCGGACATTTTGATGGGGCGCGTGTGCGCCCCGCCGATGGATCCCGGAGAGCTGAATGATGATGTTGATCTACTGGCTGCCCACGATGCTGGTGCCCACGCTGTCGATGCTTCCCCTGGCCTCGGTGGCCGGAATGCTATCCACGTGTTCTAATCCCGCCCCCACGGGCAGCCTTCAGGGCGACCTCGAGTGAGGCCGCGGGACTCGATCTCGAGCTTCATGCCTTCCCTCCCGATGATGCGTCCCAGACGCAGCCCTGAAAACCAGTGATATCCCCCTCAGGAAGATTCCCGAGACGAATCGGTCCAGAGGGTCGGGTCACCGATCAACCTGTGCGAATGATGAACGTTGATGAGCGACCCGGGGGAACCGGCCGGTCCCTCGGGTCGCTTCTCTAGGAGTCTGTCCGAGTATTGCCTTTTGGAGTTGGGATTCGAATAATCCGCTGGCGAACGGCTTGCAGACCCCGGATTCGGCGAGATTGTGGCATGAGCAAGACCTATCGCGAGTGGTCGCCCGACCAGGCGTATATGTTTCCGCCCTCCCCACGGGACTGGCTGCCTGAAGACGACTTGGTCTACTTCATGATGGAAACCGTTGCCACGCTCGACCTGACCCCCATCTTCGCGTATTACGAGCGTGAATTGCGGGGTCAGCCGCCATTTCACCCGAGGATGATGGTTGCGCTGCTGCTGTACTGCTACGCCACGGGCACGCGTTCGTCGCGAAAAATCATGCGTCGCTGCCACACCGACGTCGCTTGCCGGATCATCGTCGGTGAGGACGTGCCCGACTTCCGTACCATCAGCGACTTTCGCAAAGTCCACCGGGCTCGATTGGAAGCCCTGTTCCTCGAAGTACTCAAGCTGTGTGCCCTGGCCGGGTTGACCCGGGTTGGGACGATTGCCTTGGACGGCACCAAGATCAAGGCTAACGCTTCGCGGCACAAGGCGATGAGCTACAACCGCATGAAGGAGGAGGAGAAACGGCTGGAGGAGGAAATTGCCCGACTCCTGGCCGAGGCCGAAGCGACCGACGCGGCCGAGGATGACGCGCTGGGTCGAGACCGTAGTGGAGACGAACTTCCGGAAGAGTTGAAGCGACGAGCAAGTCGCTTGGCCAAGATCAAGGAGGCGAAGGCCCTGCTCGAAGAACGGGCACGGACCGAAGCGGAAGCGGAGGCAGCCCGACGCGTGGCGGAAGGCAAGGCACCACCGGCCAAACCACCAGGAGAGGCAGTTCCCGAGCCCAAGGACCAGATCAACTTCACCGACCCCGAATCGCGGATCATGAAAGCCTCGAACAAGGGCTGGGATCAAAGCGGCAACGCACAGGCGGTGGCCAACGAGAACCAGATCATATTGGCCGCTGACGTGACCGATCAGGCCAACGACAAGCGCCAGGCGGTGCCGATGGTCGACCAGACTTTGGAGAACCTGAAGGCTGCCGGTGTGGAGCAAGCGATCGGATCTGCGGTGATCGACTCGGGCTACTACAGTGAAGCCAACGCCTCGGCCTTGGAGCAGCGAGACATCGACCCCTACATCGCGACCGAGAGATTGAAACACAACGAGGAGATCCCGCCCGTGCCGCGTGGCCGCATCCCCCAAAGCCTGTCGGCCAAGCAACGGATGGCGAGGAAACTGCGGACCAAGAAAGGCCGGGACGTGTATGCCAAGCGGAAGGGGATCATCGAGCCGATCTTTGGTCAGATAAAACAGGTGCTGGGATTCCGCCAGTTCTCGATGCGTGGCCTGGTGGCGATGCGTGGCGAATGGCGGTTGATGTGCATGGTGCACAACCTTCTGAAGCTGTGGCGGCAAGCTCAGGGCGCGGCGGCAGGCTAATTGACGCCGCCGAACGGCCAAAATCGACCGTCCGCGACCGAAATGGAGTGCTCCGAGGCTACCAGGACCCTGGACGATTGCCGATCGGAAGCACCAAAAGGAAAGAGAGCCTCTGAGCCAAGATATCAAGCCAATTCCGTCAAAGGGTGATAAACAGACAGACTCCTAGGCCGATCAGGGTCGTCGCGCCCGCCAGCGCACCCCGGGCCAGGATCAAGCGTGCTCGATCGGACGGACGGCGGCCGAGCGAAAGACCCGCGATGGCCAGCCCGGTCAGCACGAGCAGCCCGACGACCAGCAGAGGGTAAGGCAGCTCGCAAGAATAATCTATCGAGTCGCTGAGCCGCTGTGGTACGTTCGCTCTCATGGACGCCTCCACCGTCGAGAGCCTCAAGGTCAAGTACGAGGCCCTCAAGCCCGTCCTCGATGAGCGCGCCTGTCGCCTCTGGGCGGCGACCGAGGCGGCGGCCATCGGCCGTGGAGGGATCACCCGGGTCGCCGAGGCCACCGGCATGACTCACGTGACCATCCGGGCCGGATTGCGGCAGTTGCGTCAACCCGGCGGCACGCCCGATCCACCCGGCATGGCCCGACGTGTCCGCCGCCCCGGCGGGGGACGGAAGCCGCTGACGCATCACGATCCTGGCCTGATGGGCGCCCTGGAGGCGTTGGTCGAGCCGTCGGCCCGTGGCGACCCCCAAGTCGCCGTTGCGCTGGACCTGCAAGAGTGCCGCCAAGTTGGCCGTTGAGTTGCGCCGCCAGGGTCACACAGTCAGTCCCAGGTCGGTCAGCACTCTGCTGGGCCAGCTCGGTTACAGCCTCCAATCCAACCGCAAGACCCGGGAAGGCAGCGGCCATCCCGACCGCAACGCCCAGTTCGAGCACATCAACCGACGGGTCAAGTCGTATCAGCGGCGGGGCCAGCCGGTCGTCTCGGTGGACACCAAGAAGAAGGAACTGGTCGGCGACTTCAAGAACGGCGGACGGGAGTGGCAGCCCCAGGGTCGCCCCGAACAGGTCCGCATCCATGATTTCCTGGACCCGAAGCTGGGCAAGGCGATCCCCTACGGGGTGTACGACTTGGCGGCCGACGCCGGCTGGGTGAGCGTGGGCGTCGATCATGACACGGCCGAGTTCGCCGTCGAGACGCTGAGGCGGTGGTGGCGACACATGGGAAGCCCGATGTATCCGGGTGCGACCCAACTGCTGATCACTGCCGATGGCGGCGGCTCGAACGGGAGCCGTTGCCGTCTCTGGAAGGTGCAGTTGCAGGAGTTGGCCGATGAGACCGGCCTGCGGATCACGGTGTGCCACTTCCCGCCGGGGACGAGCAAGTGGAATCAGATCGAACACCGGATGTTCTGCCACATCACGCAGAACTGGCGGGGCCGCCCGCTGGTCGATCATGAGGTGGTAGTGAACTTGATCGGAAGTACGACGACCGAGACGGGCCTGGAGATCCGGGCGGAATTAGACCGGAGTGCCTATCCGATCGGCCAAGAGGTCACGAAGCAGCAGATGGAGAGTCTCTCAATCGAGCGGGAGAGCTTCCATGGGGACTGGAACTACACCATACGGCCCAGGGCCGGAAATAGATAGGTTATTCTTGCCAGCCCCCTAAGCCACTTCCAGGACGGACAGCATCACGGTGCCAATGGAGGGTGGATTCCCAGGCCGGTGATCCCGACCCGCTCGGGAGACTGGCCCGCCTCGAGCTGCCTTACGGCCCGCTTGAAGGATTCCTCTCGCTCCTTGCGACTCCTGGGATCATACCGGATGAGGGCGATGACCTCAAAGAACCAGCTCTGCCCATCAACTCGCAGGAGGATTGCAAAGTGATCGGTCCCTGAGTTATCATTCTGCCTCTATCCATTGGAAGGACACCCTTTGAGGCTAGGTCACGGATGGCCGCACCCATCGCTTCGCTGCTTGATGCCTTTGATCAAATCGCCGACCCCCGTAAGCCGCGCGGGTCCGCCACCCCTTCACCTCGATGCTGGCGCTGACGTTCCTAGGCTTACTCTGTCGCCAGACCGATTTTGCCTCGCTGCAGCGTTGGGCCAACGATCATTGGCGGGTCCTCAAGGGCCCCTTGGGCTTTACCCGCAAAAAGCCGCCTCATGCCACGACCATCAGCCGCGCCATGGCGCGATTCGCTCTGGAGCAGTTCCGCGATGTCTTCGCTCGCTGGCTGGTCACTCTGCCGCAGACCGCGTTGGCCGTCACGGCGTCCGCCGACGGCAAGACCAGCAAGCAAGGGCACGATGCCCAGGGCGATCCCGTCCACATGCTCAACGTTGTCGCGCACCCACTCGGTCTGAGTTTGGCTCAGTTCCCCGTGACCGACGGCAAACCGACGGAACCTCAGGCGTTGAAAGCCGGCCTGGCGGAGTTGCTGGAGCATTACCCATTGCTCCGCCTCTTCACGGCCGATGCCCTGTTCACGCAACGCCCCTGGGCCCAGGTGATCCTTGAAGCTGACCGCGATTTCTTGTTTGCGGTGAAAGACAACCAGCCTGATCTGGTCGAAGCCGTCCGGGCCAGCTTCGCCGCCGCCCCATGCCCCGACGTGGAAACTCGGGAGAAAAAGGGGGCGAGATCCACACCCGCAAGCTCTGGATCCGTGAGGGCGAATGCGTCGACTACATCCGCGAGGCAACCTCATTCCCCGGCATTGAACTGATCCTGCGGGTCGATTCCGAGGTCCGTCTCCGGGGGACCGTCACCCGCCATGAGACCCGTTATTTCATCGCCAGTCTCTCGGCCGATGAGGTCAGTCCTGAGCAACTGATGCGCTTGGTCCGGGGCCATTGGTGTGTCGAGAACGGCCTGCACTTCATCAAGGACCGGTGGTGGGACGAGGACCGCCAGTGGAGCATACGGCCGGGCTTGGCCGAACGACTCGCCTCGCTTCGGAACGCCGCGTTAACAGTTCTGCGCCTGATCCCAGGACTGCCCGACGATCTCCCCATTCGAGCCCGTGCTGATCACTTGGGACGAAGGTTGCGAAAGGCGCTGAAGTTGATCGGGGCGATCAAATGACGACTTTGCAATCCTCCTGCA
>CAWFJM010000078.1:0-28812 GCA_963816015.1 uncultured Planctomycetaceae bacterium | reverse complement strand
TCGGAATGCGGCCGGCGGGAGTGGCGCTGTCATTTGTCGCCGTGGCGGCGCGGGAGTCAGGAAACGCATGAGCCCATCGCCTGGAAGCAAACGGTACTGGCGCCGTGGGTTCGGGCTTCTGATCGGGGCCATCTGCGTGACGGCGGCATCTCATGCATGGGCCCAGGGGCCAACGGTGGACGTGGACAATCCGCCAGGCGTGAGCAGCGGCGAGAGCATGGTGGGACCGGCGATCGGTGCGGCTGGGTTCTCGCTTGTTCCAGAACCTGCCCGGCTCGACGGAGGCGCCGATCGGCGGCCGAGCCGGGCCGTCGGTCAGTCGCGCTCCGATCAGCGGACTGAACCCGCAGGCGACTGCGCGACCGGCGCGAGGGCCAGCCGAACTTCAAGATCCCCGCGCTCCCCAACGCCAACGTGCCGGCCTATGGGGAGCTCGACCTGCCGGAAGGGTCTCTCGTCGTCGGCGCCGAGAACGGGATGAGTCTGAACGACTCCATCGACCTGATGATTCGCCAGAACCTCAACATCATCGCCATGCGGTACGAGATCCCGATGGCCGATGCCGACATCTTGACCGCCAGCCTCCGCGCCAACCCGGTCTTCTATGCCGACTCGCAGCTCGTGCCCTACGGCCGATACAGCCGGGCCAGTCCCGGCGGTCAGACCCAGTACGATGTCAACATCACGCATCCGCTCGACGTCAACCACAAGCGGCAGGCGCGAACCGAGGTCGCGCGGGCTGCCAGGCGGACCATCGAGGCCCAGTTCCAGGATGCCGTCCGACAGCAGGTCGACAACCTCTACACGGCCTTCGTCGATGTCGCGGCGGCCGAGCTCACCTTGACCTTCAGCCAGACCTACCTGAAGGGGATCACGCAGCTCTTGAAGGTCAACGAGGATCTCTTGAAGGGCAAGCAGATCTCCGAGGATCCGGTCTTTGCCCTGCAGGCTCAGGTCGAGCAAGCCCAGCTTCAGGTTCGCGAGGCCCAGCAGGCCGTCTCCAGGACCACGCGAACCCTCTCGCAGATGCTCAACATCGCCCGCAACCAGTCGCTGGCCGTGCGGATTCGCGACAAGCTTCGCGACGACCGGCCTTTGCCCCAAAATGAGGAAGAGCTGGTCCAGACCGCGATGCAATCCCGGCCCGACCTGACCGCCTTTCGCCTGGGTCTGCGGCGCGCCGAGGCCGAGGTCGTGTCGGCCAAGCGAGAGCGGCTCTCCGACTTCTACCTGCTCTACCAACCCTACACCTTGCAGGACAACCGGCCCTTCGGACTGAAGAGCCCGCTCTCCTGGGCTCTGGGCATCACGGCGCCCATGCCCATCTACAACCGGAACCAGGGCAATATCGAGCGTGCCAAGATCAATGTCACCCAGACCCAGGTCCAGTACGCCCAGCTCGAGCGTCAGGTCCAGGACGAGGTGGCCGAGGCGGTGCGCGAGTTCCAGCTCAGCCTGGACGCCATGCTCGAGCAGGAGCGTGAAGTGCTGCCCGCCTCCCGGCGCGTTCGCGACGCGGCCTAGCGCCGCTGGCAGGGAGGCTCGACCAGCGTGCTCGAATTCCTCAGTGCCCAGAAGGACTTCAACGATCGAGTGAAGGACTACCGCGACTCCGTGGTCAGGCATCGCCGGGCCATGCTCGACCTGAACACGGCCGTCGGCACACGGCTCTTGCCCTAGGCGATCCCAGGCCCGGATCAGTCGTTCTCAGGCCCTGAAGAAGCGAGGTTGTTCGATGGATTCCCGCAGTCGTGGCAATCGATCACGTCGCCGTTTCACCCTGGTCTTCGAGGGGCTCGAGGTCCGCGAGGTCCTCTCGAGCTCATCGCTCATCGCGGCGTCGGGTGGATTGAGCTTGATTCCCTCGTCAACCGGGATCGTCCCCCTTCAGGCCTCGGGGACGCCCACGCCGCACGAGCTTGCCCGCGAGCGCTTCAGTGCCCGCTTCAAAGGGCCCTTTGTCGTGGGACTTCCCCGGTTCACCGACCAGGTCTCTCAGACCTACATCTATGGCGGCGGGATCTCGACGGCCTTCCTGCACGGCGACCTGCAACTGGCCTTTGCGATACCCAAGGACCCGCGCAGCCGATCGTCGGTCAGGCGGTCATGACGGTCAAGAACGTCTCGAACACCGGCAACCAGCTCATCCTCGATCTCCAGGGCGATCCTACCTCCCTCGACCGCGCGGGAAGGCCAACCCGTTTCACCTGGACCGAGAACGCCGCGAGCGGCGGTATCTTCACCAACGGCAGCGGCAGCGGAACCCTCCAGATCCAGTACACCCCGGGCGGAAAACGCCCGCTCCGGTCCTTCTCCTCGGGCACCGCGGGAGTGTTGTTCCAGGGCACGATTTACACCACGAACCTGAACAACACCCTGCGGAACCAGTGACGACCGGAGTAAGTGATCATTTTCCCTCACCGTCGATAACCGTGGTTCCATATCGTTCCGGATTATCCCATGTGCTTCTTCAGGAACCGGCAAGCTTTCGTGCCCAGCCCCGCGACGGCGGCTTGCTGCTTGGGGTCGATGAGCATGCCGTCGAGAGCGAAGGCCTCGAAGGCCCGAGGCACCGCGACCTGGTCCGGCAGGACGATCACGCCGATATTGCCGAGGATCGACCGGAGGTGCACCAGGCCGCGGAGGCCGCCCAGTCCCCGGCGAGGCGCTCATCGAGCACGGCCGCCTTGCCGGTGAAGCCCACCAGCGGGGCTCGCCCGGTGCAGGGCGTGAGACCCAGTCGATCGCGTTCTTCAGCACGGCCGTGATCGAGCTGTTGTACTCGGGCGAGCGATCAGGAACCCGTCGCTCTCGCGGAAGAGTGCCTTGAGCCGCTGCCCCGCCGGCGGCATGCCGGGCTCCTTCTCCAGGTCCTCGTCGAAGAGCGGCAGGGCATAGTCGCGGAGGTCGACCTGCTTGACGTCGGCCCCGGCCCGCGTGCCCCCGCGGCGCGACCCGCACCAGCCGCTTGTTGTACGAATCGCTCGGTACTGCCGGCCAGCGCAGGATTCGAGCTCAGCTGATGGCTCACTCATGGCGATTATGCTCTCCTGAGAGTCATGCCCGTCGTAGTCACATGTGGTTTCCTCATCCCACGCGCCACACCACCTCTCTCACCGTTCGGCGTGGAGGTGGGCCTCGACGAACCAGAGCAGCTTGTCGGTCTCTCGCGAGACCTCGGTGAAGAGGTCTGCCGTGTCGGCATCGCCGGAGGATGCGGCCACGTCGATCGCGGCGCGCACGTGCTTGCCGAACGCCGCCAGCGCCGTGGAAAGGGCGTCCACGTGATCGCGACCGTCCTTGATCGCCAGCGAATAGGGCGGAAGGCCCGTGCGGGGTCCAACGGCTGCGAGTGTCCCCTCGGCGATTCCCCCCAGGCGGCCACCCGCTCGGCGATCGTGTCGGTGAACTCTATGGCTTGCTCCACGACCTCGTCGAACAACTTATGCAAAGAGTAGAAGTGCGGGCCCCTGACGTTCCAGTGGGCCTGCTTGGCCTGCAATTGAAGATCGATCGAAACGGCCAGGCGCTGATTGAGGAGCTGAACCATCGTCGAGCGAGTCGATTCAGGCAGATTGTTGCGAGTGGGATGCATCGTGCTTGCTCCTGATTTTGTTGCTTTCGTCTCTGTGTTGCCCCGCGCACGCGGTCACAGCCGCATAGGGTAATTTAGCCGCTGACGAGCGAGCGTCGAAAGTGAACACTTCCTCGTCAAGGATTGCGGCCAGCGGACCGGCCGGTGAGGCTTACAGATCCCTTCAAGGATGATGCTCATGCATAGCTCCTTCTCGGATCGCGAAGACCTCAGGCCAGATCGAACAACAGGAATTGCGAGGGCTCCAGGGCCTCGATTCTGAGCTCTTGCTCATCGCTGATCGCTGCCCCGTCGCTGGTCTCGAGCACCTGGCCGTTCAGGCGAACCGACCCGGCCACCACCTGGATCCAGCCGTGGCGAGCGGGTTTGAGCGGGTAGAGCAGTGGCTTCCCTGGCTCGGCCGACCCCAGGAGAACCTTCGCATCCTGGTGGATCACAAGCGACCCCTCCCGGCCATCGGGCGAGGCGACCAGCCGTAGCGGTTCACGCCCGACGCCCGTCACCGGGCTCGAATCGCCTCTGCTCGTAGCCTGGCTCGAGCCCCTGGCGATCGGGATACAACCAGACCTGGTAAAGATGAACGGGCTGATCGCTGGACGGATTGAACTCGCTGTGCCGGATTCCTGTCCCCGCGGTCATTCGCTGCAATTCGCCGGCGCGGAGAATGCCGCCGTTGCCCAGGCTGTCGCGGTGCTCGAGGGCGCCGCTGATCACGTAGGTCACGATCTCCATGTCGCGGTGCCCGTGCATGCCGAAACCCTGCCCGGGCATCACCACGTCCTCGTTGATCACCCGCAAGTGCGCGAAACCCCATGTGCGCCGGGTCGTGGTACGTGTTGAAGGAGAAGCTGTAACTCGTCTTCAGCCACCCCAGGTCGGCATGCCCACGCTCCGCGGCGGGTCTCCTCCGGATCATGACATCCCCCTTGTGCTCTGCATGTAAATGATTGATCTGTCAACGATATTCCGAAAAAAAACCTATCCTGAGCGTTGCTGTCTCGCGAACCTTCTCGAGCAAGAGGATCAGGGTTTTCAGCTCCGCGGGCTTCAGGTGCGCGAGGAGATGCTGCTGAAGTTCCTGGACCGGTCCGTCCAGGCGGGAGAGGAGTTTCAGCGCCGGGTCGCTGATGGCGACGTAGATCACGCGGCGGTCCTCGGAGCACCGCTGCCGACAGACCATTCCGGCCTGCTCCAGCCGGTCGATCAACCCGGTGATCCCGGGCACGACGGTCACGGTCCGCTGGGCAATCTCGAGGATCGGCAGCGGCTTTCCCTCGCCTCGCAAGATGCGCAGCACGTTGTACTGCGACGAGGTCAGCCCGTACTCCCGGAACAGCCTGGTGAAGTGGATCTGCACCTGGTCGGTTGTCCGCAAGAGGTTGAGCATTGCCTCTTCCTGCGGCGTACCGAACGGCTGCCGCTTGCCAATCTCTCGCTGGAGCTTACGCGAAGCCACAGGTTCACTCCGGGGATGAGTCGCTCGACTCCTCACCACGTCAATAGTTTACAGATCAACTAATGGAGTGTCAAGAGGCTCGCGTTGAGCGACTCGAAGAATCCCCGGCCTCCTCATTCCCCGATGATCGTGACGGCGATGGGTGCGCTGCCTGGGCCTGATGTCGCATTCGATCAGGAACACCTGTTGCCAGGTGCCCAGCAGCAGCCGTCCGTCCGCGATCGGCACGGTCAGGCTGGGGCCAAGCAGCGTGGCCTGGAGGTGGGAATGGCCATTGCCGTCGTGCCAGGCGCGCTCGTGGCCGTAGTCCCGGCTGGGGGGGATGAGGCGGTCGAGCATCGCCGGCAGGTCCTCTTCGAGTCCCGGCTCGAACTCGATCGTGCCAAGTGCCGCCGTGCTGCCGATATTGCAGAGCGAGGCAATGCCTCGCGCGATGCCCGACTTCTCGACCAGCTGCCGGAGCTCGTCGGTCAGGTCGTGCATGTCGCGGTGGCCGCGGGTTCTCCGCTGGATCTGTTCCTGGATGATCATGAGCAGGCTCCGGAAGAGCAATGCGCGGAACGTCCGGGCAGGGCCTATCCCCGCATCGGGTCGTCCGGCCCGAATCGGCATGATCGCTCCCCGGCTGTTTCGCCGCAATGCCCCGGTTGATGCGGAATTTTGCCGAGAGCGGTCGTCGAGTGCAACGCAACCGGCCCCGCGAGTCAGCCCCCTGGACGACCTGTCACGCCTCGCGTACCATCGGTTTTGACCGGGTTGGAGGTCGAGGTTGGGGTCCTTGCGAGGATTCTGGAGGCCTCCGGTAACCTGTTCCCTGACGCGAGCGCGAACTTCGGCGTTCTTGATTCGAGACGGTTGCGTCGGAGCGACCGGTCGAGCGCGATTGGTGACCCCTGGAGCTCCAACTTGGCCGAGCAGGGCAGTGACGCATCTGGTGCCGGGCCCGACTCATCGCCGCACTCGGCCCCAGCGGGGCCTCCTCCGGCGATCGCCGGGAGATCGCGCACCGCCTGGCCTGGGGCATCTTCGGGCTCCTCTTCCTCGTGCACCTGCTGGATTCACTGGACCGCTGGCTGCTCCCGGCGGTGCTGCGGCCGGTCAGCGAGGAGCTCGGGCTGACCGATATCCAGGCCGGGTGGCTGGCGACGATTCTGCTTCTGAGCTATGCCATCTGGAGCCCGATCATCGGCTATCTGGCCGATCGGTTCCGCAGGCCCCGGCTGATGGCGATTGGCATTGCCATCTGGAGCCTGGCGACGGTGGGCACGGGGCTGGCGAGATCGTACGATCAACTGCAACTGGCCCGGGTGCTGGTTGGCATCGGAGGATCGACGTTCGGCGTGATCGCGATGACGTTCCTGATGGACCTGTTTCCTCGCGGCGTGCGGGCCCGGGTGCTCTCGGCGTATTACCTGGCGATGCCCCTGGGAGCGGCATTGGGGCTGGGCGTGGGCTCGGCGATCGCCCGGGCCGCATCCTGGCACACGGCCTTTCTGCTCGCGGGGGCTCCTGGTGTGGTCCTGGCCCTCCTGGCCCTCTGCCTTCCCGACCCGGTCAGGGGCACCAGTGAAGGCGTCGAACCCCAGCGGCTGAGGCTTCATGAGCGGGTCGGTCCCAGCCGCGAAGACTACATCGACCTGATGGTCAACTCGTCCTACACCTATTCGGTCTTCGGCCTGGCCTTCTCCATGTTCGCCATCGGCGGGCTGGTCTTCTGGCTGCCCACCTTCCTGCTGGTCGTCCACGATCTGCCCCAGGCCAGGGTGAGCTCCTGGCTGGGATTGACCGTGCCCGCGGCCATGGTGGCCGGCATGGCGATCGGCGGGTGGACCGCCGATCGCTATTCGCGGATCAACCCGCGGGCCCTCTTCGTCGTCCCGGGCATTGCGATGCTGGCCTCGATACCCTTCCTCCTCACTGGCGATCTTCGGCCGCGGCGAGGGGATGATCTACCTGGGCGTTTTCATGACGATCGCTCTTATGTTCACCAATGCCGGCCCTTGCCACGCCATCATCGGGAACGTGGTGATGCCGAACATGCGTGCCGTGGCTTGTGCCGTGGCGACTGGCCGCCACGCATCTCCTGGGCGATATCTGGTCGCCGACCCTGATGGCGTGGGTCGCCCAGACATTTGGTCAGGCCGACTCGATGGCCACGCCGTTCGGTCAGGCCCTGGCCGCCATCGGTGCCGTGCCCAAGGCCCAGCCCGGCCACGACCCCGAAAACCTGGCTGCGGCCCTGCTCACCGCGGTTCCCGCCCTGGTCATCGCGGGAATTGTGTTGCTCTCCGGCGCCCGCCACTTGCCTCGTGAGATGGCTCTCATGCTCGCCAAGCTGAGGGCGGTGCCAATCCGCGGGCTCGCCGCCTCACCGAGGCCGTCCCCACCAGGCCCTTCGGTGGCGCCAGAGTCCTGGGCGATGGCTCCGTGCCCGACGGCACGAGCCGTCTCGATGAAGAAGTTCTGAGATGGATCAATACCAAGAGTGTCTTCAGATCAAGGAGCAACGACGATGACAACACCCATTCGCGTGGCCGTGACCGGTGCGGGAGGCCAGATCGGCTATGCCCTCCTCTTCAGACTCGCTTCCGGAGCCGTCTTCGGTCCTGACCAGCCCGTCGCCCTTCAACTGCTGGAAATCACCCCTGCCCTTCCTTCCCTCAAGGGCACCCTCATGGAGCTGGAGGATTGCGCTTTCCCCCTCCTGACCGACATGAAAGCGACCGACCAGGCGGTCGAGGCGTTCGCCGGAGCCGACTGGGTGATTCTCGTCGGAGGTCTGCCGAGGAAGGATGGCATGAGCCGGGCCGACCTCATCAGGGCGAATGGCCCGATCTTCACGGGCCAGGGCAAGGCCATCAACGATGCCGCGGGCCCGAACGTCCGCGTGTTGACCGTCGCCAATCCGTGCAATACCAACTGCCTGATCGCCCGGTCGCATGCGCCGAAGGTTCCTTCCGATCGCTGGTTCGCCATGACCCGTCTCGACCAGAACCGGGCCGCCTCGCAGCTCGCGAGCAAGGCGGGTGTACCGGTATCCGCGGTGAAGAAGGTGACCATCTGGGGCAATCACAGCGACACGCAGTATCCCGATTACAAGAACGCCGAGATCGCCGGAGTTCCCGCCACGAGTGTGATCTCGGATCCGGCCTGGTACGGCGAGACGTTCATTCCGACGGTCGCCAAGCGCGGCGGAGCGGTCATCAAGGCGCGGGGCGCCTCGTCGGCGGCGTCGGCGGCCAACGCGGCCCTCGACAGCGTCCGCTCGCTGCACGTCCCCACACCCGCCGGCGAGTGGTTCAGCGCGGCCGTTGTTTCCGACGGCAGCTACGGGATTCCCTCCGGCCTGATCTACAGCTACCCGCTGGTCTCCAGGGGAGGATGCAACTGGTCGATCGTTCAAGGACTCCCCATCGACGACGACGCGAGGAAGCGGCTCGACGCCTCGGCAGCCGAGCTGATCGCCGAGCGTGATGCCGTCAAGGACCTGCTCGGACCGGCAGCCTGAAAACGCCGCGTCTCCTGATCGCCCCGCCGGCGGTCGACTCAATCCATCGAGGGAGCACTGGCACGCGGTCCAGTGCCTTCCCTCGTGTCAGCCGGGTGCCTCAGCGAAGCGGCCGGGCTCCCGGGCCATCGCCAGCGCGGGCGTTCGGGTCCAGCCCGATGATCCGGCTCCGGGGCCGGCTGCGATCGACGATCACCGGCGCCGAATCGGTCGTCTCGGCTCCGCCCCGATGGCCCAGGGTGTCGACGGCCTCGACCCGGAGATGGAACCGTGCGGGGAAGCTGGGAGGAACCGTCCAGACGTACTGGCCCATGTTCTCCTGGCCATCGACGATCGGTTGCCAGGTGGCGCCCGGCTGGTCGGGACGCCAGAAGAGGGAAACCGAGCGCGGAGCCAGGTGAAGGTCGCTGGCTCGCCAGGTGATCGCCACCTTGCCGGCGTGAGGGCCGGTGCCGATCTGGGGCGGGTAAAGCTGCACCGACGGGGGAGTGCTATCCACCTCGACCCAGCTCTGCGGCGGATCGCCCGGGGCCGGCGGCTGATCGCCCAGTCCCGAGGCGGATCGCGCCACCAGGCAGATCCCGAAGGTTCCCTCGCCCCCCAGATCCACATCAAACGGCGAGACCTTGTCGGTATCCTCGCTCCGGCGAATCCACGTTCGTCCGCCGTCCTGGGTGATCCAGAGCTCCACGCTGGCCGGACCGCTGGGACCAGCATCCTCGATCGCGTACTGGAGCTTGAATCGGGGACTGGGAACCAGCATGGAACGGCCTGCCGCGGGATCCGTTCCGCCCGCTCCACCGCTGGCAACCGGGGCCGTGGGCGAGAGCGAATCTCCCGGCGCTGAGGTTCCCCCTCTCGCGGGCGTCTCGGCCGTCGGGAACGGGTTGGCAAACGCCGGTGCTGCCCCGATCGCCGTCGCGCCTGGAGCGCTCGCCGTACGGTGTGCTGCCGGGTGTCGCTCCTCCGGCTCGATCCCAGTCCGGAGCAGGCGGGAACGATCCCCCTCCGCCGGCCAGGCCGTCATCGCCGCGCGTCCGCCTGGCAGTCAGTGAACGCCGAGACCCCGACCTCGATGACGAGGCCGAGCCTGGCCCCGAATTCTCCTGGATCGGCGGGAATCCCGGCCCCTCGGCAATCGGGGAGCCCGGGCGCGAGATCTGCTCCACGGGAGGCGCCTGGGATTCCGCATCGACGGCCGCGAAATCCGAATCGCCGGCCGTTCCCTCGGGCATGACGATCTCCGTGTCAGCGACATTTCCCGCCTTGTCGGCCACGCTCGCTCGAACCCGGAGGGCATCGGCCGTGCCCGCATCCCAGCTCTCCGAGCCCGAGCAACGCGAGGCGGCGGATCGGGACCTTCCGCCAGTCCTTGGCCCCTTCGACCTGGTATTCCAGCACGAGCGTCTTGAGATCGAGGTGCTCGTCCTTGACCTCCCAGCGCACCGTGGCCGTGCTCCCCCGCCGCCCGTCGGGCTCGAGCACGATGGATGGCGGGTTGGTATCGACGATCACCTTCATGCTCGGTTCGACCGTCTGGTTCATCGGCGGCGAGTACTCGTCGTCCACCGTGAGTGTCCGGGTCGCGAACCAGTACTCGCCATCGTGCGCCGTGCGGAACGTGAACTTGCCCAGGTCCGGAGTGGTCCGGCTCCTGGGCTCCCAGTGGAACCCGGAGTCCTCGGAGACCCAGAGCTGGACCTCCTTCAATCGGGCGCGTCCCTGCTCATCGATGTGGAAGGGAATGCGGAACGATCGCTTCTTCTGGTAGATCACCGGAACCTTGGCGCTCGCGGATCGAGCCGCGCGGCTCGGCCGCTGGAGGCCCGGGGCACGAGCATCAGTCCCGCCGCAACCGCCAGCGCACCAAGGCCCATGGCCAGAGCCCTCTGGCTCCGACCCCAGCCCCCTTCATGCGCCCTGCGTCTGGCTGGCCCCACGAGACTGTACCCTCCACCCGATTTGCGGGTGCCACTCCGCCCCGATCGCTGCTCTCCCCGCACGCTCCGCCAGGCCAGCGACCGCCTTCCGGCGCGAGGCCCCGATCCCGAGCGCGGTTTTCAGCTTATGCCGTGTTTATCGACTCTGATTACCGGTTGCCTTGAAATGAATCCGCCGAAGATCCGGTTGATGCTGGAAATGCCGGATATGCGGGCTACAACGGGGGAAAGGGGAAATCTGGGGAAACTCGCTGAAGAGCAAGTGCGGGGGAATCGGAGGAACGACGTCACTGCGGCTCCCACGTCCGACGGACGATGGCCACGTACTGGCGGGCGAGGTCGCGAATGCGGCTGAAGTCGCTTGCTGCTATAGCTTTGGGTTCAACAAGCGACCCGCCGACGCCCAGGCAGCAGGCCCCTGCCCTCAGGAACGCCTCGGCCGTGGTGAGATCGACGCCCCCCGTGGGCATCAGCCGGACCTGGGGAAGCGGGCCGCGAAGCGCCTTGAGGTAGGCCGGGCCGCCGACGTCGGCGGGGAAGATCTTGACGACGCTGGCGCCTGCCTCCCAGGCCGCGACAACCTCCGTGGGTGTGAACGCACCCGGCATCACCGCCTTGTCGTAGCGGCGACAGAGCCGGATGACCTCGAGGTTGACGACCGGCGAGACGATGTACTCGGCGCCGGCAAGCAGCGCCGCCCGGGCGGTCTCCGGGTCGAGAACGGTTCCCGCCCCCAGAACGACCGAGTCGCCCACCTCGCGGCGGACCTGGCGGATCACCTCGACGGCGTCGGGCACGGTGAACGTGATCTCGGCCGCCGTGACGCCCCCCTCCGCCAGGGCCTTCACGACCCCGACCAGCGACTCGCTCGACTCCGCGCGAACGACCGCCACGATGCCCGCCGTCCAGGATCCGCTTGAGTGTCGCGTCGTGACTCATCGTGGTTCTCGTGAAAGGTGGGGTTTCCGCGGGGCTGGGTCAATCGAGCAGGGATGATGGCCACGTTCTAACGGTTCTTCGAGGCGATCGTCAAGGGATCGGGCCGTCGCAGCCATCCGCTCAGAACAGCCGCCCCGTCGAATCGGCCGGCTTCACGAACGTCTCGAGCAGGGCCAGCAGCTCTTGCGCGATGGGGATCTCCTTGAACCGGAGGATCGGGCCGGGCAGGTCGCTGAGCGATCCCTCATCGACCTTCAGCTTCTCGGAGATCACCAGGACGAACCGGGGCGGGCCAAGCTGCGGGAGCAATCGGAGCAGCCGGTCGAGGCTCGACTTCTTCCAGAACCCCAGCACCTCGATGAAGACATCGGTCCCGGTCGCCTTGTGCACGGCCCGGTAATCGGGGACCCACACCCCCTCGCGGCCCAGCTCGACCACATCGGTGAACTCGCTCAGCTCCCAGGCCGGGGCCACCTGGCGAAACCGCTCCACGAACGCGGGGATCTCGGCCGGAACATAAACGCCGGAATCGAGCTGGTGCGTGATCAGGCCCGAGCTCGCGTCGAGATGGAAGCTCCGCGGCTCGCGTCTGGGTCCCCATCGCAGCTCGGCATCGAGCCGGTAATCGTCGCAGTGCAGCAGGGCCGGCAGGAACAGCGCCATCTGCAGGCCGTACTTGGTGGTCGCACTGAACAGGCTCAGCGGCCCGTCGATCTGGATGGTGTACCCGTCGGCCATGGACCCCTGCACCCGGAAAACCAGCCGATGAAACTTGAGCCGGCGGAAGAGCTGGCGATAACGCGCGGGGCCCTCGTTGCGAATCTCGACCACGACGCGGACCGACCGGAGCAGGACCGCCTGCGCCAGGGCGACGTTGTAGCGATCGATCAGCCGCTGGGCCGTCATGTCCTCGAACTTGAGCAGGCGGTTCTCATCGCGGAGGTCCGCGAAGAGGCTCTTCATCACGATCTCGGGCGCGAGCTTCAAGTCCTCGGCCACGGCGGCCAGCACCGCGTCGCGAGGAAACGCCGGCCGTGCGCTCAGGCTGACTCTCGCTTCCTGGCTCGGCCGCTGCGGCCCTGAGTTTCCGGCGTGCCTCGGCGGCGGCGGTGAACACCTTCTCGCGGATCTGCTCGGGAGGGACGTCGGCCACGACCTCGAACTCGGCGCGGTCTTCCAGGACCTTGGCGAGCCCGCGGTGCACCAGCGTTGCCTTCCCTCCCCCTCCGAACAGGTCGTCGATCTCCTCCTCGATCTCTCCCCGGGTCATCCCCACGCCCTCGCGGAAGATCGCCAGCAAGCTCTCGGCCGCCTCCAGCCACTGCGGGCTGTTGCGATTGAGGTAGAGCGGAAGGATCCGCTCCTTCGACGTCCGCACACGAACCAGGTCACCCGTCAGCATCAGAACGCCCGTGTTGGTGGAACGACCCGCGGATCAGGAAGAACCGTGAACGACCAGACCCCATCGTCATCCCATTGTAGCGATTCCGTTGCGACCCTACGCCCGACGTCCCCGAGCGATGACTCTCAAGAGGCCCTTCCGCCTTGATCGGCCTCGCTGCGATAAGCCACCATCTACGATTGGCTTCGATCGTCGGGCCGGCTGATCAAGACTCCGTACTGAACTGTTTTTGCACCAGCGACTTACATCAAAGCCATTTGGCTTCGTTCGAGCGCATTTCAGGGGAGGGCCCTGAACCACGAGGGTCTCGAACGGCACTGAGAAGACCCTTCCCAGCATATCGCCGGGATTCCTGCGCTATAAGAGACTGTCCCATAAGGTAGTCGAGGGGCCTAGAATGGTGTATGAGAACGGAGGTCGTTGCGATGTTCGCGGGCCCTGATTTTTCTGGGCGTTTTTGAGTCCCTCAAAAACCGCCTACCCCACGATACGCGCAAAACTTGCGGTTTTTCCTCTCCGGCAGGGATTTTTTCACGATTTTTCGACCACCGGGCCAACACAGCGGGGATTTATTGCGTAGCAATTGTAGGTATTCCATCCTTTACCTCCTGACCCCTGCGTGAGCCCATGAGAATCACAATCACCAAGCCACTCTTCGCCTGGGACGCTCTCGAGGATTCCCCTTCGCTCCAATCCCTGCGAGTCCTGCTGGAATCGATCCCTGACCACGCGTTGCTCGAGTCGCTCCGAGTGTCGCGCGGAAAGGGACGCGACGATTATCCCGTGGAGGGTGTGACCTCGGATGTATGTAGTGTCAGGCCGTAATCGGGAACCCATACTGGTCGATCTTGGCCCAGAACTGTGACCAACGCTCGGCCGTGTACGTCAGGCACCGCACACTCAACACCGCCGCCGCACCCGGCTCCTTCCACCTCATCCCCGACCCGCACAGCCGCTGCTTGACCAACACCTTGCACGCGGCTTCCGTCACTCCGCTGCCGATGGGGATCTTCCCTGCCACCAGCGGGGCGTAGTTCATCCGGCCGGCCTTGCTCTGATTGGTGAAGTATGTGATCGCCGCCCCGACCTCTGGCTGATCCGGAGCGACCCCCTTCTCAGCCGCCAGCCGCTTCAGGTCCCGGACCAACTGGCGGGCGGCCCCCGGCTCATGCTTCAGCCGGTGGCAACTCGACTCCAGCCACGGCCGCTTCGCCCCAGGCGATCCAGCGAAGAGGACATCGGCGGCATCGCCCAGGTACTCGGCGGCATGCCAGAAGTCGATCACCTGGACCTCGGTATGCCGGGAGAGGAACTCCCAGTTCCCCTTCGCCCCATCGGCTAAGCCCACGTACCGGGCCCGCGGGTACGCCACCTTGATCCGGGCGATCTCCCGCTCCAAGCGGTCCAGGAACGTCGCCTTGCCGTACTCCGGGGTCGCCGCCAGGTAGATCGTATGCTGGCGCTCGCCGTTCCGGTCGTACAGGCCAATTGTGCCGACCATTGTTTCCCGCCACCCGTCCTCACACATCAGTAGGCAGGTCCCATCCATGCCGATGGTGATGGTGGCCGTCGGCTCCTCCAACGCGGGCAGGGCGTACTCCCAGGTCTCCTCCTGGGCCAACGCCACGGCGGCCACGGCGTCGGCGACGTTCTGGACGAACGACCGGGCCACCGTACGGCCGTGGTTCTCCCGCAGGTCCTCGATCACCCGAGAGGAGCCGAACTCGGCATACTTGTGCGAGATCATCTTGGCGAACCGGGGAGTAGAACTGCCGACGATGCGGGCGTTGCGGTCCAGCGGGCAATAGGTCTTGCCGCCTCGGGAGCTCTGGTAGAGGTGACGTTCGACGGGGGCGACCCCGTAGGGGGTCTGGTACTCCTTGAGGACCTGACCCATCGAGGTGAGCTTGGTGTCGCCGACTTGAATCGGTGAGCCGTCGGTGTCGAACCGTTGCAGGGCCTCCTGGGTGGCGAGGACGCCCGCTTGGTTGAGACCTTCCTGGATCGTCTCCTCGGACTCCAGCATGGAGGACCGGTAAGGGATCTCGACCTGGATGGTGAAGCCGGACTCGGTGCGGGCGACGATGGCAGCGGGCATGGCAACCTCCCTGGAAGGAGGCTCGACTTTACCCAAGCGGCTCGTCAGAGCCCACATAATTCCGAGGCCGCACCCCCCGTGGAGGTCCTCTGGGGCACGCTCGTCCTGGCGATCGCCTTGCGGCATGTCTCGATCGACGCTTGCCTCGAGGAACTCCGTCGCAATCCGGCGTTGCGATTGCTGCTGGGCATCGAAGAGGAGGATCGAGTCCCCGGCCCCGACAACATGTCGCGCTTCCTGGCGACCCTCGGCGAAGAGCCCCACCTGAAGCATCTCCGTCGGATCTTCGATACCCAGGTCAGCCGGCTGGGTGCGGTGATCGGTGACTTCGGCAAGAACACCGCGGGCGATTCGACCGGCCTGGCTGGTCGCGCGGCGACCAGCGAGAAACTGCGTGCCGCCGAGATCGAACAGCGGCTTCCGCAACCTAGCGGTGGACGCAAGGAGTACAAGGACGACGACGGAAACATCACCAAGGTTGTCGAATGGTTTGGCTATAAGTTACATTTATTGGTTGATGTAAATCACGAGGTCGCGCTCGCCTATCATATCACCGACACCAAGGCCGGCGACAACGAGCGAATTCCCGATCTGGTAAGTCAAGCGCAGAACAATCTGCCGCCGGATCGTATGAAAACCCTGGCCTACGACAAGGCGGCCGACGACGGCGCCGTGCACGAGTTCCTCCAGGAGAAAGGCATCGCGCCGCTCATTCAGAATCGCAACTTCAAGCTCGAGGAACCCGAGAAAGTGCTCGGGGGTTCGACGCCTCTGAACATCGTGTATGACCAGGCGGGCACGGTCTACTGCTACGATCGCGTCAGCCCCGATCCGGTGCGGCACTCCATGGCGTACATCGGCCATGAACCCCAGCGCGGCACGTTGAAGTATCGTTGCCCGGCGCGGCATGGTGGCTGGAGTTGCCCGAGCGACGCGCGCTGCAACGGCGAGCGGAAGTACGGCCTGACCGTCCGCGTGAAACAAGAGATCGATCTGCGTCGCTTCCCGAGCATCCCGCGCGACCAAACGGTTCGAACGCATGTACAAGGGCCGGACCGCCGTTGAGCGCGTCAACGCACGGTTCAAGGTGTTCTGGGGCATTGACGATGGCCAGGTCTACGGGTCCCGGCGCTTTCACGGTCACGTGGGGGCGGTGATGGTCGTGCACTTGGCGTTCGCGACGCTGCTGGCCCGGACGAGCAGATACGAGGGGACCTACGGGAAGATGACCTTCTCGCCGATCGCCAAAGCCCTTCACGAGCTAATCCGATCGCATGCGCAGGAGACCGCCCAAGCCGTAGCGTCCGAGTAAGTCGCCGTCTGGGCTTCCAGAGAGCCAAGGTCTAATGCGAGTTTTGCCAGCGCGTCATTCGCGCGTGAGGGCGGACTACGCTCACCTCGCGCCTGGGACAGTCATGAGGCGAAGTTGACGCACCGCCCCGAAGGGAGCGGCGCCACAAATGCATGCAATTATCAGAATCAAAGGCTAACAACGCAACTGGCTCATGAGAACGCACCATTACCCCAGCGACGTCACCGACGCGCAGTGGGCCCTGATCGAGCCCCACATCCCCGCCTCCACCGGCGGACGACCCCGCAAAACCGACATGCGGGACGTCGTCGACGCCATCCTGTACATCCTCCGCACCGGCTGCCAGTGGCGCTACCTCCCTATCGACTTCCCGCCCAAGAGCACCGTCTGGCGGTACTTCGACCGGTGGCGGCACGATGGCACCCTGGACCTGATCCACGACCGGCTCCGCCGCAAGGTCCGCACGATGGAGAAGCCTTACCACCCCCGCACCTCCGCGAGCGTCGACAGCCAGTCGGTCGACACCACCTCCGGCGGCGAGCAGCGGGGTCGCGACAACTTCAAGAACGTCGACGGGCGGAAGCACCATATCGTGGTCGACAGCCTGGGCCTGCTGCTGGCCGTCCTGGTCACGGCCGCGGACGTGGACGACGCCCGGGCGGCGACCGAACTGTTCACCCGGCTGGACGGCCAGCCGATGGGCAAGGTCGTGCGGATGTACGCCGACAGCAAGTACCACAACTTCAAGCTGTACGAGTGGGTCGAGGCGAACGCGCGGTGGGAGCTGTCCATCGTGCGGCGTCCCGAGGGGTCTGAGGGCTGGGTGAGGCTGCCGGTCCGGTGGACGGTGGAGCGGACGTTCGCGTGGCTGGGCCAATGCCGGCGGCTGACCAAGGACCGGGAGAAGAGCGTCCAGTCGTCGGAGGCCTTCATCAAGCTGGCCATGATCCACCTGATGCTCAACCGGATCGAGCCCACGGGCACGGACGCCGAGTTCCACTACCGCGAGGCGGCCTGAACTGACTTATGGGACAGTCACTAAGACTAAGTTCAAGTTTCGCAGATTCTGAGGCGTATCTCGACCCGTCCGGAGGGCGAAATTACCCCGGGTAAGTCGATCGTGCACTGACCTGAGAGGCCTGAATCTTGGGCCGAACTGTCGCTCAACCTGCTCGGCTGAGAAGCTCGGTCAACTGGGCGATCCAGGTTTTCAGTCGAGACCGTTCTGGAAGCAGTCTGGCGGTTTTCTCCTGGTAGCTGACTCGCCTGAGGGTCGTCAGCATGTCGGCGAATGAGGGTTCTTCCTTCTTGCTATACCATGGCCGGAATGGAAACCGGAGCGACCGATGACCGGTTCGGTGAAACCATATGATGATCATGGTGTAGAGGAACAACGCCATGGGCGCGGTTCGCCGGACGGCCTTGGGAAGACGGTTGGCAGGGTCTTCAAGTCCCAGGAGTTGCTTGCAGTTTTCAAATGTGCATTCGATGGCCCAGCGGCAGGAGTAGGTGGAGAGAATCTGCCTGGCAGTCCAGTCCAGTTTGGTGCAGTAGAACATCTGATCGGGACGCTTCCCTTCCAGATCGCGCACCAAGACGATGGTCAGCAGCCGGTCACCTCCGGCCTTGTAGTAGAGAGCCTTGATCGTCTTGACCGCGAGAGCGGCATGGAGCCCAAACTGATTGAAGTCGAGTCGAGTCCAGGGTTGGGTCGTGTCCTCGGCCCACTGCTTCAGGGCCGGCAATCGCTTCCCTTTCTTGCGGGCAGGCCCTCTGGTCTTGGTCGTCCTGGGAGGTGCCGGTTCATAGAGCGCTCCCTTGGGATGGACGTGACTGATGAGATGCACCTTGGGAGGTAGTTTCGAGAGAATGCTTTTCCCACCGTAGGCGCTGTCACCCGAGAGCATGATCTCATCGTCAGGGAACCACTTAGCCACCAGTTCAACGAGTTCGAGGGCCAGTTCAGGCCGTGTGCGATGGTTCGGATCGTGCTTCGGCCGAGGCTTCTTCCCTTTCTTCCCCTTGGTCAGCCCCTGCCGATTGCGGTACAGCCGTACGGCAACCGGCAAGGCGAAGACTTTGGTAGGCGCCCAGAATGGATTGACGATCAGCAGGCAGAGAACAACCCAGTCGTGTCCCCAACTGACCAGGGACTTGGCGCGACTGGAGATGAGCGGATCGTAGTGCATACCGGCACCATAGAGCGTCAACCCGCGCTTTCGGCAGAGGGTGTCATCTACCGCCCAGAGCAGCGTAGCTCCAGGAGCAAGGATCGCGACAACGAGCTTAGCCAGGACCATGGACAAGGCATCGATATCCCAGGAGGCATGGCTGAAGAAGCGATGGAACCGAGACCAATGGCCGTTGCCGACGTTGCTGCCGGAGAAGATGACCTCAGTGATGTAGCGGTGTCGCTGGGAGAGAATCCAGCCAGTGACGATCTGAATGAAAGTCCGGAACGTCGGAGCCGTGAAGACCGACGCAAAGTGCAGTAGCAGAGACGCGAACGAGGGAGTAAGTTCCATGGGTCGGCTTCCTTGCCTTGGTGCCTGTCCAGTCTTGAGAACCTAGTAGCACAGCGCGTACTTGCCACTTGTAGCCGCGTTTGATATCCTCCGTAACTCGTTGCAGGAGCACCTGATACAAGGAGTTACGGATGACTCCGGACCAAATCCTCTCGTTAGGCCCACAACTCGCCGATTTTCTGGATGAGTTCGCTGATTGCTTTGCACGTTCCGAGCCTCGCGGCCACTTGGCCAGCTATGTCCGTGGTCAGCTGTCCGATTTGCCGCGGAAGAGTGTACAGCCCATCGCCGATTTCACTGGCACGCCGCGACGTACCTTGCAGGAGTTCCTCAGCTGGTCGGAGTGGGACCACTCGTTGGTGCGCGACCGAGTTCAGGCCATCGTAGCACGCGACCACGCCGATCGTTACGCGATCGGTATCCTCGATGACTCGGGTCATCCCAAGTCTGGCAACAAGACCGCTTGCGTCCAGAGGCAGTGGTGTGGCAACACTGGCAAGCTCGACAATTGCGTAGTCACTGTCCACCTTGCTTACACCACCTATGACACCCGGTTCCGCGCGATGCTTGACAGCGCCTTGTTCCTCCCCGAGAAGGGCTGGGATGATCCCGATCGCCGCAAGGAGGCTGGTATACCTGCTGATCTGACCTATCAGCCCAAGTGGCAGATCGCCCTGGATCTGCTCGATCGCGCACGGAGCAACGGCGTGGTCTTCGGCTGGATCACGGCTGACGAATGGTATTCGACTTCGAGCGAGTTTCTATCCGGGTTGGAGGCACGGGGTCAGCGTTACGTGGTTGAGGTCCGCAAGAGTTTTCGTGGTTGGTTGTACGACCCGCACCAGTTCCCCTCAGCCCGGCGGAGCACTGTGGAGAACCTGTGTTCATTCTCAGCTCCGATGATGCGACAACCCTGGCAACGAGTCTACGTGAAGGACACCGACAAGGGGCCCATGGTCTGGGAGATCAAGTATGCACCGTTCTGGCTGTCGCGGGACAGTCACGTCTTGGGAGCGTACTGGCTGATTTACGCCCGTAACCTGGCGGACACCGATGAGGTCAAGTACTTCTTGTCCAATGCAAGTCCGGGCACCCCACTGGAACCGATAGTCCACGTGGCGTTCGCGCGGTGGCCGGTTGAGCGTTGCTTGGAGGATGAGAAGGATGAACTGGGACTGAGTCACTTCGAGGTTCGGAAATATGACTCGATCATGAGGCATTTGAGCGTGACTCAAGTAAGCCACCTGTTTCTTGCCCGCCAGACAAAGCGGCTACGGGGGGAAAAATCTGGAGATCACGTTGTGCCAGGTCCGAACGGCCGCCAACGTATTGGTGGACGTGTTGTCTCTTCCGAAGCGGGCTCGCATCGAACGGTTGGAAAAGGCATCGAGGAATCTCAGACAGACTCAGGACCAGAACTCTCGCGCTCGAAGATCCCACACAAAAACCAGTCTGCTGAGGCTCAAGAGCCAAGGCATTCGCTTGGAAGAACTCCCCTGCTGCATCCCACCGTGAATTGGCAAGTAGCGCTGTCGTACTAGTTCTACTGTCTCTCGGGCTTGACGGCATTTAACCTTTGTTGTGACATTCTCTTCCGTAACGGCGGTTCTGTACTTTCCGCGATTTGGTTCCCTTGGTCGTTGACGTGACTCGGGTAGACGAATGCCGGTCCGGCCGGGACGATGGCGGTGACCAAGCCTGCCAATCAACCCCGGACGGAGTCGGCCGTGACATCATCGCACCAGGACGCGACATCGTGCCAGTGGTTCTCTTGCCTTGCTTCACCCCTGGATCGCAGATCTGCCGTCAGGCTGGTGTGGCTCTTTATCGGCGCGATCCTCGCCCGCGGCCGAAGGACCGTCACCAGCTGGATCCGCGTGCCGGCTTGAGTCGACAGTATCAGCCTTGCTACACGACCGTCGCAGCAGCCGGCAAGCGGGCGGACAACATCGCCGGCCGGTTGATCCACGAGGTGGTCAAGCCTTTGGTGGATGGTCAGACGCGGCTCACCGTGGCGCTAGACGACACGCCGACACAGCGGTATGGGCCCTCCGTGCAGGGGGCTGGCATCCATCACAACCCGACCCCCGGCCCGGCTGGCTCGCCGCATGTCTACGGCCACGTCTGGGTGGTGCTCGGGCTCCTGGCGGTCCATCCTGCATGGGGAGTCATCGCTCTGCCGCTGTTGGCCCGTCTGTACGTGCGGGCCAAGGATCTGCCGTGCATCGACCCAAAGCATCGGCCGGAGTTCCGGACCAAGCTGGAGATGGGAGTCGAGCTCCTGCGGTGGGCTTGGTTCTGGCTCCGGTTCCTGGGCAAGCCGCTGTGGGTGGTGGTCGACGGGGCCTACGCCAAGGCCCCGTTCCTCAAACCGGCGATGTTGCTGGGAATGACGGTCGTCAGCCGGCTGCGCAAGGACGCGGCGCTATGGACGATCCCAGGGCCCCGGGTACCAGGTCGGCGCGGTAGGCCGCGGGTCTACGGAGAGACGCGCATCGACTTGGCCAAACGGGCCGGGCAGCGTCGCGGTTGGACGACTAGCATCTTCGACTTGTATGGCAAGCGGGCGAAGAAGCGGTATAAGACGTTCGTGGCGATGTGGCGGCCCGTCGGCGGGGCAATCCGGGTGGTGTTGGTGGAGGAGCCGAGTGGATGGGTGGCCTTCTTCTGCACCGACGTGTCAGCGACCGTAGCAGAGATTCTCTCGACGGTCGCCGACCGGTTCTCATTAGAGATCGCGTTCCGCGACTGCAAGGAGATCGTCGGAGCCGGCCAGCAGCAGGTGCGGTTCGTGTGGGCAAACATCGGTGCATTCCACATCTGCCTCTGGACGTTCACGATGACCGAAGCTTGGGCATGGGGTCGGGAGGAGGACGACTTGGTGGACCGCCGAGCATCGCCATGGGACGATCCGAACCGTCGCCCAAGCCACGCAGACAAGCGTCGGGCTTGGCGCCGTGAATTGTTGGCCGAGGAGATTCGCGCGGTTCTACGCCCCGGGGTCACCGAGGAGGAAATTCGGGCCGTCGCCGAGCGGTTGCTTGCCCTGGCGGCATGAGAGCGAAGTCAATCGCGGAAAGTACAGGCGGTTACCAAGGAGGAGAATTTCGTGGAACGACGATTCGGTTCAAGACTACACGAGATGTTGGATCAGGCGTATGTCTCCACCGATGTACTTCGGGGTGTGCTCCCGCGGCTTGAGAAGTTTGTTGAGCCGTTTGCTGCAACCCTCCCTGGCCCCGAGCACCGGCGCCATGCGGCTGAGTACGTCACCGGGCTGATGTCGAAGCTGGAACGCAGGACCGGTGAAGGAATCGCCTACTTGCATGATCAACAGCGGCAGGGGATTCAGAAGTTCATTGGAGAGCTTTCCTGGGACTATCAACCGATGCTCTTGACGCTGGCAACCCAGGTCGGTCAAGAACTGGGTGAACCCGACGGCGTCATCGTGTTTGATCCCTCCGGGTTTCCCAAGAAAGGGACCAAGTCGGTGGGAGTCGCCAAGCAGTGGTGCGGCCGCCTGGGCAAGATCGAGAATTGCCAGGTGGGCGTCTCCATGGGTTACGTCACTCGAAAAGAACAGGCGATGGTTAATGTACGCCTTTATCTCCCCGAGGACTGGGCCAAGGACCGGGGCCGTCGCAGGGAGGCCGGAGTACCCAAGTCGATCAAGTTCCAGACCAGGCACCAGCTGGCGTTGGAACTGCTGGCGGAGAGCGGTGGGGCGCTGCCACACACCTGGATTACCGGCGACGACGAGATGGGCCGGCCCAGCGGTTTTCGCCGAGAATTGCGGGCCCTTGGCCAACGCTATCTGCTCGCAGTCCCGTCGAACACAACGGTTCGCGACATCGACGCACCACCGCCGGCGTACTCCGGACGTGGGCCACGGCGGAAGTCTCCGTTCGTGCGCGTGGACAAATGGTGCGCGGCCTTGCCGGAGGATGCTTGGACCAAGATCGAGGTGCGTGACGGGGAGAAGGGACCGTTGGTGATCGAAGCGTGGAAACGTCGGGTACAGGCTCGGACTGAACGGAGGGGAACCGGCCCCGAGGAGTTGCTGTTCGTGACGCGGGAGCGTCCAGCGGATAATACCTTCAAACTTGATTATTACTTGTCGGATGCGGACCCGGACGTACCGTTGGAAGAATTGGCCCGCGTCGCGAAGGCGGCGCATCGCATCGAGGAGTGTTTTGAGCGTGCCAAGGGGGAGGCCGGCGTGGGAGACTACCAGGTGAGGAACTGGATCGCCTGGCATCACCACCAAACCTTGTCGCTCTTGGCCGCGTGGTTCCTGAATCAGGAGACACGGCGGGGGAAAAAACTGGACCCCGGCACTGACCTTGCCGCAGCTTCGACCACTCATCGGTGGGTTGATCGAGGTCCACCTCAACACGAACCAGCCCTCGTCACTTTGCCGCCGCAGCACCCGATGGCTACGACGCAACGAACAAGCAAGGTTCTTTCATTACCGCAAGCGTAACATGTTGCCACCATTGAGGAACAACCTCAGACGGTAGCGAGACAGTAGAACTAGACAAGTACACAAGAAACAGCGAGGAAGCCGACGTGTCTTTTTGGTCAGAGAACCTCACTGTACTTTCCGCGATTTGGTTCCCTTGGTCGTTGACGTGACTCGGGTAGACGAATGCCGGTCCGGCCGGGACGATGGCGATGACCAAGCCTGCCAATCAACCCCGGACGGAGTCGGCCGTGACATCATCGCACCAGGACGCGACATCGTGCCAGTGGTTCTCTTGCCTTGCTTCACCCCTGGATCGCAGATCTGCCGTCAGGCTGGTGTGGCTCTTTATCGGCGCGATCCTCGCCCGCGGCCGAAGGACCGTCACCAGCTGGATCCGCGCTGCCGGCTTGAGTCGACAGTATCAGCCTTGCTACACGACCGTCGCAGCAGCCGGCAAGCGGGCGGACAACATCGCCGGCCGGTTGATCCACGAGGTGGTCAAGCCTTTGGTGGATGGTCAGACGCGGCTCACCGTGGCGCTAGACGACACGCCGACACAGCGGTATGGGCCCTCCGTGCAGGGGGCTGGCATCCATCACAACCCGACCCCCGGCCCGGCTGGCTCGCCGCATGTCTACGGCCACGTCTGGGTGGTGCTCGGGCTCCTGGCGGTCCATCCTGCATGGGGAGTCATCGCTCTGCCGCTGTTGGCCCGTCTGTACGTGCGGGCCAAGGATCTGCCGTGCATCGACCCAAAGCATCGGCCGGAGTTCCGGACCAAGCTGGAGATGGGAGTCGAGCTCCTGCGGTGGGCTTGGTTCTGGCTCCGGTTCCTGGGCAAGCCGCTGTGGGTGGTGGTCGACGGGGCCTACGCCAAGGCCCCGTTCCTCAAACCGGCGATGTTGCTGGGAATGACGGTCGTCAGCCGGCTGCGCAAGGACGCGGCGCTATGGACGATCCCAGGGCCCCGGGTACCAGGTCGGCGCGGTAGGCCGCGGGTCTACGGAGAGACGCGCATCGACTTGGCCAAACGGGCCGGGCAGCGTCGCGGTTGGACGACTAGCATCTTCGACTTGTATGGCAAGCGGGCGAAGAAGCGGTATAAGACGTTCGTGGCGATGTGGCGGCCCGTCGGCGGGGCAATCCGGGTGGTGTTGGTGGAGGAGCCGAGTGGATGGGTGGTCTTCTTCTGCACCGACGTGTCAGCGACCGTAGCAGAGATTCTCTCGACGGTCGCCGACCGGTTCTCATTAGAGATCGCGTTCCGCGACTGCAAGGAGATCGTCGGAGCCGGCCAGCAGCAGGTGCGGTTCGTGTGGGCAAACATCGGTGCATTCCACATCTGCCTCTGGACGTTCACGATGACCGAAGCTTGGGCATGGGGTCGGGAGGAGGACGACTTGGTGGACCGCCGAGCATCGCCATGGGACGATCCGAACCGTCGCCCAAGCCACGCAGACAAGCGTCGGGCTTGGCGCCGTGAATTGTTGGCCGAGGAGATTCGCGCGGTTCTACGCCCCGGGGTCACCGAGGAGGAAATTCGGGCCGTCGCCGAGCGGTTGCTTGCCCTGGCGGCATGAGAGCGAAGTCAATCGCGGAAAGTACAGAACCTCACTCAAATCTGCGAAACTTGAACTAAGTACCGCTCACAGCAATTAGGGATCGGAAATCCTACGCGGCTGCGGTCAAAGGCTTGGGGGCTTCGGCTTGGCACTTCGCCATAACCTTCGCTACCGACTTCGTGGTCCAGTTGAACGGATGCGCGGTTTCATTCCACTCGTCAATGAAGGCCATCAGCCGTTCAGCCAGTTTTTCCTTGCTGGGGAAATCAACGATCCTCAGTCGCTTCCGCCTGGCGATGCCGAACCACTGCTCGACCTGGTTCATCCACGAACAATGGACCGGCGGGTGATGGAAGACGAATCGCGGATGCTTTGCCAGCCACGTTTGCACCTGCTTGCCCTTGTGCATCCTCAGGTTGTCCAGAACGATTCGGATCGTCCTGACCGAAGCGGGGAATTCCCTGTCGATGTACTCCAGAAACGCGATGAACTCCGCTTGCCGCTTCCGGCCGAATGTTTGCCCGTAGACCTTACCCGTGCGTGTGTCGAAAGCCGCGAACAGGTTCAACGCCCCACAACGACCGTATTCGTGTTCAACTCGCGTGGGTTGACCCTTCTTGGCCGCCAAAGTCGGCGACTTTCGAGGCCGGGGTTGCAGGCTGGTCATCTCATCGACACAGAGGACCATCTCGTCAGGGGGCAACGGTCTGGTGTACAGGTCGCAGATATCCTGAACTTGGGCTGCGAAGACGGCGTCACGCGGCACCTTGGCCGACAGCCACATCTTCTGCCGCCACGGCTTCAGACGGTGGTTCAGCAGGATCTGACGCACGGTTTCCGCCGAGATCTTGGTCACCACGCCGTCGCGCACCAACTGGCGAGCAATCTCAGTGCAATCCCATTGGGACAACGACCGCCCAAGATCATCCGGCCGTTCGCAGGCGATCTTCACCACGTGCATCGCCACCTCGGGGGGAAAAGACCGGCTTGCGGCCGCGTCCGGGACGATCCTGAAGCCCTTCCAGGCGACCCTTGAGAAACCTCGTGGTCCACTTACGTACGTGCTTCTCTGTCATGCCAACCAGGCGGGCGACTTCCACCAAGGGGAGACCATCGGCCACCCCCAGAATCACACGGCATCGCCGAGCCAAGCCAGCGCGGGTCATCGTACAGCGAAGCCAACGTTCCAGTTCACGCCGTTCCTCCGAGGTCAGAATCACACGCAACGAAGTCTTTCGGCCTCGCATTGGAGCCTCCATGCTCGTAGATCCAGGTGTTCAATGACGCCGACATCATGGCCCGACGTCGGGATTCAGGGAATTCCAATCCCTATTTCCTGTGAGCGGTACTAAGCAAAGCGTTACGATCTGGACTTTTTATTGCGATGGATTGACAGGACCGAAATTCTCTCTAGCACCCTGGAAAGCTGGCTGCGTGCAAGCTATTATCAGAGAGGTGCCGAGCGATTTGGCCTCGAACACAGGATGGGATTTGATTAAGTTGACGGCGCCCTCCGATTTGATCCGGCGATGTCCTATGGTGAAGTAGAGCAAGCGTCCGTCGCGGGCGGCCAGGATTTTGTTGCCTGGTCCTGCGTCCCGACGGGAAGCCGGAACGGCAATCAGGGTTGTGGACGGGAGAAGAATTCAACGGGAGAACAGAGCGTTGGCTGGCGGTGGTGATGAGAAGAAGCGGTCTCGGCGATCGTATCGCCCCGCTGTGGAGGCCATGGAAGCGCTGCGCCTGCTCTCGAGCGCGACAGCTTCCCTGCCACCCTCCGGGCTGGCGGCCGAGCACAATGTGCTTGCCGACCCTGGCACCGCGCCGCGCCGCTGGCCAACGACCTTGCTCCCGTCTCCAGCGCTACTTGGGACGCAGCCCTGGTTCAGACCCGGTTGGCCGACCTGCTCTCAGGCACGGGTTCTGCCGCCTCGGGATCCGCTAGCACAACCGCGAGTGATCCGGCCGATCTGGCCTTGGGCCTGTCGCAGCTCAATAAGTACCTGAATCGGGCATGGTATCGCGCGGGCGTCCCCGTCCAGATGCATGAGGATTGCACCCAAGCGGTCTACACGACGCTCCTCCAGCAATTGGGCCGCGACCGGTTCGATGCACTGGTCAGCGATGTGGGCCACTCAGGCATCAAGGATGTGTTCAGCCGCGAAACCAACGAGGGCCTCTCGTTCTTCCGCGGTGGACATGGTCAAGAAGCGCGCCCAGCGCGAACGGGTTTACCAACCGATCGACGTCATGGATGTTCCGGCCTGCTCGGGAACCTCGGAGACCCTGGCCTGGCGTGACGCGCTTCGCGAGGCGATCGACCACAACCTCAGCCCCCGAGAGGCCAGCCTCATCAAGGACACGCTGATGGGCAAGACCCCCGCCGAGATCGCCCTTCACTGGGGCGTTGCCCCCAAGACCATCAGCAACGAGAAGGCCCGCGTGCTTCAAAAGCTGCGAGGCGTGCTGCAGGGGCAGGTTTCAGACTGAGCACCGCTCGCCGACGGCAATGTCCGAGTCAGCACCGGATCCGCCCTGAAGGCTCCTCGTCTCGGTCCTGACCACTCAGGATTCGCGGCGATCACGCGCGCCGGACGAGGTCGGCTCATCTCCCGGCATCGGGCCAGGCTCTCCTTCGTGATCTTCCAGTTGTCGACATAGCGTTCCGGCAGGCTCTCCCCCATGCCAACTGACCGATCTCCATTGACCTTTCGGGCCGCATCACCGAGCCGGGCTTGTTGTCCCCCCAAGCTCGCCAGCCCGGCACCCCTCCGATGCCTCGCTTCCGGGAACAAGCTCCGGGTGATCGGTATTTGACAGTGTTATATTCACTGTGATATAACACTGTCATGAAGGCCCGACGCTTCACGCTCTGGACGATCCAGCAACTGAGTGACAAGGTGGCACGCGCCCTGGCGGTGGGTTACGCGGGCACGTCGAACGGCCGGGTTCGTGACGTGCCAGACCTGCGGACGATCCGCTACTACACGACGCTTGGCCTGCTCGATCGCCCCGCCGAGATGCGCGGGAGAACGGCTCTTTACGGACCGCGGCACCTGCTTCAGCTCGTGGCGATCAAGAAGCTCCAGGCACGCGGACGGAGTCTCTCGCAGATCCAGCAAGAGATGACCGGCGCGACCGACACGATGCTCAGGCGCCCGGCCGGCGTGATGGCCAGGCCCGGCGGCGAGGGAACTGATGAGCCACCTCGGTCCGTTCGGCACAGCAAGCCGCGGTCGTTCTGGAAGTCCAGGCCGGCGCTGATCCCCGCTCGAGCGCCCTCGCGCGAGGCGGCCCATGGATCGCGCCGGGCCAAGCCCGAAGGGCCGCAGCAGACTGATGCAACTGAGCCGCTCCAGGCCATTAGGCTCCTCGACCATGTCATGCTCCTGGTGGCCCCGGCGCGGCCGATCGATCCGGCGGAGCTTCCCGAGATTCGCAAGGCTGCGGCCCCCTTGATTCGATGCCTGAGAAAGCACCAGTTGATCCAACCAACCCCGAAGGGAGAGGGCGATGTCCAGGCCGATTCCCCAGTTGACCGACGAGGAACTCCCCCGCGCGACGGCCGACGACGAGCCCGGATTCGGGTCGCTGGCCACACCCAGGGGACACCTGCCCCTGAAAGCTATGGACATGTAGGGCCGGATCGACGGCCTCCTGTCCCAGGTAAGCGTGCGACAGACCTTCGTCAACCCGCTCGACGAGCCCCTCGAGGCCACCTACATCTTCCCCTTTCCGGATCGCGCCGTCGTCCGCGGCTTCCGCATGGTGGTCGGTGGGCGAACCATCGAAGGACTTCTCCAGGAGCGAGAGCAGGCGCGCCAGGATTATGACCAGGCGATCGCGGCCGGCCACCATGCGGCCATCGCCGAGGAGGAGCGGCCCAACGTCTTCACGCTCCGGGTCGGCAACCTCATGCCCCGCGAGGAGGCGACGGTGCACCTGGAGCTGGCCGGAGTCTTGCCCTACTCCGGCGGTGAGGTCACGTTCCGTTTCCCGCTGGTCGTCGC
>CAWFJM010000077.1:0-33299 GCA_963816015.1 uncultured Planctomycetaceae bacterium | reverse complement strand
ATTCGAACCCGCGATATCCAGATCCACAATCTGGTGCCTTAACCGCTAGGCCACAGCCACCATCACACTTCAAGGACACGATAAACGGGTCTCCGGGTTCACGTCAAGGCGGAGGTCGGCGGCCGGCGTGGGGGTGCGAGGGGGGATCGGCGTGGGATTGCAGTACGGGCAGACGAGGATTCTTGGCAGTGCCTGAAGGCACCGCCAGGCAGCGCGTTTTTGGGGGAAGCGAGACGAGTTGGAAGAAATCCCGAAAGGGCCTTGACAGTCGCGTATAAACTCTTGACGTGGGACGGAGATATTGCTGGTATGAAGCGCGGATTGATCCCGGCGTGCGAGCCGGTCTGAACCAAGGGTCGTGCCCGGTCGGTTGAGCCCACCGCGTGGGGCTTCGAGGCGGGTCGGATGGCGGGAAGCTCAGTGCTTCGGATCGGGATTGCCGGATGCGGCAGGGCGGCGCGGATCCACCGGGATCGGTTGCTCGCGCAGGCCGAGGTCGCCGTGGTCGGCTGCGCCGACTCCGATCTTGCACGCGCCCAGGCCCTCAGGCGACGGGTAGGGCAGATGCGTGGATCCGAGCGAGTGCCCTGCTTCAACGACCATCGGGGGCTCCTCAAGCAGCCAGGGCTCGATGCCCTGTGCATCTTCACTCCTCACCTCTGGCATTACCGCCTGGCGATGGATGCCCTTCAGGCTGGGTGCCATCTGTTGTTCATCGAGAAGCCTCTGTCGACAAACCTGCAGGAGGCCGCCGATATCGTGGGGCTGGCCCGGGGACGTTCCCTGAAGGTCGCAGTGGGGCACCAGTACCGGCTCCGGCCGAGCCTTGCGGAAGCCCGCCGCCTTCTCGAGCAAGGAAAGGTCGGGCGTCTCCGCCTGGTGACCGCGACCCTCGCTCAGCCCTGGATGGCCACCGAGGAAGGTCCCGAGAATGGATGGAGACTCGATCCCAAGGTGGCAGGCGGAGGCGTGCTGGCGGATGCAGGCGACCATCTGATCGATGCGCTCTTGTGGTCACCGGCCAGGCGGCAGTGGACGTGTACGCCGCTCAGACGAAACTGGAATCCGGGCTCGACGTGGTCACGGCCGCCATGGTTCGATTGAGGGATGGAACGCCGGCAACACTCGCCGTAACGGGCGTATCACCAGGTTTCGTGTTCGAGCTGAACTACTTCGGAGAGCGTGGCAGGATTCGAGCCACCGACCAGCTTCTGGAGGTGGATGACGACGGCAACCAGCCCCAGCCGATCTCCTTGCCCGAGCAGAAGGAGTCGATCGACGGGAATTTCGTGGGCTCGCTGATGCGTGATGTTCCTCTCTGCTGCCCGGCCGACCAGGCGCTCGAAACGGTTCGCCTGATCGAGGCCGTCGCAGGATCCGCCGCGATCGGTCAAGTTGTCCGTCTCGTGTGAGAGTCTCCACCTGCGAGACCGCTTTTCCGTTGCGGCACTGAGGCATGCTGCGGAATCCAGAGTCGATCTCGAGCCTGTGAGCTCGTGGAATGCAGGGTCTCTTCAAGCCAACACCGCCGGGGTGCCGACGAATTCGGAAAGCAAGTTGCTCGCGAACTTTGGAGCGGGCGACGAGGTCGCTTGAATGCTGAGAGGAACCACCGGGGGATGACCGTGAGTCAAACGGAAATCTCAATACTTGACAATGATGTGTCAAGTTGACTAGGACTATGGCTCTGCCCTCGGATCACTTCAGATCCCCAAGGAGAGGACCGGCCATCGACATAGCACTGAATACGGGGAGACCCTCCCCGAAAATCCCTTGGCCTGAGGACTGGATCTATGCTCGACCGTGTTGAATCGCTCGCGACCCTTGACGACCTCACTTCCCCCGAAGTGCCGTGGGATGGCTGGTCGACCTCGCTTCCCTCTCTGGATGCACGGCATCCCGGAGAGGAAGAAGAGGAATTCAACGAGGAAGAAATCGACGATGACGAGGAAGAAGGTCTCGATGACTTCGAGGAGGAAGAAGAAGACATCGACGACGACTTCGACGAAGAGGAAGAAGACGATATCGATGACGAAATCGATGAGGAAATCGATGACATCGATATCGATGAAGACGAGGACGACGACTTCGACGAGGACGACGACTTCGACGACCTCGAGGAGGAAGAAGAGGAAGAAGATATCGACTGATTTGGTCGAGGGATCCCGATCACCTAGACATGCGTCCCCGTTTCCCATGACGGGGAGCGGTCTTTCAACCATCAAGTAGACCAGAATGCACTGATGCGGGCAGGCTATCATTAGCCTGCCCTTTTTGCTGCGCCGGTAGACCTTGGGGACATTTCCGGGCATACGGCTTGATGCCTTGGGTCTTCCAGAACAGGGCCTCGCCTGGCTGGTTCAGGAGGTTGTTATTAGGTAAAATCGAAGAGGTCAAGGCCCGCTCAAGCTCCCCTGTGCCAGACGCGGCTTGCGACTTGTCGGGGGGGCTCGTTCCGGCTATTCTAAAGTTTGCCACACCGGCCTCCTCGGATGGTAACGCCATGCGGGTTGAGGCGATGATTCCTGCTGGCAGCGAAGGAGTACGCATTCGATGGGCTCGCCATATG
This sequence comes from uncultured Planctomycetaceae bacterium, assembly GCA_963816015.1. Lineage (GTDB taxonomy): Bacteria > Planctomycetota > Planctomycetia > Isosphaerales > Isosphaeraceae > Aquisphaera. Next base: position 30,730 of record CAWFJM010000077.1, on the reverse strand, counting down.
ATTGGACCGGTGATTCTTCCCAGGAACCTCCTTCGCCCGAGACTTCCACGCGTCGGCTGCGTGAGCAAACCCAGCGCGACTTCGAGATCGAGTTTCTCGGTAAGGTTCTGGAGCGAGACCCCTTCTTTGTGGATGCGATCAGGGTGCAGGGGAACAATCTGGCCGCGCGAGGCGAATATGTACGCGCGCTCCAGCTTGACCGCCGCCTGGTCCGGCTGGCTCCCGACGATGCGATTGCCTGGTACAATCTCTCCTGCACCTATGCCGTCCTCGGCATGATCGATCCTGCCTTCTCCGCGCTGGGACGTTCGCTCGAGCTTGGCTATCGATACATCCAGCGGCTCCGGAAAGATCCCGACCTCAAGACGCTCCGGCGTGATCCCCGGTTCCTCCGCCTGCTCAGGCGGTTCGAGTTCTTGATCTGAGTCCGTGCTTTTTCGGGATTCACCCGGACGAACCCTCGGCCACGCCGGCACGGCCCTGACGGCGACGCGCGTGGAACCGGATCCTTTTCTCCTTCCGACCCAGGCACCCGGAAAAACCTCGGGCAGGGCCCGACCTTGCCTTAGCTTGCAGGTACGCGATGACTCATCACGAATGGGAACAGGTTCAGGAGGCCACCCGGACGGTGCGGTCCCACTGGACAGGCACGCCGCGGGTCGGTCTGGTTCTCGGCACGGGGCTCGGGGCTCTTGCCAGGGAAATCGAGTCCGCGGTGTCGATACCGTACCCGGAGATTCCCTTCTTTCCCCATTCGACGGTCGAGAGCCACAAGGGTCAACTGGTTTGTGGAAGCCTGGCTGGACAATCGGTGATTGCGATGGAAGGCCGGTTTCACCTCTATGAGGGGTACACCCCCTCTCAGGTGACCTTTCCGATCCGCATCATGAAGGAACTGGGCTGCCGGCTCCTGATCGTCTCGAACGCCGCCGGTGGGCTGAACCCTCAGTTCGAGAAAGGCGACCTGATCGTCATAGAGGACCACATCAACCTGCTGGGAGTGAACCCCCTGATCGGACCCAACGACGATCGCCTGGGTCCGCGATTCCCCGACATGATCGAACCCTATGACCGGGAATTGCAGAACCTGGCCCTCCGTGTGGCACTCGAGCTGAACATCGTCGCGCATCGCGGTGTCTATGTCGCAGTGACTGGGCCCAACCTCGAGACCCGCGCTGAGTATCGGTTCTTGAGGGGCATTGGCGCGGACGTGGTGGGAATGTCCACCGTTCCCGAGGTCCTGGTGGCCGTTCATGCCGGAATGAAGGTCCTCGGCTTCTCGATCGCGACCGATATGTGCCTCCCCGACGCGCTCCAGCCGGTCCGCATCGAGGAAATTCTCGCCGTGGCCAACCAGGCCGAGGCCAAGCTGCGTCAGATCGTCAAGGGCGTGCTGGAGCGCTTGCAAGCCTGAGACAATCTCGCAGGTTCCTTGCAGCCTGCTGAGGACGTTGCGACCATGGAAGTCCAAGGAAGCCGTGGCTCCTAAAGCACTGTCGCCCTCGTGCCCGATCCGCTCGCCGGCAGCCAAGGCTCGCCTGGCCGTGCCAGGCCGAGCCCGGGCGGCTCTGGTGAAGTCTCCCGAAGAACGTTGCGAATCGGATTGGCCCTCTTACCTACCGTGACCCGCTTATGTCCACCAACGCAAAGCCCTACAAGGAAACGCTGAACCTCCCCGTGACCCGCTTCGAGATGAAGGCGAACCTGACCGCTCGCGAGCCCGGGATCCAGGCCCGCTGGCGAGACCAGGATCTTTACGGACAGGTTCGCAAAGCGCGGATGGAGCGCCGCGCAAGGTGCTTCATGATGGCCCTCCCTATGCCAACGGCGAGATCCACATGGGAACGGCCCTGAACAAGATGCTCAAGGATTTCGTCGTTCGATCTCTGACGATGAGGGGGTTTGACAGCCCCTATGTCCCGGGCTGGGACTGTCACGGCCTGCCCATCGAGCACAAGGTCGTCAAGGAGCTTGGCGCGAAGGCGGCCACGATGAGCCACGCCGAGATCCGTACTCTCTGCCAGGCCGAGGCGATGAAGTGGGTCGACGTCCAGCGCCAGCAGTTCCGCCGCCTGGGTGTGCTCGGCGATTGGGACAAACCCTACCTGACTCTTGACCCGAGGTACGAGGCCGGAATTCTCGACGTTCTGGCCGACCTGCTGGACGAGGGGTACATCTTCCGCCAGCTCAAACCGATCCACTGGTGCATGGCGGATCGCACTGCACTGGCCGAGGCAGAGCTTGAGTACCACGATGAGACCACGCCCAGCATCTACGTCAATTTTCCCATGGTTTCGCGCGTACCCTCGCCGTGGACCAGCTCGGACGGCTCGAATGATCACGACTGGCACGCGATGATCTGGACGACGACCCCCTGGACCTTGCCCGCCAACGTGGCGATCGCGGTTCATCCCGATCTTACCTACGCCGGAGTTCGCTACACCGATCCGGCGTCCGGGCGGACCGTCCGAACCATCCTGGCCGCGGACCTGGTGGCCAAAGTCATGGCCATGGGGAAGGTCACCGACTACGCCGAGGTGGGTCGGTGCCAGGGCCGGGAGCTGGAGCACTCCGAGTATCGGCACCCCTTCGTCGATCGGGTTTCGCCGATCGTTCTGGCGGGGTACGTGAGCGTCGAGGACGGCACCGGGCTCGTTCATACGGCACCCGGCCACGGCACCGAAGACTATCAGACTGGCCGAGCTTATCAGCTTTCCGTGCTCAGCCCGGTTGATCCGGGCGGACGGTTCACCGATGAGGCTCCCGAATGGGTCCGCGGGCAGCAAGTGTTCGCGGCCAATCCCAGGATCGTCGAGCACCTGAAGGAATCGGGCCACCTCTTCCACGAGATGCCGCTGGTGCACAGCTATCCCCACTGCTGGCGATGCAAGAAGCCGGTGATCTTCCGGGCGACCGAGCAATGGTTCGTCGCCGTCGATCACAACGACCTCCGCGGTCGGACTCTCAAGGCGATCGACGAGGTGAACTGGCTTCCGTCATGGGGGCAATCGCGGATCGAGGCCATGGTGTCGCTGCGTCCCGACTGGTGCATCAGCCGCCAGCGCTCATGGGGCGTGCCGATCCCTGCGCTCGGCTGCACGACCTGTCATCACCAGCTTCTCACCGCCCAGACGGTCCGCCATTTCCGCGATCTCTTCCGCACCCAGGGAGCGAACGCCTGGTTCACCCGGCCGGCCGAGGAGTTGACGCCGCCGGGCGCAACCTGTCCCCGGTGTGGCGGCACGACGTTCCGGAAGGAAGGCGATATCCTCGACGTCTGGTTCGAGTCGGGATCGAGCCATCGCGCCGTGCTGGCCGAGAATTTCGGGCTGGGCTATCCGACGTTCATGTACCTGGAAGGATCGGACCAGCACCGGGGCTGGTTCCAGTCGTCGATCCTGACCGCCGTCGGCACGACCGGAACCGCTCCCTTCGAGACCGTCCTGACCCACGGTTTCGTGGTGGACGACAAGGGAGAGAAGATGTCGAAGTCGCTGGGCAACGTCGTCCTGGCGGTGAAAGCGACCGAGCAGTACGGGGCCGACGTCCTGCGGCTCATGGTCGCCAGCATGGACTACGCCGACGATATCCGGATCAGCGAGCGTGGCATCAAGGAGATGTCCGAGTCTTACCGCAAGATCCGCAACACCTTTCGCTACCTGCTGGGCAATCTGGAAGACTACACCGGGTTCGACCCGGAGAGCGTCGATCCGGCCTCGCTTCACGAGATCGACCGCTGGGCCCTCGGCCAGCTCAACCAGGTCATCCGGGATGTCACGGCCGCGTATGAGCGATTCGAGTTCTACCGGGTCTACCAGAGGGTTTACCAGTTCGTTTCCGTCGAGCTGTCGAGCTTCTACCTCGATGTGCTCAAGGACCGCCTCTATGCCGAGGCTGCCGCCGGACCAGACCGCCGCGCCGCCCAGTTCGTTCTGGCCCGGCTCCACGACGCCTTGACCCGGATCCTGGCCCCGATCATTCCGCACACCGCCGAGGAATCCTGGGATTACGTGCCGGCCGGCCCGCACAAGCCGGGAAGCGTCCATCTCGCCGACTTCCCTCAGCCAGATCCGCGGTGGGACGATCCCGACGGCGACACGCGCTGGGAAACGCTGCTCGAAGTCCGCGAGACAGTGCTCCGCGCCCTTGAAGTCTTGCGCAAGAGCAAGACCATCGGCAGCGCGCAGGAAGCGGTCGTCACGCTCTCGGCCGCCCCGGACGACGTTCCCCTTCTGGAGGCGAACCGGGAGCTCCTGACCAGGCTTTGCATCGTTTCCGAGATCAAGCTCGAGCCCGCAGGATCAGCGCCAGCCGGCCCCGCCCGCTTCTCCGCCACCGCAGCCCGCTCGCCCCACGCCAAGTGCGAGCGGTGCTGGAATTACTGGCCCAGCGTGGGTCAGAACGCGGAGCATCCGACGCTTTGTGAGCGATGTGTCGGCGTGCTTGGAGGCTGACTTGGACTCAGGTCGCATCGGAGCAGAAAATGACCATCAGCCGACCATACGGGAAGTACGGGCAGCTCTCCTCCGCCCCTGCCGGGATCTTCCGCCGTCCGAGAGGGCCTGAACGATCCCTCTTCCCCAGGCCCTCCCGCCTGGGCATCCTGCCCCACCACACCCGACTGCGTCCTCTGCAGAAAGTTGTATCCGCAAGGCCGTCGCCGAGCGTGGCCTCAACTCAGGCCCCATCGGCCTTGCGGATGCAAGCTCGGAGGACGAAGCCGCGACGGGCACAGCTTTTGCTTTAATGTAGATTCAGTACTTCGCGGATTTGTCGGTGTAAGGAGGTGGCAGGCGATGGCCAACTCAAGCACTTCTCCGATAATGACTTGTGCGAGGATTCTTCATCACGGAGGTACCTATGCCCAAGTCCACCGACCCCCTGACACCTGCTCAAGTCTACCGCTTCGCCGTCGCGTTCTGCCAGCCGCACTTGGCCTTCCGACCACGTGGAAAGGTTACCATCGAGATCCTCTTGACGGTCCTCTTCGCCGCGGCCGCCCGCATCTCCTCGATCTCCGAGACCTGCCAACGCCTCGCCAAGGCCCCCCACGAGGAGACCTATGCCAAGGCCCTCTATGCCAACCTGTTCTCCCTCGAGGAGCTCAAACGCCGGGTCAACGCCTCCTTCGCCAAGCAACTGCCCAGGTCCTTGCGCCGCCGCCGCAAGCGACCTCTTCGCGTCGGCATCGATCTGACCCTCCTCCCCTATTACGGCCAGTATTCTCTCGACAACCAGCAGATCTACCGCGGCCAGGCCAAGCGTGGGACCAACTCATTCTTCGCCTATGCCACCGCCTATCTGGTCGTCCACGGCGAGCGGTTCACCCTGGCTGTATCCCCGGTCACACGCTCGGTGTTGCTCAAGGAGGTGCTCCAAGAGCTGCTGGCGCTGGTGAGCAAGGCAGGGCTCAAGCCCGGGTTGTTGCTCTGGGACCGTGGTTTCTACAGCGTGGAGGTCATCCGCTACTTGCAGCGGGCGCGGCGGGCGTTCCTGATGCCGGTGGTCTGCCATGGCCGCAAGGCCGATCATCCGCTGGGACCCAGCGGATCGAACGTCTTCAAACTGATGAAGAAGAGCGGGTGGTTCAAGCACACGCTCCAAGACGGCAAGAAGAACAAGGCGACCGTGTCGATCTGCGTAAAACGGGCGCGGTGGAAGGACCGGCATGGCAAGAAGAAAACCGACACGTGGGTGTATGCCTACTGGGGGATAACGCCGAGGCGCGTGGATTGGGTGAAGGACACGTATCGGAAGCGGTTCGGGATCGAGACCAGCTATCGGCCGATGAACCAATGCCGGATCCGGACGACAACAAAGAAGTTCAACGTGCGGTTCTTGTACGTGGCGATCGCGCTTCTGTTGAGGAACCTGTGGGTGTGGCTGCATCATTTCGTGCTGTCGAGCCCGCGACGCGGCCGTCGCCGGTACAACTGGGAAGTTCTGCGAGTGGAAAGGATGCTGCTTTGGCTGGAGCATGTGGCAGAGACGATGTATGGACTGGTCGACAAAATAACAACCGAAAGATGTATGCCATCAACAGTTGTAACTTAACCCGCCCGGAGCGCTAATCCGGGAAGTACTGAGATTGGATAGATGGGCAAGGGGCGCGTTTGGGAAGAGTGCTGGACGAGCGCGACGTGAAGAAGGGGGCCGAGCCTGCCGCCGAGCGTATCCACGCCGGAGAATAGCACGGCCACGGCGTCGGTACAAGCAAGGAGCGAAGTCAGGGTCGATGGGGCGAGTTGCTGAGGCCGACGGCTTGTGAACAAGATCTCGGTCTTTCCCACCGCGGAGCGTTTAGTCCTTCGCTGCGGATCACGCAGCCTGGCCTCGCCACTGCAAGGGCTCCCAGTGGTGATTCCCCTTGTTTTCTCGGGCGAAAGCCACTTTCGCGCCCATGCGCTGCGGGTAGCCTGGAAGTTGGAAAGCGCACCGGCTTCGCGTTCCGACCCCAAAGACGCACCAATTGGGGGCGTTAGACGCCGTATCAGTCCCTTTGACTCTGCCAGACTCGCGGTCATAATGAAACGGTCCCGAGCGGCTCGGAACCGGGAGGTCTGGTGCATGGACACATCCCCGCGAACGCCACCGATCACCGACCCGCCGATCCGGCTTGCGGTCTGCGTTTCGGGGGGCGGCACCACGCTGCAAAACCTGATCGATCAGATCCGGGCCCGACGGCTGTGGGCGGAGATCGTTCAGGTCGTGGCCAGCCGGCCGAGGATCGGTGCCATTCCCAGGGCCGAGGCGGCGGGTATTCCTCTGGCCCTGGCCAGCCGCACAGCCCAATCGAGCGCAGAGTTCAGCGCATCGATCTTCGACCCGATCCGTCGGAGCAAGGCCGATCTCGTCATCCTTGGCGGTTTTCTCGCTCTGGTGAAGATCCCCCCCGACTACAAGGGACGTGTCATCAACGTCCACCCTGCGCTGATCCCCGCCTTCTGCGGCAAGGGCTACTACGGCGGCAAGGTCCACCAGGCCGCGCTCGATGCCGGGGTGAAGGTCTCGGGCTGCACCGTGCACTTTGCCGACGACGCGTACGACACGGGCCCGATCATCGTCCAGCGGACCGTTCCAGTCCTCGAGGATGACACGGCCGAGACCCTGGCCGCCCGGGTCTTCATCGAGGAATGCAGGGCGCTCCCGGAGGCGATCGCCCTGTATGCCGCCGGCCGGCTCCGGCTCGAGGGACGACGAGTCAGGATCCTGCCGCCGGCTTGACCGCACGAAACGACCGCTCAGAGCAAGAGATGGTCGAGCCCCGTCAGTCCCACCGGTTCCCTGCTAGCGAACGGCTCGGCATGACCGACACCGACCATGTGGCCCCAGTAGCGAGTGCGATCGCAGACGGAGTCAATCACGCCGGGCTTCCCGGCCGGCTGGTTGTCGACGAGTTGCGACCGGTAGCAAGTCAGGGAGCGGACCTTCGCTTCGAGCTGGTCGGAGATGTCGATCACCAGGCTGGGCCGCTCCACGATCCGCAGGTGCACGCTGAAATAGTAGAGAATCCTCGTCGGGTGGAACGGCGTGCCCGGGATGTCGGACTTTGAAAGCTTGCTCCAGAACCGGGCATCCTCGACGAGCTTGGTCGCCGCGGTGTGGTCGGGGTGTGCGTCCTCCCAGAACGGGGCGAAGATCAAGCGGGGGCGGACCTGGCGAAAGATCGCCGCCAGCGCCCGGCGGTTGGCCAGACTTGCCTCCAGACTCCGGTTCGGTAAGCCGAGGTTCATCCGCCAGGGGTTGCCCAGGACCGCGTTCGCGGCCGATGTCTCGGCGGCCCGCCGCTCCAGGCTGCCAAGCGGCGTCGGTTCGCCCGTGGTCAGGTCGAGGATTCCCAGCGTCCAGCCTTGCTGGATGAGCCGGATGATCGTGCCTGCCATGCCCAGTTCGGCGTCGTCGGGATGCGGTGCCACCACCAGCGCGTCGAGCATGGATCGATCTCGAGACAGGCGTGAAAACTTCGCGGCCACGGTCACGAAACACCCATGCCAAGCATAACCGGTCGGACCCACGCAACAAGGTGGACCAGCGGAGTGACCGCCGCCTCCCGGGACGGAGGGACAGGCAAACGTGTTCTCTATTCCTAGACTTACAACGATGGTGTCGAAGACCAGCTTGAGGAGTAATCTCCCAGAATCACGAAAGGCTATTTAGGGCGTTGCGAGACTGCCATGGATCGCTGAGTTCCCCGGTTTTTGTGCGTGGCAACTTCCAGCCGGCACTGCCACACTCGGCAAACCGAAGCGCCGAGGCTCTCGCGGATCCTATCTGTTAGCCGACCGGCTCAGTAGAATAGCCGAACCGATGTGACTTCGCGGGACCGGGGCGGTCAGGTGGGTGGACGTGGAACGCACATTCGATAAATGGCTGGTCGGGGCCGGCGGGCTGGTTGCCCTGCTGGTCGTGGCTACCGTGCTGACGCTCCTGAACACTTGGCGGCTGAACGAGGATGCCTTTTGGGTGGGCCACACCCATGAAGTGAGGGCCGATCTTGAGAGCGTCCTGTCGCTGGCGAAGGACGCCGAGACGGGCGGGCGGGGCTACGTCATCACTGGCGAACCCCACTACCTTGAGCCATACAACGCCGCCATCACCGCCATCAACAAGCAGGTGGATGACGTGGAGCGGTTGACCGCCGACAACCGCCGCCAGCAGGACCGCATCCCCGAATTGCGGGAACGCATCTCGAACGTGGTGAAGGAACTGGAACGGATCCTCGCCTTGCGGAAGGACAAGGGCTTCGACGCCGCCCAAGAAGCGGTTCTGACCGACCGGGGCAAGACCGAGATGGATGCCCTGCGTGTGGTCGTCGGGGAGATGGTCCGGCACGAAAACGACCTGTTGAGGGAGCGGATGGAGAAGCGGGAGCATACCTACCGCTTGACCCTCCTCACCGGGCTGCTGTTGGGCGTGGCGGCTTTGGCCGGGGTCGTCGCATTCATGGTGCTGCTGCGGCGGCATTTGGCCGCACGCTTCGCCGCCATCGCCGAGATTGCCGAGCAGGGGGAGCGGTTGCGAACCACGCTCGCCAGCATCGGGGATGCGGTCATCTCGACCGATACCGAGGGCCGCATCACCAACATGAACGCCGTGGCCGAGTCGCTGACCGGGTGGAAGAATGAGGAAACAACAGGCCAGCCGCTCGACTCCATATTCCGCATCGTGAACGAAGAGACACGCCAGCCGGTCCACAACCCGGCGACGAAGGCGATGAAGGAAGGCGTCATCGTGGGGCTGGCGAACCATACCGTCCTCATCGCCAAAGACGGCACGGAGCGACCTATTGACGACAGTGCCGCACCGATCCGGTGCAAGGAAGGCGAGATCGTCGGCTGCGTGCTGGTGTTCCGAGACGTGACGGAGCGGCGGCGGCTGGAGCAGCAGCAGGGCGAGCAACTTGCAGCCGCCCGTTTACTCGCAGCCATCGTTGAGTCATCGGAAGACGCCATCATCACGAAGTCGCTGGATGGGATCATCCAAAGTTGGAACGCCGCAGCCCAACGGCTCTTCGGTTACACGGCAGAGCAAGCCGTGGGTCGCAACATCTCTCTTATCATCCCCGATGACCGACTCGATGAAGAGCGGGAAATCCTGACACGCCTCCGTGCCGGTCACAGGATTGAACATCTTGAAACCGTGCGGCTGCGAAGCAACGGCCAGCCCGTCCACATTTCTCTGACCGTCTCCCCCATCAAGGATGAGGCGGGCCGGGTCGTTGGAGCATCCAAGATCATCAGAGACATTACCGACCGCAAGGAGACCGAAGAGCGGGTCTATCGCCTGATGGCCGACCTGAAAGACGCCGACCGCCGCAAGGACGAGTTCTTGGCGACGTTGGCCCACGAACTGCGAGGGCCGCTCGCCCCGCTCCGCAACATGCTTGAGATCATGAAGCGTGCGGACGGCAACGGCGAATTGCTCCAACAGGCCCGTGACACGATGGAGCGGCAGTTGGGCCAGATGGTGCGGTTGGTGGATGACCTGCTCGACGTGAGCCGCATCACCCGCAACAAGCTGGAACTTCGGATGGAGCGTGTCGAACTGGCGTCCGTCATTCACCAGTCCGTCGAAGCCTGCCGCCCGCTTGCCGAGTGTCCGAACCACGAAGTTACCGTGACCCTGCCGCCAGAGCCGATCTACCTGCACGCCGACCCAGTGCGTCTGGCCCAAGTGTTCAATAACCTCCTGAACAACTCCTGCAAGTACACCGAGCCGGGAGGCAAAATCTGGCTGACCGCCGAGCGGCAGGGCAGCGACGTGGTGGTGAAGGTGAAGGATACCGGCATCGGCATCCCCACCGACAAGCTGGCGAGTGTGTTTGAGATGTTCTCGCAAGTGCAGTCGGCGTTGCAGCGGTCGCAGGGTGGGCTGGGCATCGGACTGACGCTGGTGAAGCGACTCGTGGAGATGCACGGCGGCTCGGTGGGCGTGATCAGCGAAGGGCCGGGCCGGGGGAGTGAGTTCGTGGTGCGTCTGCCGGTCCTCATCGAGCTACGAAAAGCCGACACTCCAGAGCCGATCACCGAGCCGAGCAGGACGACAGACCGCCGCATTCTTGTTGTCGATGACAACGAGGACTCCGCATCGTCTCTCGCCATGCTGTTGAGGATAACCGGCAACGAGACATATACGGCCCACGACGGCCTTGAAGCGGTGGAAGCGGCAGAGAAGCTCCGCCCCGATGTCATCTTGCTGGACATCGGCCTGCCTAAGTTGAACGGCTACGACGCCTGCCGCCGCATCCGTGAACAACCGTGGGGACAGAACATGGTGCTAGTGGCCCTGACCGGCTGGGGTCAGGATGACGACCGCCGCAGGTCGAAAGACGCAGGCTTCGATCATCACATGGTCAAGCCGGTGGAATACGCCGCCCTCATGAAGCTGCTGGCCGAGTCGCAGGATGCCGCATCGGCCTGACGCTGGTGAAGAACTTGGTGGAGATGCACGGCGGCACGAGGAGAAGAATCGGCCAGGCACCTTGTTTGGGAACTTGTGGCAGGGCTAGAGCATTTCGTGACTTCCATGGATCGCTGAGGTCCCTAGTTTTCTACATGGGAATTTTCGGCCGGCAGGCAGCGGTCGGCGGTTCACAGCCAGGTCCGGTTGCAGTGGTGGCGGATCTGAAAAAATTTGTGCGGGTCGCGCGGAAACCGCCAAAACAGGCGCATTATAAGAGTAGGGGGGATTGCGCGCTCCTGGGGCTCATTGGCAATCCGGCTGTTGGAATCGCCGCTCTCGTTCGGCTGCGTCGGGGGCTGGACCACGAAGGACGCCTGGCACGGTGATCTTAAGAGCAGGAATCCCGGCGATATGCTGGGAAGGGTCTTCTCAGTGCCGTTCGAGACCCTCGTGGTTCAGGGCCCTCCCCTGAAATGCGCTCGAACGAAGCCAAATGGCTTTGATGTAAGTCGCTGGTGCAAAAACAGTTCAGTACGGAGTCTTGATCAGCCGGCCCGACGATCGAAGCCAATCTTAGATGGTGGCTTATCGCAGCGAGGCCGATCAAGGCGGAAGGGCCTCTTGAGAGTCATCGCTCGGGGACGTCGGGCGTAGGGTCGCAACGGAATCGCTACAATGGGATGACGATGGGGTCTGGTCGTTCATGGTTCTTCCCGGTCCGCTGGTCGTTCCACAAACACGGGCGTTCTGATGCTGACTGGTGACCTTGTTCGTGTGCGGACCTCGAAGGAGCGAATCCTCCCGCTCTACCTCAATCGCAACAGCCCGCAGTGGCTGGAGGCGGCCGAGAGCTTGCTGGCGATCTTCCGCGAGGGCGTGGGAATGACCCGGGGAGAGATCGAGGAGGAGATCGACGACCTGTTCGGAGGGGGAGGGAAGGCAACGCTGGTGCACCGCGGGCTGGCCAAGGTGCTGGAAGACCGCGCCGAGTTTGAAGTGGTGGCAGACGTCCCTCCCGAGCTCATCCGCGAGAAGGTGTTCACCGCCGCCGCCGAGGCACGCCGGAGACTCAGGTCCGAGCGGCCGAGCCAGGAAGCGAGAGTCAGCCTGAGCTCACGCCCGGCGTTTCCTCGCGACCAAGTGCTGGCCGCTGTTGCCGAGGACTTGAAACTCGCGCCCGAGATTGTAATGAAGAGCCTCTTCGCGGACCTCCACGATGAGAACCGCCTGCTCAAGTTCGAGGACATGACGGCCCAGCGGCTGATCGATCGCTACAACGTCGCCCTGGCGCAGGCGGTCCTCCTCCGGTCGGTCCGCGTCGTGGTCGAGATTCGCAACGAGGGCCCCGCGCGTTATCGCCAGCTCTTCCGCCGGCTCAAGTTTCATCGGTTGGTTTTCCGGGTGCAGGGATCCATGGCCGACGGGTACAACATCCAGATCGACGGGCCGCTCAGCTTGTTCAGTGCGACCACCAAGTACGGCCTGCAGATGGCGCAGTTCCTGCCGGCCCTGTTGCACTGCGACGATTACCGGCTCGATGCCGAGCTACGCTGGGGACCCAAACGCGAGCCGCGGAGCTTCCATCTCGATGCGAGCTCGGGGCTGATCTCGCATCAGCTCGATTCCGGCATTTATGTGCCCGCCGAGATCCCTGCGTTCGTGGAGCGGTTTCGCCAGGTGGCCCCGGCCTGGGAGCTGAGCGAGTTCACCGATGTGCTCGAGCTGGGCCGCGAGGGGGTGTGGGTTCCCGATTACCGGGCCGTGCACAAGGCGACCGGGACCGATGTCTTCATCGAGGTGCTGGGGTTCTGGAAGAAGTCGAGCCTCGACCGGCTGCTGCGATTGCTCCCGCGGCTTGGCCCACCTCGGTTCGTCCTGGTGATCTCCGAAAAGCTGAAGGTCGATGAGGGATCGCTCAGTGACCTGCCCGGCCCGATCCTTCGGTTCAAGGAGATCCCCATCGCGCAAGAGCTGCTGGCCCTGCTCGAGACGTTCGTGAAGCCGGCCGATTCCACGGGGCGGCTGTTCTGAGCGGATGATGCGACGGCCCGGTCCCTTGACGATCGTCTGGACCAACCGTTAGAACGTGGCCATCATCCCTGCCCGACCCAGCCCCGCGGAAACCCATCGTTCACGCGAACCACGATGAGTCACGAGGCGACACTCAAGCGGATCCTGGACGGCGGGCATCGTGGCGGTCGTTCGCGCGGAGTCCAGCGCATCGCTGGTCGGGGTCGTGCAGGCTCTGGCGGAGGGGGGGCGTCACGGCGGCCGAGATCACTTTCACCGTGCCCGACGCCGTCGAGGTGATCCGCCAGGTTCGCCGCGAGGTGGGCGACGGGGTCGTTCTGGGGGCGGGAACCGTTCTCGACCCGGAGACCGCCCGAGCGGCTCTCCTTGCCGGTGCCGAGTACATCGGCTCGCCGGTCGTCCATCTCGAGGTCATCCGGCTCTGTCGCCGCTACGACAAGGTTGTGATGCCGGGTGCGTTCACACCCACGGAGGTTGTCGCTGCCTGGGAGGCAGGAGCCAGCGTCGTCAAGATTTTCCCGGCCGACGTTGGCGGCCCGGCCTACCTCAGAGCTCTTCGCGGCCCCCTTCCCCAGGTCCGGCTGATGCCCACGGGAGGCGTCGATCTCACCACAGCCGAGGCTTTCCTCTAGGCAGGGACCTGCTGCCTGGGAGTCGGTGGGTCGCTTGTTGAACCCAAAGCTGTTGCAGCGAGCGACTTCAGCCGTATTCGTGACCTTGCCCGCCAGTTCGCGGCAATCGTCCGTCGCACATAGGAGCCGCAGTGACTTCATTCCTCTAGTTCCCCCGGACAGGCTCTTCAGCCGATTCCCCCAGAATTCCCCTTTCCACCGCTGTAACCCGCTTATCCGGCATTTCCAGCATCAACCGGATCTTCAGCGGATTCATTTCAAGGCGACCGGGAATAAGAGTCGATAAACACGGCATAAGCTGAAAACCGCGCTCGGGATCGGGGCCTCGCGCCGGAAGGCGGTTCCTGTCCTGGCGGAGCGTGGGGAGAGAGCAGTGATCGGGGAGGATTGGCACCCGCAAAATCGGGTGGAGGGTACAGTCTCGTGGGGCCAGCCAGACGCAGGGCGCAACAAGGTGGCTGTGGTCGGAGCCAGACGGCTCTGGCCATGGTCTTTGGTGCGCTGGCGATTGCGGCGGGACTGATGCTTGTGCCCGGGGCCTCGGCGGCTGAGCCCGAGGCTCGATCCGCGAGCGCCAAGGTTCCGTTGATCTACCAGAAGAAGCGATCGTTCCGCATTCCCTTCCATATCGATGAACAGGGACGCGCCCGATTGAAGGAGGTCCAGCTCTGGGTCTCCGAGGACTCCGGGTTCCACTGGGAGCCCCGAAGCCGGACCACTCCTGACCTGGGCAAGTTCACGTTCCGCACGGCGCACGATGGTGAGTACTGGTTCGCGACCCGGACACTCACGGTGGACGACGAGTACTCGCCTCCCATGAACCAGACGGTCGAACCGAGCATGAAGGTCATCGTCGATACCAATCCACCATCCATTGTACTCGAGCCGGACGGGCGGCGGGGGAGCACGGCCACGGTGCGCTGGGAGGTCAAGGACGAGCATCTCGATCTCAAGACGCTCGTGCTGGAATACCAGAGTGAAGGGGCCAAGGACTGGCGGAAGGTCCCGATCCGTCGACTTTCGCTTCTCGGCGCTCAGAGCTGGGATGCGGGCACGGCCGATGCCCTTCGGGTTCGAGCAAGCGTGGCCGACAAGGCGGGAAATGTCGCTGACACGGAGATCGTCCTGCCCGAAGGAACGGCGGGCGATTCGGATTTCGCGGCCGTCGATGCGGAATCCCAGGCGCCTCCCGTGGAGCAGATTTCGCGCTCGGGCTCCCCGATTGCCGAAGGGCCGGGATTCCCGCCGATCCAGGAGAATACGGGGCTAGGCTCGGCCTCGTCATCCAGGTCGGGGTCTCGGCGTTCGCTTGCTGCCAGGCGGACACGCGGCGATGACGGCCTAGCCGTCGGCGGGGGCTCGTTCCCGCCTGCTCCGGACTGGGAACGAGCCGGGGGAGCGACACCCGGCAGTACACGTGCGGTGAGCCCTCCAGGCTCGACGGCGCTCGGGGCAGCACCGGCGTTTGCCAACCCGTTTCCGACGCCCGACATGACCGGGAGAGCGGGAACCTTAGCGCAGGGAGATTCGCTCTCGCCCACGGCCCCAGGATTCAGCGTTGGAGCCGGCGGAACAGATCCCGCGGCAAGCCGTACCATGCTGGTTCCCAGTCCCCGGTTCAAGCTTCAGTACGCGATCGAGGACGCTGGTCCCAACGGTCCGGCCAGCGTGGAGCTATGGCTCACCCAGGACGGCGGACGAACGTGGATTCGCCGGGGCGAGGATACCGACAGGGTCTCGCCTTTTGATGTGGATCTGGGGGGTGAGGGAACATTCGGAATCTGCCTGGTGGCACGTTCCGCCTCGGGACTGGGTGATCAGCCACCGGCCCCAGGCGATCCCCCGCAGAGCTGGGTCGAGGTGGATAGCACTCCCCCGTCAGTGCAGCTTTTCCCGCCCCAGATCGGCGCCGGCCCCCACGCCGGCAAGGTGGCGATCACCTGGCGAGCCAGCGACCTTCACCTGGCTCCGCGCTCGGTCTCTCTCTTCTGGCGTCCCGACCAGCCCGGTGCCACCTGGCAACCGATCGTCGATGGCCAGGAGAACATGGGCCAGTACGTCTGGACGGTTCCTCCAAGCTTCCCCGCACGGTTCCATCTTCGGGTCGAGGCCGTCGACAGCCTGAGCCATCGGGGCGGAGCCGAGACAACCGATTCCGCACCGGTGATCGTCGATCGCAGCCGGCCCCGGAGCCGGATCATCGGGCTGGACCCGAACGCCCGCGCTGGAGATGGACCAGGGGCCCATCCGCTTCGGTGAGCGACAGGATGAACGGAGATCCGATCGGATCGACGGGGCGGTGCGGCGGAGCTACTCCATGAGGGAAGGCACTGGACCGGGTGCCAGTGCTCCCTCGATGCAATGAATCGACCGCCGGAACGGGACGATCGAGAGACGCGGCGTTCTCAGGCTGCCGGTCCGAGCAGATCCTTGACGGCATCACGCTCGGCGATCAGCTCGGCGGCCGAGGCGTCGAGCCGCTTCCTCGCTTCGTCGTCGATGGGGAGTCCCTGGACGATCGACCAGTTGCATCCTCCCCTGGAGACAAGCGGGAAGCTGTAGATCAGGCCGGAGGGGATCCCGTAGCTGCCGTCGGAAACGACGGCCGCGCTGAACCACTCGCCGGCGGGTGTGGGGACATGCAGCGAGCGGATGCTGTCAAGGGCCGCGTTGGCTGCCGACGCCGCCGATGAGGCGCCCGCGCTTTGATGACCGCTCCGCCGCGCTTGGCGACCGTCGGGATGAACGTCTCGCCGTACCAGGCCGGATCCGAGATCACACTCGTGGCTGGAACTCCGGCGATCTCGGCGTTCTTGTAATCGGGATACTGGGTGTCGCTGTGATTGCCCCAGATGGTTACCTTTTTCACCGCGGCGACCGGTACACCAGCCTTGCTCGCGAGCTGCGAGGCGGCCCGGTTCTGGTCAAGACGCGTCATGGCGAACCAGCGATCGGAAGGAACCTTCGGCGCATGCGACCGGGCGATCAGGCAGTTGGTATTGCACGGATTGGCCACAGTCAACACTCGGACGTTCGGGCCTGCGGCATGGTTGATGGCCTTGCCCTGGCCCGTGAAGATCGGACCATTTGCCCTGATAAGGTCGGCCCGGCTCATGCCATCCTTCCGCGGCAGACCCCCGACGAGAATCACCCAGTCGGCTCCGGCGAACGCCTCCACCGCCTGGTCAGTCGCTTTCATGTCGGTCAGGAGGGGGAAAGCGCAATCCTCCAGCTCCATGAGGGTGCCCTTGAGGGAGGGAAGAGCCGGGGTAATTTCCAGCAGTTGAAGGGCGACGGGCTGGTCAGGACCGAATACAGCTCCGGAAGCGAGTCTGAAGAGAAGGGCATAGCCGATCTGGCCTCCCGCACCGGTCACGGCCACACGAATGGGTGTTGTCATCGTCGTTGCTCCTTGATCTGAAGACACTCTTGGATTGATCCATCTCAGAACCTCTTCATCGAGATAGCTCGTGCCCGTCGGGCACGGAGCCATCGCCTAGGACTCTGGCATCTCCGAAGTGCCTAGTGGGGACAGCCTCGCTGAGGCGAGCCCGCGGATTGGCACCGCCCTCAGCCTGGCGAGCATGAGAGCCATCTCCCGAGGCAAATGACGGGCGCCGGAGAGCAACACAATCCCCGCGATCACCAGGGCGGGAACCACAGTGAGCAGGGCCGCAGCCAGGTTTTCGGGGTCGCGGCCGGGCTGGGCCATGGGCACAGCACCGATGGCGGCCAGGGCCTGACCAAACGGCGTGGCCATCGAGTCGGCCTGACCAAATGTCCGGGCGACCCACGCCATCAGGGTCGGTGACCAGATATCGCCCAGGAGATGCGTGGCGGCCATCGCCACGGCACAAGCCACTGCACGCATGTTCGGCATCAACACGTTCCCGATGATGGCGTGGCAAGGGCCGGCATTGGTGAACATGAGAGCAATGGTCATGAAAACACCCAGGTAGATCATCCCCTCGCCCCGCCCGAAGATCGCCACGAGGAGGAAGGGTATCGAGGCCAGCATCGCAATGCCTGGGACGACAAAAAGGGCCCGTGGATTGATCCGTGAATACCGGTCGGCGATCCACCCGCCGATCGCCATGCCGAGCACCATGGCCGAAGGCACGGTCGATCCAAGCCATGAGCTTACCCTGGCATGGGGCAGATCGTGGACAACCAGCAGGAAGGTGGGCAACGCCTCCAGAATCCTCGCAAGGACCCCAACCCCGACCTTAACCCGGTCAAAAGATCGTACGCGAGGCGTGACAAGTCGTCCAGGGGGCTGACTCGCGGCACCGGTTGCGCTGCACTCGACGACCGCTCTCGGCACAAGTCAGCCTCAACCGGGATTCCCAGAAAGCCGGGAAGCTCGCCTCCCGTTCAGGCGGGCGATGCGGGACTGAAATCCTGGCGAGAGTTCAGCCCCCAGAATGGAACATCGAAAGCGACGATCCTGGCAGCGCGCCTCTCTCTCCGCCGGGCCATTGCGGCGAAACAGCTGGGGAAGCGATCATGCCGATTCGAGCCGGACGATCCGATGCGGGGATAGGCTCTGCCCGGACGTTTCGCGCGTTGCTCTTCCGGAGCCTGATCATGATCATCCAGGAACAGATTCAGCGGAAAACCCGAGGCCACCGTGACATGCACGACCTGACCGACGAACTCCAGCAGTTGGTCGAGAAGTCGGGCATCGCCCGAGGCATCGCCTCGCTCTGCAATATCGGCAGCACGGCGGCGCTCGGCACGATCGAGTTCGAGCCGGGACTCGAAGAGGACCTGCCGGCGATGCTCGACCACCTCATCCCCCCCAGCCGGGACTACGGCCACGAGCGCGCCTGGCACGACGGCAATGGCCATTCGCACCTCCAGGCCACCCTGCTTGGCCCCAGCCTGACCCTGCCGATCGCGGACGGAAGGCTGCTGCTGGGCACCTGGCAACAGGTGTTCCTGCTCGAATGCGACATCAGGCCCAGGCAGCGCACCATCGCCGTCACGATCATCGGGGAATGAGGAGGACGGGGATTCTTCGAGTCTCTCAACGCGAGCCTCTTGACACCCCGTTAGTTAATCAGTAAACTATTGATATGGTGAGGATCGACCAATTCATCCCTGGAGTGATGCAGTGGCTTCGCGTAAGCTCCAGCGAGAGATTGGCAAGCGGCAGCCGTTCGGTACGCCGCAGGAAGAGGCGATGCTCAACCTCTTGCGGACAACCGACCAGGTGCAAATCCACTTCACCAGGCTGTTCCGGGAGTACGGGTTGACCTCGTCGCAGTACAACGTGCTGCGTATCTTGCGAGGTGAGGGAAAGCCGCTGCCGATCCTCGAGATTGCCCAGCGGACCGTCACCGTCGTACCCGGGATCACCGGGTTGATCGACCGGCTGGAGCAGGCCGGGATGGTCCGTCGGCAACGGTGCTCCGAGGACCGCCGCGTGATCTACGTCGCCATCAGCGACCCGGCGCTGGGGCTCCTCGCCCGCCTGGACGGTCCGGTCCAGGAACTCCAACAGCATCTCCTCGCTCACCTGAAGCCCACGGAACTGAAGACCCTGATCCTCTTGCTCGAGAAGGTGCGCGAGACAGCAATCTCAGGATAGCGTTTTTTTTTCTTGAATATCGTTGACAGATCAATCATTAACATGCAGAGCACAAGGGGGATGTCATGATTCGCAGGAGACCCGCCGCGGAACGTGGGCATGCCGACTTGGAGTGGCTGAAGACGAGTTACAGCTTCTCTTTCAACACGTACCACGACCCGGCGCACATGGGCTTTCGCGCCCTGCGGGTGATCAACGAGGACGTGGTGATGCCTGGGCAGGGTTTCGGCATGCACGGTCACCGCGACATGGAGATCGTGACCTACGTGATCAGCGGCGCCCTCGAGCACCGCGATAGCTTGGGCAACGGCGGCATTCTCCACGCCGGCGAATTGCAGCGGATGACAGCGGGGACAGGAATCCGGCATAGCGAGTTCAATCCGTCCAGCGATCAGCCCGTTCATCTTTACCAGGTCTGGTTGTATCCCGATCGCCAGGGGCTCGAGCCTGGCTACGAGCAGCGGCGATTCGAGCCCGGAGACGGGGTCGGGCATGAACCCCTGCGGCTGGTCGCCTCGCCCGATGGCCAAGAGGGATCGCTTGTGATCCACCAGGATGCGAAGGTTCTCCTGGGGTCGGCCGAGCCAGGGAAGCCACTGCACTACCCTCTCAAACTCTCTCGCCACGGCTGGATCCAGATGATTGCCGGGTCGGTTCGCCTGAACGGCCAGGTGCTCGAGACCAGCGACGGGGCGGCGATCAGCGATGAGCAAGAGCTCAGAATCGAGGCCCTGGAGCCCTCGCACTTCCTGTTGTTCGACCTGGCTTGACATCCTCACGATCCCAGAAAGAGCCATGCATGGTCTCGTACTTGAAGGGGGTTGTAAGCCTCACCGGCCGGTTCGCGCTGGCCTCGATTTTTAGCCCTGGCGCATTCAGTCTCGACGCTCGCTCGTCAGTAGCTACACTGCTATATGCGGCTTCGACCGCGTGAACGGGGCAACACACCGACGAAGGCACCGGAACCAGGAGCAAGTACGATGCAACCCACCCGCAACGATCTCCCGGAATTGACTCGCGCGGCGATGGTTCAACTCCTCAATCAGCGCCTGGCCGATTCGATTGATCTTCAGTTGCAGGCCAAGCAGGCCCACTGGAACGTCAGGGGCCCGCACTTCTACTCTCTGCACAAGTTGTTTGACGAGGTCGTGGAGCAGGTCGCGGAGTTCACCGACACGATCGCCGAGCGGGCCGCCTCCCTGGGGGGAATCGCCGAGGGGACACTCGCAGCCGTCGGTCCCCGCACGGGCCTTCCGGCCTATCCGCTGGCGATCCAGGACGGGCGCGACCATGTCGACGCGCTGTCGAAGTCGCTGGCGGCGTACGGCAAGCTCGTACGCGCCGCCATCGACCTGGCAACATCCGCCGGCGATGCCGACACGGCAGACCTGTTCACCGAGGTCTCTCGAGAGACCGACAAGCTGCTCTGGTTCGTCGAGGCCCACCTCCACGCCGAGGCGCTGATCGACGAGGTCCGGTGCCCTGCGCTGCCGTGGGATGAGGAAACTACCATTCGTGACCACGACCGGGATTGATCTCTCCAGGAGAGCCATTGTCGCCATGAGTGAGCCATCAGCTCAGCCTCGAATCCTCGCGCTGGCCGGCAGTACTCGAGCCGATTCGTACAACAAGCGGCTGGTACGGATTGCGGCCGCGGGGGCACGCGTTGCCGGGGCCGAAGTCACCCAGATCGACCTCAAGGACTATGCCTTGCCGATCTTCGACGAGGATCTGGAGAAGGAGTCGGGAATGCCTGCGGCGGGGCAACGGCTCAAGGCACTCTTCCAGGAGCACCACGGGTTTCTGATCGCATCTCCCGAGTACAATAGCTCGATCTCGGCCGTCTTGAAGAACACCATCGACTGGGTTTCTCGGCCTGCCCCGGGTGAGCCCCCGCTGGTGGCCTTCACGGGCAAGGCGGCCGCGCTCATGAGTGCGTCACCGGGAAATCTCGGAGGATTGAGAGGCCTGGTGCACATCCGGTCGATTCTCGGCAATCTGGGCGTGATCGTCCTGCCGGACCAGGTTGCGGTTCCGCGTGCCTTCGAGGCGTTCGCGCCGGACGGCATGCTTCTTGATCCCAAGCAGCAAAACGCGGTCGCGGGGCTGGGCGCGAAGCTTGCCGGCTTCCTGAAGAAGCACCTGGTGTGATCGGAACGACCCCGAGAACCAGTTTTTGTGGTGAGCGGGCGAACGATCGATTCTCCGGTCGTCACTGGTTCCTCAGCGTGTTGTTCAAGTTCGTGGTGAAAATCGTTCCCTGGAACAAGACTCCCGCGGTACCCGAAGCAAAGGCCCGGGGCGGGCGTTTTCCGCCCGGGGTGTACTGGATCTGGAGCGTTCCACTGCCGCTGCCGTTAGTGAAGATGCCCCCGCTCGCGGCATTCTGCGTCCACATGAAGCGGGTTGGCCTCCCTGCGTTGTCGAGCGAGGTGGGATCAGCCTGGAGATCAAGAATGAGCTGGTTGCCGGTGTTCGAAACGTTCTTCACCGTCATGAACCGCCTGACCGACGATCGGCTGGGTCCGATCCGTAGGTATGGCAAAGGCAAGTTGCAGATCGCCGTGCAGGAACGCCGTCGAGATTCCGCCGCCATAGATGTAGGTCTGAGAGACCTGGTCGGTGAACCGTGGAAGTCCCACGACAAAGGGCCCTTTGAAGCGGGCACTGAAGCGCTCGCGTGCAAGCTCGTGCGGCGTGGGCGTCTGAGAGGCCTGAAGGGGGCTGATCCCGATTGACGGGGTAATCAAGTTCAATCCACCCGACGCCGCAATGAGCGCTGAGCTCGATGGGACCTCGCGGACTTCAAGCCCTTCGAAAACCAGAGAGAAACGGCGACGTGATCGATTGCCACGACTACGGGAATCCATCGAACAACCTCACTTCTTCAGGGCCTGAGAACGACTGATCCGCGCCTGGTATCGCCTAGGGCATGAGCCGTGTGCCGACGGCCGTGTTCAGGTCGAGCATGGCCCGGCGATGCCTGACCACGGAGTCTCGGTAGTCCTTCACTCGATCGTTGAAGTCCTTCTGGGCACTGAGGAATTCGAGCACGCTGGTGGAGCCTCCCTGCCAGCGGCGGTAGGCCGCGTCGCGAACGCGCCGCGAGGCGGGTAGCACTTCACGCTCCTGCTCTACCATGGCTTCCAGGCTAAGCTGGAACTCGCGCACCGCCTCGGCCACCTCATCCTGGACCTGACGCTCAAGCTGGGCGAACTGGACCTGGGTCTGGGTGACATTGATCTTGGCACGCTCGATATTGCCCTGGTTCCGGTTGTAGATGGGCATGGGCGCCGTGATGCCCAGGGCCCAGGAGATCGGGCTCTTCAGTCCGAAGGGCCGGTTGTCCTGCAAGGTATAGGGTTGGTAGAGCAAGTAGAAGTCGGAGAGCCGCTCTCGCTTGGCCGACACGACCTCGGCCTCGGCGCGCCGCAGACCCAGGCGAAAGGCGGTCAGGTCAGGCCGGGATTGCATCGCGGTCTGGACCAGATCTTCCTCACCTTGGGGCAAAGGCCGGTCGTCGCGAAGCTTATCGCGAATCCGCACGGCCAGCGACTGGTTGCGGGCGATGTTGAGCATCTGCGAGAGGGTTCGGGTGGTCCTGGAGACGGCCTGCTGGGCCTCGCGAACCTGAAGCTGAGCTTGCTCGACCTGAGCTTGCAGGGCAAAGACCGGATCCTCCGAGATCTGCTTGTTCTTCAAGAGATCCTCGTTGACCTTCAAGAGCCGCGTGATCCCTTTCAGGTAGGTCTGGCTGAAGGTCAAGGTGAGCTCGGCCGATGCGACATCGACGAAGGCCGTGTAGAGATTGTCGACCTGCTGTCTGACGGCGTCCTGGAACTGGGCCTCGATGGTCCGCCTGGCAGCCTGAGCGACCTCGGTTCGCGCCTGCCGCTTGTGGCTGACGTCGAGAGGATGCGTGATATTGACATCGTACTGGGTTTGACCGCCGGGACTGGCCCGGCTGTATCGGCCGTACGGCACGAGCTGGGAGTCGGCGTAGAAAACAGGGTTGGCACGAAGGCTGGCGGTCAGCACGTCGGCGTCCGCCATCGGGATCTCGTACCGCATGGCAATGAGGTTGAGGTTCTGGCGAATCATGAGGTCGATGGAGTCGTTCAGACTCATCCCGTTCTCGGCGCCGACGACGAGAGACCCTTCCGGCAAGTCCAGCTCGCCATAGGCAGGCACTTCCGCCGTGGGCAGCGCGGGAACTTTGAAGTTTGGCTGGCCCTCGCGCCGGCTCACGGTCGTCTGCGGGTTCAGTCCGCTAATCGAAGCGCGGCTGACCGACGGTCCGGGTCGGCCACCGATTGGCGCTTCCGTCGAGCCGGGTAGGTTCTGGAACAACGAAAACCCAGCCGCACCGATCGCCGGTCCCAGCATGCTCTCGCCGCTGCTCACCCCAGGCGGATTGGCCACGTCCACCGTTGGCCCTTGGGCCCATGCATGAGATGCCGCCGTCACGCAGAAGGCGCCGATCAGGAGCCCGAACCCACGGCGCCAATACCGTTTGCTTCCAGGCAATGGGCTCATGCGTCACCTGACTCCCGCGCCGCCACGGCGACGAATAACAGCGACAACCCCGCCGGAGGCATTCCGATCGCCGGGGAGATCGCTGGCAGAAATATCGGTTGTCCGGGATGACGCAGATGAGCCGGATGTACTCGGAGTCTGGATCTTGCAGCCCAGATCACGACTTCACGGGGTTCGGGAGCTCTCCTGAAGAACCAGCCTATGTCAGCGGGACCAGCCCACGTCGGGGCTGGATTCAACCTCTCCGAACCTGGATACTCGACGGCCCGGAATCATGCCGGTGCGGCCTTGCACGCCATCAGCGGAAAAGCCTGATCGTTACCGGAGCCTCCTCGTGCCAGCTTCCAATCCACGCCACTGCTGTTCCTTCATCATCCCGGTTACGGCGCTGCTCGCCGTGCTTTCCTCCCGGGGGATCGCTCAGATCGATCAACAGGGCACTCACGCCTACCGGTTCTCTCCGAACGGCCGGTGGGCGTTCCACACCTTCTCTTCGTTCGGCCGTCTACCCATCACCGAGCTGGTGAGCCTGCCCGATCACAGCGTCTCCACGACGCTCGTGGGTAATGCCAAGCTCAGGGCGAAGCTCGATGCCCTGGAAGGCGACCGGGGGGAGTTATCCCACCAAGAAGTATCCCGTTCTCGTTCACGTCTACGGCGAGCCGGCCACGCAAAACGTTCTCGACCGCTGGGGAGGCGACGTCTACCTCTGGCATTACACAGCTCCCCACGAGCAGGCCGAGGCGCTCAAAGCACTGGAACATCGCTGGCCGTTCATCGACCGCCAGAGAGTCGGCATCTGGGGATGGAGTGGAGGCGGGTCGATGACGCTCGACTGTATCTTCCGCTATCCCGAGCTCTATCAGACGGGCATCGCCATCGCCTTCGTTGCCGATCAGCGCTATTACGACACGATTTACCAGGAGCGGTACATGGGGCTCCCCTCCGACAATCCCGAGGGTTACGAACAGGGCTCGCCGATCACCCATGCCGCCGGCCTGAGGGGCAACCTGCTGCTGATTCACGGCACGGGCGACGACAACGTGCACTATCAGAACTGCGAGGCGCTGGTCAATCGTTTGATCGCCCTCAACAAGCCATTCTCGATGGTGGCCTATCCCAACCGCACCCACAGCATCAGCGAAGGCGAAGGAACCCGCAGGCACCTGTTCGAGCTGATGACCCGGTTTCTCGAGCAGAACCTGGCGCCGGGAGCGCGCGATTAGCCATGGTCGCCCAGGGTCTTCCTCATCGCTTTTCGAGCTCGGCCGTTTCTCGGGTTTTTCCGGGGCTGACGATGAATCCAGGCGGCCGCCACTGTCATCGCGATGAATCCGACGACCACCAAGAGCAGCCACAGCCCTCCCGGCGGACCCCTGTCACCGAAGAGCACCCGCAGGAGGATCGTCGGCGGGAGTAGAAGAACGCTGATGACGCCCCAGTAGGCCAGGAGCACCCGTGCCGGGTCGCGGCGAAGACCCTGGGCCAGGATGGTCTTGAGGATCCGCCGGCCATCCCGAAACGCCCGCAGCTTGCTGACGGTGCCGGCGATCCTCGGTCGATAGGGCACCGAGACCTCGAGGGTTCGCAGCTTGCGGGTCACGGCCTCGATGGCCAGTTCGGTCTCGATCTCGAATCCTTCGGAGCGGAGCTGAGCGGTCTGGAGAAACCTCGCACTGAAGGCGCGGTAGCCGGAGAGCAGGTCGCCGGTGCCCGGGCCGATCAGGAGATGAAACGCCGTGCGGATCAGGAGGTTGCCCAGCCCGCGAACCGGCGACATCGCCTTGGCCCCGGGCACGGGCTGGCGGGCGCCTACGACCATGTCGACTGTTCCCTCCAGGATCGGAGCCACCAGCAAGGGGACTGCCTCGGCCGGATAGGTTCCGTCGCCGTCCACCAGGACGACCGCGTCGCGGTCACGCAGCAGAGCGAAGGCCGCGCGGACGGCGTGTCCCTTGCCCTGCTCGGGAACGGGTTCCACCCGCACGCCCTCATCCCGGGCGGCCTCGGCCGTGCCATCGGTCGAGTTGTTGTCGAAGACCACGATCTCGGCGCCGGGCAGCGCAGCGCGGAATTGCGCGATCACCGTCCTGATCGCCGCCGCTTCGTTGAAGCAGGGGATCGCCACGGCGATCGTCGGGGCCTCATCGTTCGAGGGTGGATCAATCACGTTTGAACAATCGCGACTTTCGATTGAGCTTGCCAAGAGGGCAAACAACGCCCTGAGTGCGGTTCGCCGCTTGTCTGTTCCCCACCATCACGTCATCACCTCGCCGACAGGCTGGCATCATTGCCGGTGAAGGAGACGGGCTGGCCGGCGACGATCGTGGTCACGAGCGTGGCCTGTCCCGCGGGTCGGCCGCCGCCGGTCAGCCGGATCAGGAGCGTGCTCAGCCCCTTGGGCAGGGTGATCTCCACCTCGCGAGGCTCGCTCTAGATGGGTCGGGCTGGATGAGATCTTCGGCTTCCCGCTCAGCCAGACGGTCAGGTTCGACTGGGTCTCGACCACGAGCCGGGCCCGCTGCTCGACCGGCGAAGTCACCGTCGTGTAGGCGTACACCACGTTCTCCGCCGAGCCGGCCACCATCGCCGTCAGGTCGGCCAGTCCCTCCGCGTTGGCATCGAGCCGCCGCCAGGCGAGGTTTTGTCCCTGGGGTCCGCGCACGGTCGCGGCCAGGTCGATCTTGCCATGGAGAGCGAAGACCGGCTCGCCATTGGGCTCGGCCAGGGGACCGATCACGTGATACTGCCCGACGATGCTCACGGGCTCGTGGAGGGTTGAGAGGTACGTGAGGAGGTCGACCAGTTCCTGGTCGCTCATGGTCTGGGCCAGTCCTTCGGGCATGAACGAGACGTCGCTGGTCTTGCGGTCCTCGATGTCTCCCGGCCTGAGGGTGATTCGCTGGCCATGCGCCGTCTTGATGACCAGCCGATCGGGGCTGTCCTCGACGGGCAAGCCGGTCATCACCCGGCCGTCGGTCAGTGCGAGGACCAGCGATCGAAAGTTGTAGCCGATCGCCGCGCTGGGGTTGAGAATCGACCGCAGCAGCTCGTCCTTGCCGTACTTGGTGCCGATGGTGGAGAGGTCGGAGCCAACCGATCCACTGCCCCTGTCCTCTGACCCGGTGGCAGCCCGCGCACGAATTCAGCCTGGCGCGGAAGAAGACGGCCTTGCCCTTGTCGGAATTGCCGTCGCGGCGGATCAGCTCGCCCACCGGCGGCAGGGGCCGGCCGCCCGCGAGCTTCGGGACCGGCAAGACCGCCCAGGGCTTCGAGATACCAGCGGTCCTGGCCGTCCCAGGAGGCGGTCAGCGTCTTGAGGGCCTCGCCGACCTTCTCGGTGGGAAGGTTGCGAAGTGCCAGGATCAGCTCGCGGCGGACACCGGGGTCGGGATCGTCGGCCAGAGGCAGGAGCGTGTCGAGATGAGCGAGGGCCGCGGCGGGCTGCCTGGCTTCGGGCCTGGTGTACTCGACCTTGCCGTTCTCCCGGCAGTCGCGGCCCAGCATCCGCACGGCCAGTTCGCGGATCGCGGATCCGCGTCCTTGAGCAGCGGGAGTCAGAACGACTGGGCGATCGCGTCCCCTCGATCGCGTGCCAGACCTAGAGGGCTCGGGCGCGTTGGAGCGGCTTGCCATGAACGGCCTGGCTCGGCAGACGGCCCCCGAGGTATCGGGCCCGTGAGCCTTTCCCTCGCGCGATCAGGCCCCGCCGGGCCGCGTCCTGCGTGGCGACATTGGGCGACTTGAGCGCCGCGATCAGCCCATCCACGGTTCCGAAATCCACCTTCACCTTCTGGCTCTTGTGCCCCTTGGGCGCCACCCGGAAGATCCGGCCGGTGGTCTGGTCGCTGAAGGCATGGCCGCCCACGCCCGCGTCGTACCAGTCGGCCACGAAGACCGAGCCATCAGGTGCAGCGCAGGCGTCGACGGGCCGGAACCAGGGGTCGTCGCTGGCCAGGAAGACCTTGTACTCGGTGCGGAAGCTGGCCCCCTTGCGGGTGAGCGGGAAGAAGTTGACTTGCCGCGTGCCGGCGTCGACCTCGAGCACGCTGCCGAAGTACTCCTTGGGCAGAAGATCCCCCTCGTAGACCATGATGCCCGCCGGGCTGCCGTTGCCGGTGCCGACGAGCTTGGGGACGTTGCCGGGCACATCCTCGCCCCAGTGCCGCGGTGATCCCGGCGTGTGGTAGCCGTAGTGGCCTCCGTCCATCGCCCAGATCACGCGGCAGCCGCGATTGCCGTCGTCGTCGTTGTCGCTGGTGAAGATGTTGCCGAACGAGTTCAGGCAGGTCTCGTAGTTGTTCCGCTGGCGGTCGCAGATCACCTCGAACTGGGTTCCGTCGCGGTTGACCCGCAGGGTGTTGGCGAGCTGGTCGGAGGAGACATGCCGGCCGCTCTTGTCGATCACGTCGAAGTTCTGCTGCCGCTCGGACTTGTCCTTCTGGACCGAGCAGCAGCCGTCGCCCTGGGTGAAGTAGAGCTTGCCGTCCAGGCCCAGCACCATGCCGTGCACGCCGTGGTCGGAGTCG
Source organism: uncultured Planctomycetaceae bacterium (assembly GCA_963816015.1). Lineage (GTDB taxonomy): Bacteria > Planctomycetota > Planctomycetia > Isosphaerales > Isosphaeraceae > Aquisphaera. The sequence goes on along the minus strand of CAWFJM010000077.1, from coordinate 2,507 downwards.
ATCCCGCCGAAGCCGGAGAGGAGCGGATAGCGCTTGTCGGCCTTGTCGTCGCCGTCGGTATCCTCGAGAACGAGCAGGTCGGGACTGTTGCCCACGAACACCCGGCAACCGGTGTACTTGCCGTCCTTGCTCCAGTGCTCCTCGACGGCGATCCCCATCGGCACGGGGAAGATCTTGTCGGCGAAGACGGTCATCTTGTCGGCCTTGCCGTCGCCGTCGGTGTCTTCGAGGATCTTGATCTTGTCCGAGTCCTCGATCCGGTGGAACCGGGCATTGCCGCCGCGACTCAGGCGGTAGTTGAGTCCCTCGGTGACCCAGACCCGGCCGCGGGAGTCGATGTCGATGTTGGTCGGGTTCACGAGCATCGGCTCGGCCGCCCAGAGCGTTGCCTCCAGCCCCTCGGCGGGCTTGAGCTTGCGGGCGGACTCCACCGGGCTGACCTGGGCCAGGACCGAACCCGGGACGGCCGAGAGCAAGCTCAGCCCCATCCCGCGCACCAGACGGCGAAGCTCCAGCGAGGCAAGGATCGCGGCATCATCGAGGTCGGCTCCAGAGTGCTGATCGGTCGGCCGGCGTGGCGTTTGCGGTCGCGGACTCGCCCAAGGTGGCAGCGGGGATCGGTCTCGGAATTATCTTCCCACGCCATGACCGGACCGTCCAGACGGGACGGATCCTCGCCGCCCCCTCTCATCGCGTTCTGGCCTCGGCCAGCCAGGACTCCGCCTCGATCCGGAAGTACTCCGACGCGCCGACGTCGCTCGATCGGCCGAAACCCAGCGGATCTTCTTGATGAGGGCTTCCAGCTTCCTCATGTGGTCAAGGTGCTCCTCGCAGTCTCGGATCCGATCGGCGGGGCGATTGCTGACCGCGTTCCGGGCGTCCAGAAGCAGGCGCGACCAGAGATAGACATCTCTCGTGTCGACCCGGGACTGCTGGTAGTACTGCCAGACCAGATCGTACTGTTTGGCCGCCGCTTGCACGCGGACCTCCGCCAGCGCGGTGTCGGCGGCTTCGGGGCTTCCTTCTGCTGGAGAATCGGAGCCATCGACAGGCCAGCCAGGAACAAACCCCAGCAGGGGAGCTGTAACTTGCTTGCGGAGATCATCTTTGCCTCACCTCCCGGAGTTGACCGTCTTGTCTCGGGAAACGCGACGATTGAAGGAACGCTGATGGCCGGCTATACCGCGCATGGGCCGGATTGGGTCAATTGTAGAGCGGGCGGCACCCCGCACTCCCAGGGAAATGACTCCCTGGGCTCCCCCTGCGCAAATGTCTCACCCGTGCCCGCCCGCGGTATAATCTTGAAAGCGTATCAGTTCGCGGGCACGGGTTCATCGCGATACCGAGCTTTATCTCGAAAGCGACCACGAATCGAGCGTGCGGGATGAGTGACGAGCAGCCGGATCGCCTTGGCGGCGTCGATCGCACTCCCTCCCCCCAGGCCGATCAGGCCGTCACACTGCGCGTTCCGGTATCGGTCGAGGCCCGCCAGGACGTCCGCCTCGGTGGGATTCGCCTGCACGTCCTGAAAGAGAACCGCCGTCGCGATCGGTGCCACGACATCCGCAACCAGACCGGAAGCCACGAGGCCGGAGTCGGTCACCACGAGAGGCCGTGCGATCCCCAGCAGGCTCAACTCCGCGGCCAGAGATCGTCGCGTGCCCGGGCCGAACACCACCCGATTCGGGAAAGTGAACAGCGACGAGGGTCCGGAAGCGGCCCCGTCGGATGATGCCGGTAACGCTGACTCTCCGGGAGTTCCAGCCGTTCTGCATCCATTCCTCCGCCCTGATAATTAAGTCACTCCGCCCACATCCCCGTACAGAATTCATCATCCGGCCTGCCATTCCTTATCTGCGACAAGATCGAAACGAGGTACGAACCCACCAAAGCGTCTGGGGCTCCTCTTGGAAGTCCCTCACCGCAGTGAATCCAGCAGTTGTTGCATCTCCGCGGCCGCATGCCCTTCATTTCGCGCCCGGCCCGGGCGATGCCCTCCTTGAGCGTCGCGATCGCCGCATCGGTCTCGCCCGTCTCCGCGAACGACTGACCAGTTGCTGGTAGGCAGCGATCTGATCCTCCGGGTGGTCCGCGATGAGGGACCTCAATCGCGCACGCCCCTCCTCGCAGTCGCCCTCGCGCAGGCACTGAACCGCCAGACCGTAGCGTAAAAACGTATCTCCTGGATCCTCCGCCAGGCTTTGCTCGAGCTTCTGCGCCGAAGTGATTTCCCGGTCATTGACGCCCGTGCCTCCTTGTCAAGGACTTGAGGAATCAGAGGCAGAGATCCCCCAATGACGAGTATCGTCCCAAAGTCGGCCGATCTTTTCCGGTCGGGTGGGTGCAACCCTTCGATCAGCAAGGCGCTTACGTCTGGTGAGTTGCACCCGCCCTTCGAAACTGATTCCAGCGACTCGTTGACTGATCCGCTGCTGGCCTTGGGATGTGACAGACCGGTGCTCAGCATTCCTCAAAAGGTAGCGGTTCGGATTCACTCCCTCTCAACT
>CAWFJM010000076.1:0-83136 GCA_963816015.1 uncultured Planctomycetaceae bacterium | reverse complement strand
GGACGGTCGTCCTGCTGCTCGGGTGCGGTGATCGGGGCGGCGAGGACGTCGGCTGCCCCGGGGTCGAGGGTCGCGCCCCACTCAACAGTCGCGTTGCTCATGAGGTGGTCCTTTCGCTTACGGAGTATGTCGGGAGCCGATTACACGGCGGCCGTCGATCCGCGCCTCACGGTCAGTTCGGGGATACACTGGGCACAGAGTTCAAAGTAGCGGCGGGCCGCATCGTCCCAGCTCGGGGCGTTGGTCACGTGGCGCCGGCCGTTGCGCCCATCTGCTCCGCGTGGGCCGGGTCGCCCAGGACGCGGTCAATGGCCCAGACGATCGAGCCGGGATTGTCATACGTGATTATGCCATTGTCTTCATGGCGCACGAGGTGCGCCGGCCCCCCGTGCGTTGTGATCACTGGGCGGCCGGCCTTGCGGGCGAGGTCCACCACGGCGTCGTCGAACGGGATCCGGTAGCGCGACGGCAGCACTAGCGCCTCCGCCGCGCGGAGCAGCCGCGACAGTTGCGAGAGCTCGACGTGGCCCAGCAGGCGCACGGCGTGTGCCACCCCTAGCTGGTGGGCGCGGGAGTCGAGCGCGCCCGCGAAGTTCCCAGCGCCCGCGAAGGCGAGGCGGACGTTGTGCATCCGCTGCAGGACGACGGGCAGGGCCTCGACCATCAGGTCGACCCCGGCCGCGTGCTCGAGCGGCCCGACGTAGAGGAGCATCCGGTCGAGCGGGCCGATCCCGACCTCCATCTTGATCTGCCCGAAGTCGAGCGGCGCCTCCCACTCGTCGGGCGGCCGGCCCTCCATCGAGAACCCGTGCACCCGCGCGGTCGTCGGGCACCAGCTCCTCGACGGCCCGCGACCAGAGCCCGTGGGGCACCAGCAGGCACCGCGCCGAGTGGGCCAGCTCTCGCTCGACCTGCTCGATCTCCTGCGATTCCTCGGTGGGCGGCGCGTCGCCCCGGCGGGTCGCCTCGATCGAGCCGAGTGCGGCAACCGCCGGCCGCGCCCCATACCAGCCCGCGTACATGGTCATCCATTCGTGGAGGTTGATCAGGTCGAACGGGGGGAACCCGTCGAGGGCCTGCGCGGCGGACAGCGCGAATTCGCGCGCGGCCTCCAGGCAGCTCCCAGCCGGAGGGACGCGTAGCGGGTGGTAATACACGCCCCCGCGCATCAAGTCCGCGGTGAACTCGCCGGCGGCGGGGACGAACACGTGGACCTCGTGGCCGAGGGCGCACTGGGCGGCGGCCAGTTCGGAGACGAACCGGGCCAGCTCGGTATCCTGACCCGAGGCCAGCGACTCGAACGCGAAGGACCCGATCCGCAGGGGCGAGCGGAGCCGCGGCGTGTTCCGCTCCGCCAGGAACTTATCCTGGTCCCAGACGTTGCCGACCTCCTCCACGTTCCGCTCGTGGTCCACCAGCAGGGCGGTGTGGTCGCAGTGCGGCGAGGCTGACTCCCGCGCGAACTGCACGACCTGCGACCGCGCCGCGGGGAGGAAGTCGCCGTTGCGGAGCAGGAAGCCTACCTCCGCCAGTTGCCAGGTCCCCGCGCCCCCCGGCACCGGGAAGAACAGGTGCCCGCACAGCGCGGGGAGCGGATGGTCCTGAATGCGGTGGGCATTCAGCCCGGTGAAGTGGATGTAGGAGATGTCGTAGAGCCGCACGACCATCCGGCAGTTGTGCCAGGAGTCGCGGCACCGCTCGCGGGCCTGCTCGACCCATTCGGGCAACATATGCCAGTGGATGAATCCCTGCGTGGGGTTGACCATAGCCAGACCGACGTGGTTGACCTGCGGCGCGTACCGCTCGGCTGCCCGCCGCTCCCCGATCTCCCACCCCCAGCGGCGCAGGGACTCAGCGTCCCGGTGCCCGTCTCGTCGCATCACGTCCCAGCGCCTCCGCCCCGGGGCCGCCCACTCGCACTGACCGGCGGGGGCGCCGTTAGGGCTCACAGTCATGCTATTCTTCATATGAAGTACTGCCTCGTTCCCTTAAGGTCGATCGGTCGGAGAGCCTGCCCGCGTAGGTCCCGTGGGGTCCCCGGGGCAGGTCGCGGGTGGGGGCTCCCTTCGGGGGCCGGCCACAAGCGAGGGTTTGATCTGGGCCCTGGCCCCTCGGCGGGGAGGTCGAGGGTGGGGCGAGTCCCGGAGTCCTTGCGTTCGAGGCACGCCCTCGACGCTCCCGCCCGACAAGTGAACCGAGAAATCACCGCCCCGTTCCGGCTCCCGCGGCGCGAGGTCAAGCGACGCTCCGGTAGACCACCTCTGTCTGCTCGGCGATGTTGTCCCAGCTGAACGCGGCGTCGACCGTGGCTCGCCCGTTCCGGCCCATCCAGCGGCAGCGGTCGTGGTCGGCGATCAAGGTCCCCAGGCCCCAGGCCACCGACTCGGGCGTGGCATCGACGTGGAGCCCGTTGACCTCGTGCCAGACGAACTCGGCGGGGCCGCCCCGCTTCGTGCTCACCACGGGCTTGTGGGCCGACCACCCCTCGAGGATGACGATCCCGAACGGCTCGTTGCGGCTGGGCACGGCCACGACGTCGCACGCCTTGAACAGGTTGGTCAGCTCCCGGCCCCGGACGACGCCGAGGACACGCATCGCGTGCGCCACCCCGAGCTGGTGCCCGATCCGGCACACGTCGTCCTTCATGTGGCCGTCGCCCACGAAGACGAACTTCGCGTGGGGGTAGTGCCGCAGGATCGAGGGCATCGTGCGCACAAGGATGTCCGGCCCCTTCTGGACGACCATCCGGCCGACGAACAGGATCATCGGGTCGAGCGGGCCCATCGCGTACCGCCGCTTCACCTCGCCCGCGTCGACCGCGTAATCAAACTGGGGTGTGCTAACGCCATTATAGATTGTCTGGACCTTCCAGTCGGGCACCTCGTACAGCCACCGGGTCTCGTCCTTGAGCTGGTTCGAGACCGTGATGACTCGGTCAGCGCAGTAGGTGCCGTGGCGCTCGTGCTCCTGCACCCGCGCGGCCTGCCCGCCCAGGAACCGGTTGCCGTTCCGCCCGTACTCGGTCGAATGCATGGTGAGGACGGCGTCTCCGCCCCCGACCCTCCTTGATCCAGACGGCCGCGTTCGACGCCAGCCAGTCGTGCGCGTGCACGACATCAAAGCTGCCGATCGCGTTCTCGACGGCCAAGACCGCGTCGACGAAGGCTCGGCACATGTTGTTCACTTCGTCGACGAAGTTCGTGCTCAGTGCGAACGGGCAGCGGTGGTAGTGGACGCTGTCGATGAAGTCGTACCCTGGCTGCGACTGGCCCTGCCGCGTGAAGACGTGGACCTCGTGGCCGCGGCGCTCGAGGGCGGCGGCCAGCTCCGTGACGTGGACAGCCACGCCGCCCACCGCAATCGAGTGGAGTGACTCCCAAGATAGCAATGCAATTCTCATCTTGTTGCCTCAACAGGTGTAGGACCTAAGGGTGCGTCCGGGACTCTCGAAACCGTTCTATGTCGAAGTGTATGATAAAGTAAATCAGTTGAAAATACAAGTCATGTGACTTCCATCATGAAGTTTTAGTTTGTCCGGGGGCGGATGGAGCGAGCCGCCGGGGTGAGAATTTCGTGCCCGCGGCGCGTGGGTGTCGGATTCGGCCGGGGGTCGCGACACGTGATCGTCGACCTAAGGTCTGTTGGGAACCATTGCCGGATGCGGCCACGCAAGCAGGTCTCCGTCGGGTGATTGCGGCGGTAAAGATCGGGACCTGCGTTCAGGGCGCGGGCCACGGTGACTCCCTGCGCCCATCCAATTGCAATCGTATTGCAGCCATCGTCCGGGGACGAGCCATTACCTTAGCAACCGCCTTGCCTGTTATCAATAGACCAGTCCCCTCCCAAACAACTTGCAATTGCAATTTCTTTGAAAATATGGGGTTACGGACTAGGAATTTTAGCAAGATTCGGGGCAAGTTGTATTCGGAAATGCCCGCGGCGTAGGGTGCCGCTGCATCCGGATCGCGCAGTGGCTGCGCCGAGATTAAGCGAGACGTGTTGTCGGTTGACCACGGATTTCTGGGACTTTCTCACGGCGCATCATCTGTAGCGGACGGTTGGTTGCGCAATTCCTCCGGAGTCAGTTTGAGGAACTCCCAGAAGCTTAACTCGGGCAAGTTCAGGCCCAGCAGGCCGTATGGCGTCTCATTCTTGCGATGGCCGAGGCGGAAGTGGCGTACGTTCCAGTACAGCCGCTTCAAGTCCAGCAAACCCTGCGTCATTTGCGATGGCGCGCTTGCTGCATCCGCGCCACACTGTTGACGCATTCCACCAGGCTGCTCGCACGCCATACTCCACGCAATACCTCACGAACCCGCCGAGCTTGCTCCTGCCAATCAGGTTGCGCCTTCGCCAATTGGACCGTGCGGGCAAAGCCCAAGCTCTTGTTGCGGCCGACTCAGGCGTTGACGCCGATAGTCGCCAGGGTTGGCGCTGCAAGCCTTCCAGATCCAGCAAGGCCGACAAGGCATCGGGGTCCAATCCCAGCTCAGCCCGACGCCGGTGCGCTTGATCCAGGAACGTGAAACTTTCTCGGCGGAGCAACAACCGCCTGGTCTTGGCCCATGCCGGACCGTTCCGGTGGGGCAGCACCGCCGACACAACCGCCTGGGGCCTGCCGCCGATCGTTGAACCGGCCTTCGGGCGTGAAAAACTGGAACGCAGATCGGGTCAGCTTCCAGGCCATCTCAACGGCCATCGCCTGATCCCAAAGCTGCTCGGCCTTACGCCACAGGCGGTTCGTCGCTGTGGTATGGCTAGTCCGCGATGTTCCCTCACCAGGAAATCCCATGAGCCGCCAGCTCATCGTTCACTTGAAGGCCAAGGGAGCCGCCACTTTTGGCCGGACAAAGTGGCGGTTCTGCACGCCTGGTCTTGTAAGGGGCGGTCACTCGGGTGTTGTCTTTCGACGGAGGCAAACGATCGGCCACATTGCAGCATTGGCCGTGAGTTCACGGTCAACTCGTCGTAGTTATTGCGTCCGGCAGGTTGGGGATGCTTACGCCGGGCCTGGCCAGCGGGGATGCCCGGTGCCCCAGGACAATCAGTCGGCACCGCCACCAATCTGCACGATGCGTTGGCGATTCTCAGGGGCGAACACTAAACGATCCGGTGGCGGACCGCAGCTCGGCCCGGCCAACTGCGTCAGGACAGATCCACGTAGTCGTTATGGACGCAAGTCCGGGCTTTTTCCGCAGGGTGCCTAGCTTCTTCCTCTTCCTCCTGGAGGGGCTGGCAGTGCAGGACAACCGAGGGTCCATCGTGGTGAACCTGTACCACCTCGAATTGTTCCACGGTGTGGGGCGTGGTGGGCATCGCCACTATCAACCGCCCGTCATCTCCGGGGTGATCTGTGTGACCGTCCTGCAACCGTTGCATGAGTTCCGTCAGCATGGTGGACATCGTGGTACTCCTCTCGTGCCGCCGCTCTCTAGGTGTTGCTGGAGGCAGTAGATCAGTCCAGCTAGGAAAAACTTTAGCGCCGTTGGGTGACCAAATCAAGTTAAATTTGATTAAGAAAGCGGGCAATCATCCCCAATTCTCAGTGATAGTGAGCACGTCGATAGCCTCTTGGTCCAGGTCAACCAACGGCTGGGGCAGGACCAACACATCGAAAATCCCGGAGTTTTTCAACATTCATCTACACTGAATTCATTTATGATCTAATGCAATAATTGTCATTGATCGTCTTAGTCGCTGCGAATCCAAAACAACACCCAGGCTTGCTTAGGCCCAAAGGGTCATCTTGTGGATGAGACCTCACCCAATCTTGCCCACACCCCCCTATTTCTTGATCCATTTGCCCTCGTGGGCCGAGATGCAGGGCGGGAAGTGGCCACGCACAAAATCTGGGGGTTTGGAGGAACGACAGCGGTCTCCCAAAGCTCCTGTCCTGTCACTAACCCCCAGACAAGATGCCTGACCGACTCTTCTGCTCCCCCGCGAGCATGCAGTGCCGGGGGGCGCGGGCAGGCCGGAGATGCCTTACGGAAGGGGTAACGCCGAGGCTCTCCATGCTCACTCTTCGCGTGAGCATGGCAGCCGGAACAGGGGCCGGGCGTTCCGGGTTCGAGAAGCGGTGATCGAGATAAGATGATATCTTTACTTTGCTTGCGGCTACTTTTTTTCTTCACTTTCTCCAGAAAAGCGTGTTGCATACCAACCAACTTAGCATATACTCTAATTAAACAGGATGTTGCATTCGTCTGCACGCACGGATGAAGACTGCCTCCCTCCTCACCCGCCACGATCAGGAGAGACAATCATGGACGCCCGTCGAAGCAGACGGACGAAGGACCAAGCCAGGAAAGCCTGGTACGCCTACTACAGGCAAGTGCGATTTGCTCGTTGGTTGGGCTTCGTCAAGGTCGAAGACGACCTGATTCGAGCGTACCGAAACATAGCAATCCCGGATTGAGCCGCCGTCGGCGCTTTTCGTGTGAGGCGAGAAGTGGCGGCGAGAAGTGGCCACGCACAAAATCTGGAGGTTTGGAGGAACGACGGCGGTCTCCCAAAGCTCCTGCCCTGCCACTAACCCCCAGACAAGATGCCTGGCCGACTCCTCTGCTTCCCCGCGAGCATGGAGTGCCGGGGGGCGCGGGCAGGCCGGAGATGCCTTGCGGAAGGGGTAACGCCGAGGCTCTCCATGCTCACTCTTCGCGTGAGCATGGCACCCGGAACAGGGGCCGGGCGTTCCGGGTTCGAGAAGCGGAGTCGGCGCATCGGCCCGTTGGCCTGGCTGTCCTCAATGACATTGAGGCCGGCCGCGGGTTCTGATCGCGCGTGAGGAAACGGAGAACGATCGTAAGAGCGGCTCGAATTGCCTCGCGACCGTCGAGGGTTCTCATCGCTTTGCCTCGGCGCGGGCGAGGACGCGGTGACGTGCCTCGAAGGGGGAATCATCCCAGACCGGTCTTCTACAGTTATGCCCGAAATCCTTACAAGTAGTCGAGTTGCGTCATTTTCTTTGAGCAACGTAACTCCTACAATATCAAGCAGTTGTGATGCCTAGTGCCACGAAATCGGCGTAACTCCCTTTCTGGCAAGGACTTGAGAATATCAAGGGTCGAATTCTTAAGTCCTTGCAATGAAAGGGGTTAGGAAACTGGTGTTGAAGACCAGCCAGAGCTTCTCGAGCACGGCCACCCAGGAGCACCTCGCGGGGGGAGGAGTGCTCCAGCGAATGAGGGAGAGTCCTCGCCGAACTCGACCGAGATTCCTGGCCGGTCATGACGGGGAGAGACGCGTGGGTGGCTGGGGCTGACCGCAGGGAAGCCCCAGAGCCGAAGCCTGGGGATCTTGGGCTTCGCCTTCGGCTCCGCCGCCAGCCACCCGGATCCGGGCAGTCCTCGCCTGGTGGAGTTCAGCGAGGAGTCTCGAATGAGCCGTGTACCGGCCGGGGATCGTGATGACGAACCCGGCGTCGCCCAGGGTTTCCGGCAAGGCCCCACGGTCGCTGGTCAGGACCGGGATTCCGTTGGCCAGAGCTCCATCGTCACCCGGCCCAGCGACTCGCGCCAGAGCGAGGGCACCAGCACCGCCCGGCACACCCGGTAGAATTCGCGGACGGAGCACCAAAATCCTGGTTGGCGGCGATCGAGAACGACCGCTTCATCACGGGGATCGGACAATCGTTCCGCACGGAGCATCCGGAAATCCACAAGAAAGCTGGATCCGCGTAAATTCGCAGGAGTCCCTCGGTCATGTGATAGAATCAGAGTGGAAGGATCCGTCTTCGGTCTTTGGCAATTCGGTGAGAAATTCCGGGCCGCGGGTGGGATCCGTCGAGACGAAGAGGTCTCGCGAGGCGAAGCTGCGCGGCTGGAGAAGGGATCGGCGCGGAAAGATCCGTGGATCGGTCGTGCGGTGAGTCCGGGTCGTGCGACATCACGCGATGGGCGGATCTGGATCGATCGTCACGGCATGCAGCACCCCCCGGCCCGTGTGAAGGGCTTCCGGCAGGCCGCCGGCGGAGATCAGTGAGAATCGAGAGCACGCGAGCGAAGCCAACCGAAAAACCGTGTCTAACCCCATGGAATCAGAGGGATTACGTTCGATGGGTTCGTTTGGGGCGGCGACGAGCGAAGCCAATTGCCGAAGGGGAAGAAGTCTGGAAATGCACGGCGAGGATGAGCCACGCGTACGGTGACGCCCCAACCGCCGGGGATGAGAGACCTATGGTCTCGAAGGACGGGCGGGTCGGGAGACCTCGCCCGAACCAGGTGGCTCCCGCCCCGCCCGAGAGGAAAGGGACTCGGCGGGAGCCTCAAACAAGGTGCGTGGCCGACCGCACACTCTGACGAGTCCGCTGTTCCGCGTTGGGTTTGCATTGCATGCCCTAGCGTCCCCTACCCCGTCCCGTCCTGCCCTGCCTCGGGACACTAGGGTTTCGCGGTCGGAGCCGTCATCTCGACCGTGCGAACCAGGAGCCCAAGGGTGTGGAGGACGGTCGAGGAGTCGGCGTCAATGCGATTGGTCAGATAAGCGGCGTCGAAGATCCGGGCGAGGGCGAGCATCTGGTCGAGGTCGCGGGCGACGTCCTCGCGCGATCGGTGTTCGTTGCTCGTGATCATGTCGATCAAACGGGCGCGGTGGGTTTCGACCGCGGTCTGAACCGCGGCCAGGTCGAGGCAGAGAAACGAGTGGGCATCGGCGAAGGCCGTGGCCTGGAGACGGCGGAACCGGGAACCGGCCTCAGGATTGGAGCCCGCGGCCAGGTAGCGTTCCACGGCGGCCACCGAATTGCCGACCACGAGGCGGCGGCCAGCTCGATCGACGGCGTAAGCAAACGGTACGGGAGGATCGAGCGTCTTGATGGTTACCCCCGAGGCCTTGCGGGTGACGATCTGGGCCCGGGCGAGTTTCCCGTCGAGGGTCACCATGGCCAGGAAGGTGTTCAGGGCATTATCGAGCGCGTCGGCGACCGAGGCGCCGGCGGCGGGCCCGCTGGATGTCGGCTTCGCCTCGAGATCCGCAGCCAGCTCCACGGCGAGCACCGAGAGGAACGGCCAGTTGCCTCCCGGCGAGGCGCCGGATTCCGATTTCGGCTCCCAGTCGGCCGGGGCATCCACGTAAGCCAGTACGCGGGGACCCAGGCCGGGCAGAATCCGGGTCCGCAGGTCCTCTCCCAGCAAGATTCCCTGCAGCGCGATCTCGGCGTTGGACAGCCGAGCCTGCTCGGGCTCGGGAACCAGCGGCCGCAGGAGCTTGTACAGCGCGGCGAAATCGACCTGGACCGAGCCGATGCCCAGGGCCGTGGTGGGAACCCGGTCAATCCGGGGAGCCGGAGACGCGGCCGCCGCGGTCGAGCGACCCACGAGTTCGGGGAACTTGCGGGGATCGAAAACCTCGGCCGTATGCAGGGCCAGGCGGTCGTCGCGGATGACCAGGGCCGCTCCCACCGAATCGAGCGCGGCAACGTAGCGTTCGATCAGTGCCTCGCCGGGTGAGCGGGGATGGGGGCTGTTCGTGATCAGGCTCTCGACCAGGCGAGAGTCGACGACCAGACGGGCGAGCGCCCGGTCGGGCAGTTTGCGGCCGAGGACCCGGAACTTCTCGGTGGCGTCGAGAGCGGTCGGCAAGTGGGATGCCGCGGGGCGCGTACCGGTCTTCCGGTCGATGACCCCGTGGACGAGATCCTCGGAGTTCGAGATGGCAAAGGTTCCGTCAGGAAACGCCACGTAGGCGTCGGGGGCGTGATTGGATCCCGCCGGGAACTGACGGACGGCGTAGGGGATCTCGCCCCGCTTTCGCTTGACCACCTCCGTGATCTCTCCGTTATTCCTCTGAAGGGTGTTGACCAGGTCGATCAGTCGCTTCAGCAAGGCCGGGTTGTGGGCCTTGAGAAGCAAGAGGCCCTGGGCGCGGGCGGGATCGGCAGGGCTGTCCGGGGGCAGGCGGAGGGCGAACACGACGGCGTCTCCGAGAACCTCGTCGCGGATCTCGGTGAGCTTCGCCTGGAGCATGCCTTCGATCTGGTCGCGCGCGGTCTCGAGCTGCTCGTATTTCTCGGAATCGAACCAGGCCTTGACGGCGGGCACCTTCTGGAGCTCGACGGCCAGCCGCGAGGCCAGAAGGTTGTGCACCTGGCCACGCAGGTCGTCGACGGTCAGCACCACCCCGGAGTCGGGTGGAATCAGCTTGAGTAGCTCTTGCGTCCCCCGAAGAGGAGGATCCTCCCCCCGGACGCCGGGGGGGACCCAGAGCGGGGCCAGGCTGAGGATTGCCAGCAGGATCCCCACTCGCGGCTCACGATGGATCGGCATGCCACGAATCAGACGAGGGCGTGCGGGAAACATCTCAGGCTCCCTTCGAGGCCGGGAGATTGATCGGGTTGTCGGGTTTTCCGAGCGACGGTGTGCGAAGGAATCCAAAGGCCTGGCGCGCCGAGGACGAGAGGGGGCGGACGCTTGCGGAGAGGCCGTCCCCGACTCTCTGGATGAGTTCCGATGCCGGCGTCGAGTCCGGGACGACCCGGAGGATCGGGGCCAGAGCGTCGAGGCCCAGGCGGGGGCCCCCCGCGCCCGTGGAGCCCGTGCCGGTGGAATCCTGGGCCGAGGTGGCGGCCATGAGCACCTGGTGGCCCAGCCGGGCGGCGGGTGCCGAGGTGGTCCGGGCCAGGTCCCAGGTTGCCTCGGTCGCGTCGGCCAGGGCCTCGGTCAAGTCGCGTCCGCGCGCCGGATGGGCCGAAGGTTGCGCGCCGCCGGAGTTTCCGAGCTGATTCGCCCTCTCCCCTCGTGCGCCGAAAGGAACCCGCTGGAGGCTCCATGGCATGGAAGCAATGGTGAGCGCCAGCAGGACCATCGCGGCTGTAACGGCTATCCCGAGCGGCATTGCCGCGCGCCAGAGTCGGCTGCGTCCGCGAGGCTTGCGAGGCTCGCCCGCGGCGGCCAGGATACGTCGGGCCAGCTCCGGAGACGGTGCCGGGATCGGGCGGGGGCCTGTGTTGCGGGCTCGGAGGGCTTGCCTCAATCGCTCGTACCGGTCGTGGACGGGCCGGCATCGGGGACAGCCACGGGCGTGAGCCACGGCGGCCAGTTCGCGCACGGATGGGGCGCGGTGATCGGCAGCCGCGCCGCCGGCGCTGTGAGCGTGCCGGCCCGCTGTCTCGGCGTCAAGCAAGTCGTTCCAGAGCTCGTCGAAGTCCTGGCAGTTCATGAGCGACTTCGCCTCCGGCAAGCGCCGCGACGGCACGGGACCGGCCCGGACAGCGCCGGGCCCGGGCGCAGCGCCTCAACAGCCCACGCCCTTGCGGGCGAGGTGCTCGGCAAGCTCGGCCCGGGCGCGATGAAGCCAGGTCTTGACGGTGCCGACCGGACGTTTGACGCTCTGGGCGATCTCGTCATAGGACAGATTCTGCTCGTGATAGAGGAGGAAGACCAGCCGGTACTCCGGTCGAAGCTGTTTCACGGCCTGCTCGAGCGCGCCGGCGAGGTCGTCGGGATCGTTCAGGCCGGGCCGTGGGTCGGCAACGTCCTCGGCCGCGGAGACAGGCGCGAGCCTGGGCCGCCGCGACCGTGAGGCCAGAGCCGTCCGGCAGCGGTTGGCGGCGATCTCCAGCAGCCATGGGCGAAGGGGACGGGCGGAGTCGAATCGGAAAATCGCCCGCAGCGCACGGACGAACGTCTCCTGGGTGACGTCCTCGGCGTCCTGCCGGTGGTTGAGCATCCGGTAGCACAGACCGAAGACGATACCCTGAAAACGCTCGACAAGCAGGCCGGTCGCCTGGGAGTCTCCGGACCGGATCGCCTCGACCAGCTCGGGGTCGTCCATGGTCATGGTGAGTCTGCCCGCCCATTCCCCGGGCCGCCGACGATGTGTCGGTCATCCTCTGCTACTTCGGAGCACTCCCTCTCGTTTCAAGATTCGTCCCGATCTCAGGATTATTCCGGGAGCGAGTCCGGGTCTCCTCCGCGCAAGAAGACGACCATTCACGGCGAACCCGGTCAGGAGAACCGGAATCACCGCGGATGGTCGTCGTCGGGCCGGAGCCGTTTGCCGTCGCCTGGCCCACAACCAACCGTAGGGCAGGACTTGTCCTGCCGAGCGAGCCAGTGCCGGCAGGATGAATCCTGCCCTGCAAGAGCCGAATGAGCCAGCCAGTACCGGCAGGTTGAATCCTGTCCCACGAGTCTCGGCTCCCGGGAGGAGGCCACCCGGAAGTCAACCGCTCTAGCGAGGCACCTCGGCCTCCTCGGAGATCAGCAAGGCGGTCAATTCCTCGGCGGAAAGCTCCTCGAAAAGGCGCCCCTGGTGGTGCAGGCCAGCCTCGAGCCTGAGGGCAATCTCGTGCAGCTCGGGCGAGTCGATCCGCCAGGCCAGCTCGGCCAGCTCCAGCGGATTCAGGTCGCCAAGCTGCTGCCCTTGTCGGTCGAGCTCCAGTTCCATGCGCAGGACCGTCTCACGGAGCTCGGCGTGGGTCTCGGCGGAGCCGCCCACCACCAGGGACTGGTTGCTCCGGGTCAACCGATGATGGTCATCATGGGAGTCCAGGCCAAGTCCGATCAGGGCGGCTCGGATGCGGCGCGGTTCGGGGAGCGATGGCTGCGTCATGATCATCTCGGGGTGGGCCTTTCGCGTGGGGTTGCCGAAGGAACAGCATGTCGAGCCAGAGCCTGTTCCGATCGGCTCGGGGGCTCCGCTTGTCACGCGTTACTTATCGGTTTCCCTCCGACCCGCAAATAGCCCCGAGATCAAGAATCACTCCCGGCAGTGACACGCGACCGGCAACGGTCTTACGATCCGCCCAGGCATTCCTTCGCGACGTTGCGGGCCACGCGGTAGGCCACCTTGACCGTGATCCCGCGACCTTCGATCTGATCCTCACCAAAGAGCCGTCCCTCGCTGGGGGGAAGCCCTGCCAGAGCGATGGTGAGCGGCAGCAAGTCGAGAAATTGTCGATACTTCTGCTGCAGGTCGGGAGCTGGGGTTGCTGGCTCGGCCACGGCTTTCCTCCTCGTCTGGGATCGCTCGGCAGGGCCCGGGACGGCAGTCGCCCGGAAACGGTCCCCAGCCAGGCCGGACGGGGGATCAGCCTCCCGCGACGACAGTTCCAGGAGCGCCCCGTCCCCCCTTGCGACCTCCTAATGACACTAGCGCAGGGCTCACCGGGAGCAAGGACTTTGGGCGGTTTTTCCGTGAGGAAATCACTGGCCCCGTCGGCCGTCAATCACCGTGCCTGAGAGGAGGCAAGCGGCGCCGTTTCCGGAGCCAGCCAGCTTCACCGATCGTAATACCTTTGACTAAACCTGGTAAAGTGATAAGATAAATGCAGTCAAGAACGAGAACCACCATCCAACGCCGGCCGCGCCGCCTCACGTGCCGCGGCCATTCTTACCGCGTGAATCACATTTCTGGAGGATTGTTTGAGTCGAAGAGCCAAGGAGGAACCCGCTTCGGGATTCCATTCGATGGGGCTGAGCCCGATCATGCTCAGGTCCCTTTCTCACGCCCGCTACACCAAGCCCACCCCCATTCAGGACGCGTTCATCCCTCGGGCGCTTGATGGGCTGGACGTCATCGGGCAGGCCAAGACGGGCACCGGCAAGACGGCCGCGTTCGGGATTCCCCTGATCGAGATGATGGAGCCGCGGTCTCGTGGGCCACAGGCCATCATCCTGGCCCCCACCCGCGAGCTCGTCCAGCAGATCGTCGTCGAGCTTCAGAAGCTGGCCCACGGAGGCGACGTGTCGGTTTGCGGGATCTATGGCGGCGAGCCGATCGAACGGCAGCTACGGGCACTCAGCCGCGGAGTCGATATCGTGGTCGGCACGCCCGGCCGGGTGCTCGATCACATGGAACGCCGTACCCTCTATATGGGGGAGATCGTGCATGTCGTCCTCGACGAGGCCGACCGGATGCTCGACATCGGGTTCCGTCCCGACATCGAACGCATCCTCAGGAAGGTGCCCAACCCGCACCAGACCATGCTCCTCTCAGCCACGATCAGCGACGATGTCCGGAAGCTGGCCCAGCGCTACATGTACGAGCCGATCGAGGTGAACCTGTCCCAGGACGAGCCCTCGGTCGAGACGATCCAGCAGTTCTACGTCTCCGTGAGTCACGACCGGAAGGTCGAGCTTCTGATCCACCTGCTCAAGCGCGACCGGCCGCGCCAGTGCATCGTCTTCACGCGCACCAAGCGCGGGGCGGACCGCCTGGCCGATCGGTTACGGCGGGTGGTTCCGGGGGTCGCGTCGATTCACGGCGACTTGCCCCAGTCCGCCCGCGATCGGGTGATGCGGGGGTTCCGCGACGGCACGATTCCCGTGCTCGTTGCCACCGACGTCGTGGGCCGGGGCATCGATGTCGAGGGGATCAGCCACGTGATCAACTACGACATTCCCGACGATCCCGAGAATTACGTCCACCGGATCGGCCGGACCGGCCGCATGGGCAAGGACGGCATCGCTTACCTTTTTGTCGGCCCCGACCAGGGCGAGCCTCTCACCCTGATCGAGAACCTCATCAACAAGGTGATCCCTGCCTTGAGGGTCGAGGGCTTCGAGGTCGCCAAGGCGGGCGCGGCCGCGCCCGCGGCTCGTGAGCTCTTCAATACGGCCGTCACCCGGTCTCACGCGTTCGCGGTTCGCTGAAACCTGTCGTGCGCCGCGACCGGCACGCGCCCGAGGGCCAGGAAGAGCTCCCGGGCGTCAATGCCCAGTTGCACCACATCGTCTCCCTCGGGACGCGTCGAGAAGAGCTCTCGGTCACACCGCTCAACCAGGGCGGCGGTTTCCGCCGCCAGTGTCTCCGACCCGGTCTGCCTCAGGACGACCATCTCGGCCTCCTCGGGTGTCAGGGCGCCCGGCGGGCGGCCGGTTCCGATCCGGGAGTAAGCGATCAGGCCGTCGATGATCTGCCCGGGAAGGCTGCGTTGGCCGTCGTCAGCCACGCGATCTCCGCGACGGCTCCCAAGCTCGTGGGCTACCCTCCGGGCGAACCGTCGGGCCGCTCCGGGACCGGTTTGCCGGTCGAGCCAGCGTCGTCGCCTCGCGACCACGGCCAGCAGCGTGCCACCGACCAGGACCACCATCGCCGTGGCGATGAAGCCCCAGGCCGCCACGGCCGTGCGGAGCCGATCTCCGGCGGGCGGTGAGTAATCGATGGTCCTCGGGTCGAACGGTGCCACCGCGACCGCCCTGATCGGCAACCCCCGGGTCACCCGGGTGATGTATCGCATCGTTGACGGATCGAACGCCGCGACCGCCACCGGGGGCAAGGCTGCGGTTCCGGCTCGCGTGGGTCGGATACGGAACACAAATGTCCTGGCGGGGGGCTCGTTGTCAACCTCGTCGGGCAAGGGCTGGATCCGCGGGGCCAGGGAGATCCGCTCGAGCCGGCTCAGGTCAGGCCGGGACGTTGTGCCCCACGCGGCCGGACCCGTGATCCGGATTCGGTAGAGGAGTTCCTGGCCGACGCGCGCCGAGGCCGGCGTCACGCTCGCCTCGAGTGCAAGGTCGCCCACGCCTCCCAGGAACTCCGCCGGCCGTCCCTCGAGGGGCACCGGCTCGATCGCCAGCCGGAGCGAGCGGCTCCTGCCCGACTGGCCTCCCAGCCGGGCCAAGACGGGCGGGACCTCCAGCGGGCCAGGCCTGCGGGGCACGAGCCGCAACCGCGTGATGTACACGTTCTCGCCCGAGGTGACCTGGCCGATCCCGGTCGCATTGATCGGCTGGAACAACGTGCCGCACGTCCAGAGCTCGGCGCCGCTGGGCCGGGGGAGCTCGATCGCGGGCCTCTGGTCGCGGCCGGTGACGGCGACGGCCAGCTCGATTCCCTGGCCCGTGTAGAAGGGCCCCGGACCGACCTCGAGTCGAACGCGCAAGGGGGCGCGTTCCTGGCCCCGCGCCGCGCCGCTCCAGGCGATCAGCAGCAGCCCGCGGACGAGGATCGACCACACCCGGCCGGGCAGCGGTGAGACCGGTTTCGCCGCGAATTCGCAGACGGAATTCCGCATGGCCTTACCAGTCCTTGCGTGGATCGGCGGAGGAATCGGCCGGCGTCTCCTCGGGCAGGCGCCGGCGCCTGGCGTCGCGGATCTCTTCCAGGGCGCTGTCCAGCCGGTCGTCGGGCGACTCGCCGGATGAGCCCGGCGGGGCCTGGCTCGCACCCCCCGCGCCGCCGGTGCGCCGCCGACTGGAGCCGGGCCGGTCTTGCCCCTGGCCGCCTGTCTCCGAGCTGTCCGGTTCCGAGTTGCTGGCGGCATCGTCGGGAGCTGGCTCGTCTCCCCCGGCGGCTTGCTTGCGGGCGCCGGAGGGACGGTTCCACCGCCGCGGCGGGACCTGGTCACGCTCGCTCTCGTCTTCGGAGCCGAGCGAGGACCGGGCCTGCTCCAGCGCGAACTCGCGATTGATCGCCGCGTCCTGGCGGACGGCTGCCAGGCCGCCTCCCCCCGCAGTCGAGCTCAGGCAATGGTCGTAGTGCTCGACCGCGCCTGGGATGTCGCCCAGGGCCAGCGCCACGTTGCCCAGAGCGTAGTCGATCTTCGTTCGCAGCGCGGCGTCAGCCCGTTTCCGGGCCTCCTGGTACTGCTGGCGGGCCTTGTCGTGGCGGTGGAGCTGGAACAGGGCGGCCGCGGCGTTGTACCGGGGAATCGGCTGGCCGGGCGCCTGCGGAATCGCCGCCTCGAACGATGCCAGCGCCTCCGCAAACCGCCCCTCGGCATAGGCGCGGTCGCCGCGGGCTACGAGCTCGGCCGCCGATCCCGTCGGGGACAGGCCGGTGCGCAGTGTCCCCGACCCGGCCTCGGCCCCGGGTGGCTGGGAATCCCCATCGAGCTTGCCGGCTCCCTGCCCCGCGCCGAGCCCGGCCGATGCGAGACCGATCAGCAGGATCGCCCCGGTGACGCGGCTCCAGAGCCAGCGCCAGGGGCCCAGACGGCCCGAAGGCCAGCAACCTGCGATCGCAAACCCCAGCCCCGCCGCCAGGAAGAGGGGGAACTGCTCGGGGCGCTCCAGTACCCGCGTCGCGTCACGCTTTCTCCTGGCCACCGGAGCAATCCGTGACCGGTAGAGCTCGCCGAGGTCTGCCGGTGCCAATCCCAGCTTCAGCACAGCGCCGCCGGTCTGGCGGGCGATCGCCTCGAGGGCCGTATCCACGCGGCGCGAGACGACCTGCTCTCCCTGGTAGGTCAGGGGTTGGCCTGCCGTGCCTGAGGGAACGGGATGGCCTTGCTCGGCATCGCCGATGGCCACCCCGTGAACGATGACGCCCGCTTGTGAAAGGCGGTCGAGCCGGGCTCGCCAGTGCTCCGCGTGGTCCTCGCCGTCCGAGAAGATCACGATCGCCCGC
This sequence comes from uncultured Planctomycetaceae bacterium, assembly GCA_963816015.1. Classification (GTDB taxonomy): domain Bacteria; phylum Planctomycetota; class Planctomycetia; order Isosphaerales; family Isosphaeraceae; genus Aquisphaera. Next base: position 65,844 of record CAWFJM010000076.1, on the reverse strand, counting down.
CCCTCCGAGTGTTCTTCCTGTCCCAGCGCGTCGAGCGCGGCATCGAGCCCCGCGCCCAGGTCGGTGCCGCCAGGCTGCACCGCGCCGGGCTGGAGGCGGCGCACGACGTCTTTCACCGCACCCAGGTTCTCCGTGAGCGGGTACCGGACCACTCCCCGGCCGGCGAAGGCGACGACCGCCGCCCGGTTTGCGGGATCGCCGGCCAGGGCGTCGACCAGGCTCGCCGCCGCCTCGATGGCCACCGCCAGCCGGCTGGGCACCGCGTCTTCCGCGCCCATGCTCCGGCTCACGTCGATCTGAAGGACCACGTCATGCCCGGGCGACAGAGGCGGACAGGCCACCGGGCCGAAACGGGGCCGGGCCATTGCCACGATCAGAAGCACGGCGGCTGTGAGCATGCTGACGGACCGGAGCCCTGGTGCTCGGCCCCGCTGGGCCAGCTCTCGCCAGGACCTCGCCCGGAGCCCGCGGCCCCGGATGATCCAGGGAAGGAGTGCGGTAACCCCGAGCAGCAGCCAGAACAACTCAGGACGGCCGAAACTCACGGAACGATGAACCCACCTGCAACTGGTCACCCGAACTGGCACGCAGCCTGATGAGTCCAGTTTATCCGGAGTGTTTCCGTTTGCGGCCTCCCCGGTATGGGCCTTTGCCGCGAATCTTGCTGATCGGGGTCGGCCGTGAGGCCACCTCCCCGGCATGGCATCCCTCGGGCGCCATGAAGCGCCGGCGAAGTTTGGGAAGGGGCCTTCGCTGGCGATTCAGGCTTGTAGACACTCATGCCCGCAGATGACAAGTCTGAAGCGCCAGCGAAGGCGTATGCCCGGGAGAGCAGGACGCGGCGATCACGCAATCAGACCATTCCCCTGGCTTGAACCGCCTCTGCGAGTTGGTCGCCCAGGGCGGTGAAATCCCTGGGAATTGCGGGAACCGTGCCGAAGATCGGTTCGTTCGTGTCACGAGCGCGGTGGGGCAGGTCGTGCACCTTCTGATCGGCCAGGTCGAAGACGCCGTAGACCACGCGGACCGAGGTACTGTCCAGGGAGTCGATCTCCTTGCGCACGTCGAAGGCGGTCAAGGCCGCGTTGAGGTAAACGGCCGTTTCCATGAGCGCTCCGCGATAGCCTTTCTTCCGCTTCACTGAGGTGCCGCAAGCCCGCTCGAGGGCCTTGGCGGCTCCGCGGACGGCGATCTGGAGACGGTCGACGAGCGAGCGCAGAGCGTGCGTGAAGCCGAGCTCGGGATAGTCGTCAGGTGACAGGTAGGAATCCACGGCCGCGGTCACGGCGCCGCAGCCGGAATGCCCCAGGACCACCAGCAGCCCGAGGCTCTCCTTGAGATTCTGGACCGCGTAATCGATCGACCCCAGGCACTCGGTGCCCAGCACGTTGCCGGCCACTCGGATCACGAACAGGTCGTTGGGCGACTGGTCGAAGATTCGCTCGATCGGAGCGCGCGCATCGGAGCAGCCCAGGACCAGAGCGTGAGGAACCTGAAGCGGGGCGCCCACGGCGGCAAACCCCAGGGAGAGCGGGTTCGAGGTGATGAGGATGGGCTCCTGACTCGATCCGGCCATGATCTCCTTCTCGACCCGCGTGACGATCGCACGGTATCTCCGGTGCCCCTCTTCCAGGTCGCGGATCACGTCTTCCGGATCCTTCGACGGCCGGGGAACGATCTCCGCGAAAGGATCGTAACGATAGATGATGTCCATGAGGTCTCTCCGGTCCGATCACGCGGTCTCGCAGTCGGCTGGTTGCCGATCCCGCCCGGCACTCCGCGGCTTGCCAGGTTTGAAGATAGCGGACGGTTTGCGTCGGCGCAATCGCTAGCGATTGATGGGCCATCGGCTCAGGGAAGCGTGCGGAGCCATCCCCCGGCCAGGAGCCGGTCGGTGAGCAAGAGCAAGAGCGCCACCGCGGCCCAGGAGGCAAAGTGCTCGTTGTAGCGCGTGAGGACCTGGCCCTTGACCCGGCTCTTCTCCAGGGCGTTGATGGTCTGGAACACCTCGTCGAGCGCGTCGGTGTCGGTGGCGACGAAGGCGCGTCCCCCGGTGATGCCGGCCAGTCGCTCGAGGAGGGGGATGTTCGGGCCCTCGACCTCGGCCATGACCGGCAGGTCGGTGCCCGGCTCGGTGCCCCGCACGATCCCTCCCGGCCGCCCGATGGCGATCGTGTGCAGCGTCACGCCCAGGTCCCTCGCCAGGGTCGCCGCCTTCTCGGGGTCGAGCGGATGGGGGACTGCCGGCTCGTTGTTGCCGTCGGTCAGGAGCACGAGCACCTTCCGGGCCGGGGTCGTGTTCCGGAGGGCGTCGAGCGCCAGGGCGATGGCGTCGCCGATGTTCGTGCCGTCGTCGCCGGGCCGCGCCACGCGGATCGCCGCGGCCTGCTCGACCAGGAAGCGATGGTCCAGCGTGGGAGGACAGGTCAGGTCCGGATAGTTGGCGAAGATAACCAGGCCGATCAGGTCGTCGGGCCGGCCCTCGACGAACCGGATGAACGTGCCCTTCGCCGCTTCCAGACGGCTGATCCGGCGGGTCTCGCGATCGCCGGGAAAGTCGGGCGTCTTCATGCTCGAGCTCTGATCGAGCGCCACCACGATCGCCACTCCCTGCCCGGCGATCCGGATCACTCCGCCCACGGTCTGGGGCCGCGCCAGAGCCACCGCAATCGCCCCGATCGCCAGGCCGCGGAGCAGCGCGGGCAACCGGCGCAGCAGCAGCCGGACTGAACGCCGCCGCCCGCGATCGGCGGAAAACCCCTCAAAACTGGGCCAGAGGATCCGCGGCCGGGCCCGCTCGAGCATCAAGGGCACGGGGATCAGCACGAGAAGCACGAGCCAGCCGGGATGGGCGAAAGTCATGGCCTTGCGAGCTCGTCTCGACCCGATGGACCGGGTCTCATTTCAAGGAAGTCCAGGGATTCACGCAGCGTCCACACCCGTCCGATGAACTTCCCCGTTGCCCGCGCATCAGTGACCGGGGCCCCGCAAAGCCCTCCGTGCGGCGCACGCCCGGGCCAGAGCGGTCTCGGGATCGGGATCGAGGACCGTCAGGTGTCCCATCTTGCGTCCCGCGGCCGGGGTTCGCTTGCCGTACAGGTGGATCTTGATACCCGGGTCGATTCGCAGGGCGGCCTCCCAGCGGGGTTCGCCGCCGGCCCACACGTCGCCCAGCAGGTTGACCATCGCGGCGGGCATGACCAGGTCGCTCGGGCCCAGCGGCAGGCCGCAGAGGGCCCGTACCTGCTGCTCGAACTGGCTGGTGATGGCGGCCTCGATGGTCAGGTGCCCCGAGTTGTGGGGCCGGGGGGCGATCTCGTTGACCAGCAGCCGGCCGTCGGCCGTGAGGAAGAACTCCACGCAGAGCACGCCGACCGTTCCCAGCGCCTGGGCCACGGCCAGAGCCAGCGTGCGGGCCTCGAGAGCGACGATCGGCCCCACGGGCGCCGGCATGACCGTGGTGTCCAGGATGTGCCGCTCGTGGCGGTTCAGGCCGACCGGATAGGTGACCGCGTTGCCATCATGCCCGCGGGCCACGACCACCGAGACCTCAGCCGCGAACTCGACCCAGCCCTCGGCCACACACGGCACCCGGCCCAGGCTCGACCAAGCCGCGTCCGCGTCGGCCGCCCGGGTGACCAGCACCTGGCCCTTGCCGTCGTATCCCGAGCTGGCGGTTTTCAAGATCAGGGGAAGACCGAGGCTCCGCACAGCGGCTTCCCGCTCGTCGTCGGTCCGGACCGGCCGCCAGGGTGCGTGGGGGATCCCGTTCCGGGCCAGGAAGCTCTTCTCCCGGAGTCGATTCTGGCTGGTCCAGACCGTGCGCCACCCCGGCCGGACGATCCGCCGCCGCTCCAGCCACCGCAGTGCCGGGGCCGAGACGTTCTCGAACTCGACGGAGACTGCGTCGGCGTGGTCGGCCAGCGCGCGGAGGGCGGGCAGATGGTCGGGAGGGCCGACGACCGTCCAGTGCGCGACCTGGGCCGCGGGCGTATCGTGGCTGGTGCTCAGAACGCCCGCCCGGTAACCCATCCGCTGCGCGGCCTGAACGAACATCCGCCCGAGCTGCCCGCTGCCGATGACTCCCAGCGACGCGGGGGGATGGAGAATCGGGCCGGGCCGCCTTGCCTCACCGAGACCGGCCCGCGGGCTCTCGCTGGTGCCTTGCCGCGACCTCATACCGGCGACTCTCCCACGGCCTCGGTCTGGGCCTGACGGAAGCGGTCCAGCGCCTCGCGGACCGACGGGTACTTGCGGGCCAGGATGGCCGCGGCCAGCAGCCCCGCGTTCACCGCGCCCGAGGTGCCGATGGCCAGGGTTCCCACCGGAACGCCCCGCGGCATCTGAACGATCGAGAACAGCGAATCGACCCCCTTGAGCGCCTTGCTCTCCACCGGCACCCCCAGGATCGGCAGAATCGAGATCGCCGCCAGCATGCCGGGCAAGTGGGCCGCCCCGCCCGCGCCCGCGATGATCACCTCCAGTCCCCGGCCCTCGGCGTCCCGTCCGTACTGGAAGAGCCGATCCGGCGTGCGGTGCGCCGAGACCACCTTGGTCTCGACCGACACCCCGAGCTCGACGAGCACCTCGGCGGCGTGCCGCATGGTCTCCCAGTCCGACTTGCTCCCCATCACCACCCCCACCAGGGGCGACCGGGAACTCTCCGGCGTCATCACCACCGCAACCTCACGTTCGTTTCTGTAGTGCCCAACGCGCCTGCAGCGACAGCCGACCTTATCCTCTGGATCACTCGATCTGCTGGATGGCGTCGCCGACCCGGATCTCGCCGCCTTCAAGAATCTGGGCTCGCAAGCCCCCGCGGTGTACCAGGGCCGCACGCATACCCGGGCGCGTCAGCGATTCCAGGTGGTCGCACGGCTCGCACAAGCGGATGCCCTGGAGGACCACCTCGCCGACCCGGAACCGTTTTCCGACCAGGTGGTTCAAGGCGATCCCCCGGGTGACCACGTTCCGCCGTGTTTCGATCGGCTCGATCGCCACCCCGTAGTCACGGCTCACCGCCTCGATCGCCTCGGCCTCGATGAGCGTGACCTCGCGGTCCGGACCGTTCTTATTCGGCGGCAGCCCCGCGCGTCGATACTTCCGATCACCTTCCAGGCCGTGGCCCGCCACCGCGGCCACCTGCTCCACGGGCTGGAGCGGCTCGCTGACCCTGGCACCGATGAAGAGTGCCTCCACCGAGGGAACGGATCTTACCGTCGCGCTTGCCATGATGTCCGCCCTTGCGTCGGCTGCAACGAAACTTGGAGGATGAAGCGCTGTCTCCCGATGGTCTCGTTCAGGTTTGCTCTTTCTTCGACCACCGCTCGGCCAGGTCGAGCAGTCGGCGAAGAGGAAGCTCGTAACCCGGAAGCCTGGGAGTCGAGTAGGTCTTTGCTGGCGGGAATCTTCAGCTCCTCATCGCGCTCGCCGCCGAAGATGTGAACCGTCATGGTCTTCGTGAACCGATCGATGATCCAGTACTCCTTGACACCGATCTCGCGGTACTCGGCCCGCTTGACCACGTAGTCCCGCTCCTGGTTCACTCGCCCTTCCGAGACGAGCTCGATGACGAGTGTTGGAGCTTCGTGCGTACGAGGAAGATGACCCAGGCCCGCCCAGATGACGCGATCGGCCCTTCTCCGGTTCTTCCGGGTCTCGACCGTCTCTTCAGCCAGGGTCACATCGAGCGACGAGCCCTGGGGATGAGACTCCTGGGAGTTGCGAAGCGATCGCCCCAGCTCTTCGTTGGGATCACGCTCGTTGCGAAGGGGAAAGGGAGACACAACAAGCACCTCGTTGATCAGCTCATACCGCCAGCCCTCCTCGAACCGGGCGCTGTCAAACTCTTCGGTTGTCAGCAGAGCGCCCGCGGCCCGGGGCCCAAGACGAAGTGGGCGCGTTTTGGTCAATGTCCGGGGCATGGGAGGATTCGTCCTACGCCAGAGCCTGATCGTGTGGAACGACGGTCCTTCCATTCTACCTCATCCCTTGTGACGAATTGACCCTCAACCTGGGACCGAGGAGAATGAAACGACGTGAGACAAGGAATGATCGGTCGCTGGCCTTGCGGAAAGGACGACTCATGGACCAAGGCGCAATCCGGCTGGGCGTGATCGGTTGCGGTGGCTTCGGCCTTTACGCGCTCCAGCAGTTCGCCCAGGTGCCGGGGGTGAGGCTGGCCGGCATGGCCGGCACGCACCGTGAGGCAGCCCGTGCGGCGGCGAAGCGGTTCGGAATTCCCGACATCGAGGACGTCGGGGCGATGCTGGCACGCGACGACATCGACCTGGTCTACATCGCCACGCCCCCCTTCCTTCATCACTCGCAGGCGATTGCCGCCCTGCGGGCGGGCAAGCACGTGATCTGCGAGAAACCGCTCGCGATGACCGTGGCCCAGGCCGACGAGATGATCGCCGAGGCGCACCGGCACGACCGGCTGCTGGTGGCCAACCTGATGCAGCGATACAACCCCGTGAGCGATGCGGTCGGCCGCCTGGTCGAGACGAAGGCTCTCGGCGAGCCGCTCCACGGTTTTTTTGAGAACTATGCCTCCGATGAGAACCTCGGGCCCGGCCACTGGTTCTGGGACCGGTCCCGGAGCGGGGGCATCTTCATCGAGCACGGCGTCCACTTCTTCGACCTGTTCGCCGGCTGGCTGGGCCCCGGCCGGGTGGTCTCGGCGCAACGGGGCCTGAGGCCGGGCTCGTCGCCGCCCCTGGAGGAACACGTGAGCTGCACGGTCCGTTACGCCCCGGACGTGTTCGTCAACTTCTATCATGGGTTCCACCAGACGGGCCGGATGGATCGCCAGGAGCTGCGCCTGGTCTTCGAGCGCGGCGACGTGACGCTGCATGACTGGGTTCCGACGAGACTCCGGATTCACGCGATCGCCGACGAGGCCCAGACCCGCACCCTGTGCGAGCTGTTTCCCGGGGCCCGGCACGATTGCACGTTCGTCTATGGACCCAGGGACCGAGCGTGCGAGGGACGGCACAAGAGCCTGGATGTCTACCAGATGCTGGAACTTTCCTGGGGCGAGGGAACGGTCAAGTCGCACCGCTACGGCGAGCTGCTTCGCGCGGTGCTGGCCGACCAGCTCGCCTGGATTCGCGATCATTCCCACCCACGGAGAATCACCGAGCGCAACGGCCGCGATTCCTTGGCCGTCGCCTGCGCGGCCGACGAGTTGGCCCAGGCTGGATGATCTCCACGAGGAGCCAATCATGCCACTGAAACGACAGTTCGAGCGTTTGCTGCTGCGCCCTGCCGATCTGACGCCGTCGCGCGACGATTTCGAGGTCGTCGGCGTGTTCAATCCGGGGGCCGTCAAGATCGACGGAGAAGTCGTCCTCCTGGTGCGCGTGGCGGAGCGGCCGCGCGAGGAGCGGCCCGGATTCACCCCCCTGCCCCGCTGGACCAACCACGGCGACCTGGCCGTGGACTGGGTGCCCAGCGAGGAGCTCGAGCCGGTCGATCCCCGTGTGGTCCGACGGAAGGCCGACGGCCTGGTGCGTCTCACCTTCACGTCGCACTTGCGAGTTGTCCGGTGTGGCGACGGCCGATCCGTCCAGGAGATCACCAGTATCCGCTTCCTCCCCTCCACGGAGCTGGAGGAGTATGGGGTCGAGGACCCGAGGATCACCCCGCTCTACGGCCGCTTCTACTTCACGTACGTTGCGGTCTCGCGCCACGGCGCGGCGACGGCCCTGGCCTCGACGCCCGACTTCCGCGACTTCTCGCGCCAGGGAGCCATCTTCTGCTGCGAGAACAAGGACGTGGTCCTGTTCCCGGAGTGGGTCGCCGGGGCCCACGTGGCCCTGCACCGCCCCAACCCGGCCACCCCGTTCTGCCGCCCCGAAATGTGGATCGCCTGGTCGCAGGACATCATCCACTGGGGCCATCACGGCGTTCTCCATGGCGGAGGCGCCGAGTGGGAGACCGGCCGCGTGGGCGCCGGGACGCCGCCGATCCGGGTCCCGGGGGGCTGGCTCGAGATCTACCATGGCAGCCGCCACACGATCACGCCGGGCGCGGTCGGCAAGTATTCCACGGGCGCCCTGCTCCTGCACCTCGAGAATCCCGCGCAGATCCTCCGCCGCACCCCGCAGTCGATCTTCGAGCCCACCGCCGAGTTCGAGCGGCATGGCTTCGTGCCGGACGTTGTCTTCCCCACCGGCATCGTCGAAACCAAAGATACCTTCCTGGTCTACTATGGTGCCGCCGACACCTGCACCGCCGTCGTCGAGTTCTCACGCGAGGAGCTGATGGCCTCGATGGTCGAGGTCTGAAGGAGGAATTGAACCACCAAGAACACGAAGGACACCAAGGGAAGAGATGAACTGGGAGCCAATCGACGAGTGCGATGAAGGGATAGCCCACTGTGTGATCGGTGCGGCCATCGAGGTCCATCGGCATCTGGGGCCGGGCTTCCTCGAGTCAATCTACAAGAAAGCCATGGTCCACGAGTTGACGGCCTCGGGCCTGCTGGTCGAGTGGGAGAAGGACCGGGTGAACCATGTCCACGTGAAGGATGTCAGCGAGTCTCTGGCCCAGGCGGTGTGGGGTGCCCAGACCGGCATCGCCGTCAGCCACTGCGCCATCGGCGACGGGGTCAACGCCGGGAACATCCGCCAGGTGCTCACCATCCTCCGGGACCGGGGCTACTCGGGCGTCCTGAGCATGGAATGCGAGGGTCAGGCCGGCCCCATGATCGAGCGCTCGCTGTCCTGGCTGCGGTCGGCGTTGCGCGAGCTGGGCATTCCCGAGGAAGGAGGGAGAAGAGAGTTGTGACAACACCCGCGAGGGCGAGGATGGCATCCGTGGCCGTGACAGAAAGGCTCATGCCTTCACCATGGCCCCGAGAACGTCGGCGAGGGGGATGGTGGCGAATGTGCTGGCGAAGTCCGACATGGCATAGGGGATGATCAGCTCGCCCTGGTGGACCACCGCACCGCAACTGTAGACGACGTTGGGCACGTAGCCTTCGCGCTCGTTGGCGTTGGGCTCTAGCAGCGGTTCCTCGAGCCGTCCGATCAGGCGGGCGGGGTCGTGGAGATCGAGGAGGAAGGCCCCCATGGCGTACTTCCGCATGGGGCCCACGCCGTGGGTCAGAACCAGCCAGCCCGCCTCGGTCTCGATGGGCGAGCCGCAATTGCCAAGCTGCACGAACTCCCAGCCGTACGTCGGCTTGGCGATCTGCTCCTTGGTGTACCAGAAATGGAGCATGTCGGAGTACATGAGGTAGATGTTCTCGTTGTCCTGCCGCGAGAGCATGGCGTACAGGCCGTTGACCTTCCGGGGGAAGAGCGCCAGCCCCTTGTTTCGCACCTCGGGACCGTTCAAGGTACTGGCCTTGAACCGGAGAAAATCTTGCGTCTCGAGAATCTGGGGCAAGATCACCTTGCCGTCAAACGCGGTATAGGTGGCGTAGTAGCGGATCGAGCCATCGTCGTCCTGGAAGGCGACGAACCGGGCGTCCTCGATGCCGTTGCTTTCGGTGGGCGAGGAGGGGAAAATGATCCGCTCCGACAGGTTCAGCTCGGGGCTGAAGCAGATCTCGTAGTTGGCCCGGGCCAGCGTGAGCATGTTATGGGCGACCGGCTCGAGCTCGCGGTGTCGCGGCCGGCTCTGGTGCAGCGTCCGCTGGATGCACCGCTCCATCTCTTCCAAGGTGAACTCGGGGCCGAGCGTCGCCAGCACCTGGTCGGCAAACGGGCTGTCGATGCCCAGCTCGATCAGCTTGCGCGAGAAGAGCATCTTGTCGTAGAGGGTGTTCGGCAACAGCTCGGGGGCGGTCACGAACCGCGTGGGCTCGTCGATGTGGATCTGGTTCTGGGCGTCCACGGTTCCGCTCCGGAACGTGATCGAGGAGATGTGCCCCTCGCCGGTGGCCCGGAGGCTGAGGATGAACCGGCGCGATCCGGCAGGCAGCCCCGACTGGTCGGGATGCCAGACCATCGACGGGTTGAACAGGGCCGCCGACTCGAGTGCGTATTCCTGGGTGAAGTACGCCCCCATCAGCAGCTTGCGGTTCTCGCTCAAGGGCTGGTCGGTCAAGAGGTGGCTGCGGATCTGCTCGAACCGCCGGAGGAAGAACTGGCGGGTCGTCTGGTGCCGGTCCCGGAATTCTTGCATCACGTCTTCCAGGAGCAGGTCCACCTCGGCCTCGGAGAGCGACGCCACCCGACCCAGGATCCGCTCGATCTGGTGCTCGCTGGCCGGCTGGAAGGGCCGGATCACCACGCGGCTGTTGTTCGGCCGCAGGACGATGCCTGTCCGCCTCACGTTGAGCTGGAGCTGGCGGAGGGATTCATCCTGCCGTCGAGCGGCGGGGGTGGGACGGGAGAAACAGGAGCTTCAAGGGTCATCGTTGCGTGTTCGCCCTCCATGAACCGGAACTCCAGTCGCTTGCGCGGTTTGGTGAGGATACTCGGGTCGGGAACAGCGTCGTTGCGAGGCCCGGGAGGGCGAGGCTTCTGCCGAGCCCCGATCCGCACGGCAGGATTCATCCTGCCAATCCTCTCGAGGCAGGACAAGCCCTGCTTCACGTGACCTGACCTGGCGGAACGGAGCCAGGATGCTCTCCAGCAGCTTCATCTCCCCCAGCGCCAGCAGGAACGACAGGGTGGACTCGGCGCCCTGGTTCTGGTTGACCCGGTCTTCCTGCAGCCCATCGCAGCACCCGCCGGTCTTGGCGTCGTAGAGCTCCAGGCCCAGGTCGTTGCTGCCCAGGAACCACTCGAAGGCGAGCCGGGCCTCCTTCAGCCAGACCGTGTCGTCGGTGGCCTGGTAGGCCGCCAGGCAGGTCGAGACCGTGGCGCAGGCTTCCACCGGCTGCTGGTCGAACTGGGCGCGGTCGCGACCGCGGTGGTAGAAGCCCTCGGAACCGATCGGCCGGAAGTGGCCGGCGGGGGACTTCTGCTGGCCGACCAGCCAGCTCAACGACTTCAGCCCGATATCAAGCGCCCGGCCATGGCCGCCCGACTGTCCGCTGACGATCAGGCCGTGACAAAGCCTGGCGTTGTCGTAGGTGAGGTAATCCTCGAACCAGCACCAGTCGTCGGTCGCGGTGCGCTCGAAGCACTCGATGAGCCTGTCGGTGAGGGTATCGCGGATCTGGCTGGCCTGGCGGGCGCCGCTCAGGCGCTCGAGGTAGTGGCATACGCCCAGCAGGCCGAACGCCCAGGCCCGGGGCGAGGTGGTTTCGAGCAGGCGAGGGAGGGCCAGGTCGAACAGCTCGGAGGCCCAGAATTGAAGATCCCGCCGCCGGGACCGGTGCACGCAGGCCCCGAGCGCCCAGAGGGCCCGGCCCTGGCAGTCCTCGGAGCCGACCTGCTCGAGCCACGTCCGGTCAAAGCTCATGAAGTTGCGGAACCTGCGGATGTTCCGATCGAAGGCATAATTCAGGAATGAGGAGTAGGTCGATGCCAGTCGATGGATCTGCGCGGAGCTCATGCCCAGCTGCTCGAGCAGGAGCATCAGGAGCATGGCCCGGGCATTGTCGTCGGTGCAGTACCCTTCCGCGAAGTTGGGAATGGTGTAGCTGGCATGCTGGAGGATGCCCGCCGAGTCGGTCATCCGGATCAGGTGGTCCAGCCTCCAGCCGGGCAGGTCCATCGGCTCCTCGGCCAGCGTCCGGACCGCCAGGGGCTTGAAGGGCACGTCGAGCCGGCTCCGTCGCGCCCGCTGGAACGAGTCCATGTAGTGGTGGGCGACGTGGCTCCAGATCATCTCCCGGCCCAGCAGGTAGGCCTTCTTGCGCATCGCGTGGCGGCGGGTCTCGTCGCGGATCAGCTCGCAGATCTCCCGGGCCAGCGCGGCGGAGTCTCCGAAGGGAACGAGCACGCCGCGTCCTTCGGCCAGGAGCTCCTCGGCGTGCCAGTAGGGAGTGGAGACCACCGCCTTGCCGCAACCGAACGCGTAGGCCAGGGTGCCCGAGGTGATCTGCGCGGGGTTGAGGTAGGGGGTGACGTAGATGTCGGCCATGCCGAGGAACTCGAGCAATTCGTCGATCTCGACGAACCGGTTGTAGAAGCTCACGTTCGGCTTGATGCCCAGGTTCTTGGCCAGCCGCTCCAGGCTGATCCGGTAGCGTTCCCCCTGCTCGCGGATCAGGTTGGGGTGGGTGGCCCCGAGCACGATATAAACGAAGTTGGGATACTCCTTGAGCACCGCCGGCACCGCGCGGAGCATGTGCTCGATCCCCTTGTTGGGGGAGAGCAGGCCGAACGTCAGCGCAACGTACTTGCCCTCGACCCCGAACTGGTCCTTGTAGAAGGCGGGGTCGACGAACGGCATGTCGGGGATGCCGTGGGCGATCAGGTCGATCTTGGCCTCTGGGACGCTGTAGATCTCCTTCAGGAACGAGCGAGCCCGCTCGGTCATCACGATCACCCGGGCCGAGAGGTCGATGACCTGGTTCAGCACCCGGCGCTGCTCGTCGGTGGGGGTCTGGAGCACGGTGTGCAGCGTGGTGACGATCGGCATTCTCAGGTTGCGGAGCAGGCGGATGACGTGGCTGCCGGACGGTCCGCCGAAGATGCCGTACTCATGCTGGAGGCAGACGATGTCGGCGTTGGAGAAATTCAGGTAGTCCGCCGCGCGGAGGTAGGAGTCGAGCTCCTGCTCCTCGATCTCGAACCGGACCTCCTTCGGGTAGTCATAGCCCTGGGGAAGATCGTTGACCGGCACCACGAAGCAGTCGGACCCTGGGAACTGGGTGGCGACCGACGTGCACACATCGTGCGTGAAGGTGGCGATCCCGCACTTGCGCGGCAGGTAGTCTCCGATGAAGGCGATCTTGCGGATTTCCGTATTTCGCGTCATGGCTTGTCACGAGAAAGAACGATCAGGCACGATCGAGCCCGGGCGTATCCGGCCCCGCGGGTGATCGCCTGACGGATCCTGGTTACCTGGGCGAGCCTTCCCAGCCGCGCTCACTTGCCTGTGGGGCTCGATGATGGGACAGGCCCCATCAAGCCGCCGGGCATCATCAGGCCGCCGGGATCATCATACAATCAGCCGCCGGGCATCATCATGCCGCCGCCCGGGATCATCATGCCCGGAATGGGCATCCCGGTGCGGCTCGTCTTGCGCCGGCCCTGGGAGGCCACGTTCTGGTTAGGGCCCTGGCTGGTTCGCATGCCGGGATAGAATGCGTGCGGCGTCGACCGCACCTGCACGGACATCGGCTGGGGCGCTCGCAGGGGTGCTGGAGCACCGCTCGAGTGCGAGCGAGTCGACGCCGCCGGGCCGGGCGTCCGGGTCGTGTAGGGGCGAAGCGGATCGCCGGCGGTGCCACGCGGCAGGGTCCCCGTGGAGACCGCGCCGGTCCCCTGCCCGGCCCGTGCCGGGCCCGCCGTCACTTCCCGCCGCACTGTCTTCGTGCGGTTGAAATTGGGCGATTGCGGGGCCTGGGCCATGACCGGTGCTGCCGCGGCAAAGAGCGCAACCACGCATGACAGTTCCAACCCGGAGACGCGTCTCATGGCCGAAACCCTCCTCCACCACCCCAGGTTCTTGTTCACCACTTGACTTCACCTTACCGCGACACGCGTCTTTTTTCCAGCCAGCATCGGCGTCACCCAGGCATGCTCTCGCTCGCCAAGGAATCCCTTCGCTGGCGCTTCAAGGTGTTAGGTAAGCCTTCTGTTCGGCGCGGGTCTCCGACCCCGCCACAACATTGCGACCTTCCGGCGCTTCCGGCTTGTGAGAGCGTGGCCGCTGCTGGACAAGCCTGAAGCGCCAGCGAAGGGCGGCCGATCCCTTTTCGTAAGCCTACATGGATTAGGTTATATGTTCAAACTGATACCATTTGATCAAAATATCTTGACTATTGGAGAAACTTGGGGCATGATCGGTTTTCAGGTCCACCTGATCATCGTCAAGAAGCCCCCTGCGGGTTGTGCATGAACCGGTTCCGGCAGCCGCCCGGGGGGAGAAACCCGTCAGCGAGGTCGGCATGAGTACGATTGCGCGGATCGAGCAGCGTGGCGAGGTGTTTCCGCACCCGGAGAGTTCCAACGGCCGCCACTTCCCGTTTCCGGGCGTGCCCACGACGTGCGACGGTGCCGAGGCGGTGGTCCATGTCGAGACGCAGGTCTGCCAGGCGGCCGGCGCCTATCCGATCACCAGCTCGACGACGATGGGAGGCGGGTTCAACGCCGCGGTGATGAACGGCGGCACCAACCTCTGGGGCGACCCGCTCATGTTCTTCGAGCCCGAGAGCGAGCATTCGGCCGCCAGCATCTGCGAGGGATTTGCCGTGGCCGGCGGGCGGGTGACCAACTTCACCTCGGGGCAGGGCCTCGTGCTCATGAAGGAGGTCCTCTACACGATCTCGGGCAAGCGGCTGCCCGTGGTGATGAACATCGGCGCCCGGGCGCTCACCAGCCAGGGGCTGAACGTCCATGCCGGCCATGACGACCTGATGTCGGTCGCCGACTGCGGCTGGGGCATGATCTTCGGCCGCAACGCCCAGGAGGCCGGCGATTTCTGCCTGATCGCCCGCCGCGCCGCCGAGGCCTCGCACACCCCGTTCTTCAACGTCCAGGACGGCTTCCTCACCACCCACACGGTGGAGCGCGTGCGGCTCCCCGAGCCCGAATTCATGGGCCGCTTCGTCGGCGACCCCAAGACCACCCTGATGAACCTCATGGATCCCGCCAGCCCGCTCATGTCGGGCGTGGTGCAGAACCAGGATTCGTACATGAAGGGCAAGCTCGCCCAGCGGTGGTACTACGATCGCGTGGAGCCCGCCCTGGCCGACGCCTTCGCCGAGTTCCACCGCCAGACCGGCCGCCGCTACGGCTTCCTCGAGCCCTACTGCTGCGACGACGCCGAGTACGTCATCGTCGGCATGGGCTGCTACATGGAGACCGTCAAGGCGGCCGTCGATCACCTCCGCGACGTCAAGGGCATCGCCGCCGGCTGCCTCACCGTCTTCGTCTTCCGCCCGTTCCCCGCCACCCGGCTGATCGAGGCCTTGAAGACGTGCAAGGCGGTGACGGTCTTCGAGCGGATGGACGACCCCCTCTCGACCACGGGCAACCACCTCACCCGCGAGCTCAAGGCGGCCTTCTGCGACGCGATCACCGGCCAGAACGGCCACGAACGGATTGGCCGCGTCCCGCGGATCTACAGCGGGTCCGCCGGCCTGGGATCACGCGACGTCCGGCCCGGCGACATTATCGCCGCGTACGAGAACATGATCCACGACGGCCCCGAGTATTTCTGCATCGGGATCGACCATGCCCTGGCGCTTCCCCCCGCCGAGGATCCCGACCTCCGTCCCCCCGGCGGGTTCTCGATGCGGGGCCACTCGGTTGGCGGCTTCGGCTCGGTCACCACCAACAAGGTCATCGCCACCATCGCCGGCGACGTCTTCGGCAAGGACGTGCAAGCCTATCCCAAGTACGGCTCGGAGAAGAAGGGCCTGCCCACCACCTATTACCTGACGATCGCCGACAGCCACATCTCCACCCACTGCGAGCTCGAGCACGTCGACCTCGTCTGCATCAACGACCCGACGGCCATTCTCAGTCCCGCCCCCCTGAAGGGGCTGGTCGCCGGCGGGGCCATCTTCATGCAGTCGTCCCACGACGATCCGCGCGAGGTCTGGTCGCGGATTCCCGAGCACAACCGGCGGACCATCCGCACCAAGAACCTCCGCGTCTACTTCGCCGACATGGTCAAGATCGCCCGCGAGGTCGCCTCGGTGGCCGACCTCCAGATGCGCATGCAGGGCATTGTCCTGCTCGGGGCCTTCCTCAAGCTCACCCCCTACGCGGCCGAGAGCCAGATGAGCGATCAGCACGTGCACGAAGGGGTGGAGAAGGCCCTGCGGAAGTACTTCGGCAAGCGCGGCGACCGCGTGGTGCAAGACAACCTCACCTGCGTCAAGCGCGGCTACTCCGAGATCCGGGAAGTCCCGCCCGAGCTCATCCATTCCTGAGCCATGGGGCGCCGGTCTCCGCGCCGGCGTCCCCGGCGCATCCTTCGATCAACGCACATCCATCCTTTCGCGTAAGTGGCTCACGCTGCCCAGGAGATCGCGATGCCGACGACCACTACCAGCTCCCGCCCCTCGATGAACGAGGCTCACGACCAGGACCCGTTCAACAACAGCAGCTACGGCACCCTGGTGGACGCTCCCTACAAGCTCGTCAGCCTGCCGGTGCTCGACGTCCTCGACTTCAACGAGCGAATCATCCGGGGTTACGAGGACGGCTCGGCCGAGAAGGGCCTTCCCGCCGATCTTTCACTGGCCCGCTCGCTGGTTCCCGCCGGCACGGCCACGCTCCGTGACTTCAGCAACATCGCCCCCGAGATCCCCCTCTACATTCCCGAGAACTGCACTGGCTGCATGGACTGCGTGACCCAGTGCCCCGACACGGCGATCCTGGGCAAGGTTCTCTCCGAGGCCGAGCTCGAGGAGCGGCTGGCGACGATCAGCGACCCGGCCGATCGTGACCTGTTCCGCGCCCAGTGGTCGAAGACCAAGAAGTACTTCGACGCGCCCAAGAAGAAGGGCATTCCCGCCGGGATGTTCAACATCACCATCGACCCCAGCAAGTGCAAGGGCTGCGCCGAGTGCGTCACCATGTGCGACGACAACGCCCTCAAGATGGTGAGCAAGACCGACGACGTCATGACCACCGCGCGGAAGAGCCACCGCTATTTCAAGAACTTCGGGCCGAGCAACGCGCAGTATGTAAGCGATAACCTGCTGATCGACATGATGCTCAAGGAGCAGACCCACCTTTACACCGGCGGCGCCGGCTCGTGCGCCGGCTGCGGCGAGGGAACGGCGCTGCGGATGATGTGCGCGGCCACCGGCTCGAAGTACGGCGACCAGTGGGGCATCGTCGCCGCCACGGGCTGCAACACCGTCTACACTTCCACCTATCCGTACAACCCCTACCTCGTTCCCTGGACCAACTCGCTCTTCGAGAACGCCCCGGCGTATGTCATCGGCGTGCGGATGCGGTGGGACCAGATGGGCTGGCAGGACCGTCCCCTCTGGTGCTTGGGCGGCGACGGCGCCATGTTCGACATCGGCTTCCAGGCCCTTTCGAGGCTGCTGGCCAGCGGCATGAACATCAAGGTGTTCGTGCTCGATACCCAGGTCTATTCCAACACCGGCGGCCAGGCCTCCACCAGCAGCTTCACCGGCCAGAACACGAAGATGAGCGTGCACGGCAAGGCCCTGGGGGGCAAGCAAGAGCGGCGCAAGGAGATCGCGCAGATCGCCATGATGCACCCGAGGACTTACGTCGCCCAGACCACGTGCGCCCACACGAACCACTTCTACCGCTCGGTGCTGGGGGCGCTGGAGTTCGACGGCCCGGCCATCGTCGTCTGCTACACCACCTGCCAGCCCGAGCACGGGGTGGGCGACAACATGGCCGCCGAGCAGGCCAGGCTCGCGGTCGACAGCCGCGCGTTTCCCCTCCTGGTCTTCGATCCCCGCAAGGGCGCCACCATCAAGGAGCGTCTCTCGCTTCAGGGCAACCCGGCCGTGAAGGACGACTGGTTCGTCAACCCGAAGACCAAGGAGCCGGTCACCTTCCTCGACTTCGCCCGCAGCGAGGGCCGGTTCTCCAAGCACTTCGACCGCGACGGCAATCCTTCGGAGACCCTGCTCCGGGCCAAGGAAGACCGCCTCGAGAACTGGCACGTGCTCCAGGAGCTGGCAGGGTTGAGGTGACTACGTATGCGGGGGTTGATCTCGTCATGGGAGCCGAGACCGTCACGCCGCTGGCCACGCACCGTCACGAGCCCGGCGGCCTGGATCAGACCCTCGAATTCCTCAAGCGCACCCGCGCCGAGCTGAGGCAACTCCGGCGGGTGCTGGCGTGGAAGGATCGGCTCCAGGTCCACGACGTCAACCGCGACGTCTTCGAGGTCGCGGGCCTGGGCTATGCCGATCCCGAGATCATTCCCGTTTTGAACAGCCTGAACGCCGCCTACGACCCGAGCACCGTCCATCTGCCGCCAGCCGCCGAGCCCAAGCCGTTCAACCTCGGCCGCTGCCACCCCTGGGCCGAGGACCGGGTGATGTGAGAGCGGCCGGCAGCTCTCGACGTCCTGCCTCCAGTTCGTTTCTCACGGGCGACCCACGGTGTAACGTCCCCTTTTGTTCGAGCTTCCATGCCAGCGTCTGGCACAGCCTCGTCCAGGCTGCTCAGGCTCAGAGAGACGATCCGGGTGGCTGGGCGGAGCCTGCGACGCCCCGGCGCAAGCCAAAGCTCCAATCCCCGGGGCGTCGAGTACTTCGCCCCAGCCACCTCTCTTCAAGTTCACCTCACGAAGAATGGTCAAGTTATCTTGACACAGTCCCTCAGGCTCTTCGACGTCTTCCCCGAGCTTGCCGCCAGGCGATCAGGGTGCATCCCGCGGCGATCAGGAGCGTGATCGAGGAGGGTTCGGGGACCATCCCGGCGGCGGTGTTGCCGATCAGTTCCTGGGCGGCGGTTGTGGGATGGACTTTGTCCCAGAACAAGTAGCCCTGTCCGTCCAGGTGGCCGTCATAGAGCGCGGAGGTGATGACGTTGTTGAAGCCGTAGTCACCCGGGTTCGCCAGGATCTTCGCGAACACGCTCTCGACGTCGAGCTGATGGATGGTGACCCCGAGATCCTGCTGGAGCTGGCTGAGTTTGGTGGCCAGCATGCCGTCGAATGCCAGTGAAAGGCCGTCGAGTGCCTGGCGCTGAGCCCATGGAAGCGTGTTCGTCGCGGGAAGTTCTCCCAGCAACGGGAGATTGGGCACCATGAACTGCTTGCCTCCCGCGCCCACCAGTTTCATGATCTCGCTGGCCAGGTTGGCGACGGGCATCGAGGGATCGGTCACCCCGGCATTCAGGAAGTCGTTCGCCCCTCCCCAGATCGTGACGAGCTGGGTGCTGCTTAGTATTACTCCGTTACGTCTCACAAGTCGTTTCGCGGAAATGTCTTATGGCTCTTAACCGGTGATCGTGTTTTGGTGATTGCATGTGTTCGATTTGACGCAAACCCTGGACTCGCCACGGGTTGCCCCTCTCGATAGCATGCATGCATATCGGGTTCCTGCTGAAACATAACGGAGTAGTATTAGGGTGTTGCCGGAGGCGATAAAGGCACCGATCTGGGTGCCGATATTCGGCGTGCTCATGAAGGAGGTCCCGTCGCCTGTCTGCGCCGCCCCAGGCATAATCCGTGCCGCCCGGCTTCAGGCTGGGCGTGGGGGGTGCAACTCCCTCCCGGCTGGCCAGATATTCGAGCCAGATCGGCCCGTTGGAGTAGTGCCCTTGGTAGTACGGAGCAGGTGGGGTCCCGGCCGCGAGGAAGGTGTTTCCCGTGTCGGAGAGGCTGTCGCCGAAAGCGACGATTCCCGTGATATCGCCCGCCTGGAGCGATGTACCCAGCGACGCGAGGGTGAGGGCGGCAATCCAGGCGAGGCGTTTCGTGATCCGTGATCGTCCGTGTAGGATCATGGGCTCGACGCTCCTTTTCGAGGCGTTTCCGATCCTTGTGGGGTGACAGCCGTCCAGACCCTCATGAGAGGCTTTCAGATCCTTCCTGGACCGCTCCCCATACTCTCCTGGAACGAACGGATTCCGGACCGGACACTTTTTTCCGAAAAGTTCCGGAGGGAGCCCGCCCGTTATCACCGCCTATCGGTTGCGGACGCTCGAACGACGAGGCCCGGAACAGGCAGGTCAACCGCGTGATCGGTGAAGCCAATCATCATCTCGTACCAGGTCTGATCGCCCCAGGTGACTGTCTCGCCGGGATCGGGATTGGCCGGGTTGGAAGTAGAATTATTGAAGTGGGCCTGACAGTCAAGATGGGTTCCCGGCGGCATTATGGCTGGTGGAGATCCTGCACGCCGGCGGCAAGGACAAGGACGCGATCGAGGCTTATTGCAAGCTCGAGCCCTTGGGGAAGTGGGCCGACCGCGACCTGCCGGTCTTCCGCCAGCTCGAGCCGATCGCGACCAGGTGGAAGGCCGACAAGGTCCTGGTCGTGCCGGCCCCGGCGGCCGAAACCCCAGGCGGCACCGACGTGGCGACGATCGACCGGATCGACCTGAACACCCTCGGCCCGCTGACCTGGTCCCGGTTCCTGCCGAGCCTCTCGCCGGAACCGACACCACCGGCAAGCCATGGGCCCTTGCCGACCTCAGGGCCCAGGGCAAGAATGTACTGGTCCTCTTTTTCCTGGGCGGGAAGTGCGCCCATTGCATCCAGCAGCTCGCGCTCTTCGGCAAGGAACACGGCGCCCTCCGGAAGCTGAACGTCGAGACCATCGTAGTGAGCACCGACGACGCCGAGGCCACTTGCGCCCTCAAGAACAACCCCGACCGGATCAAGTTCCCGATGCCCATGCTCGCAGATCCGAAGCTCGAGCTCTTCGAGCGATACCAAGCGTTCGACGACTTCGAGAACCAGCCGCTCCACGGAACCGTCCTGGTCGACGTCCAGGGCAATGTTCGATTCCAGCGAATCTCGTCCGACCCGTTCCCCGAAGTCGAGTTCATCAGGACCGAAGCGGCGCGGGTGAACCGGATGATCAAGCAGAATCAATCACAGGCGAAACTAGCTACTGATACACACAGATGAACACCGATCCGAAGAGTTTCCAGGAGTCCCTTGGTGGACGTTCGGCGGGCCGGGTTCCCGTCCTGGACTCGCGCGCGCGGCGGCTCAAACCGCTCGAGGGCAAGAAGCCCGGAATGCTCATGGTCAACGAAATCTATCGCAGCTTGCAGGGGGAGAGCACATACGTTGGTGTGCCGTGTGTGTTTGTCCGGCTGACGGCCTGTCACCTGAGGTGTGTTTACTGCGATACCCCTCACGCCTTCAATCAGGGGGAAGCCATGATCCTGGAGGAGGTGGTGCACCGCGTGCTCACCTTGGGCGATACCCTGGTCGAGATCACCGGCGGCGAGCCCCTGCTGCAGGCCGAGGTGATTCCCCTGATGACCCGGCTGGCCGATGAGGGAAAGACCGTGTTGCTCGAGACAAGCGGCGCCGTAGATACCAGCCCGGTGGACCTGCGGGTCCACGTCATCCTCGATTGCAAGACGCCGGGCTCGGGCGAGCTCGAGGCCAACAACTGGAGCAACCTCGAGCGGCTCAAGCCCACCGACGAGCTCAAGTTCGTGGTCTGCGACCGTGACGACTTCGACTGGTCCGTGAAGCTGGTTCGCGAGCATCGCCTGACTGCGCCTGCCCCGTCCTCTTCAGTCCCTCGTTCGGCAAGGTCAACCCAACCGAGCTGGCCTCATGGATTCTCGAGGCGCACCTGCCGATTCGCCTTCAACTGCAGCAGCACAAGATCCTCTGGGATCCCAAGGCCCGGGGGGTCTGAGAGCTACTAGAAAGAATGCACCGAACAAGCTGAGTCAGGATGTTGTGGCGAGGTCTCTCGACCTCGCCACGAGGGCACCAGAGGTCTCCAAGTCACGGGACTGATCGGGGAGACTTGCGGTCGGCCCGGCCCGGCGCCTCCGGAGCTACCGGCGTCTCGGCCTTGCTTGGCCGCCATCGCCACTCGGGTCCGATTCGCCGACCGTCCGGTCCGAGAGGCCCTGGGTCGAAGTCCATGCTCCCGGTGCCGGTTTTCGTCCCCGGCATCGGTGAGCGAATCGGCCCGTCATACTCGATGTTGAGCTTGCCACCCAACGTCATTAACAACGACTTATTTCGGACTCACCTCAACCGCCTAGCTTGACTGGACATCGCTCTCTTTACGAGCCCTCGGTTTTGGCACAGAAAAGATCGCCGTTCTCCGTCACGATGCGTACTGGCGCCAACCACCACTCATCAGACAGGAAGAATGGCGATGAAGGCAGCACGGAAGCTGTGCAAACAGCAGCAACCGCAGTCGTTGATTGAGTGCATCCGCCAGTTTCTCACCCCTCAGTGCTTTCCAGAAAAACGAAGTCCTGACATGGACCTCCCGAACTAAGGCGGTATCCTTAGTACCGCTCACAGCAATTAGGGATCGGAAATCCTACGCGGCTGCGGTCAAAGGCTTGGGGGCTTCGGCTTGGCACTTCGCCATAACCTTCGCTACCGACTTCGTGGTCCAGTTGAACGGATGCGCGGTTTCATTCCACTCGTCAATGAAGGCCATCAGCCGTTCAGCCAGTTTTTCCTTGCTGGGGAAATCAACGATCCTCAGTCGCTTCCGCCTGGCGATGCCGAACCACTGCTCGACCTGGTTCATCCACGAACAATGGACCGGCGGGTGATGGAAGACGAATCGCGGATGCTTTGCCAGCCACGTTTGCACCTGCTTGCCCTTGTGCATCCTCAGGTTGTCCAGAACGATTCGGATCGTCCTGACCGAAGCGGGGAATTCCCTGTCGATGTACTCCAGAAACGCGATGAACTCCGCTTGCCGCTTCCGGCCGAATGTTTGCCCGTAGACCTTACCCGTGCGTGTGTCGAAAGCCGCGAACAGGTTCAACGCCCCACAACGACCGTATTCGTGTTCAACTCGCGTGGGTTGACCCTTCTTGGCCGCCAAAGTCGGCGACTTTCGAGGCCGGGGTTGCAGGCTGGTCATCTCATCGACACAGAGGACCATCTCGTCGGGGGGCAACGGTCTGGTGTACAGGTCGCAGATATCCTGAACTTGGGCTGCGAAGACGGCGTCACGCGGCACCTTGGCCGACAGCCACATCTTCTGCCGCCACGGCTTCAGACGGTGGTTCAGCAGGATCTGACGCACGGTTTCCGCCGAGATCTTGGTCACCACGCCGTCGCGCACCAACTGGCGAGCAATCTCAGTGCAATCCCATTGGGACAACGACCGCCCAAGATCATCCGGCCGTTCGCAGGCGATCTTCACCACGTGCATCGCCACCTCGGGGGGAAAAGACCGGCTTGCGGCCGCGTCCGGGACGATCCTGAAGCCCTTCCAGGCGACCCTTGAGAAACCTCGTGGTCCACTTACGTACGTGCTTCTCTGTCATGCCAACCAGGCGGGCGACTTCCACCAAGGGGAGACCATCGGCCACCCCCAGAATCACACGGCATCGCCGAGCCAAGCCAGCGCGGGTCATCGTACAGCGAAGCCAACGTTCCAGTTCACGCCGTTCCTCCGAGGTCAGAATCACACGCAACGAAGTCTTTCGGCCTCGCATTGGAGCCTCCATGCTCGTAGATCCAGGTGTTCAATGACGCCGACATCATGGCCCGACGTCGGGATTCAGGGAATTCCAATCCCTATTTCCTGTGAGCGGTACTTAGGCAGTCTGGCCATGCCAGGGCCATTGCCAGGACAAACCCTGATGCTTCCCAGCGGGAGATCACATCATGCCCGAGCGACGGACCCTCAGCTTCAACAGCTTAGAGGAGGTCATCCCCGAGGTTGAACGGCTTCTGGCCGGTCACGCGACGGTGGGCGAGTGGTCGCTAGGGCAGATCCTCCATCATCTGGCGACCGCGATCCGGGTGTCCCGCCGCGGCCGTCCGAATCCTGAAGCCCGGCCGGTTTCGGAGCCGTTTCGCGAGCAGTTCTTCCGCTCCCGCCGGTTCCCTGAAGGCATGCAAGCACCTCACCCTCGGCTGATTCCCCCCACGGATGCCGACGCGCGGGTCCAGCTTGAAGAGCTTCGCACCGCGATCACCCAGTGGACCCTGGCGCCCGGGCCGTTTCCCGATCATCCGCTCCTGGGACCGCTGAGCAAGGATGAGTGGAGTGATTTTCACTGCATCCACTGCGCCCATCATCTGAGCTTCGCGGTTCCCAGCAACTCAGTCTAAAGTCGTTTGCCGTCGCCTGAATCACAACCGTAGGGCAGGACTTGTCCTGCCGAGCGAGCCAACGCCGGCAGGATAAATCCCGTCCTACGAGACTCGACTTTGTCGACCCGCCGCGTCCGGGGGCGCGGATCCATCCTGCCGGCTTCGGTTACCACCCCAGGCTGGGGCGAAGGCCGATCAGGTATTGCACCACAAGTAGGATGACCACGTAGCCGGCGATCCGGAGAACCATCTGCGAGAGGTTCCCCGCAATTTGCAGGTAATCCCGGCCCGTGTTCAGCTCGCCCACTCCGCTGCGCAACGCGATCCATGTCCCCACGCTCAGCAGAACGATGATCGGGACGAGGATCACGAATCCTTCCAAAACCCTATCCGGGCTCATTGTGCGCAAACTCCGGGCATGAATGATGTAAAGCGCCGGAAAGAGGGGAACGCGAACGGGTTGGCAAGATGTGCCCACGCCGCGTCTCCGAGCCGAGCAAGCCTCTCTCCCAATTTGAAGTAAAGACTAGACCATAAACTTCGTCGAGGTGAAAAATCACTATTCTCGTAAGGATTTCATGCTCAGATGATTCCATTTGTAGGGATTGCAGCAATCATGCCGGTTACGGAGATTCTGCAGGGCGCGAGGTCGTATCAGAGGAGGTCGTCGGCCGGCAGCGCGAACAGGCGCCGGGCGTTGGCCGTGGTGATGGTCGCGAGCTCGCCGGGCGTGAGCCCCAGGGTTCCTGCAAGTGATTGCGTGGTCCACGAGAGATGAGCAGGCTGATTGGGCCGTCCCCGCACCGGCTGGGGGCTCAGGTAGGGACTGTCGGTCTCCATGAGGATCCGATCGAGAGGAATGGTGGTGGCAGCGGCACGAAGCGCATCGAGGCTCTTGTTGGAGAAGGTGACCATGCCCGCGAACGAGATGTGCAGCCCCAGCGCGAGGAAGGCTGCCGCATGCTCACTCGTTCCGGTGAACGAGTGCAGGACTCCCTGGACGGGTCGGCCCAGGCCTTCGAGCTGCTGGATGAGATCGGCCTCGCAGTCCCGGCAGTGAATCACGACGGGGAGACCGAGCTCGGCGGCGAGTGCCAGGTGGCGATCGAACCACTCCTGCTGCTGGGGAAACGGGGTGTGGTCCCAGTAGCGATCCAGCCCTGTCTCGCCGATGGCGTGCACCCGGGGCCCCGCGCCAGATCGACGATCCGCGACCAGTCTTCGGGGCTGGCCTCGGCGACATGGTTGGGCTGGACGCCCACCGCGGCGAAGATGCCTCGATGCCGCCCGGCGATCTCGCTCACGGAGCCGCTGTCGGCCGCGGTGGTGCCGATGGCGAGAATCTGCACCAGGCCTGCGGCCCGCGCCCGATCGAGGACGCCAGAAAAGTCGGCCTGCAGGCGGTGGTCGTCAAGGTGCGCGTGGGTGTCGACGAGGGGATGGATGCAAGGGATCGGCGGGGTCATGCCTCGGTTCCCGCCGGATTCTCGGGCCCGTTTGCACAGGTGCAGAACCCGACCAGCTCGAGGCGGTAGCCCGTGACCTGAAAACCTTGCTTGCCAAGGACTTCCAGAAGCTCGGGGTCGAGCTTGGCGATCAGGTCGGGGTCGAACCGGGTGGGCAGGTCGTGGACTGTGCCCGAGCGGAGGCAGCGGAAATGGTAGTGCTCTTCGCCGCGGGCATCGTACCGTGCCGAACCGGTGCCGTCGAGGGCCGTCAATCGATGCGCCGCGCCGATGGCCACCAGGGCCTCGAGGGCCTTGTAAACGGTTGCCAGGCTGATCTTTGGGATTCTCGAGCGGACAGCCTGGAAGACCTCCTCGGCCGTCGGATGATGGACCGCGCCGCTGAGCTCGTCGTAGATCGCCAGCCGCTGCGGAGTGCACCGCAAGCCGGCGGCCTCGAGAGCCTTGCGGAGGGCATCGTGATGGAGGGGGGCAAGAGTCGTCAAACCGTCGGAATCCTGTCGATCGGGTCGGGTCGGCGCACCGAAGCACGGTGCGGGGCCTGCGTCACAATGGCATGACCGGATTTGCTCTCCACATTGTTCGGACGCTTGACAGCGCTGTCAACTCCTTGATAAATTAGCACCAGGGCCGGGGCTGCCAAGATCCTTGAATCAGGCTCGGCTCGTTCGGGGCTTGGTTCGTTCCCTGCGCATGATCGGGCCGTGCGGCCGATGGTGCCTGGGAAGGTCCAGGGAGGCGTTGCTCTGCTCGATGGCATCGCGGCAAGAAGACCGAGCCCCGCCTGCTCGACCGGGCGCGGCTCGTCGTTCTTTTTCGGGCTCGATTCGCATCGGTCTGGCCGCGACTGGTTCGGTTCAAGGAAACATCGAGAGAGTCAGAGAGCACGCCTCGGAGGAATTGAATGAGCGTTGATCTGGTCCGGATCGTGGACAGCATTCACCGCGACAAGAATATCCCCAAGGATATCTTGTTCGACGGGATCCAGTCGGCGCTCTCGACCGCGGCCCGGAAGCACTACCCGGATGCCGCCGAGATCGAGGTCCACATCGATCGCGAGACCGGAGCCATCGATGCGACCAAGGACGGGGTCAAGATGGATCCCGCGGAGCTCGGGCAGGATCTCGGCCCAGACGGCCAAGCAGGTGATCATCCAGAAGATCCGCGAGGCCGAGCGGGACAGCCTCTTCGACGAGTTCGAGGACCAGCGCGGCGACCTCGTCACCGGCACGGTCCAGCGGTTCGAGGGGGGCGCGGTCATCGTCAACCTGGGCAAGACCGACGCCATCCTGCCCCGGGGCGAGCAGATCCCCGGCGAGAGTTACCACCCCAACGAGCGGATCCGCGCCATCATCCTCGACGTCCGCAAGGTGGGTCAGCGGGTCAAGATCATCCTCAGCCGGACCCATCCCGACTTCGTCCGCCGGCTCTTCGAGCTCGAGATTCCCGAGATCGCCGACCAGATCATCGCCATCCGGGCCCTGGCACGCGAGGCGGGCTACCGGTCCAAGGTGGCCGTGACGTCGATCGACACCAAGATCGACGCCGTGGGGGCCTGCGTCGGCGTCCGCGGAACGCGCATCAAGAACATCGTCGACGAGCTGGGCGGCGAGCGGATCGACATCGTCCGCTGGAACGAGTCGCTCCAGGTCCTGATCCCCAACGCGCTGCAGCCGGCCGAGATCGATGAGGTCATGCTCTGCCACCTGCTGGGCCGGGCCATCGTCCTGGTGCGCGACGACCAGCTCTCGCTGGCGATCGGCCGCCGGGGGCAGAACGTCCGGCTGGCCTCGAAGCTCGTCGGCTGGGACATCGAGATCATGACCGCCGAGGAGCTCGACGAGGTCATCGACAAGGCGGTCAAGTCGTTCGAGAAGATCGAGGGCGTCGAGACCGAGCTGGCCGAGCGGCTGGTCGAGCAGGGAATCCTCAGCTACGACGACCTGTCGGTGATGGAAATCGCCGATCTAGTGAACACCATTGACGGTTTGACCGAAGAACAGGCAACGGAGATCGTCAGCCGCCGCCGAGACCCTCGCGGAGGAGCAGTCCGAGGACCTGCCCCGCCGCAAGGGAGGCCGGGCCGCCGCCGCGCTGCTCGAAGCCCCACCCGAGACAGTGAGCGAAGAACCTCTCCCGGTCGAGGGCGACGAGCCCCGAGGCCGAGGAGGCCACGGAGGCCGAAGAGGTCGCCGAAACCAGCACCACCCCCGACGATCTGGCCGATCACCCCCACGGAGAACTTCCCACCCATTCCTCAGCCATCCCCGGTGACTCGACCGGCGCCCGCCGTTCGGCCTTGCCTTCCGAACGAAACAGCGCGGTCGGGGATGATCTACCGTCTGACGACAGCCCCGATTCGGAGGGAGACGAGGCGAGCGACGACGAGATCCACGATCTGGCCCTGGCGGTGGAGACATCCGGTCTCTCGCCCCAGGGGCACGAAGTGACATCAAAACCCAGTGATGACGATCAGGGTGAGACCATCCGGATCGTGACCGAGGCGGTCGAGAACGGAGGACCGGCGCGGCCGTCCGCTCCGGCGGTCCCCCCTGCCGGGGCCACCTCCCCGCCGGCCCGTCCGGCTTCACCGCCCTCACCGAGCGTGACCGAGAATCGTGGATCCCCAGAGGTGCCGCCGCAAGACGGCGATGAGTCGTAGCCAGTCCAGACCGATCCCCGCGTGGCTGCCCGCCCCGGGGCCGCAGTGCTGTCAACCCACGTAGGCTCCGCCGGGTTTCCCGGGAAAGGCCGTGCCCCCCAAGGGATGGGCCGGCCCGGGCGGGAAGCTTCCGAATCAATGCCCTTCCGGCGATGGACTGATCGAGCGGATCGACGGGTCTCGCCGGAAGCTGTTCCTACATCGCGAAATCATGCCCCCGGGTCGTGACCGTCACGACCATCCGGAGTCTAGCTCCGGGAGGAGTTGCCTTTGTCCACGCGTGTTCACGAGTTGGCGAAAGAACTGGGACTGAAGAGCCAGGAGTTGCTCGAGCGAATCCAGAAATGGGGACTGGACGTCAAGGTGAGTGCCCTGGCCAGTCTCGACCCGTCGACCGTGGAGCGGATCAGAGAGCTGATGAAGCAGCCGGCGGCCGGGAATGAGGCTCGGAGCTCCGCAGCCGCCGTGCCTTCCTCGACGCCCTCCTCACTCCCTTCCACGCCAACGGTGAAGCCGACGCCCCGCCCCGTGGCCTCGGTTTCTTCCCCTTCAGCCACCGCTTCGCCCTCGGCTCTCCCCGCGATCGGGCCGATCCCCAGGGACCGCAGTCGCCGGCGTCCGAGCGGGCGCGGCCGCGCCCGCCGGTTCTTCCACCCAGCCGAGACCGGTCGCAGCTCCGGTGCAGCCTCCGGCGACGAGGCCTGCCGACGAGCCCCTGCCCCCAACCGCGCCTCCGGCGGCCTCGCCATCCGTGGGGACCGCCCCGGCCCGGCCCGGGGAGACGGCCTCGCTGCCCCCCCGCTCGGTCCCGCTCAGCTCCCCTCCCCTGGCCCGTGCCGGCGGCGGGTTCTCCGGATCACGTGCCGGCGGACCGCTCTCGGCTCACACCCCTCACCGTGGAACAGGGACCCGACCCGGCGGACAGGGGCAAGGCTCGGCTCCCCCGGCGGAATCCCGCTCGTCCCGGCCCCAGGGCTCTGCCTCTGTCCACTCTCCCGGGCAGGAAGGCACCCAGGGAACCACGAGTTTCCAACCCTTGAAGCGGAGCGACTACATGTCTTCGGCGGGAATCCGCCCACCCATCCAGCGAGGCGCCGCGGTGCCGCAGCAAGCCGCGGGACCGGCCCGCCGCCCCGGCGACGAGTCCCTGCCGGAAGGAGTGCGTCGCGAGCCGCCAAGCGGTCCCCGCCGCCCCCTGCCCTCCGTGGCCGCGCCCCAGGCTCCCGTGCAGCGGCCCGCAAGCACCGCCCGGCCGGCCAGCCATGCCGGCGAAAGCAAGAGCCAGCGGCCCGAGAAGCGGATGACCAGGGACGAGCTGCTCAACCTCATGCGGTCGGGACAGCTCGGCACTGTCCCGGGACCGAGCACTGCTCCCGGCGGCCCGAGGGCCGGCCAGCCCCAGCGACCGATGCCGAGCCTCCCGTCTCGCGACCGCCCCGGCCCACGACCGGGCGGAATGCCCGGAGCGCCGGGACGCCGACCCCTTCCCGCCGCCCCGGCGCAGCCCCGCACCCCGCCGCCACGGCCCCGCCGGGCTTCGTCCCCGAGGACGAGGAGGAGCGCAAGGCCAAGGGCAGGGTCGGCTCGTCCGCCGACCGCGCCGGCCGCCGCGCCCGCCGCAACGAGCGTGCCACCGAGCGCCGCGTCACCTCCCCGCAGCCCGCGGCCGCCTTGCTCAACGAGGATGAGGAAGTCCGGAGGGTCCGGGCCAGCGGCAAGCGAGGACACAAGGGAGCTGCCCAGCGCCTCGCCGTGGCTCCGACCCGGAAGAACCGGGCCGAAATCGAGCCCCCCGTCACCATCCGCATCCTCTCCGAGGCCATCGGCATCAAGGCCAACGAGCTGCTCCGCAAGCTCATGGCCATGGGCCAGATGGCCACCATCAACACCAGCCTCGACGACGACATGGCCACGATGCTGGCCATGGAGTTCGGCATCGAACTGGCGGTCATCCACCAGCGAACCGCGGAGGACGAATTGCTGGACTCCCTCGTCCCCCCCACCGAGACGCAGGACCTCGTGCCCCGGCCGCCGGTCATCACCATCCTGGGCCACGTCGATCACGGCAAGACCTCGCTCCTGGACCGCATCCGCAAGTCGAATGTCGTCGAGAGCGAGAGCGGCGGCATCACCCAGCACATCGGCGCCTACCAGGTCGAGTACAACGGCAAGCCGATCACGTTCGTCGACACCCCCGGCCACGAGGCCTTCACCGCCATGCGCGCCCGCGGGGCCAACGTGACCGACATCGTCGTCCTGGTGGTGGCCGCCGACGACGGCGTCATGCCCCAGACCGTCGAGGCGATCGCCCACGCCAAGGCGGCCGAGGTCCCGATCGTGGTGGCGCTGAACAAGATCGACCTGCCCAACGTCGATACGCCGGCCAACGTCAACAAGATCTTACGGCGAGCTCTCCCAGCAAGGCCTTCACCCCGTCGAGTGGGGTGGCGACATCGAGGTCGTCAAGACCTCCACCGTCACCGGCCAGGGAATCTCCGACCTGCTGGCCACGCTCGAGGCCATCTCCGACCTCCACGAGCTCAAGGCCGACCCCAGCCGCCCGGCCAGCGGCACCTGCCTGGAGGCCTCGCTCTCCGAGGGCCGCGGCGTCCTCGCCACCGTGCTGGTGCAGGAGGGAACCCTCCACGTCGGCGACGTCCTCGTCTGCGGCGACGGCTACGGGCGGGTTCGCGCCCTGTTCAACGATCGGGGCCTCTCGATCGAGCAGGCGGGCCCGTCGACCCCGGCGGAGATCTCCGGCCTCGACGTCGTGCCCACCGCCGGCGAGACCTTCGCCGTCCTCGACGACATCGCCCGGGCCCGCGAGGTCGCCGAGACCCGCCGGATCCGTGCCCGCGACGCCGCCCAGGCCGAACGCCAGACCGTCACCCTGGAAAACCTCTACAACAAGATGGCCGAGCAGAAGGTCAAGACCCTCAACTTGATCATCAAGGCCGACGTCCAGGGCTCGATCGAGGCCCTCACCAAGGAACTGGAGAAGCTGGACAACGCCGAGGTGCCGATCCGCATCCTCCTCAAGGCCGTCGGCGGCATCACCGAGAGCGACATCCTCCTGGCCGACGCCTCGCAGGCCATCGTGATCGGGTTCCGCGTTGCCCCCGAGGACCGCGCCATCACCGCCGCCGAGGACAAGAAGATCGAGATCCGCCGCTACGACATCATTTACCAGGTCACCGACGACATCAAGAAGGCCGTCGAGGGACTGCTCGTTCCCGAGATCAAGGAAGTCCACCTGGGTCGAGCCGTGGTCCGGCAGGTCTTCAAGATCTCCAAGGTCGGTGCCGTCGCGGGCTGCTTCGTCACCCAGGGCGTCATCGAGCGCGCCTCCAAGGTTCGCCTGATCCGCGAGGGCCGAGAGGTCTACAAGGGGACCATCGAAGCCCTCAAGCGGTTCAAGGACGACGTCAAGGAGGTTCCCCAGAACTTCGAGTGCGGCATCAAGATCGGCAACTTCGACGACATCAAGTCCGACGACGTCATCGAGGCCTACCGGATCGATATCATCCGCCGCACCCTGTAAGCTCACGGGGCGCCAGCCCGCCCATCAGCAGGGAGGCCCGGGGTCGCGCCGACCGCGACCTGGCCCGGGGCTTCCCTGATCCGTTTTCCCGATCCGCCCGATCGCCGAGTGTTCGTTGCGAGGTCCTTCGATGTCGTCTCACCGCAGCCTTCGAGTGGCCGAAGCGATCCGCGAAGTCGTGGCCTCGGCCATCCTCTTCGAGGCCGCCGACCCGCGAATCCACTCCGTCACCGTGCTGGGCGCCGAGGTCTCCGCCGACCTCCGCCAGGCGACCGTCTACGTGTCGGTCATGGGAACCGAGTCGGAGCAGAAGCTCGCCCTCAAGGGACTTCAAGCACGCCGCCGGCTTCTTCCAGTCCAAGGTCGCCGATCGGCTCCAGACCCGGTTCACGCCCGTCCTCAGGTTCAAGCTCGACGACAGCGTGAAGAAGTCCGTCGAGATCGGCCGCCTCATCGACGAGGCCGTCGCCTCCGATCGTAAGCCCGGCCTCGTCCCGGAAGTGCCCGCCCCGGACTCTTCCGCCGCCCTGGAGCCCGACGACGACGTGCCCCCCGACCCTTCCTGAAGTCCATCGTGTTCGGACCCTCGCCGATCCACCCAGACCGCGCGAGCGTTGGTGTTCCCTGGATTTCGCTCAACCGCATTCACACACGATCAGTCTCATGGCCACACAAAGCAAGTCGCAGTTCCTCACCGAAGTCCACACCCAGCTCAAGCGCCGGTACAAGCCCAAGCCGGATCGGTCCGCCGGCCGCCTCACCGTGCTGGAGGCCGTGGTCTACGGGATCTGCCACGAGGATACCACGCGCGAGCAGGCCAACCAGGCGCTCTCGCGGTTCAAGGACCAGTTCTTCGACTGGAACGAGGTCCGGGTCAGCCCGATCGCCGAGGTCCAGGAGACCCTCGCCGATATCCCCGACCCCCAGGGCCGTGCCCAGCGGATCCGCCGCTTCCTTCGCCAGCTCTTCGAGAGGACCTACGGCTTCAACCTCGAGCCCCTGACCAAGAAACCGCTGAAGGATGCCCTCAAGGTCCTTCATGCCTACGAGGCCTTCACCTCCGACTACGTCACCGCCACCGTCATCCAGCAGGCACTCGGCGGCCATGCCATCCCCATCGATTCGTCCACCTGCAGGACGCTCGAGCGGCTGGGGATCTCCGAGCCCGATCTTCCTTCCCTCCGTGCCGTCCTTGAACGCGCGGTCCCCAAGAACCGCGGCGTCGAGTTCCTCGAGCTGCTCGAGGAGCTGGCCCACGACACCTGCGTCGAGGGAACCCCGGAATGCCCGCGGTGCGAGCTGAAGAAGATCTGCCCCTTCACCCAGGCACGCAAGGATGAGTCGCAGCGCGGCGCGCCGCCAGCTGCAAAATCCGCACCGAAGTCGACGGCGAAGCCCACCGTCGAGCCATCCAAGTCCAAGGTCTCCAAGAAGACCACCAAGGAGCCGGTGAAGCCGGCAGCCAAGGAGCGACCTCCCAGCGCCCCGGCCTCTGCCAAGCAGCCCGCCGCCAAGCAACCCCCGCCCCCCAAGTCGCCACCGGGCAAGCGTGGAACCGGCAAGTAGGGGCACTGACCCCTCGCGCTACGCGGATCGAGATGTTTTTTCGAAGGCTCATCCGGGATTCCAGGGTGGTGATTCCAGCGAGGTCATCTCAGGGGTAGACTCGGTGCTCAAAATGGATCGCCACGGCTGATGGTTCAGGCCCCCTGTGACAATCGACAATGTTCAACATCCAGGCCCTCATCGACGACGCCAAGTGCTTCGAGACCGTCCGGACGATGCGTTGGCCGGGGGGCGTTCGGTGCCCCGAGTGCGGCTCCGACCGGATCACCAAGGACGGCCGGGATGAGACCCAGCCCGAGCGGCAACGCTACCAGTGCCATGGCTGCGGCCAGCGGTTCGACGACCTCAGTGGGACCATCTTCGCCGGGCACCACCAGCCGCTGCGGATCTGGATCTTGTGCCTGTACTTCATGGGGCTGAACCTCTCCAATGAGCAGATTGCCCAGGAGCTGGGGATCGACCCGGATGACGCCCAGGTGATGGCCTCCCAACTCCGTGAGGGCATCGTCCAACGCAAGCCCGAGGTCAAGCTCAGCGGCGAAGTCGAATGCGATGAGGTCTACGTCGTGGCCGGGCACAAGGGCCATCCCGAGGCCGTCGCAAAAAAGGGCGGTCGGGCCGGAGACGACGGCTGAAGGGGGCACCGGGCCGAGGGACGCTGGAGAAGGAGAAGCCGCCGATCTTCGGGATGATCCAGCGGGGCGGCGACATCGTCATCCGCATGCTGGCCGATGTCCAGCAGCGGACCATCGGCCTGTTGGTCCGGGAGACGATCACCGAGGGGTCGGTGGTCTATACCGACGAGTACGATATCTATGCCCGGCTGCCCGAATGGGGCTACACGCACCACACCGTCTGCCATGCGGCCGGGGAGTTCGCCCGTGACGACGACGGTGATGGCTTCTGCGAGGTGCACGTCAATACGCTGGAGGGGTTCTGGTCGCTGCTGCGGAGTTGGCTTCGGCCGCATCGGGGCATCTCGCAAGAGCGGTTGCCCCTGTACCTGGGCTTCTTCGAGTTCGTACACAACGTCCGGAGGCGGGGCAAGGCGTTGCTGGGGTCGTTAGTCGGCCTTCTCGTAGCACCCCGGAATCCCGGATGAGCCTTTTCGAATATCCTA
The DNA here is from genome assembly GCA_963816015.1 of uncultured Planctomycetaceae bacterium. Lineage (GTDB taxonomy): Bacteria > Planctomycetota > Planctomycetia > Isosphaerales > Isosphaeraceae > Aquisphaera. Next base: position 31,748 of record CAWFJM010000076.1, on the reverse strand, counting down.
GACACTCGGCCGTCGCTGCCTAAGCGGGTCACCAATTGAAAGTTGACATGATCAAGTCGTCAAGTGCTTGCAGCGCCTGGGCACCGTCCATGAAGTTCGCTTCCACGGGCGATCTCTGGACGGGCTGAGATTGTTCTACATCAGTTCGGTCCCTTATCGCGATCTCGGGCCGGAGGCAGACACCTGTACGATCAAGGCGTACCTGTCCCCGGGCGCCAGGCCGGGTCCTTGACCGAGGAAGCGCATCTCTAACTACGAAAAGCGTGTAGCGAGCTCGAAACTCTGCATGGCCCGGGAGACTCAATCCGCCTTGGACAGCTCGCTCCGGACCCACTGGCGGACCCTTCGGGACCAGGATGTGAGGTCGCTTGTGTCGTGCTCGAGGATCCATCGGCGAACGTCCTCGGCGCGGACGGGAAGCAGCCGGCTCGCGGTCGCACGAGTGTAGCGGCCCCGCGACGAGAGACGATCGATCCATAACGTCTGTCCGTCGAACCGCCAGACTTCGGCAACCTTGAGCGCTGCATAGATGCCGAGCCTGTCGAGCTCGGAGGGCGAGAAATCCACCTCGATCGCGAGGTCAGGGTCCGGGTAGTCGGTCACGTCATTGGTCTTTCGGGCCTTGGCCTTCGCCGCTGCCGTCAGCTTGCCGGGCCGGAAGTAGAAGCACTGGTCGGCCTCGATCCCTCGATTCACCCCCTCGCGCTTCCAGGTGGTTTCACCCATGCTCTTGTAGGGAATGCCCAGCTCCTCGGCCACGAGCCCCACGAACTTCCCGAGGAGTTCCTTGAAGTCCTCGTGCTCGGGACTTGTTGTCATGATCTCGACGTTCGTTCCGTCAAAAGCGACCCGAACTCCCGAACCTTCAGGGATCGAGTCCACCAGCCAATCGTAGAACCGCCAGTCCACTCCGGGAATGAGGATCCGCGTCTCCCCCGGGACGGCTGCACCCCTCCTCCGGTTCATCGTGTTGGTGCTCATGTCCGGTCCCGTGCAAGAAGTGGGCGTGTTCGTAGATCTTGAAACGACGGTTCCGCTCCGCGGCAACGCTGAGATCCGCCAGCAGGCATCGACCGGGCCATTATGACCAGAACTCACGGGGAGGCGAAAGCTCTGTGGCGCTCGGCCTTCTCGACCACACTCGCGCCTGAACTGCAAGTGCTCCTCACGACCCTGCCGCGGCCTCCAGAACGAGCACGGCATCCTCCTAGCCATCAGGCGTCGTGAACGAATGCACGCCCGTGTTCGAGAGCTTGCCGATCGGTTCCTGATGACCGCTACTGGGATTGACCCAGGAGGCGTCGACCTGGCTGCCCGCGGCGAGCCTGTCCATCTTGATCGAGAACTCGGCCTTGCTGCCGAGGTACATGATGGCCCACCGGCCCTCCTTGTGGTGGGCGGCCAGGTTCAGCATCTGGCCGGACGTGTTGCCGCCGCTGGCGAAAAGGTCCTGGTCGGGAACAAGGTGCCACCCCTCGGCACGGTCCATGAAGACCTTCTTCAGGATCCCGAGCTGAACCGCGCCGAGGGTGTCGATCGCCTGCTCCCACGTCGGCAACACGCGCCAGCTATCGTTGTGGTCGTAGGTGTGATGGGCGCCGGCGAGGTATGAGTAATAGGCCTGCCGCCGGTTCCAGAGCGGCGTGACGTCGAACCCGTACTCGGAGCCGTGCTCGTAGGCGCCTTCCGCCATCAGGACAGGTTTCACGGGCTTGAGGTTGTAGTCCCTGGTGATGAAGGGGTAAATCAGCACGACGCTCTTCCACGTCTGCATCGAGTCGAAGTCGAGCCAGGGCTCGCCGTGAATGAAGCTCGAGGAATAGCGCGTGGGGTCGGGCTTGAAGGTGATCAGGTGGGCGCCGCCATCGCCTTCGTGAAGACCGGCCGCCAGCTCGCGGAGGATCGGCACGAACTCCGGCGTTGCCTCCGGGGTCATCGACCAAACGATCGTCGGCACGTTCTTGTAGCGGCTCGCAAGCCACTTCGCCCAGGCGCGGGCCTTTTCAAGAGTGATCGCCTTGCGATAGCGCTGGTGGTACAGCGTCATGGAGCTGTTGAAGTATTGCTCCCGGGCGATCTGGAGCACGGCATCGACATTCCGGAAATAGGCCTCGTTGGGCGTGAGCGGGTTATCGTCAATCCAGGGCTTATCGCCGTGGATGTTGGGCTTGGTCCCGTCGCCGACGCCCATCAGCATCACCTGGGCGAAGACGAACTCCTTCTCCTTGCTCTTGGTGATGATCGTCCGGGCGTCATCGAGCGAGTACTCGCGGAAGAGCTGCCACTGGGTCGTGCCCAGCCAGAACACCGGCAGTCCGTTCTGGTCGACGAAGTACCTGCCGTTCTGGCTGACCTTGACCGGGTACGAGGGCTTCCTGGCAGCCTTGGCCTCTGCGTCCTTCACCGTGGCCGCGTTGACCGCCTGGCGAAACACGGCCTTGGCGCCGCCGTGGTTGGTAGGCAGCACCTGGGTCATGATCACCGCCACGAACTCGTGCCGCGGGTCGATCCAGAAGTTGGTCGAATAGAAGCCACCCCAGAAGTAACGGTACAGTGAGTGGGGCCTATCCTTCGACCCGGGCCCCAGCATCAGCCCAAATCCCAGGCCGTACTTCATGCCGAAGGCGGAATGATCGTTAACCTGGTTCGTGGTCATGAGCGCGATCGTCTCGGGCTTGAGGATCCGCACGCCGTCGAGCGTGCCGCCCCCCTTGAGCAGCTGGGCAAACCGGTTATAGTCCCGCGCCGTCGAGAGGAGGCCGCCGCCATTGGAGAAGAACGTCTCCGAGCCGTGGTTCGCCGGAAGCGGCGAAAGCGCTCCCTTCTCGTTGGCCCGGTAGATGGTGGCCAGCCGCTCCCGCTTGGCCTCGGGCACGGAGAACGCCGTGTCACGCATGTCGAGCGGCGTGAAGATGTGCTCATGCAGAAACGCGTCGAAGTTCTGCCCGGAGACGACCTCGATCAGGCGGCCCAGCACATCGTGGCTCAGCCCGTAGGTCCAGCCCTCGCCCGGCTGGTGCGCCAGCGGGGCCTTACCCAGCCGGGCCATCTGCTCGGCGATCATCTTCAGGCCGCGGTTCTGCACACCCGCGCGAGCGTAGCTCTTCCCCAGCCGGTCGTTGTTCGTCAAGAACCCACCGTAAGAAAACCCCGAGGTGTGTGACAGGAGGTCGCGCACCGTGATCGGCCGCTTGAGCGGCACCGCGGCGATCTCGGTCTCGGTGTCGTTCTTGGGGTCGCCCAGCACGCGGACGTCCTTGAGCTCGGGGAGATACTTCGAAACCTCGTCGTCCAGCCCGAGCTTGCCCTGCTCGATCAGCATCATCACCGCGGTGCAGGTAATCGGCTTGGTCATCGAGGCGATCGCGAAGATCGTGTCCTCGGTCATGGGCGTCTTCTCGAGGTTCCGGTAGCCGACGGTAGTCACGCACGCCACCTTGCCCCGGCGCGCCACCACCGCGACCCCGCCGGGGATCTTGCCGTCATCGACCAGCTTCTCGAGCCCCGGCTTGATCCGCCCCAGCGCCTCCGTGTTCAGTTCCACCTCCTCGGGCACGGCCCGCGGCAGCTCGCCTCCACGAGAAACCGAGGCGATCCCGAGCGTCAAGTACAGGATCATGCGCGTGCGACGACTCATTGAAACTCCTCCCATCAGGTGCGATCTTTGGGCCCGGCCCGGCCTGCACTCGATCCTACCCTGATCCCCTGCCCGGCGGGAGCATCTTGCAGCCCCCTTCCGGTCCTACCGCCTCCCGATGAAAAACGCAGAGGGCCCCGGGGGCTGTGGCGGATCGCAGCGACACTACAGGCTGGCCAGCGCGCCGGCCAAGGCCCGCGTCTCTGGGGCATTCTGCCCCAGCCACGCGTCTTGTCCGGGTGCCATGCTCACACGCAGGGTGAGCATGGAGGGCCGTCGCGGGCACACCCACGCCGGGCATCCCCAGCCACTCCGCTCAGGCCACGGCTCTCCATGCTCGCGAGCCGCGAGCATGGCACCCGATACTGACCGCCGAGGATCCCGCGTGGTTCCCCATGACCGACCGATTTTGCCGGTTCCGCGGGCTTTGCCAGCCAGCCGCTTCCCTTCTCAAACGCATTTGTGAAATCCGTTCGTGCGCCTGCCGGATGGTACCGGAAAAACCTTTCGACCATCATGGTGGGCGCCCAGAACCATAAGGAGCAGAGAAAAGCGACTGGGCTCACGACCTGTTCCGCGAGCGCCTGCCGGTGACTTTCGATGAACTCAACCGGCGGCTGGCGGTGTGAACCGATCAAGACGGAGTTTCCTCGGTAGAATGCGGGAGAATGAGCAGGCGGTAACCGGAGCGATGCGATGAAGACGATTCATGCAGTGTATGAGAACGGAGTATTCCGTCCCACGGAACCCGCCGATTTGCCCGAGGGGAGTGAGGGTCAGCCAGCGAGGTTCGTACGGGCATCAGCCAGGCTCCGACGAGGACGAGCGAGATCCCCTTCCCGAGGAGCGTGAAACGGTTTGTGACTGTGACCATCGCGCCAGGCTCCCGTGAAAAGAGGCCGGTTCCAGGTCGAGGTCGTGTCTCTGCCGGTACGCCAGAGTTCGTCGAGTCGAGCCGGACTCCAGGGTGTTTTACCGCGATTCGACGTGCGAGAATAGCCCTGTCCGGGAGCATGGAATCACGAGGAGCCGGTGGCGGCTTCAAGACCCGGACGCTCCCTTGTGTGAATGAAACCTGATGGATCCAGGCAAGCCGAGCGCTGAGTCCACGTCATCCCCGGCTCAGTCCAGGCCGGTCGACGACCCGAGAGTCTACCTGGCGGCCGAGCGGACGTTTCTGGCCTGGGTTCGAACCTCGCTGGCCCTGATGGGGTTCGGATTCCTCATCGCCCGGTTCGCCTTCCTGATCCGCGAGGCTGAGGAAATGGGGACGTTACCAGGGTCGCGTCGCCCGGTGGTCTCGCCCTGGCTCGGCTTCGTGATGGTGTGCTTCGGAGTGGCCGTCTGCCTGGTTGCCCTGGCGCGGCACCGCGCCTACATCCAGGCGCTCGAGGCCGGGGTGGCGAACCCGCCCTTGAAGGCACGAACTCCCCTCGTCCTGGCCGCCATCCTCGCCCTGGTCGGTCTGGCGATGGCCGTCCACATCCTCACTCTCTAAAATGGAGCCGCATGAAGACGACGGGCTGGAAACGCTGTTGCTTGCAAGCCGGACAATCGACTGGTGGGCAGGGACCCTCCTGCCGGTTTTTCCTCGACGCAGGGCGAGCCCTGCCTGACCCTTCTTCCAGGAGCCTGGAACCATGAACGCGCAAGACCTCTGGAACCGCTACAAGACCCATCTGTGCCAGGTGCCCGCGATTGGCCTGACCCTGGATATCAGCCGGATGCAATTCGATGAGGCGTTCTTCACCCGCATGGCGCCGGCGATGGAAAAAGCCTATGCGGCGATGGACGCGCTCGAGAAGGGGGCCATCGCCAATCCGGACGAGAACCGGATGGTGGGCCACTACTGGCTGCGCGCGCCGGAACTGGCCCCTGATGCCGGCCTTTCCGCGGAGATTCGCCAGACACGTCGGCCGCGGTGAACGGACTTCGCGGCCAGGGTGCACTCGGGAGAGATCAAGCCCGGAGAAGGCCGCCGCGGTTCACGCGCAGTGCTCTCCATCGGCATCGGAGGCTCGGCGCTGGGGCCGATGTTCGTGGCCGACGCCCTGGGACACCCGGCCACGGACAGGATGCAGCCCCACTTCATCGACAACACCGACCCCGAGGGATCGCTCGCGAGCTCGCTCGCCTGGGCAGGGCTGCTCGACGAGACGCTGGTCGTCGTCATGAGCAAGAGCGGGACCACGCCCGAGACCCGGAACGGGATGCTCGTCGTGGCCGAGGCCTACCGCAAGGCCAGGGCCTCGATTTCGCCAGCCACGCCGTGGCCGTCACCGGGGTCGGGTCGAAGCTCGACCAGCAGGCCGAAGAAGCAGGGCTGGCTCGCTCGGTTCCCGATGTGGGACTGGGTCGGCGGCCGCACGAGCGAGATGTCGGCCGTGGGCCTGGTCCCCGGGTTCCTTCAGGGCCTCGACATGGACGGCGTGCTCGCCGGCGCCGCGGCCATGGACGTCGCCACCCGCGCGCCATGACACCGCGAAGAACCCCGCCGCGCTCCTGGCCCTGATGTGGCACCTCGCCACAGGCGGCAAGGGAGAAAAAGACATGGTCGTGCTCCCCTACAAGGACCGTCTGCTCCTCTTCTCCCGCTATCTCCAGCAACTGATCATGGAATCGCTGGGCAAGCAGCTCGATCTCGACGGCAAGCGGGTTGACCAGGGGATCAGCGTCTACGGCAACAAGGGATCGACCGACCAGCATGCCTACGTCCAGCAGCTTCGCGACGGCGTCAACAACTTCTTCGTCACGTTCGTCCGGGTGCTCGAAGACGGAGGAACGCCCCTGGAGGTGGATCCCGGCGCCACCTCGGGAGACTACCTCCACGGTTTCCTGCTGGGAACCCGCGAGGCCCTCTTCGCCAACGATCGGCAATCGGTGACGATCACGGTCCCCCGCGTCGACGCCCGCACCGTGGGCGCTCTGATCGCGCTGTTCGAGCGAGCCGTCGGCTTCTATGCCACTCTCGTGAACATCAACGCCTATCATCAGCCGGGCGTCGAGGCGGGCAAGAAGGCGGCGGCCGCGGTGCTCGCCCTCCAGGGAAAGGTCCTGGCTTCGCTCTCCGCCACGCCCCAGACGGCCGACCAGCTCGCCGCGGCAATCGGCCGGGCCGAGGATGCCGAGACGATCTACCTCATGCTTGAGCATCTCGCTGCCAATGGAAGAGCCAGGGTCGTCGCGGCGGATCAGCCGGGTGCCACGACGTTCTCCGGGGTATGAGCCTACTCATGGCTGGGCCGCTGCCTCACGTCGTGATCCTCGGAGCCGGGTTCGGCGGGCTGAACGCAGCGCGGGCCCTGAAACGCGCACCCGTGCGCATCACGGTGATTGACCGCGCGAACCACCACCTGTTCCAGCCCTTGCTCTACCAGGTGGCCACGGCGGCCCTCAGCCCGGCGGACATCTCGGCTCCGATCCGCCGGATCCTCCGCCGCCAGAAGAACGTGGAGGTCCTGCTTGCCGAGGCCACCGCGATCGACATGCCGTCACGACGGGTCATCCTTACCGATGGGGAGGTCGAGTACGACTTCCTCATCGTGGCCACCGGGGCCACTCACGCCTACTTCGGGCACGACGAGTGGGAGCGGCTGGCCCCCGGCCTGAAAACCCTCAAGGACGCCCTCCAGATCCGCCAGCGGATCCTGATGGCGTTCGAGATCGCCGAGCGCGAGCCCGACAAGAGGCTTCGAGGCGAGTGGATGACCTTCGTGATCGTGGGCGCAGGACCCACCGGGGTCGAGCTTGCCGGCACGTTGGCGGAAGTGGCTCGTCAGACCCTGGCACGCGACTTCCGCCACATCGACACGTCGCAGACGCGCGTTGTCCTGGTCGAGGCCGCGACGAAGGTGCTGGGGACGTTCGACAACGCTCTTTCCGCCCGGGCACAAGACCAGTTGAAGAAGCTCGGCGTCGAGGTCCGGCTCGGCGTTCCGGTCTCCGAGATCACCGTCGATGGAGTCAGGGTTGGCTCGGAGTGGATCGGAGCGAGGACCGTCATCTGGGCGGCCGGCGTCGCCGCATCTCCTCTGGCCCGAAGCCTGAACGTGCCGCTCGACCGTGCGGGTCGCGTGCTGGTCGAGCCCGACCTCACCGTCCCCGGCGTATGACAACGTCTACGTGATCGGCGATCTCGCCCACCTCGAGCAGGATGGCAAGCCCGTGCCCGGAATCGCCCCGGCGGCCATGCAGGAAGGCCGGCACGCCGCCTCGAACCTGCTCCGATCCCTTGGCGGCCAGGAGCGGTTGCCCTTTCGTTACCACGACAAGGGGATGCTGGCAACCATCGGCCGGGGAGCCGCTGTGGCCCACATCGGCTCGATCAAGAGCCTCGGGCTACGCCGCCTGGCTCTTGTGGCTGTTTGTTCATATATTCTTCCTGATCGGGTTTCGTAACCGCCTGGTCGTGATGATCCAGTGGGCCTGGTCCTACATCACCTTCGACCGCGGCGCTCGCCTGATCACCGAGGGCCTGACCCATCCGCTGGTCTCGAATCGTAAGAAGAATGACCAGAAGCAGCGGGTCGACAGGTGATCTGCCTGCGGATTGCAGGACCCGCCATGCCCAGGATCCGGGCTGGCGGGCCGGGCTCGCAGCTGTCGCCGCACGGTAGCATGGAACACACAGCGGCAGAGACTTCCCTTCCTATCCGTTGTTGAGGCATAATGGCGGGCAATTCGATAATCCCTGTGCATGGACTGTACGAGGTGACCTCATGATCGCGACGACAGCGGATTCTCCCGTCCCCGTCGAAGAAACCGAGGCCTACAAGACGCTGGTGGCCAGGGTGGGGCGGAACACCTCCAAGATCCCGGCCGAGATGCTGGCTCGCCACGTGCTGGAGACCGTGCCCGCCCACGAATGGCCAGTGCGGGTCGAGGCCATGGACGCCCTCCTGCGGCGACTGGAGTCGGCTCGCAAGGATGAGCTGCGGATCGAGCGCCGGCCCGAGAAAGGGAAGGTGCTCGGCCTCTACGCGACCAGGCGTCGGGGCTCGGAGGCTCGCCCCTACCGGACGATCGTCTCGGGAGTCGATCCGCTGCGTGGCCGGTGCGACTGCCCCGACTTCGTGAAGAACTCACTCGGCCTTTGCAAGCACATCCTCGTTGTGCTCGATCACGTGTACGCGCGCCCGGGGCTCATCAAGCAGGCCCTCAAGGAACAGGAGCAGATTGCGGGCATCCCCTTCTCCGGGCCGACCTGGGATCCGGTCCGTCCCCTTCTCGGCTTCGGCGACTGGCTGGAACGAGTGTCCTGGGCTGGGGCCGGCGGATCGAAGGAGCGGGGAACCCGCGTGACGCAGGCGCTGGCGTGGTTCCGCCCCGGGCGGAATGGAAGCTGGACGTTGAAGAAGACCTTCTTCGACGATCCCGTGAAGCGGCTGGAGCTTGTTGAATCGCTGCTCAAGACGGTACCAGCCAGTGGGGATAGCATCAGGCATGACCCTGCGCTGCGAGCCATGCTCGTCCACGAGCGCGGGAGACTCAAGCAAATCGTCGAGAAGACGCTCTGGCCCTCGGAGCTGAAGACCGTGATGCGAGGGCTGAAGTGCCCTCTTTACCCCTACCAGCGCGACGGGGTGAAGCGGTTTCTCGAGACCGGCCGACTCCTGCTTGCCGATGACATGGGGCTGGGGAAGACGGCCCAGGCGATCGTCTGCTGCGAGATCCTCTGGCGCACCGGCAGGGTGCGCCGGGGCCTGGTCATCGCACCCGCGGCGCTCAAGCCCCAGTGGGCTCGGGAGTGGGCGCATTTCTCGGATCTGCCCATCGAGGTCATCGACGGCAGCCCGACCGACCGGCAGTCGCGGTACGCGAGCTGCAAGGAGGGCTTCTTCATCATCAACTACGAGCAACTGCTTCGTGATCTAGAGACGGTGCGAGGCTGGAATCCCGACCTGGTCGTGCTCGACGAGGCACAGCGGATCAAGAACTGGGCGACCAAGACCGCTCTGTCGGTCAAGGGGCTCAATCCACCGTATCGCCTGGTGCTCACAGGCACGCCGATGGAGAACCGGATCGAGGAGCTGGCCTCGATCGTCGAGTGGGTCGATGACCACGCACTCGAGCCCAAGTGGCGGCTCCCGGCCCTGCACGCGATGCGAGTCTGACGGCCGGAAAGAGATCTCTGGCGTCCGCCATCTCGATACGCTCCGCGAGCGGCTGCGCCCTTGCATGGTCCGGCGCATCCGCCAGGAGGTTCTTGACCAGCTTCCGCCCCGCACCGACGTCCGCGTGCCCATCGAGATGACCGAAGCCCAGATCGAGGAGCACGACGCCCTCATCCAGCCGATCGCCCAGCTCATGAGCATTGCCGAGAAGCGCCCGTTGACCCAGGCTGAGTTCTTGCGCCTGATGAGCCTACTGACCGCCCAGCGAATCATCTCCAACGGCCTGGCCCAGCTCCAGTTCGAGCACGTCTGGCCGTCGATCCGGAAGTGCACTCCGGAGGAGAGCGTGATCAAGGGGCTGTCGGCGCCCAAGCTTCTGGAACTGCGCCAGCTTGTCCGCCAGCTCGTGCTCGACCAGGACCGCAAGGTCGTCATCTTCAGCCAGTGGCGGCGGATGCTCCACCTGGCCCACTGGGCGGTGACCGATCTCCTGGCCGAGCGGAACCTGCGGGCCGGCTTCTTCACCGGCGCCGAGAAGCAGAAGCGACGGACACAGAACATCGTCGAGTTCCATGATGACCCCGAGTTCCGCATTCTCTACGCCAGCGACGCCGGCGGCGTCGGTCTCAATCTCCAGCGCGCTGCCAACTGCGTGATCAACCTCGAGCTTCCCTGGAACCCTGCCGTCCTCGAGCAGCGGATCGGCAGGATCTACCGGCTGGGGCAGAAGCTGCCGATCGATGTGTACAACCTCGTTTGCGAGCAGGGAATCGAGGCCCGGATCGCCGACCTCGTGGGCAACAAGCAGGCCTTCTTCAAGGGGCTCTTCGATGGCGACAGCGACTCCGTGAAGTTCGAGTCGGCGGGTTCATTCTTGTCCCGCGTCAAGAAGCTCTACGACCCCGCGACGCTGGCCGCCGCCACGTCGGGGGGCGGAACCCAGGAGATCGAGCTGACCGAGCTTGCCGACGCCGGACTCGACGACGAGGTCTCCGATCCATTCGAGGAGCTGATTGAGGCAGGCGACGAGTCGAACGACCTGGTGGAACCTGCCGCCGAAGCTCCGGCCGAGCCGGCACCCGTCCTCGCGATCGCTCCGGCTCAGCCCGAGGCGGCACCCCCGGCCGCCGAGAGCGTGCTCACCGAGCGGAAGCAAGCCGCATTGCCAGCCGCGGGCGAGGTCCGTCACCTGTTCTCACAGCTCCAGGTCCGCCGCGGGCAGAGCGGCAACATCGTCATCGAGGCGCCTCCCGAGGCCGCCTCAACCCTGAGCGCCCTCTTCGAAGGCATGGCATCCCTGCTCCAGGCCGCCGCACAGCCCACCGATTGAGGACCACCCCGATACGAAGGGAAGGGATCCAATGGCCAATCAACCGATCCTGGCAACCCTGACCGGCGAGTATTATCAACCGGTCCGGCTCCACTACAAAGTGCTGGACCAGTCTGGTCTGCAACGAGCATTCAAGAGACTCCGCTGCCTGGATTACGATCGCACCCAGAAGCGCTGGGTGTGGCTTTATGACCACGAGGCCAAGGGGCTTCGATTCAAGCAATCGTACGCCGACCTCCCTAAGCACGCTCGCCCGATCGTCCTGGGCTCCATCTTTCTGCGAGCCGACGATCAACTCCTGCTCGACCTTCGCTCCTGCGAGCGCGCCACGTTGGCCATCCCGTTCTTTGACAAACACATCCCGCGGGGCGTCGCCATGGTGACGGAGGCCGAGGTTGTCATCAAGCTCTTCTCGGCCGAGAACCGGACCCTGAAACCGGACAGCCATTTCGACCATCAACCCAGCACGTTCATCAATCCCCAGGACGCGGTGGATAGGATCCGCAGCCTGACCGCCGGCATCAGGAATCCCTTGAGGAAACTCAAGGTCGCGAAGGACGATATGGAGGCGAATACCAAGCAGCCCTTACCCGAAATCGAACGGTTTCCCGTTCACTCTGTACTTTCCGCGATTTGGTTCCCTTGGTCGTTGACGTGACTCGGGTAGACGAATGCCGGTCCGGCCGGGACGATGGCGATGACCAAGCCTGCCAATCAACCCCGGACGGAGTCGGCCGTGACATCATCGCACCAGGACGCGACATCGTGCCAGTGGTTCTCTTGCCTTGCTTCACCCCTGGATCGCAGATCTGCCGTCAGGCTGGTGTGGCTCTTTATCGGCGCGATCCTCGCCCGCGGCCGAAGGACCGTCACCAGCTGGATCCGCGCTGCCGGCTTGAGTCGACAGTATCAGCCTTGCTACACGACCGTCGCAGCAGCCGGCAAGCGGGCGGACAACATCGCCGGCCGGTTGATCCACGAGGTGGTCAAGCCTTTGGTGGATGGTCAGACGCGGCTCACCGTGGCGCTAGACGACACGCCGACACAGCGGTATGGGCCCTACGTGCAGGGGGCTGGCATCCATCACAACCCGACCCCCGGCCCGGCTGGCTCGCCGCATGTCTACGGCCACGTCTGGGTGGTGCTCGGGCTCCTGGCGGTCCATCCTGCATGGGGAGTCATCGCTCTGCCGCTGTTGGCCCGTCTGTACGTGCGGGCCAAGGATCTGCCGTGCATCGACCCAAAGCATCGGCCGGAGTTCCGGACCAAGCTGGAGATGGGAGTCGAGCTCCTGCGGTGGGCTTGGTTCTGGCTCCGGTTCCTGGGCAAGCCGCTGTGGGTGGTGGTCGACGGGGCCTACGCCAAGGCCCCGTTCCTCAAACCGGCGATGTTGCTGGGAATGACGGTCGTCAGCCGGCTGCGCAAGGACGCGGCGCGATGGACGATCCCAGGGCCCCGGGTACCAGGTCGGCGCGGTAGGCCGCGGGTCTACGGAGAGACGCGCATCGACTTGGCCAAACGGGCCGGGCAGCGTCGCGGTTGGACGACTAGCATCTTCGACTTGTATGGCAAGCGGGCGAAGAAGCGGTATAAGACGTTCGTGGCGATGTGGCGGCCCGTCGGCGGGGCAATCCGGGTGGTGTTGGTGGAGGAGCCGAGTGGATGGGTGGCCTTCTTCTGCACCGACGTGTCAGCGACCGTAGCAGAGATTCTCTCGACGGTCGCCGACCGGTTCTCATTAGAGATCGCGTTCCGCGACTGCAAGGAGATCGTCGGAGCCGGCCAGCAGCAGGTGCGGTTCGTGTGGGCAAACATCGGTGCATTCCACATCTGCCTCTGGACGTTCACGATGACCGAAGCTTGGGCATGGGGTCGGGAGGAGGACGACTTGGTGGACCGCCGAGCATCGCCATGGGACGATCCGAACCGTCGCCCAAGCCACGCAGACAAGCGTCGGGCTTGGCGCCGTGAATTGTTGGCCGAGGAGATTCGCGGGTTCTACGCCCCGGGGTCACCGAGGAGGAAATTCGGGCCGTCGCCGAGCGGTTGCTTGCCCTGGCGGCATGAGAGCGAAGTCAATCGCGGAAAGTACAGGTTCACTATTACGAGGACGGTATTCAGGGCTTTGCGACGGCGTTGAGATTTCGCCAGATCGTGGCCCTGGAGCACTGGTTGGGCAACCCTCAGAAAGTGTGTGAGAAGGTAGCTATACGGGTTTCAGACGCTTGCGCATAAGATGGATCATAGCCAGTTGGACTATCGCCTCACTCGACTCCGTCCGCCTTTCGTAGTCGCGGGCCAGCCGGCGGCTGCGGACCAACCAGGAGAACGTCCGTTCCACGACCCAGCGCCTTTTCTGGACCACGAAGCCTTTCCGGCCCGCCGGCTTGCGGACAAGCTCCAGAACCCAGTTGCCGAACTGCTTCGCCCAACCGACTGCCGCCTCATAGGCGGCATCGGCCCAGATCAGCTTCAACCGGGGGAACCGGCCCTTGACCCGTTCCCCCACCCGCTTCACCCCGTCACGGTCCTGGAGGCTGGCCGAATGGACCACCACCGCCAGGAGCAACCCCATCGTGTCCCCGATGATGTGTCGCTTCCTTCCGGGAGTCCGCTTGCCAGCGTCGTACCCCTTTTCGCCTCCCGAGGCAGTACGAACCGTCTGGGTGTCGACGATCGCGGCCGAGGGGCTCTTCTTGCGGCCGTCGGCGTGTCTCAGGCGGGCCCGCAACACCTTGAGGATCTTCTCCCAGGGGCCGTCCAGCCGCCAGCGCCGGTAGTAGTAGTGGACCGTGCCCCAGGGGGGCAGGTCATGCGGCAGCATCCGCCAGGGTACGCCACCGCGGATGACGTAGAAGATGCCGTTAAGGACCTCACGGAGGTCAACGCTACGGGACCGGCCGCCGGGCTTGGCCGCAGGCAGCAACGGCGCGACGAGCTTCCACTGTTCATCAGTCAAGTCAGTTGGATAACGTTGGTACCTCATGACCGACTAGACTGCACAAACTAGGCCGGAAACCCGGCTTCTCACACACATTCTCAGTACACCATGTTAGACGCGATCCGGTCGATCGCGTAGTCGATGTAATCGGCTGAGAGCCTGTGAAGGAAATCGAATTTCGTGACGCCGTGTGGACGGTTGATTGGACTCCATGAGACCAAGCGATTGGACCCAACCTCTGCAGATTTCCGTCCCAATCTCGGGTTCCCGGCCGGTGAAGTCGTCCCCGAGCCTTGTAGTCCGCCTCGAAAATCGCCCCTTTGACCCGCTTTCTCTCACTTCAGGTGGTCCCGGCCACCGCGGCGCGCAGGCTCACCGCTCGCATCAAGTTATGAGCCAACGCATACCACAATGCCACTGCCTTGACCTTGACCAGACCGCGCACTCGCAGTTGGTACAAGCCCCGATTTCGCGTCTGGGCGTTGATGCACTCGGCGGTCGCGGCGCGCTCCTTGGAGATCGTCTTGGCCTCCTCGGTCGCCATCCGCGCCCGCCACGCTGCCACCGCCGGACTGTCCCCGGGCTTGGGGGCGTGTCGGTCTACCTTCGGGTCTCGTGGTTGAGGCCCAGGTGCGTACACCGTGCAGCCTTTCTCCGGAGCCTCCAACGCATCGATTTGATCGTGCTGAGCAAAGCCTCCATCGACCAACACTTCCTCTGGCGTGGTCTCGTATCGCCCCTCGACCTGCTCGACCATCGGCACGGCCTGACCTGCGTCGCTGCCGGTGGTCTCCACGTCCACTCCCACGATCACCTGGCTGGTCGTGGCCGTGCAGAACTGGAAGTTGTACGCCGGGCGAAAGCCACCGTCAGCCGTCTTCATCACGGTCGCCGTCGGGTCGGTTGTCGAGCACCGCGCCTTGCCCCGATCCTCGGGCTTCTTCTTGGCCTCCAACTCCGGCAACCGCTCCAGAGCCTCCTTGATCCGCTGGGCGCGCTCGCGAGCGGCTCGCTCACGGGCTTTCTGTTGCCGGCGATTCTCGGCCCCAGGGTCCTCGTCCAGCTCGGCCCGCAACGCCTCAACCTGCGCCTGGGCCTCGGCGTACGCTTCCTCCAGGGTCGGACGACGGCGAAACGACGCGGCCCCGGCGCTGGCACGGACGCGCATCCCGTCTTGCGCCACTCGGTTGAGGTCGACCAACCCCTCGGCGATCAGCACCGCGACGTTGTCGGTCAGCAACTTGTCGAGCAACTCGACATGGGCAGTGCGGAAATCGGAGAGCGTGTGGTAGTTGGTGCTCACATCGCCGGCAATCCTGCGGAACGCATCATGGTTGCGACGCAGTTCGTCGAGTTGGCGGGCGCTGCCGATCCCTTCGGTAGTGGCGTACAGCCACAACGCCATGAGGATCTTGGGGTCGATCGGGGCGCGTCCTGGTCCTCTCTCGACAGCCTTGATGCAGTCCTACAAGGAACTGAGATCGAGCCCTTCGACATAGTCCCAGACCATCCGCGCGGGATGATCCAGAGGAATCAGCTCATCGAGGGATGCGGCCCGGAAAACGATCTGCTGACGGTTGGCGGTCCTCAGCCGAGGGGATCCGGCGAAGGCTGCGGCCTCGGATGGAAGGGCCTGGGCTGCCGGAGCGCGAGGCGTCTCGAAAAGCGGGGGCTGTTCGAGGCGAGGCGCTTTGGGATCGTCTGGGGTTTTCATGAAGAGATCATAGCTATAGATTTATCACTTGACAATATATTGTGAGATAATCGTAGATTCTTTCACAGGCTCTGAGCGGATCGGCCGCTCCACGTTTCTCGAGTTGATCCGGCAAGGGGCGGCTTCAGTAGCCGCCCTTGCCGCGTTTTCACGTCCCCACCTCCTCCAGCTTCTTCTTGATGAGCTGATCGACCTGCGCGATCGCCTTGTCGGTGGCCTCTTGAATGGCTCGCTCGGAGCGCCTGCCGGTGGCGGCAAGTTGCTTGCGAATCTCCTGGCGGGTGGAACGGATTCCCACCTTGGCCTGCTCGCCAAGTCCCTTGACGTGTCGCGTGATCTCGGCCCGCTGCTCGCCGCTGATGGGGGGCACCGAGACCGAGACGCGACCCGGATCGAGGGCATAGGCGTTCTGCCGCGCTCCACCAGCGCCTTGACGATGGCGGGAACCAGCAGCCGGTCAAACGGCGTGACCACGATCCGGCCCTGCTGATGAGTGATCGTCGCCAGCCGGCTGATCGGCTCGGAACGACCCTGCCAGGAGATCCGGAACGTCTCGACGAACCCCGCGCTGATCGTCCCGGCCCGGATTCCCTTGAGCTGTTCGGCCAGGTGGCGAACCGGCCGGTGCATTCGATCCTCCCACTCGCCCATCGTGTGATCACCGCTCCTCGTGGTGTGCGTTCTTGCGGCGGAAGAACTCCAAGGCGTCATCGACCGTGCCGAAGACGTCCCAGTAGTCGTCGAGCTGCATCATGGCGAGGTACTTCTCCACCTCGCGACTGGGGTGCGCCAGCACGGCTTCACCGCCATGCTGGCGAATCTCGCGGGTGATCGTCATGAGCACACCGAGGAAGCTGGACCCCTGTCTCCTTGATCCCGGCCAGCTCGATGATGTAGTTCTTGAATCCCTGAGCGAGCAGGTCATGGACGTCGCGAGAAGCATCGACATACCTGGGGTCATTCATCAATCTGGCGAAATTGCTGAGGATGACGATGTCCCCATCGACGCGGATATTCAATGCCATGATGAGGTTCTCCCTGGCTCCGGTTCCAGCCTGGAATGGCGAGCGGCGTCCAGGGGCAAGGGAGATCACCGCCGCTTCACCGCATAGCCGTACTGGGTTGGCCAGAGGGGCTCTTGCCCCTTTTGCTGCTGGGCCTCGATCGCCCAGTAAGGCTTGCGGAGGAGCTCCCGGCCCAGGAGGACGAGGTCGGCGTCGCCACGAGTGATGATGGACTCAGCCTGCTCGACCTCGGCGATCAGGCCGACGGCTCCGGTCATGATCCCGGCCTCGGTGCGGATCTGCCGGGCGAAGGGTACCTGGAACCCTGGCCCGGCGGGGATTCTCGCGTGAGGCACGATGGCCCCCGAGGAGACATCGATCAGGTCGACCCCGATGTCGCGAAGGAATCCCGCCAGCACGACGGATTGGGTGATGTCCCAGCCCCCAGGAACCCAGTCTGTCGCCGAGATTCTCACGAAGAGTGGCATGCTCTCAGGCAGCAGGGAACGGAGACGGTGGGCAACCCGCAGCAAGAGCCGCATGCGATTCTCGAGCGACCCGCCGTAGCGGTCGGTGCGGTGATTCGAGAGCGGCGAGAGGAACTCATGAAGCAAGTAACCGTGAGCCGAGTGGATCTCGATGAGCTGGAATCCTGCGGCCAGGCACCGCCGGGCCGCCGCCTCGAAGGCCGCCACGATTCCATCGATCCCGGGCTCATCGAGGGCGACGGGCACGGGATCTCCGTCCGCGAACGGCATCGGGCTGGGGGCGACGACGGTCCATCCTCCCTCCTGCGGCGTTTTCAGGCGTTTCCCCCCTTCCAGGGAAGATCGCAACTGGCCTTGCGTCCCGCGTGTGCGAGCTGAATTCCCGCGGCCGCTCCTTGCGACTGGACGAAGCGGACGATCCGCGCCAGCGGATCGATGTGGCGATCATTCCAGATTCCCATGTCACCAGGGGTGATTCGCCCCTCGGGGGTCACGGCCGTTGCCTCGACCATGACCAGACCAACGCCACCCACTGCCCGGCTCCCCAGGTGGACCAGGTGCCAGTCGTTGGCCAGTCCCTCCTGGGAGGAATACTGACACATCGGCGACATAGCAATCCGATTGCTTAAAGACACTCCCCGGATCGTCAACGGGCCGAACAGGCCGGGCGAGTCGGAGTTCTTCTGCCGGTTCTGCCCACCTGTACTTGCGTTGATCTTGTCGTCGCTCATCGCCGCTCTCGAGGATGTTGGCCGACCTTGCCCTTGCCACGCGTCGATTCTATAACTTCTAGGATGGGACTGGGAGAGTCAACGAAGTCGTCCTCAATCTGATCGGAAGTCAACATGGCCACGGCGACATTCGGAGCGGGTTGCTTCTGGGGAGTCGAGGAAACATTCCGCACCACGAAGGGGGTGACGGAAACGGCAGTGGGCTACATGGGTGGCCGCACGGAACGGCCCAGCTACGAGGCGGTTTGCACCGATCGGACCGGCCATGCGGAGGTCGTTCAGTTGCAGTTCGACCCCTCACAGATCAGCTACGAGCAGCTCCTTGAGATGTTCTGGCAGATCCACGATCCGACAACCCTGAATCGCCAGGGGCCCGATGTTGGAACCCAGTATCGCTCGGCCGTCTTTTATCACGACGAGGCTCAGCGTGCAGCCGCCACCACCATAAAGGAACGCCTTCAGGCCAGTGGCCAGTTCCGGCGCCCGATCGTGACGGAGATCACTCCCGCCGCGGCATTCTGGCCCGCCGAGGAGTATCACCAGAAGTACATTCAGAAGCGCGGCGGATCGAGCTGCCATCTCTGAAAGATGGCCACTCGAAACGGCAGGCTCGTTGGCTTCAACAAACGCTCGATGGTTCCGATGCCACGTGTCCGCTTTGCCATCAGAAGCGGGTCAGGTGGAGGGAACCCGAATCACGCCGGGGATCCTCGAGTCGTTGCCCGGCCACGTCGCCTGTTCCATGGCCGGAGCGAGCTGCAAGCGCAGGAGCTTCGCCTCACCGAGCGTGAGCTCGGAAGAGGTCAACCGCTCGATCAGACTTCGCAGAAACTCCATGGCCTGCGCCTCCCCCTCACTCATGATCGGTGGGCCTCCGGTCGCGCCGCTTACGCCGTTGGATTGCCTTGCCCCATTCTCGATGACCAAACCCTAGGTCGCTTCCTCTTCAGAGGCAAATCGCGGTCCGCAGGTTCGGCAGCCCATGATCTGTTCGCTCGAACCGTGTTTAAACTGAGAAGAGGTAGCAACTTGCGGCATGCCGTGACCTCTTGATTACCAGTCGAGGACTCGACGACAGGGCTGCGGTGCTTGGTGAAAGGTACACCGGACCGGGCACTATCTGCGAGGAGCCGGCTTGCTGGGCGTTCCCGAGCCAGACGCATGACCGGGCGATATAATCCAAAGAAGCCGCGTAGCGAGTGGATCCGTTTCGTCATCGAAGGCAGCATTCACGGACATGCAATCGCTCAAAGGCCACTTTCTGATCGCGACCCCGCAGCTCAGCACCCCCATGTTCGCGCACTCCGTGATCCTGATGCTGGAGCACAACGACGAGGGGGCCATGGGGGTCATCGTGAATCAGCCCATCAACACCCTGATCACCGACCTTGCGGGGAAGATCTTCGAGGAGGACTTCGAGTGGAGCAAGCCGCTTCACCTCGGCGGACCTGTGCCTGGTTCGCTGATCGTGCTCCACACTCGGAAGGAGCTGGGAGACCAGGAGGTCATTCCGGGGGTCTTTGTCACGCTCGAGGGCTCCGCCGTTCAGAAGATCATTCGCCAGCGCGCTGAGCCATCGCTGGTGATCGCCAATTACTCTGGCTGGGCACCGGGCCAGCTCGAAGGAGAGTTCAACTGGGATTCCTGGGTCACCTTGCCTGCAAACTTGGAGCACGTCTTCTGGACAGGTGAGAAGGACCTCTGGAATGTGGTGGTCAGCGAGGTCAACGCCAGAAAACTGTCGGACTTCCTGGGCCTGAGGGGCTATCCCGCCGACCCCACGCTGAACTGACGATTGCGCTCACCAGACCGACACACTCTCAGACCAGGGCATCGTTTGCGGATGCAACGTCTCCGGCACCAAGTTGTTCGCTGCTCTGAGCGAGAATCTGAGAGGCAACCTGGTTCGGGCCGTATCCTCCCGGCAGACGCACCAGGGGTTTGCCATGGCGATCGCAAAGATGGCGGACCTCGCCAAAGCCATGACTCGACCAGCGAATGGCCAGCAGGATCATGGCGACTTCAGGGCGTGCGATCATCGGCTTGAACGACTCAACAGACTGGTGCTCCCTGGTCTCGATCCAGAACAAGGACCTGAGACCGAAGGCTTTTCGGAGAGCCTCCTGGCTGTCGCGGCGGCGGAGCCCGCCGATCAGGACAATGCTCTTTCCTCCCAGCAATCGCGCGACCGCTTTCACCTCCTCACCCGGTTCGTGGATGGGCTGGCACAGAGCCTGCGAGGGACGTGTCGCCAGATACCGGTCGATTTCCCGGAGTACCAGGCGAAGGCTCTGGGGAAGCTCGTCGCGATCCGGGACCTGGTCGATGATCGGCAGCAAGAGGTCCCGGATTTCTCGATGACTGGGCGGCACGCCACCCCCGATCAACCCATCGACGGCCTCGATGATCGCTGGCCAGTCCCCCTCGGTTTCCCTTCCCTCCCGGATCTCTGTCTGATGGAGACGGATCCGATCGAGCTCTGCAATCTGCCGGGGCGACTTGCGGCCGCTCGCCCTTGCCTGCTCGATCCGTGCCAGAAGTGAGGGCCATCCCGAGGGCGCGGCAAGGTCGTCGGCCCGCATGTGGCGATGAAGGTAGACGCGGTGTCGCGCAGCCGTCGCCCGCAGCCACTCATAGACGCTCTCCTGGTCTGGATCGCCCGCGATGTCCAGCCTCTGAAACGCCCGCCGCAAGGCTGATTGAGCCTCGGCTACCTGCTGGAGCGCACTCTCGAACGCCTTCGAGTGTCCTTGCGCTTCCCCCGCCAGAGCGAGACTCTCGGCAACGGCCTCCAGGCAGCCGGCAACCTCGTCCAGAACCGCCGCGTGATTGGCGTTCTCGCCCGACTTCGAGCTCATCCAGTAGAAGCCGTCGGTCAATCGCTCGACCCAGCCGGCCAGCTCCTGATCCAGAGTGACCTCCTCGCCGCTCATGCTCAGCGCGGATCCCTCGCCGATCCTCCTCTGGCATTCGGCGGCCCATCGGGCAGCCTCCGCCTTCCTCCGACAGCGCGCTTCGAGAGACGCGATGCCCTCCGTGGAACGCGACGGCTTTGGAAGAGCGCCCGGATCACTCGGACTGGGCCTCGCCGACGGACGCGACTGTCCCAGCATCAGTTTCCGCAGGGGCTCGGCGGATTCCGGAGCGGCCGGAGCATCCTCGGAAGGCGGTTCGGCGCCGGTGGAGGCGAGGATCTCCTCGGCCAGCCCTCTCAGGTCGGCACGGAGCTCGGCATCGCTGGCGGCAAGTTCCAGAAGTCGCCGGGCTTCCGCGCGGATCGTTTTCATGAGCCAGTCCGACACAAGCGCCTCCCGCCCTTGGCGAAGTGGTAAGTCAGACCACAACCTCATGTCCGGCCGCACGCAGGATGCTCACGGCCCGATCGAAGGTTTGCTCCTTCACCAGCAGATAGTCCGTGTCGAACGTCGAGATCGCGAGTACGGGGATCCCCGCATCGGCCAGCGGGCTCACCACCGCGGCGAGGATGCCCACCAGCGAAAACTCGAGTCGCCCGGCCACGCGCATACAGCACCAGCCTGCCTCGGACGTCGCCCCCGGGGGGAATGCTCTCCTCCGGGCAGACCACCGAGAGTTCCTCAGGTGTCCGGGTGATGGACAGGAACGGAACGGCGGCCTCCCAGCGCGGGATGGGTGCCTCGGGAGGCAACCGGCAAACGGCAAACCTGACCGCCAGAGCAAGCATGGTCAAAGTGATCATGAGACAGATTCTCGGATGAGGAACCCAGATTCGACGACGGATGGTCCCGATCCTGACGATCGTACCCCTTCCCCCTCGAATCCGACTAGCCCGCCAGTCCACTCCGCCCTTCTTGACGAGCAGGGCGCCGCATCGGATCCTGTGGCGGTTGACTCATGGTCGTCTGCGACCTGCACAACCAGATCGAGGAGATGTGACGGCCGGCGAGAAAACGTAGCGCGGGACGGCGGCCGGTGGTCGGTCAGAAAACGTAGCGCCCATGGTCTTGCTCACGGCCGTGGAGCCACGATGGAGCTTTCGCTAACCCCATCGAGGTCCCCCAGTCGTGAGGTCTATGGGTGTACACCGACATGGAGATCTGGGCCGAGATCCGCCGTCGCGTTCTCGTTGACGGCCTGAGAATGTGTGTGAGAAGCCGGGTTTCCGGCCTAGTTTGTGCAGTCTAGTCGGTCATGAGGTACCAACGTTATCCAACTGACTTGACTGATGAACAGTGGAAGCTCGTCGCGCCGTTGCTGCCTGCGGCCAAGCCCGGCGGCCGGTCCCGTAGCGTTGACCTCCGTGAGGTCCTTGACGGCATCTTCTACGTCATCCGCGGTGGCGTACCCTGGCGGATGCTGCCGCATGACCTGCCCCCCTGGGGCACGGTCCACTACTACTACCGGCGCTGGCGGCTGGACGGCCCCTGGAGAAGATCCTCAAGGTGTTGCGGGCCCGCCTGAGACACGCCGACGGCCGCAAGAAGAGTCCCTCGGCCGCGATCGTCGACACCCAGACGGTTCGTACTGCCTCGGGAGGCGAAAAGGGGTACGACGCTGGCAAGCGGACTCCCGGAAGGAAGCGACACATCATCGGGGACACGATGGGGTTGCTCCTGGCGGTGGTGGTCCATTCGGCCAGCCTCCAGGACCGTGACGGGGTGAAGCGGGTGGGGGAACCGGTCAAGGGCCGGTTCCCCCGGTTGAAGCTGATCTGGGCCGATGCCGCCTATGAGGCGGCAGTCGGTTGGGCGAAGCAGTTCGGCAACTGGGTTCTGGAGCTTGTCCGCAAGCCGGCGGGCCGGAAAGGCTTCGTGGTCCAGAAAAGGCGCCAGCCGCCGGCTGGCCCGCGACTACGAAAGGCGGACGGAGTCGAGTGAGGCGATAGTCCAACTGGCTATGATCCATCTTATGCGCAAGCGTCAGAAACCCGTATAGCTACCTTCTCACACACTTTCTAAGTGGGGTGGAACTGCTTCGCCATCGACGGTGCCATACCCCCGACCACAGGAGCGATGGAGGTGATCAGGTCCGACGCCTCCGTTGCCAGGCGGTGAGACATGAACGCACCGTTGGAGATGCCCGTGCAAAAGACTCGGCTGCGGTCGATCTTGTAGACTTTGCTCAAGCGATCCACGATGAGTCGCACGAACTTCACGTCGTCGATGTTCTCTTGCTGCGACCTCACCCCTGCGATGCCCCGACCATCATTCCAGTTCCCATCCACCGCCTCGGGATAGACAACCAGGAAGCCCTCTTTCGTGGCCAGATCGTTGAACCGGGTGTACCGCTCCATCTGGCGGGCATTGCTGCCACCTCCGTGAAAAGCCAGGACGACCGGTAACGGTTTCTCAAACCCCTTCGGGACGAAGACGAGGTACTTCCGGCTGATTCCGTCAACGGTAACAGAGTGTTCAACGGCTTCGCCCTTGAGCCCCTGTGCCACAGTCACAAGCTGGCACAAGTCCAAGAAACCTACAGCGGTTATAGCGATGATGGCTGGACGACGCACGTTGGGGATCTCCACGAAAGGGCTGGCTCAATATCCGTGGACGAGATGCCTCATCCTTTCTCTCAGACGTATTCGGTCAGCGTAGCGATCAGCCGGGAGTGTAAGAGTCCGTGATTCTCGAATACTGCCCATTTTCCCTGACCGATAGACTCGCTTGTGTATTCAAAACAAGCTGTTCTTCTGGTCTACTGTGAGCGTGTCGTTAAGATTCTGTAACCAGGGAGAATACAACATGGCAACAGCAACCAAGAGTCAGGGCAAAACCAGCTTCGTCAAGGAGTTTCTTCACGACAATCCCCAAGCCAACGCCAAAGCCGTGAACGAGGCGTGGACGGCTGCCGGGATGAAAGGGACGATCAGTCACCCCGTCATCAGTGAGGTACGGAAGCAACTGGGGCTGACCGGCAAACTGCCTGGGAAGACCAGGAAAGCCGCCAAGGGAAAGGCAGCCCCCAACATGTCAAAAACAGCCACCACTCCAGGCAAAACGAGCTTCGTCAAGGAGTTCCTGAATGACCATCCCCAAGGAAACACCAAAGCCGTGAACGAGGCTTGGCAGGCTGCCGGATTCGAGGGGACGATCAGCCGCACCCTCGTTGACAAGACGAGAGCATTGTTGGGACTGACGGGGAATCAGCGTGGCAAGTCCAAGAAGACCAGGACATCCACAAAGGGGAAGGCGATTCCTCTGGTAAGAAACTAGGAAGACCTCGTAAGGAGACCACGGCTATGGTCTTTGGGCAGCCACGAGGGAGCAACAGCACCCGGACGGTGGCACTCACCGACCTTGAAGCCGACATCGATCGGCTGATTTTCAAGGCGATGGCGATTGGTGACCTTACTGAGATCGAGGATACGTTGAGACGAGCAAGAAGGCTGCTTTACGGAGCGTTGACCCGAGGTTGATCTCTTTGGGGTGCAGCCGGTTTGGCTACAACTTGGACCTGATCGATCTGACCTTGTTTTTCCCGAAAAACCACTGGTTTTCGTGAGCCGAATGGCTTGAGTGCGTACACAAGCCCGGATTAATCGCTAGAAACGGCACGAACTTGATTCTCTGCCTCCTCGCACAGACTATGTCAACGCGATTGAGGTCGTGACAGGTTAATGTCGCAAGTACTTGGCATCAAGGACGTTCCGTCATGAAGAGCCATGTGTCATCGTGTCACTCGGATCGGCATGGTTAGCTTGTAGGCAAACCGATTGCACCCATCTCTTTGGATTCCGAAAACTGATTCCGCTTACGCCGGGGCTTACCCCGGCTTTTTTGTTGAAAGAGCGACCAGTGAACGGCTGTCCCCATCAAGTCCCGATCTTCTCCCTACGAAAACAACGAAGGCTGGGATTGCTCCCAGCCCTCGTTGCAATGTTAAAACTGAAGTGGCTCATCCGGGATTCCAGGGTGGTGATTCCAGCGAGGTCATCTCAGGGGTAGACTCGGTGCTCAAAATGGATCGCCACGGCTGATGGTCCAGGCCCCCTGTGACAATCGACAATGCTCAACATCCAGGCCCTCATCGACGACGCCAAGTGCTTCGAGACCGTCCGGACGATGCGTTGGCCGGGGGGCGTTCGGTGCCCCGAGTGCGGCTCCGACCGGATCACCAAGGACGGCCGGGATGAGACCCAGCCCGAGCGGCAACGCTACCAGTGCCATGGCTGCGGCCAGCGGTTCGACGACCTCAGTGGGACCATCTTCGCCGGGCACCACCAGCCGCTGCGGATCTGGATCTTGTGCCTGTACTTCATGGGGCTGAACCTCTCCAATGAGCAGATTGCCCAGGAGCTGGGGATCGACCCGGATGACGCCCAGGTGATGGCCTCCCAACTCCGTGAGGGCATCGTCCAACGCAAGCCCGAGGTCAAGCTCAGCGGCGAAGTCGAATGCGATGAGGTCTACGTCGTGGCCGGGCACAAGGGCCACCCCGAGGCCGTCGCAAAAAAGGGCGGTCGGGCCGGAGACGACGGCTGAAGGGGGCACCGGGCCGAGGGACGCTGGAGAAGGAGAAGCCGCCGATCTTCGGGATGATCCAGCGGGGCGGCGACATCGTCATCCGCATGCTGGCTGATGTCCAGCAGCGGACCATCGGCCTGTTGGTCCGGGAGACGATCACCGAGGGGTCGGTGGTCTATACCGACGAGTACGATATCTATGCCCGGCTGCCCGAATGGGGCTACACGCACCACACCGTCTGCCATGCGGCCGGGGAGTTCGCCCGTGACGACGACGGTGATGGCTTCTGCGAGGTGCACGTCAATACGCTGGAGGGGTTCTGGTCGCTGCTGCGGAGCTGGCTTCGGCCACATCGGGGCATCTCGCAAGAGCGGTTGCCCCTGTACCTGGGCTTCTTCGAGTTCGTGCACAACGTCCGGAGGCGGGGCAAGGCGTTGCTGGGGTCGTTAGTCGGCCTTCTCGTAGCACCCCGGAATCCCGGATGAGCCACTGAAGTTTTGCATTCTTCCCGAGCGCAAGGCATACAGGCCCCCAGATCGGTCTATTGGCGATCAAAACGCCCGGCGCAACTTGGGGGCACCGAAGCAAGTGGATCATGTCATAATGGAGTTGTCACTACTGACTGAGTGCCGATCCCTGGGGAAATGCCGCAAAACAAGCGGTTCAGCATCGCATCAACTGTTCTAATAGTCATACTATGTTGATGAACTGTCCGAACCCTTGTCCGGCCTCGACCGGGGTGGTCCTCGGGAAATGATCCACCGCACCTTGGATTTTACGCAGTCTCGGCGAAGTTTGCAAAACCCCAGTTAAAACCAAAGTTTGCAGAAAAAATGCAACGTATGCCACTTATGTATAGGAATGTTACAAACAAAGTTTAAGAAAAAACGCATCAAAGGCCCAGTTTGCTCTTACCTGAGAAAGCTGATCAGCCCCTACGGCTTCGGCTGGGAAAAGCCAGGTGGCGTGGATCGATACACCAATGAGTAGTTGATCCGCTATTACAACTCGTTCGGCTACATGAGCTCCCCCAACAACAGCGACTATTACGCCCACTTCGCCGGGCAAACCACCCTCTACTTCTGGGCTGATGGACGAAAGAACCAAGCTGAAACAATCAGCATGATTGATATTGATTGTCATGAGAGGGGAAACCCTCAGTCAGCCAAAGCCTTCGCTGATTGGCTCACAGATAATTACCTCCCCAACCTCTACCACGAGCCTTCAACCCATGGGAAAGGCAGGCACGGGTAGTTCGTCTTGTTCAAGCCTGGCTTTGGCGACGGTTGCTGTCGTCAACATCTTGAAGCGTCTTGACAAGACCCTGAAGAAGCTGCTCCGGTTGTTCCTGGCGGCCCATCCTGAGAAAGTGTGTGAGAAGGTAGCTATACGGCCCCTTTTCCGCACATCTCCTCCGCTATTTCTCTGAATTTCTCCACCTGATCGAAGGTCGGGTTCCGTGACGGCCATCGGTTTCGGGTCGCTTGTCGAACCGGACCATGCTCGGCCATTCCACGCCGCCGTTCCGCACATCATTCTTCGCCGTGTCTCACTCCGGGGCAATGTCCAACGTCTTGGCCCTCTCGTTCTCACAAGGACTTACGACCGAAGCCGCAAGCGTAAGTCGCGCGGCCCTCGACTTACGTCGAGGCATTTTGATACAAGTCAAACCGGAAATTTTTGAACACTTGACGATCCCCCGCCCCGGACAAACATGTCGGCGGAGATCGGAGCGGAACGGCCGCTCGATCTGGTGCCGCGACAGGAGCATCGGGGGGGCTTCCGTGGATCAGGACCCAAGCCATCGGCCAGATCCCTTCACGTCCGCACCACGACCCGGCGAGACAGCCCACACCGCCGGCCGGACCTTGACCTCCTGGCGCGTCGCCGCCTTGCCGATCCTCGATCAGGTCCTCCGGCGGCTTCGCCTCGGGGACATCCTCCGCGACCACCTGCCCCGCGAGGACCGGCGCTGCCGGGTCGCTACCGCCACCGGGCTGTTGGTCCTCGTCAAGAACCTCCTCGTCTCCCGCGAGCCCCTCTACGGCGTCGGCGAGTGGGCCGCCCGCCATGCCCCCGGACTCCTCGGGCTGACCCCGGAGCAACTGCCGGCCCTCAACGACGACCGCGTCGGCCGCTGCCTCGACCGCCTCTTCGACGCCGACATCCCCTCGCTGACGCTCGCGGTCGTGACCCATGCGGTGCGCGAGTTCGGCGTCGCGCTCGACGAGCTACACAACGACTCGACGACCATCACCTTCCACGGCGATTACGAGGACGCGGACCGGGAACGCACGTTACGGGGGCGGCTCCGTCTGGCGATCACCTGGGGCCATAACAAAGACCACCGCCCCGACCTGAAGCAACTGCTCTACATCCTCACCGTCACTCGCGACGGCGCCGTGCCCGTGCAGTTCCGGGTCGAGAGCGGCAACGCCACCGACGACCGCTCGCACCAGGGCACCTGGGAGCTGCTCTGCCAGTTGACCGGGCGCCGCGACTTCCTCTACGTCGCCGATTGCAAGCTGGCCACTGCCGAGAACATGGCCTACCTGCATCAGCGTGGCGGTCGGTTCCTGAGCGTGCTGCCCCGCACGCGGGGCGAGGACGCCGCCTTCCGCACGCGGGTGCGAGATGGTCGAACCCGCTGGCGACCCATCCACGACAAACTTGACGACGAGGGAAATGTCGTGGATCGGTTCTCGGTCCACGAACCGGAGACGACCAGCGTCGAGGGATACCGGCTGATCTGGTATCACAGCGTGCGCAAGGCCGAGCTGGACGTGTTGTCGCGGCACCACCGGATCGAGCGGGCGTTGGGACGCCTGGCCGAACTGCGGCAGAAGCTGGCCTCGCCGCGGACGCGTTACCGCCAGCGCACCAAGGTCGCGGAGGCCGTTGAGGCGATCCTGCGGGACGGTGGGGTCGAGGGCTGGATCGAGGTCGCGATCGAGCAACGGACCACCCCGCGCTACCGCCAGGAGCGGCGTGGTCGGCCGGGGCCGGGGACGCGGTATGTGAAGCGTGAGGACACGCGGTTCGACCTGACGTATCGCATCGCCCACGACCGCCTGGCCGAGGAGACGCGGTGTGACGGGATCTTCCCGCTGATCACGAACGTCATGACGCTGTCAGAGCGGGACCTGCTGTTGGCCTACAAGCAGCAGCCGCGGATCGAGACGCGGTTCGCGCAGTTGAAGACGGACTTCGTGGTGGCGCCGGTGTACCTGAAGGAGACCAGCCGGATTCAGGCGTTGCTCTGCGTGTACTTCTTCGCGCTGCTGGTGGAATCGCTCCTGGAGCGCGAGTTGCGTCGAGCGATGGACGGCGCGGGGATCGAGAGCCTGCCGTTGTACCCCGAGGGCCGGGCGTGCCGTCGCCCGACAGCCCGGCGGGTGATCGACGTGTTCGAGGACATGCACAGGCACGAGTTGACGGAAGGGAAACGTCCGGCGGTGGTCTTCACCACGGAGCTGACCCGGCTGCAACGGAAGGTCCTGAGGCTGCTGGGAATGCCGAAAGCTTACGACACCTGATCCCGCATGCCGGCGGTAATTCGGAGATATTCAACGCGAGATGTGCGGAAAACCGGATACGGGTTTCAGACGCTTGCGCATAAGATGGGTCATAGCCAGTTGGACTATCGCCTCACTCGACTCCGTCCGCCTTTCGTAGTCGCGGGCCAGCCGGCGGCTGCGGACCAACCAGGAGAACGTCCGCTCCACGACCCAGCACCTTTTCTGGACCATGAAGCCTTTCCGGCCCGCCGGCTTGTGGACAAGCTCCAGAACCCAGTTGCCGAACTGCTTCGCCCAACCGACTGCCGCCTCATAGGCGGCATCAGCCCAGATCAGCTTCAACCGGGGGAACCGGCCCTTGACCGGTTCCCCCACCCGCTTCACCCCGTCACGGTCCTGGAGGCTGGCCGAATGGACCACCACCGCCAGGAGCAACCCCATCGTGTCCCCGATGATGTGTCGCTTCCTTCCGGGAGTCCGCTTGCCAGCGTCGTACCCCTTTTCGCCTCCCGAGGCAGTACGAACCGTCTGGGTGTCGACGATCGCGGCCGAGGGACTCTTCTTGCGGCCGTCGGCGTGTCTCAGGCGGGCCCGCAACACCTTGAGGATCTTCTCCCAGGGGCCGTCCAGCCGCCAGCGCCGGTAGTAGTAGTAGTGGACCGTGCCCCGGGGGGCAGGTCATGCGGCAGCATCCGCCAGAGTACGCCACCGCGGATGACGTAGAAGATGCCGTTAAGGACCTCACGGAGGTCAACGCTACGGGGCCGGCCGGCCGCCGGGCTTGGCCGCAGGCAGCAACGGCGCGACGAGCTTCCACTGTTCATCAGTCAAGTCAGTTGGATAACGTTGGTACCTCATGACCGACTAGTCCCAAAACAAGCGTAATATATTAATCGAACTATGTACAAAGCAAGTAAACAACCGTTCTATCCTTACACGTACCTTCTACTTCCCGGAGGTTTCAACCCCCATCTCTCCCTCTCGAACTCTCTTTACCATCGCCGCTCCCCTCTCTTGGCTGGAAGGCCCACGCGGATCGGGGCATCCGGACCCCGACTTCATGGTCGTTCCGTCTTAGCACAGCCAGCAACCGTGCAACCGCTCCACCAGTCGGAGAAAGACCCCTTGCCACGGGTTCCACGACAGCAAGCGGTAGATCAACCGTCCCCCACTTCGCACGATCTGGCAGGGCATCTGGATCATCGCCGCACAGAACGTCGCGAACTCCATCCGCAACAGCAATCGTTTCTCGGCTTGGTGTTTGGCCGCATGCCGGGGCGATACCGGTGTCATCAAGGCACTCCAAGCCTTCAGGCTCCAGGCCAAACTGGCCATCACCATGTAGGCCCAGTTGCTCACCAGATCGTCCACCGGCGTCGTCAGCGCGTATACGCCGCTCTTGAGCTGGGCAACCAGGTTCTCCTGGTCGCAGCGATCGTTGGCCGAGAACACGATCTGGTCGGCCGGGGTCACGCGGTCGTTCGTGATATAGAAGAAGTAGCGATACTCCTCGAACAGCCGCATTTGCCCTTGGTCCGTCCCCAGAAGCTTGCGCAGGACGATCGCCCGATAACTCCGGTCGCAGGCGACGGGGCAATACTCGAACTCGGCGACCATCTCCTCGAACACGTGGATCGTCTTGAACCCACGCTCTTTGACGATCTGCTGCTTGACCCGTTCGGGCTGCTGGCGGGGTGCGGTCTTGATCTCATACCGCGGGGCTCGTTCCAGGAAGCTGTACGCCTCGGCTGGGAGTTGGTCGGCCAATTCCTTGAGATTGTCCGTGGCGGCCATGCCGAAGACGAATTGGATGTTGCCGGTGCCGTCCCAGCGATCGAGGTGGGTACATTGAGTGAATTTGGTATCGCCCCGCAGGAGGATCTTCTGAAAGCCGGCCCGGCGACAGAGGCTGATCGCCTTGTCGAAGTAGAGTTCGGCCTGCTCCTGCGAGGGCCGGTTGCCGCTGCGGTTGACCAGGTAAAGCGGCTCGGCGGTGTTGGCCAGCGAGATCACCAGGGGATGATAACTCCAGGTGCCGTCGTAGGCGATGTCGACACCTTGCTTGCACTCGGCGTCGGTCTCGACGAGGGTGCCATCGCCCTCGATGATCGCCTGGGTAAAGAACTCGGGGGGTTGCTCGGACCAGACCCGCAGCCGCGTTTCATTAATGGCATCCATCAGGTCCAAGATCTGGGACTCATGGAAGCGGCGGCAGAAGTCCCCGGCGGTGGTCGGGTCGGGGAGGCGCTCGGCGCCCACGGCATCGAGATAGACCTCGTCGTTGCGCCGCAGTTCGATGTGCTCGATCCGCTTGCCACCGGCCATGATGTTGAACGCGATATTCAGGACGTGGTCGGATTCGTGGTAGGGCAAATGCCGCTTGAGGACATGGACCTTGGAGTCGATGTCGCGGATCAGCCCGGTCCGTCGGGCCAGCGTGAGCATGGCGCCGATGCCGCCGGCACTGAGGCCCTGGACACGATCAGCCAGTTCATAGTGGATGTTGGTTGCGGTCATCATGGGCTGGTCGCGCTCTGGCCTGGGCCGATTTACAATGCGGTCAAGGATTCTCCGCTTCCGTTCGTTGAGGAGCCTGCGGTTGCGTTCTCGCGTCTTCTTGCTGTCACGTTGCCGGTTCTTTCGACGGTTGCGTTTTGGGGATTTCTTGGGGAGAGTAGCAGTCACTCGAAAACCTCTGTTTTTTGGAATAGTGAGGATGTGTTCTTACCTCAATTATTCCAAAATCTCCGGGGGTTTTCGAGTCTTTTCTGAGAATTTGACCCGGCTGGTCCATATATCACGCTTGGTTAAGGACTAGACTGCACAAACT
>CAWFJM010000075.1:0-50008 GCA_963816015.1 uncultured Planctomycetaceae bacterium | reverse complement strand
TCGCGCCGCGTGGGCGATTCAGGACGCGGCGATTCGCCGGTTCGGGGCATGTCTCATTGACTTGAGACCCAGCACAGGGCAAGAGGGCATCGCGCAGTGGCTAAAGAACTGAATCCCGCCAAGGTTCGGGCGGCACGGTCCGCGGCCGAGCTTGTCGAGTCGGGGATGGTCGTGGGCCTTGGCACGGGCTCCACGGCGGCGCTGATGCTCCAGAGGCTGGGCGAGCGCGTCGAGCAGGAAGGACTGCAGATCGTCGGCGTTCCGACCAGCGTGGCCACCGCCGAGCTGGCGCGCGATCTCGGCATCCCGCTCCGCGAGCTCGACGATGTCAGCGGGCTGGACATCAACCTCGACGGGGCCGACGAGGTCGACCCCCAGTTCCGGATGATCAAGGGCCGGGGCGGGGCATTGCTCCGCGAGAAGATCGTCGCCTGCGTCGCTGCCCGTCGCGTGACGATCATCACCGCCGACAAGCGCGTCGAGCGGCTCGGGGTCAATGCCCCCATCCCCGTCGAGGTCAGCCAGGTCGGTCTGAAACACACCGAGCGCCGGCTTCAGAAGCTGGGCGCCGAGACCAGTATCCGCCGGGTCGCCAACGGCTCTCCCTACCTCACCGACGGCGGCAACGCGATCATCGACTGCCGCTTCGAGGCCATCCCCGACCCGGGGAGCTCGACACCCGGCTCCAATCGGTGGTCGGCGTCTTCGAGACCGGACTGTTCCTGGGCCTCTGCGACCTGCTCGTCGTCGGTACCAGCGACGGCGTCGAGCAGATCGCCTCGAACACCCGGAGGAATGCAGGCTGCGGCGGCTGAGGATCCGATCCGCCCACGCGAGCCCTCTCAAGCACCCAGCCGCGACCTGAGCTCGTCGAGGATCTCGGCCGTCTTCGAGGCCCCGAACCGGTCGCAGCCGAGCTCGACCACGGCGATGGCCTGATCGAGCGTGCGAACGCCGCCGGCCGCCTTGAGCTTGACGTGCGGTGGCGAGAACTTCCGCATCAGGATCAGGTCCTCGTGCGTGGCGCCGCCGGTTCCGTAGCCCGTCGAGGTCTTGACGTAATCGGCCCCCACCTCGCCGCAGATCTGGCAGAGCCGGACCTTCTGCGCGTCGTTGAGGAAGCAGTTCTCGAAGATCACCTTGACGATCGCGCCCCGGTCGTGGGCCGCCTTCGTCACGGCCGCGATGTCGGCCGCGACGGCGTCCCACTCTCCGCCGATCGCCTGGCCGATGTTGATGACCATGTCCAGCTCGGTCGCGCCGTCGTCCATGGCCTTCTGGGCCTCGAAGACCTTGACCGCCGTGGCGTGGCCGCCGTGGGGAAAGCCGATCGTCGTCCCGACCGCGACCTTCGTTCCTCGAAGCAGGCGCGGCCGCCAGGTCGACGGCATAGGGCTTGATGCAGACGCTCGCCACGCCGTACTTCGCCGCGAGCTCGCAGCCCTCCTCGAGCTCCTGATCCGTCAGGGTGGGGCCCAGCAGCGAGTGATCGATCCGCCTGGCGATGAGGTCGTAGGTCAGCACAAGTCCCATGGCGTGGCCACTCCTTCTTCGGCAGCTCGTCAAGTCGATGAATCACGACCTCGATTCTGACCGGTCCCCGCGGTGCAGGGCAAGGGGGGAACATCGGAGCGAAGAGCCCTCTTGGCCGAGGCGCCGGCCGGCGATAATTCCTTGGGAATTGTCACTCGCCTGTTCTGCCCGACCGGAGACTTCATCTTGACCGCATCACGTCCCACCGTCGCCGTCATCGGTGCCAGCAACGATCGATCGAAGTACGGCAACAAGGCCGTGCGGGCGTTTCAGCGCCAGGGCTGGGACGTCTATCCCGTGAATCCTGGCCTTGCCGACGTCGAGGGGATCCCCGCCTATCCCGACCTGGATGCCGTGCCCCTGGATCGGCTCGATCGCGTGACCTTCTACGTGCCGCCCCGGGTCGGCCTTCGGATCATCGAGGATGTCGCCAGGAAAACCGTCGGCGAGGTCTGGCTCAACCCGGGCTCGGAATCCCCCGAGCTGGTGGCCCGGGCGGAGGCCCTGGGCCTGAACGTGATCCAGGCCTGCAGCATCCTCGACATCGGCGAGAATCCGGGGCGGTATTCAGCGCCAGGTCCATTCGAGAGTCCGATATGGCTTCGTCGAGCCTGGCCAAGCTGGGAACACCCGGATCCGTTTCATGATTCTGGGATCTTCCATCCGACCGTCCAACCAGGGAGCGGTCACACCCGGGTTGCGGCCGGCTGGAGTGGCGTGGCGACGGGGCGGCGGGCGGCCATGGTCGGGCGAAACATCATGAGGATGGCCAGGGGGAGATAGAGCAGGACGAGTGCGCCCCCCTTGTCCAGGTACCAGAACTGGCTGGCCACGAGCAGAGCCGCGGACAGGGAGATCAGCTCGGCCAGGCTCTTGCGGGCCGGCCAGAGCATGGTCACGATCACCAGGGCCAGGTAGGCGATCAGGACGGGCAAACGAAAGCTGGTGTCGATGCCGGCCCAGAAGCTGCCGGTGGACTTGGGCTCGAACCAGGGCAGCAGGCCGGCCTCGGCGATGCTCCGGGCGCCGAGGGCCCGAGCCCAGCGCCCAAGCTCGGGAATCGAGACGCCGAGCAACGCACAGACCACGGCCACGGAGCAGGCGACGATGAGGAACCGGTACATGCCGCGGCCCCGGTAGTACCCGGCCCAGAGCGCGATCAGGCCCAGGCAGGCGGGAATCCAGCCGGCGGCCAGGCCGATGAGGCACTCCGGTGACCGAGGGCCGCGCGTGCCAGAAGACCGCCAGGATGATCAGGGCCGCCGAGATCAACTGGCCGCTGTCCACGACGGCCATCCGCGTGTAGGGAAGCAGCAGGTAACACGCCGCCATCGCCATGCCGGCGATGGGCCGCTCGAAGTGCTTCCAGCCGATCAGGAAGAGCCCGACCACCAGTCCGCTGTGGGCGAGCACCGCCAGCACGCGGGAAACGATGACCTGGGCAGGCTCCTGCTTGAGCGAGGGGGGAGCCACGGCTCGATGGCGTGCTTGACGGGACCATCGGCCGGTCGCTCGGGAGATTCGGAAAGCGGGCGATCCTCCCGGCCGGCCGGCTCCGCCGGGTTCCGCGCAGCCCCGTCGTGAACCGGCAGGCTGACCGTCTCGGCCAGCAGCAGGCCGAGGATCCCGACCGAGAGGCAGAGCAGACCCGACGCGTTCAGGTTGGGCTCGAGCAGGGGCCGGCGCGACAGGCCCAGGTCGAGCAGGCAGCGAACCAGCCAGAAGGCCGAGCCCAGGAAGAGCCAGATGAAGGCCGACCAGGGGGGTGCGTCTGGTCGCCCACGATCAGCATCATGCCGGGAACCAGGACGAACAGGAGCAGGAGGTCGAGGTTGCGGATGCTCCAGATCCGGCTGAACTTGAAGAAGAGCGTCACGCAGCCCAGGAGCGACAGGAAGAGCCAGACCTCCGGTTCCAGACCAAGATCGGAAACGAGTGAACCCCGCACGGCAACCTCGTCAGTCCGATTCAAAGGGGATCGGTTCACCCGAGAGCTGGCACAGCGCATTGAGCGCAGCGCGTTGCTCGGCCTCCTTCTTGTTGCGTCCCCAGGCCGGAGAGTACCGCTGACGGCCGATCAGCGCGGAGATCTTGAAGCACTTCGAGTGGTCCGGGCCCTTCTCATCGAGCAGGAGATAGGTCGGCGTCTCGCCGAACTCGCGCTGAGCCACCTGCTGGAGGTTGCTCTTGTAGTTGAGGCCGCCCTGGCCCTCGACGGCGGCGTCGATCTCCGGCTCGATGTGGGTCACGATGAACTTGCGGGCCTCCTCCATCCCTCCGTCCAGGAAGATCGCGCCGATCAGGCTCTCGAAGACGTCGGCCAGGACCGAGGACGGGGTTCGCTCGTGCGAGCCCATCCCTTTGCCCATGAACAGGTACTCGTCGAAGCCCAGGACGCCCGAGATCTTGGCGCAGGTCATGGCGCGACACGACGATGGACTTGATCCGGGTCAGCTCCCCTTCCTGGTATTCCGGGATACTTTCGAAACAGCAGGTCGCAGACGACCGCGCCCAGGATCGCATCGCCCAGGAACTCGAGCCGCTCGTTGGAGGCCAGCCGGTGGTTGGCCCCCGATGCGTGCGTGAGCGCCTCGCGAAGCAGGGACGGATCGCGAAACGTGTAGCCGATCACCTCCTGGCAATCGTCGAGCGAGCGGGAATCATCCCGGTGGGTCATCGGGGGCATTCTCGAACCAAGCTTGCGCCCAAGGAATTGCAGTAAGAACCTTAGGCTATCCCCGATGCCCGGGTTGTCAACCGTCTGGCTGCAGGCGAGGGGGGGTGAAGCAGCCGGGCGACGATCGCGGTTCAGGCCGGCCCCGGGAGTGCGATTCACTCCCCTCGCATCGATCGGGCCGCCTGGATGAATGCGGCGACCTTGGCCGGGTCCTTCCGGCCGGGAGCGGCCTCGACGCCGCTGGCCACGTCCACCATCCAGGGGCGAACCCGTGCGATCCGGCCCGCGACATTCTCCGGGTCCAGGCCCCCCGCCAGGATCAGGTGGGGAAGGGGGGGGATCAAGCCCAGGACATCCTCGGCAAGAGGGTGCCCGTTCCTCCGGCGATCCCCGAGACCAGGGCGTCGACCAGCACGGCGTCGGGAGGGCGGCCCAGCGTTTCGGCCCGGTCCAGGTAGTCGTTCATGGCGCGGACATCATCCGGCCCGCCCAGGCGGAAGGCGCGGATGATCCGGAAGCGACCCAGAGCCAGGAGATCCTCCGGGGGCTCATCCCCGTGAAGCTGCACCGCCTGGAGACCGAGGCTCTCGGCAAGCTCGGCGACCTCTGCCGCCGGACGGTTGACGAACAGCCCGACGATCCGGGAGGGGCAGTCCAGGGCCGCGATGATCTCCCTGGCACGAGCCGGGGGGACGAACCGAGGCGAGCCGGGATGGAAGTTGAGCCCGATCCAGTCAGCCCCCGCGTCCAGGCAGGCTCGTGCCTCGTCGACCCGGGTCAGGCCGCAGATCTTGATGCGGACGGAGGAACCGGGCACGCGCTTGCTCGCTGGGCATTGTCAGCGCCCGCATGAGAGAGCGACCGAAATCTGATCTCAGGCCACGCCGAGCTTCGCCAGGGCGGCCTTGAACTTGGTCTCCGGATTGACGCCGACGAGGCGATCGACTTCCTTACCCTCCTGGAAAACCAGGACGGTCGGGATGGCGGAGATCCGCAGGCCGCCAGGAGTGTCCTGGTTCTCGTCGGTGTTCATCTTGCCGATCTTGACTCGCCCGTCGTATTCGCCGGCCAGTTTCTCGATGGTCGGAGCCAGCATGCGGCAAGGACCGCACCAGGGGGCCCAGAAATCGACCACCACGGGAATCGACGAATCCAGGACTTCCGACTTCCAGTTGGCGTCGGTAAACTCCTTCACGCTGCCGGCCATGATTGGTGCCTCATCGAACAACGAAAATCGCAGGATCTCACAAACTTAGCGTACTTAAAAATACGCCCCAGGCAACCCTGAACATGGAGGCATTATAAGGTGGGGGAAAAGCGAGTCAACACTCGTGGACCTCTGGCCACGAACACCGGCGGCAGGGTCGCAGCCGACTGGACTGCATGGATCGATCCCCGCCGGGTTGGCTGGCTTCGTCTGCTGCTTCTGGCGGTGCCTGCGAC
Source organism: uncultured Planctomycetaceae bacterium (assembly GCA_963816015.1). Classification (GTDB taxonomy): domain Bacteria; phylum Planctomycetota; class Planctomycetia; order Isosphaerales; family Isosphaeraceae; genus Aquisphaera. The sequence continues at coordinate 44,355 of CAWFJM010000075.1, read as the reverse complement.
GATCGTCCTGCGGATTTCCGGCGTCAGTCCCATCTGGCTGTTCGTGAGCTCCGGCCTGGCGATCATCCCGCTGGCGGGGCTCATGGGCGAGGCGACCGAGCAGCTCGCCGAACGGCTCGGCCCCGGGGTCGGCGGCCTGCTCAACGCCACGTTCGGCAATGCCGCCGAGCTGATCATCGCCCTCTTCGCGCTCTTCAAGGGCTACGACGAGGTGGTCAAGGCCTCCCTGGCCGGGAGCATCCTCGGCAACGTTCTGCTCGTGCTCGGCGCCAGCCTCCTCGCGGGCGGGCTCAAGCACAGTACCCAGACGTTCAACCGCACGGCCGCGGGCGTGGGCGCGACGATGCTGGTGCTGGCCTCGCTTGGCCTGCTGGTCCCGGCGATCTTCCACGCGCTGCCCGAGGTGACCGCGCGCGACATCGGTCTGGAGCATGAGCTGAGCATCGGGGTTTCGATCATCCTGATCCTGACCTATCTGGCCCACCTGGTCTTCAGCCTGGTCACGCACAAGCGCCTGTTCAATCCAGAGAACCTCGATCTCCATGAGCCGGAGGAACACTGGAGCAGCCGCACGGCGACGATCGTCCTGATCGTTGCGACCGTTCTCGTCGCCCTGATGAGCGAGATCCTGGTCGGCGCGGTGGAGCACGCAAGTCACTTCCTGGGAATGAACAAGATCTTCATCGGCGTGGTCGTGGTGGCGATCGTGGGCAATGCGGCCGAGCATTCGACGGCCGTGCTGGTGGCGCTCAAGAACCAGATGGATCTCGCGGTGGGGATCGCGGTGGGCTCGGCGCTGCAGATTGCCCTGTTCGTGGCACCCGTTCTGGTGTTCGCCAGCTACTTGCGGGCCGAGCCGATGGACCTGCGGTTCACGTCGCTCGAGGTTCTGGCGGTGATCGTCGGCGTGTTCATCGCCCACATGGTCGCCGAGGACGGCGAGTCGAACTGGCTCGAGGGGCTGATGCTGCTGATGGTGTACGCGATCCTGGCCCTGGCGTTCTTCTTCGTGCCCGAGCGGAACAGCTCCAAGCGGGAGCCAGATCCTCTGGGGAACGGGCACGCCGCGGCGCCGCGGTTCTCGATCCTGGTCCCTTTCCCGAGCATTCACCAGGGGGGCTGCGCAACGTCTCGGGCTTCTTCCTGCCCGGATAGCGTGCTCCGGTGGCGTGATCCGAGTCGTCATGTGCGGGACGCTGTCACCTTCGGGATCCCTTGGAGCTGGTCGCTTCGTGCTCCGCCAGGTAGAGAAGCCGGCCGCAGCTCTTGCAGAACATGAGCTGATCCAGATTGATCAGGTGGTTGAGCATCTGGGTGGTCACCTCGGTGAAGCAGCCCAGGCAGGCGCCATTCTCGCAAGCGGCCAGGGCATCGGCACCGAACTGGCGGACGGTGCGGCGGTAGCGTTCCCGGTTCTCTTCCGGGATCGAGGTCTCGGCCTCGACGATGGCCGTTTCGAGTTCCTGGAGCTGCGCCCTGTGGGCGGACGCCTGCGATTCGATGTCCGCCTGCAGGGAGGCCACTTCCTGGGCGAATGACTTGACCTCGGCCTCGATCTTGGCGAGCGCCGCGGCCTGCGTCTCGACGGCCTCGTAGCCCTGGAGGATCTCGTCCTCGGTCTTGCTCATGGCCGCCTTGTCATGAGCGATCTGATTCTGGAGCGCCTTGTATTCCTCGTTCTTCTTGACCTGGTTGAGCCTGACCTTGTGATCGTCGATCTTGGCCTGCTGCGCCTTGAGCGAGTGCTCGTTCTTGCTGAGCTGCACCTTGGCGTCCTGGAGCGACTTGCGCGCCTTTTCGACATCGGCCTGCCGGGCGGCCAGCGCGGCCTGCCGGGCGGCGAGGGTCCTGGGGGCGGAGGCGAGGCGGTCGCGAAGCGCCTTGGCACGCTGGTGGAGGAGATGGAGGTCGCGAAGAACTTCGGCGGTGGCACTCATGGTTCAGAGGCTCCCTGGTGATCCCGAAAGGTCGTCAAGAGCATGGATCGAATGTGGGTTCGGGCCAAAAAAAAACCGCCGGTCGCCTGAGCGACCGGCGGTTGGTGGCCGGTTCAACCGGTACTCTCGAGGAAGCCCTCGAGCTGCCGGCTTCGCACGGGATGCTGGAGTTTTCTGACTGCCTTGGCCTCGATCTGGCGAACCCGTTCGCGGGTGACCTTGAAGATCCGCCCCACCTCCTCGAGGGTGTAGGTGTAGCCGTCACCCAGGCCGTAGCGGAGTTTGATGATCTCGCGCTCGCGGTAAGTGAGGGTCTTGAGCACCTGGTCGATCTTCTCCTTGAGCATTTCCTGGGTGGCCGCGTTGATCGGGCTTTCGGCCGCCTCGTCCTCGATGAAGTCGCCGAAGTAGCTGTCCTCGCTTTCGCCGACGGGGCGGTCGAGAGAGATCGGGTGGCGGCTGATCTTCATGACCCGTCGCGTTTCCTCGACCGAGATGTTGGCGGCTCGCGCGGTTTCCTCGATGGTCGGCTCGCGCCCCTTCTCCTGGAGGAGTTTCTTGGAGACGTTGCGGAGCTTGGACATCGTCTCGATCATGTGGACCGGGATGCGGATGGTGCGGGCCTGGTCGGCGATCGCCCGGGTGATGGCCTGGCGGATCCACCAGGTGGCGTAGGTGCTGAACTTGTAGCCGCGGCGATACTCGTACTTGTCGACCGCACGCATCAGCCCGGTATTCCCCTCCTGGATGAGGTCGAGGAACGAGAGCCCGCGGTTGCGATACTTCTTGGCGATGGAGACCACCAGCCGGAGGTTTCCGCCGGAGAGCTCGCGCTTGGCCTGTTCGTACTCCTTGAACCGGATGTTCATCAGCTCGGCCCGCCGCTTCAGGCTCTTGGGGGTCTCGAGCGTGATTCGCATCAGGTCCTTGAGTTCCTTGACCAGGTTGACCCGGTCTTCCTTGCCGGCGCGGCCGGCGCGGAGCTCCCTGAGCTGGAAGAGGAGTTCTTCCATGCGGATCGCAGTCTGCTCGAGCCGCTTCATCAGCGGCTGAACCTTCTGGGTCCGGATCGACAGTTCCTCGACGAGGTTGACCGCCTTGAACCGTCGCCGCTTGAGGTTGCTCTGGAGGGCCGATCGGACGCCTGAGTCGCGTTCGCGGACAAAGGTCCTGAAATCGCGGACGTTGCACTCCATCAGGTGTTCGAGGGTCTTCAGGTTATGGGGCATTCGCCCGAGGATCTGATCCTTCTCGAGGTTCTCGGTGACCGAGACCTTGACCGTGCGGTCGAAGGGCAGCTCACCGTCGTTGACTTTCTTCAGCACGTCCACAACCAGGGCCAGGGCGAAGTGGCATTCGAGCACCTTGCGGCGGAATCGCTTGCGGGTGACCTCGATCTTCTTGGCCAGGTTAATTTCCTGTTCCCGGGTGAGCAGGGGGATCTCGCCCATCTGGGTCAGGTACATGCGGACGGGGTCGTCGATCCGCCGAGAAATATCCTCGATTTCCTCGGTCGTGAGCTCGATCTCCTCGTCCTCGACGGGCTCCTCGGCGAGCTCATCGTCGGGTTCGTCGTCCAGATCGCCGGCGGCCAGCAGGCGGGTTTCCGCCTCGTCCTCGTTGATCAGCTCGATCCCCATCTCATCGAGCGTCTCGAGCAAGCCGTGGATCCGTTCGGGGCTGGTTGCCTCGTCGGGCAGGAAGTCGTTGACCTGGTCGAAGGTGAGGAACCCCCGCCTCTTGCCCAGATCAAGCAGCGTCTTGATGCCCTCGTCCAACTTTTCCATCCAGAGTCCTCCCTCGCGAACGTAACGACGGATCAGGACGCGTCTTTCTTCGTGTCCGGCCGCTGGAACATGAGACGTAGATACTCTAAACGTAAGGCTCGATACGCGTCCGGGTTGGTGACTTCGTCGGTCTCGGCCAGGGCAAGCCCGATGTCCCTGAGCCGATCTTGCCGCTCGCGCTCGGCCAGGGTGGCGAGCACGCCTTTGAGGCGATCTTGCCAGGAGGCGGGACGCACGTCCTCGGGCAAGGGCGCCGAATCGAGCGAAAGGGTCAGTGCGGCCACCAGGGCGCGAACCTCCGGCTCCTCGATGCGAAGCATGACCTCCTCGCATCGGGACGGCTGCCCCTCTCCGTGGAGGTCGTAGCAAGCCTGGAGGATGGTGCGCAGGGGAGCGTCGCGGAGCGACGCGGCGGACACACGGGAAACCAGGTACGGGACCGCACTGGGCTCATGGAGCACGATCTGGATGAGCTCGCGATCGACAGGATCGAGGTCGGCGAGCCGGATCGGCGGCTGCGCCGCGGCCTGCTCGGCCGCCGGGACGACGGCCGCCCCCGCCGGGAACGAGGTCGCCGGGGGTGCAGGCGGAGCGGCGTTGCGGCCCGGACGCGGCCCGGACGTTCGACGCAGCTCCTGGAGCCGCCGCCTCAAGGACTCGACCGGCAGGCCCAGCCGATGGGCCAGGCTGTCGAGCGACTTGGCCAGCTTGAGATCCATGCCCGATCCGCTGGCTGGAGGGAATCCGGCTGAGGATGCCCAGCACCCACTCCGCCGCCCGCCGGCTTCCCTCGATCGACCCGAGGTCGAACCGGGCTCCGGCTCGCTCGAGAACGAAGATCAGCGGATCGAGTGCCTGCTTGACCAGGTCGCGAAACGCCTCGGCCCCTTCTTTCAGGAGGAACTCGCAGGGATCGAGGTTCGCGGGCAAGGTCAGAACCCGCACGTCCAGCTCGTGTCCCAGAAAGAGTTCCAGCGCTCGATCCGCGGCCGATTGGCCGGCGGCATCGCCATCGAAGACCAGCACAACGCGATCGGCCAGACGCCTGAGCCCCTGGACATGGTCCTCACCCAGGGCCGTTCCCAGGGTGCCGACGACATTGCTGAGACCCACCTGGTGCGCCGCCATCACGTCGGTGTAGCCCTCGACCACAGCCACCCAGCCCGCCTCTCGGGAGGCGGAACGGGCGAGATCGGCCGCATAGAGAATCTTGCGCTTCTGAAACAGGGCCGTCTCGGGGCTGTTGAGATATTTTGCGACATGTTTTCCCTGGGCGGACATCGCTCGCTCGACATCCGGGCAGAATTCGTCCGCCAAATCCGATCGTCCGACCCCGTTCGTCATGAATGGGAAAGATCAGCCGACCCCGAAATCGCTCCCGCACGGCCCCGGGCGAGTCTTCCGGTCGGGAGATCAATCCTGCCTGCTCGAGCACCTGAGCCGGAGAACCCGTGCTTCCGTGCCTCGAGAACCATCCAGCCGCGCTCGATCGGCGCATACCCCAGACGAAATCGTTCGACGCTCGCCGAACTCAGGCCCCGACCCTCGACATAGGCACGGGCCTGGTCTGATCGAGCCAAGGCCTTGATGAACATCTCCTCTGCCCACGCATGCACCGCGAGCAGATCGGATTTCGACGGCCCCGCGACCGAAGCAGGCGGCGAAACCTCGGCCGACGGGCGGTCCAGCACTATCCCTGCCCGATCGGCCAGCATGCGCAACGCCTCTGGGAAATCAACGTGTTCGTAATTCTTGACGAAATCAAAGACGTCGCCCCCGGCGCCGCAGCTCCAGCACTTGAACGACTGACGCTCGGGGTTCAACTCTAGCGAAGGATTGTGGTCATCATGAAACGGACACAGCGCCTTGAACTTGGAACCGGCTCGGCGAAGCGGTAGGTACTCGCCGACCAAGGCGACAATGTCCACCGCGTTTTTTATGGCGGCTTTGGTCGCGTCGGAGTGTCGGGGCACCGGGAACTCCTGAAAATCAGGCACGAGCCCGGGTCCATGGTTCGCGGTCGCCGGAGCCCAAACTGGCCTCGGGAAGGCCCCAGCAACCCGCTCACCGTGCCCTGAAATTATCGTTGGCGGCTACAGTCGAATTATAACCCTCGTGGGTTTTCGGTCAAGTTTTCCAGGTCCTCAGCCGACAACTTCCTCGTCCTTCTAAACCGGCATGCTTTTAGCGTTTATGCTGAGCTCACCGGATGCACACAGGGCAACGCTCGAACGACTTTTGCACGCTTGCAAGGTTCTCTCAAACCCTCCCTCAGGGCTCGTTCCTGGCCTTGACCCGGCTTGCCCAGGTTCCTCATCGACTTTAAATCACGTTCACCGTTGTCCTGCAAACCAGGTGTCCAAGTCAAGACCCCGGCCCACTTTCTTGTTGATTTGCCAGTAATTTCTTCACAAGGCAGGTGCGCCACACCGGCCACGTCCACGGCTCGCACAGCTGGTGCAGGGCGCACGCACCGATGCGGCCACCGGGTACGTCCCGCATGCAAAGAAGCCGGCTCCGGGGAGTCAATTGCATGGGCTGCGTAGGGTGAGACGCCCGGCCGGATCAAGGATGCTCCGGGCTGACATCCCCATCGTCCCCATCGGTCCGGCTATCGGCCGGCGGATCCGGCATCGATCCGCGTGCACCCACCGGCAGGAGAACCGGACGGCCCTCGGGCGAGAGCACGAACAGTGGCAAGCCTCTTTCCGGCTCAAACATGCGGATGGCGGACTCGAATTCGGCCGCCGATCTCACGGGCAGCCTGCCGACCCCGACGATCTTCATCCCCGGACGCAAGCCAGCCCGGAAGGCGGGACTTTCCGGTTTCACATCATCCACCTCGACCCCGACGCCCTTCCCCTCGCCGAGGGCGCTTCCCGCACGTGAAAGCCAAGGTAGGCCGCTTCGGGGAATTCCGGAAGCTCAGCGATCGTCACGTTCACGGTCTGCTTGGCCCCGTCGCGGACGAAGACCAGAGGAACCCGTGCACCCACGTCCAGCCCCGCGGTGAGAATTCGCAGTTCGGCAGGATCCGAGAGGTCGCGCCCGCCCAGCTTCACAATCACGTCTCCTCGCCTCAGCCCGCTCGCAGAAGCGGGGCTCCCGGGCTGGACTCGGGCCACGAGGACGCCTTGATTGTCGGGCACCTTCAGTTTCCTGGCGATCTCGGCATTGAGTGGCTCGATGATCACCCCCAGATAACCCCGGATCACCTTACCATCCTTGATCAACCCTTCCGTGACCCTCCTGGCCAGCGAGGACGGGATGGCCAGTCCGATCCCCTCGTAGCCCCCGGTCTGGCTGATGATCGCGGTGTTGATGCCGACGACCTTGCCGGCCAGATTGATCAGCGGCCCCCCCGAATTGCCTGGGTTGATGGCGGCATCGGTCTGGATGAACGACTCGTAGTCGGCGATTCGAACATCATTGCGCTCGGTCGCCGAGACGATGCCGGCGGTGACGGAGTGGTCAAACCCGAGCGGACTGCCGATGGCGAGAACCCAGTCGCCAATGTCGAGCTGGTCCGAGTCGCCCCATTCCGCCTGGACCTTCAACGAGGCTCGAACCTGCAAGACTGCCAGGTCGGTCTTGGGATCCGCTCCAACCAGCCGCGCCGAAACGTCGTCACCCGGACCCAGCCGGACCAGGATCCGATCCGCATCCTTGACGACATGATAGTTTGTCACCACGTAACCCTTGGCCTTGTCGATGATGACACCCGAGCCGAGCTCGCGGCTCTGGAAATTCGGTGCCATGGGGTTGCCGCCAACAGGCAATCCGGGCATACCCTCGGCCCCTCGGCGAGCATGTTGCGACTGGACGTTGACGACCGCCGGGGAGACGGCAGTGACCGCGAGACGAAACAGGGCCGATGCCTGGATCGCGCCGGCCTTCTCCAGTTTGGCCAGCGCGTCGGTGGCAGCCCGGGCCCGTCCGGCCTCCCAGGCGTAGCCGGTGCGATCCGCCACGTAGGGCACGCCGTAGACGATCGAGCGCCGCCACGGAGAGGACGAAGAGAATGACAAGAAAGCCACGTCGGACAGGTGGTGTCGTGGGCCGCGGCGGCGGTCGTCGAAACCGAAGCCGTGATCCTGGGGATTGAACGACGCCATCGGCGAAACTCTCCTGCGGGCCGAGCGGTCGCGCCGAGTCGCCAGGGCCCGCCCAGGCCGCTGGCCCGGTCCAGCGTGTCAGCGATGATTGGTCGATTTGGGAGACAAGTCATTGTGGACAGGGCGGCAGTTGAAATCAACCCGCGCCGACGCACGCTCGCGGCGCGGACAGGCCACGCCGTCATTGACAAGCCGCTATCTTGCGCACCGCCAAGCTCCCCTGGTCATCGAACGCTCCAGGCCATAAACTGAGTGCCACTCCAGCCGCGGCCGCGGTCTTGAGTTCGCGTGTGAACGTCCGCGGCCCATCGCATCGCGCGAGGACGGATCCCAGGAGCTGGCTGATGCATGGATTGCTCAACACCCGCGGCGCTGGACTTGTTCTCGGTCTCATCGTGGCGTCGATGTTCCTGGCAGCCAACCTGGGAACCTCGGCCCGAAGTCCTGTGATCTGGCAAGACGAGGTCATGTTCGCCGACCCGGCCGTCAATCTTCACTTCGGTCAGGGATTCACGAGCTCCGCCTGGTTTCAGCGCCGCGACAGCATGTTCGCCGGCAATTCTCCGCTCTACTCCCTGTGCCTTTATCCCTGGATCGGTGCGTTCGGTTTCGACGTGGTTGCGGTTCGTGGTCTGAATTACGTGCTGATCCTCGGGGTCGTGGCGACGGGATTGGTGGGCCTGAAGCGCCTTGGCCTCGTGAGCTCTCCGGTTCCCGCACTCGTGTTTGCCCTGCTCGTCCTGTGCGGCGACGGGGTGACCTACTCCTACCGCAGCGGCCGGTACGACTGCCTGGGAATGCTCCTGATCTCGCTGGTCGTGCTCACGCTGACATCGTGCCATCCCAGCCCCCGCGCGATGGCGTTGTTCCTCCTGGCGGTCCTCGTTCCCTGGGCGGGCCTACAGTTGATCGCCTACCTGGCGCTCATCGGGCTGGCCTTGCTGCTGATCCAGAGGCGAGGTGCGGCCATCGACGTCCTGGCGATCGGTGCAGGCTGCGTTGTCGGGGTCTTGTCCCTTTTCCTCTTCCTCCATGAGAACGGCGTCTGGCCCGAGTTCCTGAAATCGGTTTCGATCCTCTCCGGGGCGCGGCGGACGATCGTCTCGAAGCTAGCCTCGGCGGTGGCGGCTCCCTTCACCGAGCCCAGCAGCATCGGCTTGCTGGCAGTCCTTGGTGTCCTCCTGTTCCAGGCCGTGCGGAGCGGGGAGTTCCGGCTTCGCTCGCCGCTGGGCGTGGGGTTGCTGGCGGGAGTGCTTGTTCCTTGCCTGCTGGCACTTGCGGGCAAGTACGCCCGTTACTATGCCTGGATGGCGTTCATTCCGATGGCCGGGTGCGTTGCGGCTGAGCTTCAGAGCGGCCGGTGGCGACCGCACTGGCGCGTGGTGGTGCCACTGCTGGTCATGAGCTGCGTGGTAGGTTTACCCGCTCGACTGGCCGTCACGCTCCGGGAGTGGAAACTGAGAGACCCGGACCCCGTGAATCGCCTAGTGGCCGAGCAGGTCCGGCCGACGGACTGGGTTTACAGCGAGTACGAAGCCTACTATCCCGCCAAGAAGGCGGCTGCGGTTCTGTTCCTGCCCCCCTACGCCGGGCTGACCCCGGAGATGGAGGGCACGCGAGCCGCCCCTGTCGACGGCCGACCGCGACGCGGTGGACCTGCTCATTCTGAAGCCGCCGACCGAAGCGCGGACGCTCCGGTTCTTCGGCGGCCGTTGGTCCCTGGTCGGGCGGTACTCGGCGGCCGCCGAAAATCGACCAGAGATCGCCGCCAGCCTGGGTCGCGGCGCGCAACCGTACGAGCTGAGGATCTTCCGTCGCCAGCGGGGGAGGATCGCGGCTGCCCACTGACAGGCCGGCGAGGCTTCTCTCACTCGGCAAAGAGCTGGATCTTCGTGTAGATCACCAGCACGCATGAGGCGACCCAGAGCGCTCCGGTACCAAGGAGGATCCGGTCCGTCACCAGCAGCTTCTCGGGGGCCTCACCCTCACCGTCGACCGTCACGAGCAGCAGGTACCTTGCGACCCCGTAAGTGACCAGGGGCACGGTCACCACCAGCGAGGCGTTTCCGCGGTGGCCGGTGACCGTGTAGAGCGCATAGCAAAGAATCGCCAGGGTGGCTGTCATGCCCAGAAGCAGGTCCAGATAGCCGATCCGGTACTTGGAAAGCACGGGCCGGCGGAATGGCTCCTCGTCGCCCATCAGGTGCATCTCGCCGCGCCGCTTGGCAAAGCCCAGGAACAGGGCGAGGAAGAACATGCAGAGGACGATCCACGAGGTTGGCTTCACCTCGATGGCATAAACGCCGTGCAGCACCCGAAGCACGAAGCCGAAGGCGATGATCAGCACGTCGAGAAGCACCGTGTGCTTGAGGCGAAGCGAATAGGCCACGTTCGTCACAAGGTAGACGGCCAGCGTCATCGAGCAGATCGGGGCCAGACTGAGCGTGAGCCCGCAAGCCCCCGCCGCCAGCAAGGCGGAGGCGGCCAGGGCCCAGGTGACGGGAAGCAGGCCCGACGCGATGGGCCTGTCCCGCTTCGACGGGTTCAGCCGGTCGAGCCGGCGATCGACCACGTCGTTGAGCAGGTACACGGCCGACGCTGCCAGGCAGAACCCCGCAAAGGCCAGGATCGACTGGCCGATGGCCGTCGGGTCAAACAACCGGCCGGAGAAGACAAGTCCGGCGAAGCAGGCGAGATTCTTGATCCACTGTCGCGGGCGGGCCGCCTGGGCCAGGTGGATGAGATTACGCAGCCCGGCATAGGCCTTGGGCAGGATCACCGTCGCCGTCAGGTTGGCATCCATGCCATCGACTCCTGGGTGAAAAAGCTCGAACGGATCTCGACGTGCCGTGCCTGTCAATCCGTGGAGCTACTATAGCGTCTCCTCAGTTCCCACACAACGCGATCTCAGGTCACCCTTGGCAAGCGATCACCCAGTCACGCCAGACCTGAGGATCTCCCGACGAATCTCCAGGTTCACGATATAGTGGATTTCCGCCTCCCGGTCGACGAGCCCAATTGACTCGGCGCGGGTGAACTGGTGATCTGCGGGGCGAGGGACCCATGAAGCTTTTCTCCAAGCCCGAGAGATTCTGGAGCGAGATTGACAGGATCGAAGGATCGGCGATTCCCTATGTCTTGCGGCGTACTCTGGTCTTCGGCCTCATCGCATTGCTGGTCACGATTGTCGAGAAGCACCCGACTTTTCCGAACGTCGCGATTCCGATGGCCCCCTACGAGGTGCTGGGCGTTGCGATGGGTGCCTTGCTGGTTCTGCGAACCAATGCCGGGTATGAGCGGTGGTGGGAGGGTCGCAAACTCTGGGGCGGAATCGTCAACCAGAGCCGAAACCTGGTGATTCAGGCCCTCAGCTACGGCCCCGACGACCCGGACTGGAGGCAGCAGATCGTGGGTTGGACCGCGGCCTTCGCCCACGTCTCGCGCCATAGCCTGCGTGGTGAGCGCCATCTGCCGGAACTTGAGCAACCTGGTCGGCACGGTCAAGGCCCAGCGGATCGCGTCGGTCGAACATATGCCCACTGCCGTCGCCCTGGCGATCGGCCAGTTGCTTCGCGAGGGAGCCGACAAAGGCATGGACCGGTTCGCCTTTGTTCGAGCCGAGGAGGAACGGGCGAAGTTGATTGATCATATCGGCGGCTGTGAGCGGATCCTCAAGACGCCCTTGCCCGAAGCTTACTCGATCGAGATTCGCCAGTTCATCTTCGTCTTCCTCGTTGCCTTGCCCTTCGGCATCCTCTTGAAGGTCGACTGGCTGACCCCGGTGGTCACCATGCTGGTCGCCTTCCCGATCCTGGCCCTCGACGAGATCGGTGTCGAGCTTCAGAACCCGTTCTCGCGGCACCGCCTCAATCATCTTCCGCTCGACGAGATCTGTGAGAACCTGGAGCGCAACCTCATGGCTCTGGTGGGTGATCTCCATGGCGGTGAACCGGAAGAGGGTGAGGAATCGCCGGCCAGGGAGCCAGCGTGGCCAGCGGCTGGATTTCGAGATCTGCAGGATCTCGGCGAGAGCTAAGGGCCGGGCAGTCATCAGGCCGGCGGTTGAGCCGCCGGGCAGACGTCCTGGCAGCCTCTGCGGCCTGCGTGTAAAATGTTTTGACCACTGTGCTTGAGCTGTCTGAGGAGGTTCGCAACCCCCCATGTGCGGGATCGCCGGCTTCGTGAACCGAGAGGGGCAGGGGGCCGACCGCGCCATCGTGGAGCGGATGACGGCCACGCTGGCGCACCGGGGGCCCGACGGCGACGGCATCCACGTGTGCGGGCCGGTCGCGCTCGGCCACCGGCGGCTGTCGATCATCGACATCGCCGGAGGCGCCCAGCCGATGTCCAACGAAGATGGAACCGTCTGGGTGACCTATAACGGGGAGCTCTACAACGAGCTCGAGATCCGACCCGAGCTGGAGGCGAAGGGGCATCGTTACCGCACCGTCTCCGACACCGAGAGCCTGGTCCACCTCTACGAGGAGGAAGGAATCGAGTTCGTCCGACGGCTCAACGGAATGTTCGCCCTGGCACTCTGGGACCAGCCGCGGTGCCGGCTGGTGCTGGCCCGGGACCGGATGGGTCAGAAGCCGCTCTTTTACGCCCCGCTCCCCGGCGGCGGCCTGGCCTTCGGCTCGGAGCCCAAGGCCATCCTGCGACATCCCGAGGTCGGCCGGGACCTGGACCTCGACAGTCTGGCGCGCTATCTCTTCTATGAGTACATCCCGGCGCCGCATTCGATCTGGCGCGGCCTGCGAAAGCTGCCGCGCAGCCATGTTCTGGTCTGGGAGAAGGGTGATGTCCGCCTGGTCCGCTACTGGCAATCGCCGGGCCCGATGCCAGAGATCGAGCGAGAGCCGCTCGCCCAGATTGCCGGGGTCTTCTGGGATCTGTTCCGTGGTGCGGTGGAGCGGCATCGCCGGTCGGATGTCCCGCTCGGGGTGTTCCTCTCGGGAGGCCTGGACTCCTCGAGCGTGGCCGCGGCGCTTTGCGAGATCGAACCGGCCCGGAACGTGCACACCTTCTCGATCGGCTTCGAGGATCCCAGCTTTGACGAGCGCGGACATGCGCGGGCGGTGGCCCGTCATCTCGGCACCAACCACCACGAGCGGACGTTTGCGGTATCCCAGGTTTACGAGCTGCTGCCCGAGGTTTCGGCCTGGCTCGATGAGCCGTTCGGGGATGCCTCGATCCTCCCCACCCACCTCTTGAGCCGGTTTGCGCGCACCGAGGTCACCGTCGCGCTCGGCGGCGACGGCGCCGATGAGCTTCTGGCCGGCTACCCAACGTTCGAGGCCGAGCGGGCTGCCGGCTTTTACCGCCGCTTGCCCCGGCCAGCCCGGGCGCTGGCCGAGGCCGCCGTCGGCCGGCTGCCAGTTGACCATGGCAACTTCAGCTTGGATTTCAAACTCAAGCAGTTTCTCCGCGGTGCCGCCGAGCCGCTTCCCCTTGCTCACCAGCGGTGGCTGGGGTCGTTCTCCGGGCCCGAGCTGTCGCGGTTGCTGGCCAGCGGGGGCAACGGCATTCTTCTGGACGTCGAGGCCGAGCACCTCGCCCTGGCCGCAGCACTGGCCCAGACCTCAGACATCTTGAACTGGTCGCTGGCGCTCTACCAGGAGACCTACCTTCCCGAGGACATCCTGACCAAGGTCGACCGGGCCAGCATGGCCTGCGGGCTGGAGGTTCGGGCTCCGTTCCTGGACGCCCGGCTGGTGGACGCGGTGCAGCGGCTGCCCGCGGAATTCAAGTACGGCCGCAAGCAGACCAAGCGGTTGCTCAGAACGGCGGTCTCGGGTAGGCTCCCTCCATCGATCCTGAGCCGGCCCAAGAAGGGTTTCGGCATCCCGGTCGCTCGCTGGCTTCGCGGCGAGCTCGCCCCGATGCTGGACCGTTTGCTCGACCCCGGAAGGCTGAAGCGCCAGGGGTTGTTTCGCCCCGATGAGGTGGCCCGGAGGATCGGCGAACACCAGTCGGGCGTTCGCGACCACCGCAAGCCGCTCTGGACCCTGCTGATGTTCCAGCTCTGGTACGACAGTTGGCTGAACCGCTCACTATGACCCTGGGAGGCCAGTAAGGATGGTCGTGCGTCGGTTCCGACTCCCGCCGGGAGCAGGATCGCCCCGGTTCCGGTCCTGTGAGAAGCCCCGGGCATGAGGATACTTGTCGTCTCCGATATCCACGCGAACTGGCCGGCCCTTGCGGCCATCGACGAGCCCTACGATGTTTGCCTCTGCCTGGGCGACCTGGTCGACTACGGCCCTGACCCTCTGCCGTGCGTGCGGTGGGCCATGGACCATGCGACCTATGCGATCCGGGGCAACCACGATCACGGGGTCGCCCAGGGAATTCCCGTCGCCGGAGAAAACGGCTTCCGATACCTGACCTGGGCCTCGCGCCCGTCCATGTGGGATGCCCTGGGCCCTGACGAGCGTCGCTACCTGCTCCAGCTGCCGGTCACCCAGCGCTTGACCCTGGGGGGCAAGCGTTTCCTGATGGTCCACGCCACGCCGCGCGATCCCCTGGACGAATACCTGCTCAAGGATCCCGAGACCTGGGCGAGGCGGGTGCACAACGTCGAGGCCCACATCGTCTGCGTGGGCCACTCGCACATGCAGTTCAACCTCCAGGTGGACGGTACGGTGGTCCTCAACCCGGGGAGCGTCGGGCTGCCCCGTGACGGCGATCCTCGCGCGGCTTACGCCATCATCGACGACTACCGGATCGAGCTCAAACGGGTCGCCTACCCGGTCGATGAGACCATCGAGCACATCGAGGCCATGCCCTGGCCGCGACGGGCCAAGGAACTGATGAGCCAGACGCTTCGCATCGGCCGGCTTCCCGGCACGATTCCCGACTCCCAGGCCGAGGCCGAGGTCGAATCCGGCGCCCAGGTCGGTGAGAATCCCGACACCGACCTCGAATTGCCGCCCGAATGAGCGAGGGATCTCGCGGGGGAAAGCCATGCACGGCCCTCGAAGAGTCGCACCCGGATACCTGGCGCTCTTCGCGTCGATCTATGCGCTGCAGGGCGTCGTCGTCGCTTACTTCTTCAACTACAACCAGCTTTTCATGATCGCGGGGGGAGTGAGCAGCGAGAACGCCGCGGATGCCCAGAGCCTGGCCCTGGTACCGTTTATCCTCAAGTTCCTTGGCGGGCCGATCTCCGATCGGTTCAATGTCCTGGGATGGGGGCATCGCAAGCCCTACATCGTCCTCGGGCTGGTGGTGCAGTCGCTGGGGCTTGCCGGTCTGGCCCTCGTCCACCCCGGATCGAGCCTTCCGGGATTCACGGCCCTGGCGGTGGTCACCGTTGCCGGCCTGGCCCTGTATGACACCTGCTGCGACGGCATGGTGATCGACGTCACTCCGCCCTCGGACCGTGACCGGGTTCAGGGCCTGCTGGTTGCCAGTCGGGCCGCCGCGGCCATGCTTTGCACTTTGGGATTTGGCTTCCTGCTGGAGGCAACGGGTAATGGCCCCGGTCGGGGAAGCCCTGTTCTCTGGATCTGCGCGGGGCTCGGGCTCGTCCCCCTGGTCCTGGCCCTGGCCTCGCGGGAGCCCCGGAGAGCCGCCGACGCCGAGTCGTTCCAGTGGCGTGCGCTCGGCGTCCTGGTCAGGCCTCGCGCGCTCGTCCTCCTCGCGTTCGGGGCGTTCTACGCCCTTGTGGGTTACGGCGTCGAGATCAACCTCAGCCCGTTCTACGGCCGGGTGCTTCAGTTCCGCGAGGGGGCCATCGGCGGCCTGGGCGCGGCCCGGTACGTCGGGCGGGTGCTCGGCGCGGCCCTCTTGCCGGTGGTCGCGGCCCGGCTGGGACGCTCGTGGATTCTCAAGGCCGGCCTGCTGGCACTCGCAGCCTCCACCGCGGGCCAGGCCCTGATCTCGGGGCCATGGCAGGCCGTACTGGCCGGTGGAGCGTTCGGAGCCGCCAACGGCTGGACCGACGCGGTCTTCTACGTGCTGGCCATGGAAGCGTCCGACCCGCGGATGGCCGCTTCGACTTATGCCCTGTTCATGGCCGTGACCAACATCAGCGTCGCCGGCGGATCGCTCTTCGCCCGGCTCGCCTCGGTTGTGGGCACAGCCGGCCAGCCTGGATACCGGCTCGCCTTCCTGATCACGGGGGCCTTCGTGCTCCTGGCCTGGCCCTCGGTCCGGCACGCTTGGCCACCCTCCCCAACAACCCGAATCGACCTCATGAGCACGACGTCGTTGCTTCTCGCCACGGCGGTGGCCCTGGTGGTCCTTGCGGGCTTTCCTGATCTCGCTGCGGTGGTGGGTGCAGCGACTGGTCCGCATCCTGCTTGCCCTCCGCTATCGGCTTGTCATCGTCGGCGATGAGCACATCCCGCGAACCGGCCCGGTTCTGATCGCCTGCAACCACGTGTCCTGGCTCGACGGATTCTTCCTCGCGGCGGCCTGTCCTCGCCGCGGCCAGGCCCTGGTGAGCGCTGCCTACATCGACTGGCCAATCCTTGGCCGCTGGCTCCGCTGGATCGGCATGATCCCGGTGCCACTCTCCGGGCCCAAGGCCCAGCGCACGCTCTTCGAGATCAGCCGCAAGGTGCTCGACGATGGAGGAACCCTGGGAATCTTCCCCGAGGCTCAGATCTCCCGGAATGGACTCGACGGGCCCATTCTACCGCGGCCTCGAAATCATTGTCGCCGGACGGGAGCATGTCGTGGTGATCCCGGCGTTTCTGGACAACCTCTGGGGCAGCCTCTTCAGCTTCTCCGGTGGCGGGTTCTTCAGGAAAACCCCCCAGGGCCTGCGGCGGACGGTGATCGTCGCCTTCGGTTCGCCGGTCTCCCCGCCCATCACCGCCTTCACCGTCCGCCAGGCTGTCATCGAGGCGGGCGTCACCGCCTTCGAGCACCGCCGCCAGCCGGCGAAACCACTCGAGACGATCGACCCGATCCTCCCCCACCTCGATCACCCCACCCTCGGCCCGCTGACCGGGTCCACCCCCGATTTCGACCGCGACGGCGTCCGCCAGACGGGCCAGAAGCCGGGGACCATGGGCCACCCTTTGCCGGGCGTCGCTCTACGGGTGGTCGACGACGCCGGCACAATCCTTACCGCCGGCGCCTACGGGCGCCTTCTGGCCAGGGTCGCCGGCCAACCCGGCTGGTTCGAGACGGGCTACCGTGCCTCGATCGACCGGGATGGTTTCGTTTGTGAAACGGACGACCAAGGGCCGGTCGGCCTGAAAGGCCGAGGGAATCCAGCCCAGGGTGAAACCCTGGGGGGCTCGGCCGCCAGCCCAGCGGATTCCGATTAGTGCGGTACAAGCTAGACTCAACCAGCTTCATTCTTGTTCATGATCCGCGCGGCCAATCAGGACACTCGAGGGCCGGCAGGAAGTCGCGCATTGGCCTGACCTACTCGACAGAATGCGCGGATCCTGGCCGGAATTCCCCGCATTATCAAGAGGATCCTATCGGGCGGTTCGACCGCGATTCGCAACACGATGGTCAAAACAGATTCAGACCTACCGGTGCTGCAACCGATTTAACGTCTTGACCTGTCCGCGCTACCGATCTCCCTCGAGCCAGCCAGCCTCGACGTTTCATCAGTTTTCACCTTCCCTGTCGGGTCGGTGACTCGGTCGCTTTCCTCTGCTGGACAGGACGTCGAGGAGAGAACAAACATGCCTTTGTCCAATAAATGCCCATTGAGGGCCGTCGCGGTGCTTGCCCTCGCCCTGGGGGTCGTGCCTGTGCGGGTCGGCCTGGGCCAGACGACCCCTTCCGCCGACCCTGTTCCGAGAATCGCGCAAACCCCTCAAAGTCTGACGACCCCGACCACGCGTGAGCCAGTCGGCCCCCCAGTGACACCAGGGGCCGTTCCAGTAGCCCCGGGGCCGACCCGTACCCCGTCAACCGTACCCCCGTCAACCGAGGCCACGGAGGTCATTAGAGAAGCCTTGGAGCCAGGCTTCGGCGGCACGCAATCCGCCGCACTCGGGGGAGCCGGGGCTGCCGTGGCCTCTAATCAGCAAATCGGCGGCCTGGGTGGTTACATCGATAGTGCGGTGCCGCGAAGCAACATCCGCCTGCGCTACGACGACGCCTACAACATGAACCGCCCAGACCGAGCGGAATACTTCTATCCGCAGTGCGGTTGCTTTTTCTTTGCGAACAACCCCCTTTACGTGAAGGGACAACGCAATCCCGCGGGGCGGGCGTTTGGCCCCCCGGCTGCAAATGGCGAAAATCAACAACTTCCAGGAATACTCGACCTATGTCGAATATGCACCGCTCGTGCACTTTTCGGTATTTGTGGACGTTCCCGTCCGTTACATTGACCCCGAGGCGAACCGTAACGCGGTCGGCTTCGGCGACATGATTCTCGGATTCAAGTATGCGTTCATCGCCCAGCCCGATGCGTTTTACACGTTCCAGTTCAAGACCTATGTCCCGACTGGGGCCGGCGACCTCGGCCTGGGAACGAACCATCCCAGTCTCGAGCCCGGCATCCTGGCCTTCCAGCGGCTCTCCGAGCGGTTTTATTTCCTGGGCGAGTTCCGGGACTGGATCCCCGTGCATGGCTCGAACTCGGTTGACCTTTCCCGGCAAGCAGTTCGCGGGAAACATCCTCAACTACGGTCTGGGTGGGTTCTACAACGTGGTGCTGACAGACAGCTTCCGCACCGCGCCGGTCTTGGAGTTCGTGGGCTGGACGGCACTGGGCGGGCTGGAAACCGTACCCGGCAAGAGTACGCCCCAGTCAGCCTCGGGCGACACCATCGTCAACATGAAAATCGGAGTGCGATTCGGCCTTGGCGACTACAACCGCCCCGGCGGAGGCAGTCAGTTGAACGACCGGGTGAGCTTCTATGCCGGCTACGCGCGGGCCTTGACCGGGGACTTCTGGTACAAGGACATGCTCCGACTCGAGTTGATCTGGTACTACTGAGGAGATGCCGGAACTCAGCCCAATCGCTTCTGCTGTTAAGTTCCTGGCCAGACTCACTATAATGATTAAGGGGTCAGGCAGACGACTGACCCCGGCAAGGCTGTTGCGTGACGCCGGGCTGCCATGGCGTCACGCAAAGCATTACCTACTTCGGGACTCCGTCGGTCAAGAGTGACCCTATCGCAGTCGACTGAGCTCGACCACCAGGAGTTCCTGCAGTGACTGCGCGGTTCCCGCGAACATGCGTCTGACGACGTAACCTTTGGGACCTTCAAGGGGAATGAGAGCCCCGCCCTTTCGGGATCGGAATCGCGTCAGGAAACAGCCGGAACGATCACGCCAGCGGACACCGAGACCCCAGCGGCCAGCGCCGGCCCGGTGGTTCCTCGGACTGAGCTGAGAATGTCCACCGAGACCAGTGCGCCTGTCCCTGCCGACGGCGTGCGTCCTTTTCAACAAGTATTTGCTGCTCCGCGAGCTGGGCGCGGGGGGCATGGGGAAGGTCTACCTGGTTCGGCACTTGAAGCTCGAAACCGAGCGAGCCTTGAAAACCATCGCCCCCGGAATCTCCAGCAACCCGGAATGGAGGCGGCGGTTCAGCCGGGAAGCCAAGGCGATGGCGCGACTCTCCCACCCCCACATCGTCGCCGTTCATGACGCCGATGTCCTGCCCGACGGAGAGGCGTTCATCGAGATGGAATTTGTCCGAGGCCAGAGCCTCGATAAGCGGCTCCAGCCCAAGATACCCATGCCGCTTGCCTGGGTCGATCGCATGCTGGGGCAACTCTGCGATGCGCTCCAGGTCGCGCATGACATGGACATCGTCCACCGAGACCTCAAGCCCCCGAACCTGATGCTTCAGGATGGCCCGTCTCCCGGCCAGGAGACTCTCAAGATCCTCGACTTCGGTATCGCCAAGATCCTCAATTCCAGTGACCCCGGCGACGACCTTACCCAGCTTGGCCAGTCGTTGGGCACCCCCTATTACATGAGCCCGGAACAGATCGGGGGCGACATCGAGGCCGTGAAAGCCAGCAGCGATATCTACTCGGTTGGTGTGATTCTCTACCAGCTTTTGACCGGGTACCTCCCCTTTACGGGTGGGCAGAACCTGGTGTTTGTTGGCCACCTCTATAATTCCCCTCCCCCGTTTTCCGAAAAGAATCCTGAGGTTCACGTCCCGCCGGAAGTTGAGGCCTTGGTCCTGCGGTGCCTTGAGAAGGACCCGAAACGGCGTCCACCGTCGGCGCGGGCGCTGGCCGAGGAGTTCCACCGGCTCGTCGTACCCCCGTCGGAGCCCTCTCCTTCGAGCCCGGCCCATCGGCTGCACCATCGCCGCTCCTGGCTGGCCCTGGCGGGAGTGATGACAGTGGGAGTCTTCGGCGTCCCATTGCTGCTCCTGATCCGACCTCCCTTGCCCAGGGAATTCACTGTTACGGCCGAGCCGTCGAGCCTGGAGGTGGCCGCCGGCGAGGATGCCCAGCTGGTGCGGCTCCAGATCGGCGGGGGCAAACCAGGCACCAAGGTGGACGTCTCCTTCCCCGATCGGCCTGCGGACGTCGAGACCAAGCAAGTCGGCACCTTCTTCGGTGAGCTCTTCGAATTCCAGGTCACGGCCGACCTGAACGCCAGGCCAACCTCGGAACCGATCGCGCTGAACCTGCGGGTCCAAGCCGGCCACAATGTCAGAGAGTTGTCGATCCCGCTGAGGATCGTCCGCCCGACGGTCGCTCCTCTGCCAGTCGGCTTCCAAGCAGCCGAGGGCTCCAAGCTGCAGAGGCTGGCCAACAACAGAATCTATCCTGACCGCATCGTTCGCCGCCTCTCCGACCGCCTCAGCGTGGTTTTCGTGCTGATTGCCGTCGAACCAGGGAACAGCAGCGGCCCCACCTCACCCTTCTACATCATGGAGAATAAGGTCTGGAACGAACTGTTCGACGCCTTTCTCGAAGATCAACTTGGAGCCGCCCAGGGACTCACTCCAGGCCTCGGTCGGCGGCGCACGGCTCGTCAGAACCAGGCAGGGTCCTGGCCCGTCTTCAGTATCACGGCCCAAGAAGCCCAGGAGTTCGCCCATTGGCTGGTGCCGAGCAACACTCTCAAGCTCCGCGGAGACCTTCCCACCCGCGAGCAGTGGGACAAGGCCGCCGGCTTCTATGACCGTCAGAGTGACGATTCCGAACATGACGACCGCGGACCGTTTCTTCGTGGCTGGTCCCTGAATGCCATGGGCCAGATGGCAATCGGGCGGGGAAAAGAAGGGCCTCTCCCAGTCGGCGCTGCAACCAAGGACCTCAGCCGGTTTGGCTGTCGCGACATGGCCGGTAATGGCATGGAGTGGACTCGACCCCGCGAAAACCAGTCGAGCCTGGTGGACTTGCGTGGTTGCAGCTTCAGTGATAATCGTCCCTTTTGGTTCGAGGACCGGGACACGAAAAGCGAGTTCTATAACAAAGCCAAGAGCTGGATCGGTTTTCGCCTCGTCATCGAAGGGCTGTAGAAGACCGTCAATTCGTGAGACCGAAGCCCCTCTCAAGCTCAAAAAGCCGCACTGAGGAACAGAGATGAGGGAAAGGGGGGTGGGGGTCTGGGGGCGGGAACTGGGGCCTCTGGCCCCTGGATGCGAACGCCCCGGCGATGTACGCAAGATCCGGATGAACCATAAATTGAAATCCCGTCGTTGCGTAGTGTATCTCTTATCGGCCCAGGAGGTTAGCGTGATCCGTGTCGTCGTTTTTCTCGGTTCGATCGTTGTCGGGCTCTTCGCCGCGGCCTCCCCGCAAGGGCTCCGGAACTGGGTGGATCGCAGGCTGAGGTGGTTCCCAAGCCTTCACGCTCGGTGCATTCAGTTCCTGGACCGGCTTGTCTCGGACCTGGAGCGGCACTATCCCATGCTGCCGGCACGAGTGGTTTGAAACTGGCCACTTCTCGCGTCGCGTCATTTTTGTGCATGGCCACTTCTCGCGTCATTTTTTTCCAGTGGGGGCGGCATGTGCGGTTCCGCTCGCCGGCAGGAGTCCGGCCGGTTCATGGCCGGTTCGACCGCAACGTGCCGATGATCTCTCGAGCCGCCGCCACTCCGCTCTCTTCGAGCAGGCGGGTCAGCTCATCGAGGAGGCTTTCGGAAGCGGGAGGATGATAAAACGTCGCGGTGCCGACCTGGATGGCCGAGGCCCCCGCGACCAGGAACTCGAGGGCATCGCTGGCCGAGGCGATTCCGCCGATGCCGATGATGGGATAACCGGGGAGGGCCCGCGCGACTTCCCAGACCAGACGGAGGGCGATCGGCTTGATGGCAGGACCGCTCAGACCGCCGATGTCGTTGGCCAGGATGGGACGGCGACGACGCCAGTCAACGGCCATCCCCTTGATGGTGTTAATCAGGCTGACCGCGTCCGCCCCGGCATCGGCCGCCGCGGCGGCGATCGGCACGATGTCGGTGACGTTGGGCGTCAGCTTGGCGATGATCGGTAGGGGACAGGCGGTCCGGACCCGCCGCACCAGCCTGCCGACGGCCCTGGCGTCGATCCCCAGGTCCAGGCCGTGGCTGACGTTGGGACAGGAAATATTGAGCTCGATGGCCGCAAGACCAGGCTCCTGTGCCAGCATCTCGGCCATGGCGACAAACTGGTCCTCGTCCTCCCCGGCGATGTTGGCAATCACCGCGGTGCCCACCGTCCGGAGATACGGCAAGTGGTGCGTGCGGAAGTGGGCGATCCCGTCGTTGTCCAGGCCGATGGCGTTGAGCATACCCGACGCGGTCTCGACGGTCCGCGGCGTGGGATTACCCGCGCGGGACCGAAAGGTCACCGTCTTGGGAATCACGCCGCCGAGCCGCTCCAGGTGAACAAAGCCCGCCATTTCCCGGACGTAGCCGAAGGTCCCCGAGGCCACCAGGACCGGGTTGTCGAGCTTCAGCCGACCGAGCGTCACACGAAGATCGACCACGGGGACTCCCCACCCGGACCGGCTCGAACTCTACCAGCGTCAGACGACAGCAGGATCACTCCACCATCATCGGGTCTGCGGGCGGGAGAATCCACCGGGGCGCGGACGGGTCGGTCGCCGCGACGCTCAGACCTCGTCGAAGCTGGTCCAGGCATGGCTTGAGCGGAATGCAGAGGTCGTGCCCGTGATCCGCGGTCGCGACTCGCCGCTCGAGCTTGAGGGAAACCCAGCGGGCCAGGCGGAACGGAAGTGAGAGGGCGTAAGCGACGGCCTTGAGCAGCTTCAGGACCGTTTTCAGGACGAAGAAGAGCAAACCGAGGAGAAGATCGAAAGTCAGCACAAAGAAAAGGTCGATCGCGAACGCCAGGAACTCCCTGATCCCGGTGTAGGTCCGGCAAACCCGCCCCCGCGGCGGCCAAGGCGGTATTCGGTCTTGTAATACAGGCCCATGAGATGGGATCTCCCCGGTGATTGGACCGGAATGTCCTTCGCAAGTACCATGCCCACAGAGCCATGCAGTCAATTCGTCGAAGCCGCTCGATGATTGATCGCCGTCGAGATCTAGTGAACCTTAGAACACTTTCTCACTGCGGTTCTTCTCGGTGGAGCGATCGCTCGTGGTACAATAAACTTCTTGTTGCCGGCGATTGTCTGAAAGGCTGAAAGGAGATCCCTGGATGAGCACTGTTCCGGCCATGCCCCCTGGCCAAACCGCGCCGATGAGCTCGGCCCCGGCGCAGACCTCGCTCGATCAGACCATTCCCGACGACATGCTTTACGAGGTGGTCGATGGGCAGGTTGTGGAGAAAACGATGGGGACGTTCGAGACTGGTATTGCATCGCTCCTCGTCGAGATCCTGGGGCCGTTCGCGAGGTCCAATCGGCTGGGACAGCTCTTCAGTGAGATGCTCTTTCGCATCAACATCGCCCAGGACCTCCGGCGCCGGCCCGACGTGGCGTTCATCTCGAATGCCCGCTGGCCGTTCAACCGACGAGCACCGAAAGTTGCGATCTGGGACATGGTGCCCGATCTTGCGATCGAGGTCATCAGCGAGAGCAACACTGCATACGAAGTTCATAAGAAGATCCACGACTATTTCCACGCTGGGGTGACGTGCGTCTGGGTTGTCTATCCCGAAGAGGCCGAGGTCTACGTCTATTCCTCACCAAAGCAAGTCCAGGTGCTCGGCGTCGGGCAGGAACTCGATGGCGGTGATCTCATCCCAGGCTTCCGTCTCCCGGTCGCGATTCTGTTCGAGGATGACCCGGAGTGACCTCGAATCGTTCCCATGGGTCGTCGAGACGAATTGACGACTGAGCGAGCAGCAGACATGCCCACAACAACGGAAATGCCCTCCCCCGCCTTGACCCGCCTTCGCGACCGCCTGCACCAGGAGACCCGCGCTGAGGTCTTTTTCGACCGCGGCCGGCGGGGGCTTTATGCAACCGACGCAAGCCTCTATCAGATCGAGCCGCTCGGCGTGGTCGTGCCCCGGACGGCGGAGGATGTTGTGACGGCCGTCCGGATCGCGGCGGAGGAGCATGTGGCGATCGTGCCGCGGGGTGCTGCCACCAGCCTCTCGGGCCAGACCATCGGGCCAGGAATCGTCATTGATTTCTCGAAGTACCTGAACCGGATCGGCATCGTGGACCGCGATGCGATGACGGTGCAGGTCGAGCCGGGGGTCGTGCTCGACAAGCTCAACGCGCATCTCAGGCCGCTGGGGCTGATGTTCGGGCCCGACGTCTCGACGAGCGACCGGGCCACGATCGGCGGCATGATTGGCAACAACTCGGCGGGTGCCCGGTCGCTTCGGTACGGCAAGACCGTCGATCACGTGCGCGCTCTCGAGGTCGTGCTGGCCGATGGCACGCCCGCAAAGCTCGGGCCCGTCTCGAATGAGGAGCTGGCAGAAATCTGCCGGGTCGACGGGCCGGTGGGCCGGGTCCATGGTGCGGTTCGCGACACCGTGGACGAGCATCGGCAAGCCATCATCGAACGGTTTCCCCACATTCTCCGCCGCGTCAGCGGCTACAACCTCGATGAGTTCGTCCCGGGACTACCGGTGCGTCCCGCGGGCTGGGCCGAGGAGCCCTGGCAGTTCAATCTCGCGAAGCTGATCGTCGGCTCCGAGGGGTCTCTGGCGGTGGTGACGGCGGCCGATCTTCGCGTGGTTCCGATCCCCCCCGCCCAGGGCCTGGTGGTGCTCTCGTTCGCCACGATTCCCGCCGCCCTCGAGCGGCTGGCCGAAATGGTGGCGACCGGACCGGTGGCCGTGGAGATGCTCGACCGGATGATCCTTGACCTGGCCGCGGAAAACCCCCTTTATTCTCATTACCTCAACTTCGCCGAAGGCCGCCCGGCGGCCGTCCTGGCAGCCCAGTTCTACGCCGATTCTCAGGACGAGCTCGCCGCGCGAGCCGACGATCTGGCGCGGCGGTTCGAGGGCCGCCCCGGGGTGCTCGGCATCCGCAAGAGCCTCACCAATGCCGCACGCGATGATTTCTGGAAGGTCCGCAAGGCCGGATTCTCCTTGCTGATGGCCATGGTGGGCGACGCCAAGCCGATCGCCTTCGTCGAGGATACGGCCGTGAGCCCGGACCGGCTGCCCGCGTTCTACGACCGCTTCGAGGCGCTCGTCCAGCGGCATGGGGTCAGGGCCGCGTGCTACGGCCACGCCGACGTCGGCTGCCTGCATATCCGGCCGATCATCAACGTCAAGACCACCGAAGGCGTCGAAACGCTCCGATCGATCGCCCGGGAGGTGTCGGACCTGGTGATCGAGTTCGGCGGCTCGATGAGCGGCGAGCACGGCGACGGCCTGGCCCGCAGTGTCTGGAACCGCAAGCTCTTCGGGCCCGAGGTTTACTCGGCGCTCGTCCGGGTCAAGACGGCCTTCGACCCGGAGCGCCGCCTCAATCCCGACAAGGTCATCGGCAGCGCCGACCCTGGAGACCACCTGCGGATCGGCCCCGAGTACCACCCGCGCGAGCCGGCCGAGACGCTCTTCGACTTCTCCGGCCAGGGAGGTTTCGCACGTGCGGTCGAGATGTGCACGGGCGTCGGCGCCTGCCGGAAGACCGACACGGGCACCATGTGCCCGAGCTACATGGCCACGCGCGACGAGATGCATTCGACCCGCGGCCGGGCCAATGCCCTCCGCCTGGTCATGAACGGCGATCTGCCCTCACGCGGCGGCAACCTGGCCAACGAGACCCTCTTCGAGGCGCTCGACCTCTGCCTCCAGTGCAAGGCCTGCAAGAGCGAATGCCCGTCGCAGGTTGACATGGCCAAGCTCAAGGCCGAGTTCCTGCACAATTACTATGGAGGCGGTCCCCGTCCGTTGAGCCACCTGCTCATGGGACAGATCTTCCGGCTCAACCCGCTCGGGTCGGCTCTCGCTCCGCTGGCCAACGCCACGCTCCGCAACCCTCTCTTCAAGTGGCTCCTGGAGAAGACCGCGGGGATCGATCGCCGGCGGACCCTGCCGGCGTTCGTCCGCAACCACTTCCGGAAGTGGTTCGACCACCACCCGGTGGACCCCCGCGCAGGCCGGCGCGGCTCGGTCGTGCTGCTCGATGATTGCTTCACAACCTATAACAACCCCGACGTCGGCATCGCGGCGGTCCGGGTCCTCGAGGCGGCCGGCTACCGCGTGGGCCTGGCCAGCCTGCGATGCTGCGGCCGCCCGGCGATCTCCAAGGGGCTCTTGAAACTCGGCCGCGAGCTGGCCCGCGAGAACGTCGAGAAGCTCCACCCGTATGTTCGGCAAGGCGTCCCGATCCTTGGCTGCGAGCCAAGCTGTCTCGTGACGCTCGTCGATGAGTACCGGGATTTTCGACTGGGTCCGGCGGCCGATGAGGTTGCCCGGGCGTGCTCCCTGGTGGAAGCGTTCATTGCGGATCCCGGACGAGCCCCGGACCTGGCCTTCAAACCGCTGGAGGGCCGAGTGCTGCTTCATGGCCACTGCCAGCAAAAGGCGGTGATCGGGACCTCGGGCACGCTGGCCGCCCTCAAGCGGGTTCCCGGACTGGACGTCAAGGAGCTGGATTCCGGCTGCTGCGGCATGGCTGGCTCGTTCGGTTATGAGCACGGCCATCATGACGTCAGCGTCGCGCTGGCCAACCGGGTGATTCTCCCCGCCGCGGCCGCTGATCCAACGGCGCGCCTCGTCGCCCCCGGCTTCTCCTGCCGCAGCCAGGTTCACGGACTGGCCGGCATCGACGCAGTGCATCCGATCCAGATCCTGGCGGAGCAGATCGACGGTTCGAATCATGTCGGGTGAGCGATGGAAGCGAGCGACTACGATCACGCGCGGCTCGTTTTGGCACAAGCCTATGCCAGGTAAGCTCAGGTCGGGGATCCGAACCGGGCCGGATCGCTTTTTCTTAATTTCTTAATAAGACCTCTCGAAAACTGTCAGGATCCATGGTAGCTTGAACAAAGCCCCGCGGTCGCTCATCCTCTGCTCCCGGCGATTCCGGCGCTGGAACGTTCGTCGCAGATCGGAGATCATTATGTATTCATCTCGTCGCGGATTCACGTTGATCGAGCTTCTCGTTGTGATCGCGATCATCTCCGTCCTGATCGCGCTGCTGCTGCCGGCCGTCCAGTCGGCGCGCGAGGCGGCCCGGCGGGCCCAGTGCATCAACAACATGAAGCAGCTCGGGCTGGCCATGCACAACTACCACGAGTCCAGCAACTGCTTCCCCACCGGGGACATACGCAACGTTGGTTATTCCCTCATGCCAGGTTCCACCTGCAAAAGCAACATATTCTCGGAGTGTCAGAACACCCCGTGGTCCTGCCTGATGCTGCCTTACATCGAGCAAGGGAACCTCGCCAACAGTTTCAATTATCAACTGGGGGCGATAGGGCCGTCGGATCCCACCACCATGTTGCCGATGGGATTCTTCGCCAACAGCACGGTGGCAAGCACCAAGATCGCCACGTTCCAGTGCCCGAGCGATCGGCAAAACACGTTTCAGATCAACCCCCAGTACCTCTTGCGGCGCGCTGAGCGGCCCAGTCTTGACGAAGGGGAACTACGGTGCAAGCTGGGGCAACACCTTCTGGGCCCAGGACGGGTTACCCGTCACGAGCTGGACCGGTCCATCAGGGTCACCGCTGCCGGCGATGATCGACCCGACCACCGGCGCTCCGCCGTTCTTCAGGAAGTCGGCCTTCGGCTTCTATACCATAGGCATGAGCGCGCTTACGGATGGTAGCAGCAACACCGTCTTCCTGGCCGAGGTGCTCCAGGGCGAGACCTATGATATTCGCGGTCTGATGTGGTCAACTATCCCCGGCGGCTGTTCCTTCTTCTCCCGGATGCCACCCAATAATCCTCTGGACTACTACCAGACGGGCATTGTCGGCGACTACCTCAACAACGCGTTCTTCTGCGTCTCGGAACCGGGGCAGAACCTGCCCTGCATGGACACGGGCAACGATAACGATCAGATCGCGTATGCGGGGGCGCGCAGCCGCCATCCGGGGGGGATCAACGTCCTGCTGGGCGATGGCTCAGTCCGGTTCCTCAAGAACACCGTCAACATGCCGGTGTGGTTGGGCCTCAACTCGATCAGCGGCGGCGAGATCGTCAGCGCTGATGCCTGGCAATAAGTCCGCGAGGGACGAGCAACCCCTCAGTACCAGGTCCCGGCGTCCGGGTTGGCGTGCCACGCCATGAGCGTGGTGGCGATCGAGTCGAGGGGAACGACGTACTTCGCGGCCCCCCGGCGGATGGCTTCGCGGGGCATGCCGAAGACGACGGAGGTGGCTTCATTCTGGGCGATCGTCAGTGCGCCTGCCTCGCGCATCTCGAGGAGCCCACCCGCCCCGTCGTCTCCCATCCCCGTCATGATGACTCCAGCGGCGTAAGGTCCCGCGGCCTGAGCCGCCGAGCGGAACAAGACTTCGACGCTGGGCCGGTGGCGGCAGACGGGGGGGCCCTCCACCAGCTCGACCCGGTAGCCGCTCCCCGATCGCCGGATCAGACCGTGCGTGTCTCCCGGGATCACCAGCGCCCGGCCCCCGCGAACCGGGTCATGGTGTCGGGCCTCGGCCACCTCGATCTCGATGCGTGGGTCATCGTTGAGCCGCTGCGCGAAGGCGGACGTGAAGTCGGCCGGCATGTGCTGAACGATCACGATGCCCGGGCATCTCACCGGGAAGGGGGCCAGGAACTGCTGGATGGCCTGCACCCCCCCGGTGCTGACGCCCACCGCGATGACCCGCTCGGTGGCCCCGGTGCGGGGCGAGTAGCCCACCCGGGGCAGGACCACGTCCGCCGTGTGCCGCGGATCGGTGGTCGTGGTCCGATCTTCGCGAAAGGGCAACCGACCGGCACGCGCGGCGTTCCGGATGCTCTCCAGCAGGTTCTGCGACCACTCCGACAACCGGGACGCATCTTGCCAGTTGGGTTTCGCGATGACCTCGATCGCCCCCATCTCCAGGGCCGTTACCGCGCGCTCGGCCTGCACCGTGCACAGGACGACCGGCATGGGATGCTGGCGCATCAGCTTGCGAAGAAAGGTCAGTCCGTCCATCCGGGGCATCTCGACGTCGAGCACGATCACGCCGGGGACGGCCTTGCTGAGAATGGCCACGGCCTCATAGGGATCGGCCGCCAGCACCACCCGGAAGTGCGGGTCCGACTCGATGATCGCCTTCAGCCGTTGCCGCACCACCGCGCTGTCGTCCACGACCATCACGTCGATGGGCGGGTGCTGCTGGGGAGGCGGGCTCTGGCGAGGTTGACGATCGCGAACGGCCATGAGCGATCAAGCCTCTCTCTGGAAGAGCGATGGCGAATGCTTCCGCAGCGACGCCGGGACCGACAACAGGATCTCGCCGTTGCCCATCACCAGCCAGCCCCCGGGTCGGAGATGATGCGAGAGGCGATCCAGCAAGACCATACGCTCGTCGTCGGCAAAGTAGATCGAGACGTTGCGGCAGAAGATGACTTGGTAGTCGTTGGGTAAGGCCCAGATGCTGTTCCGCAGGTCGAGGTGGCGGAACTTTACCAGGTCGCGGATCTCCGGCACGATCCGGAACGAGCCCTCGCGGGGACCACGCCCGAGGAGGAAAAAGCTCCGGAGCCGCGCTGGCGAGACCCCCTGCACGTCCCGCGTCGTGTAGATCGCGCCGGCGGCAACCTTGAGCATCTCCAGCGAAAGATCACTCGCCGAGATATCCACCTTGGCCAGCCCATGGGGCGGCAGAACCTCCGCCAGCGCCATGGCCATGCTGTAGGGTTCCTGCCCTGACGAGCATCCCGCCGACCAGAGCCGGATCGTGGAGCCAGGCGCCTCTCTCAGGCAGTTCGACACCTGCTCGCAGAGAAACGTGAAGTGCGCTGGCTCCCGGAAGAACGAGGTGTGATTGACCGTGCTCAGGTCGATCAAGAGCTGGGCACCCCAGCCGCTGGGCTCGACCCTGAGAACCTGCTCATGAAACTGGGTGAAGCTGGGGAATCCCTTGACCTGGACTCGAGAGCGGAGCCGGGCCTGGAGGAGCCCCATGCGGTGGGGCTCGAGGGTGATGCCGATCTGGTGGCGTAGAAACGCAATGATCGGAGCAAAATCCTTCTCCGCCCAGGGTTCGGTCTCGGACGGCGAGGATGGCAGCATACCCGATGTCGCCACTTTAGACTACCCCACCGTTTAATGACGACAGGGCAGAGAAAACCCGATCCACATCCAGTACAAGCAAGAAGCCGTCCTGGTGACGGATCAGCCCGCGGACGTACGGGGTTGTTTTCCCAAGTCCCAAGTGGGGCGAAGGCTGAACCTCTTCCGGAGAGAACTCGAGCACGTCGGAAACCCGGTCCACCAGAAGGCCTGTCACCCGGGAATCATTGCCCGGCTCCGTCTCGACGATCAACACGCTCGGAGCGCGGACCGGCTTGGCTTTCTCCCTCAGTCCGAAGGGAATCCGCAAATCATAGACTGGCACGACGTGTCCGCGCAGGTTGATCACGCCCAGGAGAGACTTGGGACTGCCCGGAACTTCGGTCATGGCCGGGACATCGAGAACTTCCTGAACCCGCATCACCTCGAGCGCGTAGCCCTCGCCGCCCAGTCGGAAAACGACGAAGGATTGGGCCTTGTCACGGTCAGAATCGGTCATGGCATCCGTGGCGGCGTCGACCATCTTCCAACCCTTCGAGACTGATCGTGCGTGCAGTCAAGCTTACGTCTTCGGTCGCCGGGGAACTCTGTCGAGAAGTCCTTGCTCCAGGAGAATCAGCCCCAATTACTACTACGAGAATCGCTCGAAATTGTCGTCGTCGTCAAGGTTAACCACCACGCCACCACGGCTCGGGGAGACCAGATTGCCCGCGGGCGGGGCCGGTGGGGAGCTCGCAGGCTCCCCCTGCGGAGGAGTTGCGGAAGCCGCTCCGGCAGCCGTCGGGGAAGCAGGATGGGCCCCTGCTTGCTGCCCGTCCGGCGAGTATTGCAATGCCGGACGAGGTGCCGGAAGCTTCTTTCCAGAAGGAACTTGTGTTCGCACCTGAGCCCTGCTCAGGGATCGATGCGGGGCGGGTGTGGCAAGCCCGCCTTGAAATCCGTTGGCGGAGGACTCGAGGCGAAAGAACTCCACCTTTTGCTGGAGGCTGGACGACTGCGATGCCAGATCGGTGGAAGTTGCGGCAAGCTCATGACTTGCAGCTGCGTTTTGCTGAACGACCTCCTCGAGCTGGCTGACACCCACGTTGATTTCCCGAATGGCTGCCATCTGTTCTTGAGAGGCGGCGGCAATTTCCTGGATCAGATCCGACGTCGCCCGGATCATCGGAACCGTACGCTCGAGCAGGCCCCCCGCGTTCTCCGCAACCGCAACGCTTTTCTTGGCAAGATCGCTGATCTGCTGGGCTGCGGCCTGGCTTCGCTCGGCCAGCTTCCGCACTTCGCCCGCAACCACGGCGAAGCCCTTGCCATGAGTACCGGCCCGCGCGGCCTCGATCGCCGCGTTCAAGGCCAGCAAGTTGGTCTGGTAGGCGATGTCCTCCACGATCAGGATCTTCTGGGTGATCTCGCGCATGGCGGCCACGGTCTCATGGACGGCTTCCCCGCCCCGCTCCGCCTGGCCGCTGGCCTCGTTCGCGGTTCGCGCCGTGTCACGGGCGTGTTGGGCGTTACGGGCCACCGAGGCGTCCACGTTCTGGAGGCTGCTGGCAATTTCCTGGAGCGTCGCGGCCTGCTGATGGGCTCCTTGAGCTAACTGTTGGGCACTTGAGTTGAGCTGGCTGCTCGCCGTCGACACTGAGGAGGTCATCGTCCGGATCTGGCTGATGACCTCGGACAGCCGGTCCACCACCGAATTCGTCAAGCTCGCCAGGTCGCCCAGCTCATCCCCCCGGTTGACGTGAGTGCGGTTGTAGAGGTGACCCTGTTGGAGATCCTCCGTGACATCCTTGATTTCTAGCAGGGGACGGATGAACCAGCGTCCGAAGAGGACACCCAGGAGCACGGTGAGCAAGAACGAGGCCGCGAGGATGGCCAGCGTCCGGAACTGGTTGTCGTAGATCGTCTCGAACGCGGAGCTCCGGGGAACGGCGACCAGGGTGGCGTACCCGTGCGACGCGGTGACAGGCTTCTGGATCAGCGCTGAGACGGGCGCGAAGCCGACGATCTCGGCCGGTTCGGTCGTGTCCGGCTTGGCCTCGATCGCCTCGGTACCGAACTGGCCATTGGCGAGGTCGGCCATTTTCTCGTATTTATACGGGACTTTGGTGTCACGGAGATTGTTGCTGAAGCTGTTTTGCTTGTCGCGCTGGATGATCAGGTAATTCCTCGGGTCGACGAGGTAGACCGATGCGTTCGTGAGGTTGTAGTCTCTCACCGCGTCGGAGATATGCCGCTGGAGATCCTGAAGATCTTCCTCGGTCAGCTCCCATTTGAGAGGGGGAGGATTCTCGGCCCCCGCCTGGTCTCCCTTGTGGGCCAGCTCGTTGTTCTTCTGGACCAGCAGCTTGGCGTGGTCGCTGATGGCCTTCGCGGCCTGCCGTATCATCAGTCTCTGCCGGCCCATGAAATCCAGGGCCGAGGTGTAGGCGAACGCGGCGATGATCCCCGCCGGGATCAATCCGAAGGCGACGAGCGCCAACGTCACTTTGGTTCGTAAGGGAATTCTCATCGGACGCTCTCCGCCCTCACGCCGACCGAGGGCGTGGAATAAGTGCCTTGGTCTGCGACGAGCGATTCGGACACCACCGCCGACAGGTCGAGGATCAGTGAAACCGAGCCGTCACCGAGAATCGTGGCCCCGGAAAACCGCGAGAGACCGTGCAAGCCCTCGCCCAGCGACTGGATAACCGCCTGAACCCGGCCGACGAGCCGGTCCACGGTGACGCCGATCCGCTGGCCGGCGTGTCGGGTGAGCAGGAGCTCCTGCCGCGGCGGCAGCGGCCCATTGGTACGAAACAGCTTGCGCAGCGAGATCATCGGGACCAGCTCGCCCCGGACCGACACGCAGGGCCGCTCCCGGGCCAGGGCCGGAGCCATGCCATTGAGCGAGACGCACTCCTCTACCTGGGCCAGGGGCACGACAAATTTCCCGCCGGCCGTCTCCACGAGCAGACCGTCGATCAAGGCAAGGGTGAGCGGCAGCCGGAAGACGAACGAGGTTCCCTTGCCCGGTGTGCTCTCGACCGACAGGCTCCCTCGCAGCGCCCGCACCGTATCCCGGACCACGTCCAGCCCCACCCCCCGGCCCGACAGCTCGCTGACGTCGTCCCGGGTCGAGAAGCCCGGCTCGAAGATGAGGCTGACCACCCGGGGATCATCGGGCGAGGCTCCCGGCGCGATCAGCCCCTTGGCAGCTCCCTTGCGAAGAATCTTCTCGCGGTCGAGGCCCCGGCCGTCATCTTCCACGCGAATCGCCACCCGGTCCCCCTCGTGGCCGGCAATCAGGGTGATCCGGCCGACCCGGGGCTTGCCATTCTCGAGCCGTTCCTGGGGAGGCTCGAGCCCATGGTCCACGGCGTTTCGAATCAGGTGGACCATGGGATCGCCCAGCCGCTCGACGATCGTCCGGTCGAGCCGGGTCTCCTGGCCGACGATCCGCAGCTCGATCTCCTTGCCCGACCGGTCGGCCATGTCGCGAACCACCCGGGGAAACCGTGAGAAGAGCTCATCGACTGGAACCATCCTGAGGTCTAGAGTCGTGTCCCGGATCTCCCGGCTGACCCGTTCGAGCGCTTCGAGAGCATGGATCCAGGAGGCAACGCGGGGATCCTCACGCAGGCTCTGCAGGTTGTCGGAGAGCACCACAAGCTCGCCCGCCAGGCCGACCAGATCGTCGAGCTGAAACGCGTCGACGCGAATCCGCGCGTGCGGCCGCGCTCCCGGGAATGGTGAGGACCCGCCCACCTGGGTGCCGGCTCGGGTGGGGCCGGAGACCGAGGGAGGCGTTGCCAAGGAAGCGCCCTTGGATGCCGTCGGGCCGGCTCCGGTCATCGCTCCGGGTAAGAGCGTCGGGGAGATCGAATCGGGACCGCGAGAAGGCTGGGCCGCAATTGATGGCCCGGTTCCCGCGGCGGGGGCGGCCTCGAGGAGCCAGAGGCTCCGACGGAACCGTCTCGAACGTCCCGTCGGCCAGTCGGCGCTCGACCTGCACCGCACTGTCCTCGGAGACGAAGAGGAACACATCCTTCAACCGCTCCGGTTCGGCCTCCGTCTGGAGGGTGACCGTCCAGTTCAGGTAGCATCGCTCGGGATCGATCTCCTCGAGGGAGGGGACAAGGTCCGGGTCGGTGGAGATGGTCGATTCGCCCAGCTCCCGCAGCTCATCGAGAACCCCCAGCGGGTTGACACCTCGTCGAAGCGTGTCGGGACCCGGGGAGAGTTTAATCCGGTAGAAGGTCCGCTTCGCGTCGTCCGCAAAGCTCCCCCCGGATGGCGGGGATAACGAGCCTGGAGTCGCGGGTTGGCCCGCCTGGTCCATCGCCCGCGCCTTGCGTGCCCTCTGCTCGAGCGCCACTTTCTCCTCTCTCTTTTTTCTTTCCCCGAGCGCCATTGGGCTTCGAGCTGACTGGCTTGGCGGTCGAGGGAACCACCGAAGGCCCAACCGGCACCTCGTGCACTGGGGGCTTGGTCGGGGGGGCGGGATCAGGAGGCGGGATCGGGAGGGGAAGCTCGGTCTGGCCAGAAGCCGGCACCCGGGGGCGGGCCGCTGGCGGGGGGGCGGCCGGCGGCGGCGCACTCGGGGACACTGACGCAGGAACCGGAGGAGCCGGCGGGGCGACCGCGGCGGGCGGAGTGGCCGTGCTGCGCAGAAGATCACCGAGGCGCTGGCTCAGCTCTCCCGAGCCGGGGATCGGCGAGCCAGCGGCCTCTCCCTCCACCATGGCAGCCAGATGATCGCGTGACTCCAGGAGCGTCGTGATGATGTCGGAATCGACGGCCAGCGAACCCGCGCGAATCTTCTCGAGAACCGCCTCGATCCCATGCGTGAACTTGGCAATGGGCTCCAGCCCGACCATCGCCCCGGCGCCCTTCAGGCTGTGGGCCGCACGGAACGTCTTGTCCAGGTGCGCACGGTCCCCCTGGCGCCGCTCCAGGTCCATCAGCCCCTCTTCCAGACTGATGAGAAGCTCGCGCGCCTCCTCGAAGAACATCTCGCGAAACCGGTCTTCCGAACTCCCCAAGACCTTCAACCCTTACACTAGTATAGAAGGCCATGCCCACCCTGAGAATTGCCCGCCAGCTCGACCTGAACAAACGACTACATGGTAGATTCCCGGAATTGACGCTCCTCGCTTTCGATCAGGGCCGACAGCTCAGCGCGCTGCACTGCCAGCGATCGAGCCAGATCATCCGCCCAGGCAGCGGCCCCGATCCGAACCTGGCCCAGAGCTCTCGTCCATGACCAGGGCTCGTTCGGCGATCGCCTCGAAGCCCACCATGGCCGCAGCCCCCTTTCGTAGAGGCTGTGCGCAGCCCGGTACACCTGGTCCAGACGCACACGGTCGACCCCGGGCCTGTCCCAGGTCGGCCTGCCCCTGCTCCAGGGTGGCCAGGAACTCGCGCGCCTCCTCGAAGAACATCTCTCGGAATAGTTCGGTCTTGGAACCGCTCACCTTTCGGGGCCCCTACCGATTCTGCCGTTCGATTCGATGGCAACGGTTCGGACAGAGAGCCGGTCGCGTCCTCACCTTGCGAGGGCGGTTGCTCCCCTGAGACTCTACACGAAAAGGAACAGTCAGAAGGGACCTTCGAGCGAAAACCTGTGCACCATCATCCATCCAGGACGATTCCCCGACGCTTGCTTCCTGCTCGGGCCCCCTGATCGCGACGTGCTCCACCGCCCGGACGGGGAGTCAGAGGCAACCCGGGCTCAGCTAACTATATAAATGAATACGGACTTCGGACTACGCCGGCAAGACCCGACGGACCCAGCGACGGAGATGCTCGGCGTCGATCGGCTTGACCAGCCATCCGGTCACGCCCTGCCGTCGCTGGGGCTCAAACTCGCTCGGATGCCGGCAGGAGAGAACGAGGACGGGGAGAAAGCGATGAGACGGCAGGTCTCGGACTGCGGCGACCAGCGCCAGGCCATCGAGGTTGGGCATCTCCAGGTCGGTCAGGAGCAGGTCGCACGGCGATTCGTGCAGGAGTTTCAGCGCCGCTTCGCCATCGGAAACCGAGACGACCCGGAAGTCCCTGTCGCCGAGCTGCTCCGCGACCCAGCGACGGACTGAGGCGCTGTCGTCGGCATGAACAATGGTCTTGCTCATAAGGTCAGTACACCGCAACCCTTCTCACCAACCCCACCGGCGTCGCCAGATCAGGGGTCCCGAGCGGCGCACGTGCCACACTGCAACCTTGCACCCTCCATTCGGTATCGAACCGTGATTATTCCTTTTCAGTACCCAGGCCGGATCACTCTGAGACGGTGCGAAGCCAGTCTGACAGGCCTGACCGGTCGGCGATCTCGGCGCAGACCTTGGGAACCCGGAGAAGCCGGACAGTGCGGCCCTTGCTCTGCCCTGTCTTGACGCAGGAGATCAGGAGTTGAAGACCAGCCAGGTCCCAACGGCCCGACTCTCCCAGGTCGATACGCAGATCCTTCCCCTCGGCCATCGCCTCGCGCAGCGTCTCTCGCAGGGCCGACGCCTCGTAGATTGTGGTAGGCCCCTCGAGGGTGATCGTCTTGAACTCCGGTTGATCGAGCGCCATGGCACGAACCACCCGTTCTTCACCGAGCGAGCAGAGCTGAAGTGGAGTTGAGCGTTGCGAGTGGACGCGAAGATGAGGAGCGTGGACGGTCCCTCGTCCTACGCGGAAGATTCGCGGCTCAATCATCTACTCTACCATGGTTACCTGCCGTTGGGGAGGATTACCTGGACGAGCGCTGGAGGACGATGATGTTGATATCGTCTGCAGGGCGGCCCGGTGCCGTGTGCCGGTTCAGGGCATCATCGACCCGGTTGAGAATCTCGGTCGGATCAGCGCCGTGATGACCTTGCAACAGTGTCTTGAGGCGATCCTCACCGAACAGGACGTCCGAGGGATCCATGGCATCGGTCAGCCCGTCGGTGTAGATGATAAGCGACTCCCCGGGCTGGAGCCGGTCAGCGTCGCCCGCGGTGCCGTCGACCATGCCAATACCGAGCATGCCGGGGTTGGACGGTAATGTCCGAGTTCCGTTGGGACCGATCACAATCGTCGGAGGATGGCCGACGCCGGCATACCGAACCAGTCCGGTCTCCTCGTCGGCGATGAGGTAAAAGCCGGTACAGAAGTAGCCTTCGGGAAAGTACTGCTCGGTGGCAACGTCCAGTCCCGCGAGCAGCTCCCCGGGCTCGAGCACGGCGATCGAAAGGGGTGCCGCCAGTGCTTTCACCATTCCCGAGAGCATGGCGGAGTTGACGCCATGTCCCGACACGTCGGCGACCAGGATGCCCAGCCGGTTGTTCTCCAACCGGTAGAAGTCATACACATCGCCGCCGAGCTGATTGGCCGGAGTGTAGCGGACGGCCACCTGTAACACTCCCCTCGGTTTTGGGGGACGCGGCATCAGGGCAAACTGGACCTTGCGGGCCAGCTCGAGCTCGAAGGTCAGCTTCTTGTGGGCCGCTTCCAGCAGGCGGTTGCGTTCGGCAACCTCGGCCGTGAGGTCCGCGGTCCGCAGCGCGGCGCGGATCCGGGCGAACATCTCCTGGACTTCATCGGGGCTCTTGGGCTTCTGGATGTAGTCATCCGCGCCCGACTCCAGGCCGGCAATCTTGTTGTGCGTCTCGCCCAGGGTCGTCAGCATGAGCACGGGGGTCGTTCTGAGCTCCTTGTCCTTCTTGATCTCCCTGCAGAGCCCGGCCCCGTCCATCTCGGGCATCTCGTAGTCGGACAGGATCAGCTCGGGACGCGGCTCCTCGCGCGCCTTGGCCAGGCCGTCGACGCCGTGATTGGCGGTCTTGACGTCGTAACCCTCCTCCTTGAGCATCATCGCCAGCATGCGCCGCATCGTGGAACTGTCCTCGACCAGCAGCAGTCGACGCGCCGCCATGGCCCTCATCTCCTCGCCTCTCGCCAGTTGACGAACCGAAAGCGGCTAGCTCCGCCGCCTTCTGTCCGATCGAGACGTCGCGGCCTGGACCCGCGCGTCGATCCTGCCTCATTCCCAGACATCCCGCAACCGGCACATTGCCGTCGTGGAATGCTGGTTCATGATACGAACCCGGCGCGTGAGCTGACTAGGGGAAGCAGGGGACATTGTCCGGCAACGGTGTACCAAGCGACGGCTGGTTGCAGGCCGGCCATCAGGCCGTTGTCGCCTGCAACCCGGTCAGCAGATCCTCGAGGGCGGCAGGCTTGACCGACTTGGTCATGTGGAAGATGAACCCCGCCTCCTGCGAGCGACGGCGGTCGTCCTCTCCCGCCAGCAAAGGAGGCCGCTCTCCCAGAGACAATGAACAGCCCGGCGGGCTCGAGGAACTCGCCTTGACGCTCCGGCCAAGCATGATATAAGTCCGAGCACCCCATCTCCTCGCGTCTTCTCCCAGTACCTCTGGGGCCCAATTCCCGCGGTTGATTTTCCCCTTCGTTTCGTCGTCTTCCGGAGTTCGCCGTACCAGGATGGTCGGCCCGGTTGATGGCTCACGGATGAGGAGCCTTTCCACGTGACGACTCGCAAGAAGCCGAAGTCGCTGTTCCGACGGCTGATCTACTTCGTGGTCATGGTGCTGACCGGCGGCGGAGCCGGCGTCGGCGGCTGGGCGTTCAAGGACCACCCCCAGGTGCGCGCACTGCTGGGCAGAGTCGTGAACAAGAGCCAGGACGAGAGCGCCGAGGGCGCCGACCTGAAAAGCGTGGTGGTGTCGGCCGTGTCGGGGGTGCTCACAGATGATCCCCGCCAGCCGGGTGTTTACAAGGTCAAGATTACCGAGATCAAGCTCGACCCGAAGCTCTTCAAGGAGGGGCGCACGGTCGATATCCAGGCGCGCGTCAGCAAGCTCCGTGACGGAGAGAAGGCCGTCACGGTCTGGGAGAGCAAATCCTATGGGGAGAACCTCGCCGTCGCCGGCAAGGACGACCTGACTGCCAGGTTCGTCGATCGTCCCTTCGAGATCGAATGGTCGCCCGGAGACAACATTGTCGTCGATGTCTGGGACCGGAAGGGGATCTTGTTTGACCGCAGGGAGCTGAAGATGGCCCATCCCGAGCCAGGCGTCTTCCCGCTGGCCTCCGGCATCCATGCCCTGGAGGTTGAGGGCCGCGGCGGCTCGAGTCTCGACTCGGAACAGAACCGGATCGTCTTCCAGACCAAGCGGATCGGAGATTCCCAGAATCAGCGCGCGAGCGCCTCCCGCGAGGGAAATTCCCGCGAGGTCGCGGAGCGTCCTATTGTTATCAAGTGAACGCAAGGAGACCACGGCGTGACCACTCGCCTGTCCCTCGATCGCTTCGAAGGCAAGGACAAGTCGATCGCCGTCCTCGTGACCGAGGACGGCGAGTCGATCAACATTCCCAAGGCGATGCTTCCTCCCTCGGCCAGAGCCGGCGACGTCCTCACGCTGAGCCTCGAGCGTGACGCCGAGGCCACCAAGAGGCTCGGCGAGGAGACCCGAAAGGTCCAGAAGGACCTGAAGGCGACCGATCCCGGCGGGGACATCAAGCTGTGAAACGCTCCCGGTTCTTGCGGATCGCTCTCCTGCTTGGGCTGTTCCTCGTCGCGCCGGCCACGACCGGGCTTGGCCAGCTTTTTTCGAACTGGTCCGGCGGCGCCTCGCGGTCGGTCGTCGTCGACTTCCTCGACATCGGCCAGGGCGATTCGATCTTGATTCGCTCGCCCGAGGGGAAGTCCGCCCTGATCGACGCCGGCCCTTCACGGGACGCGGCCACCCAGGCCCTGAAGCGCAAGGGCATCACCGCCCTGGACATCGTGATCGTCTCGCACCACCACAGCGATCACTACGGCGGGATGGACCAGGTCATCCGCAACTTCAAGCCCAAGTACTTCATGGCCACGGGCTCGTCGCACACGACCAAGGGCTACCTGAAGCTCCTCCAGACCGTGAAGTCGGAGGGCATCACCGCCGTGGAGCCCACGAAGAAGGCGCGCAAGATCGAGCTGGGCTCGGTGCTCCTGACCGTCCTCCCGCAGCCTCCGGAGAGCCGGGACGAGGAGAACAACAACTCGATCGGCGTCCGCCTCCAGTACGGCAAGTTCTCGGTCCTCTTGACCGGCGACAGCGAGGTCGACGAACGGCAGTGGTGGATCACACACAACCGGGAGCTGATCTCCGACTGCACGATCCTCAAGCTGGCCCATCACGGCAGCCACAACGGCACGAACCAGAGCCTGGCTGGACCTGGTCCAGCCGGAGCTGGCCGTCGCCAGCCTGGGCTCGGGCAACGACTACGGCCACCCCCATGCCGAGACGGTCTCGTTGCTCCGGAAGAACGAGATCCCGTTCCTCCGCACCGACCTGCGCGGCACCATCACCATCGTCAGCAACGGCCGCTCCTGGAACCTGGTCAATCCCAGTATCGCCCGCCGCAAGGGATCGCGCAGCGAAGAGGCAGTGGCCACGGCCTCCGGCGACGACGAGAGTCAATCGAATCGCTCGTCCCGCACCCGCACCCGGTGGAAGTGAAGGAACCTATGCGCGCTCATGGTTCCGGTTCCGTGGATCTCAGTCGCTCCAGCTTGGCGATCGCCTCGCCGTCCCCATCGCACTCGGCCAGGACCTGCTCCCAGAGTGCCGCCGCCTCCCCCGGATCACCTCGCTCCTCGACCAGGACGGCGAGGTTGCGAAGGGTCAGGTGGCGGTAGATGCCCTGATCGATATTGCAAAACTGCTCCGGACGCCTCAGGGTGAGGACCCGACGCCAGCACGATTCGGCCTCGGCCGGCTGGGCCGCCTTGCGGTGCAGGACAGCCTTGCGAAAGAGGAGCTCGGCATCGTCCGCGAGCCCCGCCGTCGTGGCCGTCCGCCACGCGAAAAGGTGCACTGACACCGGATTGCCGCTGACACCGGATTTTCTCCGCACGGATCGGCCACCATCGCGGCCCGCACCGGGTTGGCCTCGATGTACCTGAGAACGACGAGCAGGTGGTCGCCGTCCTGGATGACCGGGGGATCGGAAGCGGCCCTGCCAGACGTGGCCGCTGGTTCCCTGTCTCCGGTGGTGCCGCCAGGTGTGAGCGACGGTCAGGGACTGGAGGATGCGGCTGATCGACTGCCCGGGTGCCGGCTTGAGAAGCAGATGAAAATGGTTGGACATCAAGCAGTAGCCGAAGAGCGCGAAGGGGTACCGTGCCTTGGTGCGGGCGAGATCGCCAAGGAACATATCCCGTTCGCCGTCGGGGCCGAGGACATCAGTCGGCTTGTTCCCGCGGTTGATCGCGTGGTAAATAAGGTCATCGCCTGTCGGTCTTGGAAGTCTTCCCATGAATCCAACTTACCGAACTTGATGCACAGGAAGCAATAATGATGAACTGACACCGAATTGTCCGTGATGAACTGACACCGAATTGTCCGGAAACAATAATGATGAAGTCCGACACCGAATTGTCCCTGACACCGAATTGTCCCGCGGGAAGCAATAATGATGAACTGACACCGAATTGTCCCTGGAATTGGGTGAGTGGCGGAGATAAATGGTCTATACGATTTGTGGTGGAAGTTTACATAAAAATTGAGGAAGTCGTACATGATGATTGTGACGAGAGCACTGCTGACTCAATTTGCTTTGAATATCGCAAATACCGTGAATACCTGTAAATCGCTAGGAAGTTGTGAGAATATCGCCCAATTTTTGCCTATGAATTCCGATTTCTTAATGCCAGCGAGCGACCCAGACCAGGTTTTAGACGAGCTGCTAGCTCACCTCAGGTTGACTGGCTAATCGCTCATTTGCTGGAAGATAAGAATGACATATCTGCGAGCTATGGTTCTTGGAGTTGTCACAACGAGCATGCTGCTCGGGACGATTGGCGCCGTCTTCGCCGGCCCGCTGCCGC
Source organism: uncultured Planctomycetaceae bacterium (assembly GCA_963816015.1). Classification (GTDB taxonomy): domain Bacteria; phylum Planctomycetota; class Planctomycetia; order Isosphaerales; family Isosphaeraceae; genus Aquisphaera. The sequence goes on along the minus strand of CAWFJM010000075.1, from coordinate 2,176 downwards.
TGAAGGCACAGAAGTTCGATGTCATGGCGTCCCATCGCGACATCACGACCAAGGTCACTTTGTCCGAGGGTGGCGGTCTCGTGGTAGAGTCCCGCTACTCGAATGGCGAGAAGCACGGGGGGATGCAATCGTCCAGACGATCGTCTTCATCTTCGACGAGAAGGACAATGTCCTTTTCGTGTTCTACCACACCCACGGTATCGACGGTCCTACTTATTTGCAGCGTACGCGCGTCGGTACCTGGATCGATGAAAGGCAAATGGATGCCGGCAAGGCCGCCAAAAGCCGGCGAAGATCGGCATTGTCCACACCAATTCGTCGACAGGCTGCGCGAGGTTCTGGATAAGGCGATCGAGATCGCAAATAAAATTCAGCAAGTTCGACGCTGATCCCCCAAAGAACACTTGCCAGATCTCTGGTGGGTTGATGCCTCCCTTTCCAAGGGGAGGCATTTTTTATTGGATATGGACCGAATTGCAGGTATATGGGGGGTTTTCGCATAACGCCCCGAAGGCAAATTGCAGGACGCTCGTCAATGTCTCCCTCACCGTGCCGACGACCAAATGGGGACATAGCGACCAAATGGGGACATATGCTTTCTTAAATCGTTCGGCGGCATGGAGCCGCTGAAGAAACCTGTATGTCCCCTGCTCTGTAGAAAACCTGCCTTGCAAGCAGTTTGGTTGATGTGACTGAGCCAAGGAACCCCGTAAATTAGGGAGTCTGACGGACCATAGATCAGCCATATTGAATGGGAAACCGAGGTTTTCTTATAGAGCATGTATGTCCCCTCTTTTCTCGACTGTGCATTTAGTGAAGACCGCCCCCGGCAAGCAAAATCGTGTGTGCTTTGGGCAAGGACCGCTCGATCGCGTGGTAGAGTTACCCTGGAAGGATGCGCTGGTTCTTTGGCAATTCGGTGAGAGATTCCGTGCCGCGGGCGGTATCCGTCGAGAAGAAGAGGTCTCGGCGAGCCCACGCCTGCGCGGCCCGAGCGAGGATTGATACGGAGACCTCCGTGGATTGGTCGTGACGACCGTGCGGGTCGTGCGAGGTCGTGCGGCTGGGGGACCTGAGCCGATCGTACCGGCACGGGGTGTCCCGGGACAGGTCCGGAGTACTCGGTGCAATCTGCCGCTGGGAACCGGGAGAATCGAGATTTCGCCGAACGAAGCCAAATCGACGACATCTTAACTCATTTCCAGCCAATACTTTAAAGGCCGAACAAACGGCCGTCTTCGGCGGGGACGATCGAACCCAAATTCGCGGAGGAGCAACCGTGGCGCTGGAGGGCAACGGAGGCAACCCCCCCCCCCCCCCCCCCCCCCCCCCCCCCCCCCCCCCCCCCCCCCCCCCCCCCCCCCCCCCCCCCCCCCTCTCACGTGCCGACAGAAGCGGAGGTGCATCCATGAGATGCTCTCGCCCGTCTTATCGCCCTTCCCCGATCAGGGATTGCCCGCTATGATCGCGGACCCAGGAGGGGAACGCGACAGCCTCGTCCTAGCACAGGGAGGAGCCAGCCGATGCCGCTCCCGATCCACCTCACCCCCGCGAGGGGCGCAGGGCCCAGGACCCGAGGACCCGCACCGGAAGCTGGTCCCATTCCACGACCTGAGCAATTTCACGGAGATCTTCCTCGGCGGTTTTCCGCCGCGACATCCTTTCCTTCTTTCCCGGCGCGTTGGAAGTTGAGCCCGAGTCGAGTCTCACCCTGGCGGGCAAGCCTGTCCCCGCGCCTCGTGTGAGCCCCGCCTTCGCCCTCGATTTCCATCTCGACGAGGACCAAGAGACGTCGCGAGAATCCGCACGGGTCTCGCTCTTCGGGGTCTGGCACCGTCTCACGGTTCCCCGATCCCTGGGCCTGGGCCCGCGAGATCGCGAGTCATCCTTGCTATTGGCAGGGTCATGGACCTGCACCACCAGGTGCTCTTCTGCGGGTCCCGCGTCACTCTCCTGCAACTGCGCAGGGGAATGCCCGAGGATCACTACGTGGCCGCCAGCGTGGAGCCCTCGGCTTACTCCGCCGCCGCCTCGTCCCCGAGCAGGACCGCCGAAGCGATCCTGACCCTCCGAACCATGGCGCTCTCCACCTATGAGAATCGCCGGGTGACCACCGGTGCGCTGCATCGTCGGGCCCGGCCCGAGCTTTGGCAATCCACGCGATCCGGCCCCCTTC
>CAWFJM010000074.1:0-27582 GCA_963816015.1 uncultured Planctomycetaceae bacterium | reverse complement strand
GATCCGCTCTTGACGCCGGGTGCGCGCAACTACTGGAAGTCGCACAACTTCTCGCAGCTCAGCGACGGCGCGATCGACGCCATCATCGAATACGCCGGCACGCTGCCATCGCCGCAGTGCGAGATCTTTGTCGGCACGATCGGAGGCCAGACGGCCCGCGTAGCGCCCGAGGCGATGGCCTACGCGAGCCGAGACGCCAATTACGTGATGAACGTGCACGGCCGCTGGGAGTCGGCCGCCGAGGACGAGGCGCTGCATCGCCTGGGCGCAGCGAATTCTTCACCAAGTCACAGCCGTTTGCCGGCAGCGGCGCGTACATCAACTTCCTCACCCAAGACGAGACCGACCGCATCGCCTTCGCCTACGGTGCGACGTACAGTCGGCTGGTGGAGCTCAAGAAGAAGTACGACCCGACGAACCTCTTCCGGATGAACCAGAACATCAAGCCGGTATGAGGGACGTAGGGGGACATAGCGCTTATCTTATTGATGGACTACGACCTGAAATGAATGTCTGTCCCCCTTTCCCGTTCATGACCCCCGCGAAAGCTGCGTTGCCACCCACTGGCGGTCGGCTTCCGCCACGGGCAGGTCGATCGGGGCCCCGTAGTGGATGAGACGGGCATATCGCCCCTGGTCGTAGGCCCGAGAGACGACGGCGGCCAGGTCCAGGCGGAGATCGGGGTCGGGAGCAGACAGGGGGATCGGGATCTCGGGCAGGGTGCGGCGGATTGACCAGGCGTAGACGTCGCAGGATTCGCGCTTGTCCACACGCGAGACGTAGGCGAAATAATCACCCGGTGGAACCGGTCCGCCCATGGGCAGGCGGTGGCCACCAAGCAAGAGGTCGATCTCCACCAGGTGAACCGGCTGGTCGAGAAACTCGCGCCGCTTCACGAGATAGTCGATCCGGCCCAAACCCGATTTGTTGGTGGGCGAGAGGATCTCGATGACCGTCACGAGAGAGAGGTCGGGCAATCGCTTGATCTCGATCCAGCGCTCGCGAACCTCGTCGAGATCCTTGCGGGCCAGGGGAACCGCGACCGGTTCCAGGGTGGCAACGCTTCCCGGTTCCCCCCGCGTGGCCGGCCCGCGATCGCCACGGACAATCGATACGTCCGGCCGGTAGCCGGCCAGCGATTCTCCCGAGAGATCCACCAGGCTGATCCGCTCCTCGATCAGGGCGGCATAGTGGCCTGGAAGCGACGCATTGAGAGATTCACGGCAGTACGTGAGCAGGCTTGTGTGAAAATCCTGCCAGAACCCCTGGCTCTCCAGGAAGGGGTCCATACCAGGGAACGGACTGGGCATGGCCGGCGAACTCCCTCGATGGCGACGGTCTCCACCGAAATTCATTCTACCGCAACAGCTCAGACCAGAACCAGGATGGCCATCGCCAGGACCACCAGGCTCACGACGGCGAGCAGGCCGGCGGGCATGAACTTGCGGGTCTTGGCCAGGAACCGATAGCCGAAGAAGACGGCCAGGAGGAGGGCAACGAGCGCCCCCACACCCATGCCCAGGGTCGCATTCCGATAGGAAAGCCCCAGGGCGAGGAGCGCTGCCACGGCGCTGGCGAGGCCGGCGATCAGGGAGGGGCGGCTGCCGGCCTTGGTGTAGCCTATAATCCCGCCGACGGCGAGCAGGACGGCGTAAATGCCAAGGGATATTTGACCTGCGAGCAGACTGATCATGGCGTGCGGGTCTCGGAGGGCTGTGGTTTCGCTTCAATGTAGAGGCCCGGGCCGCCCCGGTCAATCGCCGGCCGGGCCTGGCCCAGGATTGACGCGGCGGCAGGCGGCGCCTAAGCCGTCTGATACGGGCAAGGGCCCTGCGCCATGAGTTGCATGCAGGCTCCGAACCCTGGCGAAACCGTTCTCCTGCTCGATTCTTTGTGACCGGGGTTCTTCTCATGTTCTTGATGCGAATCGGGATGTCGTCGGCCCTTCTCGGGCTGGCCGTCGGCTGGATTCTTTATGACCATAAAGTTTCTCTACCGAAGCACCCAGCAGGGCCAGCCGGGCAAGGGGGTCGGTGCCGTCGTGGTCAAGGACCACCCGGCCCAGGATTTCGTCTGTCTGGGTCTGGTCGGGAGCATGTCCGAGTTCACCTTGCGCGACGGCGTGGCGAAGCTTCACGCCTGGCTCGACCAGCACAAGGATCAGTGGGTGGAGGCCGGACCCGCGCGGCGCCTGGGATACCACGGGCCGATGACCCCCACGGCCGACCGTCGCTGGGAGGTGCAGATCCCGATCAAGCCGGCGAGGTCCGCCAAGGCCCCCGAGGACCCCTCGCCAAAAGACGGTCCGGGTCGTTAGCCAGCCCGCAGGTCAGGATTCATCCTGACGCCACAGGCGCTCAGGTCCGAGATCATCCTGCACCACGAGCAAGAAAAAGCGGAACGGGAATCGAGCCTGACCGGGGCCTGGCCAGCCTGGCCAGTTGTTCCCTGATCATGATCGTCCCGTTCCGCACTTTTGCCACGGTGGTGCGAGGCCGGCCCGGCTTCGTCGCCTCGGGCCGGCTCGCGTGAGCGCGATCACTTGGGCGGTTCGGTGTCGGTCTCCGGGTTGCCGCCAGGCGGCGGAGGCGGTGGAACCCGTGGCGCTCCGCCAGGTGCGGCGGCTCCAGCTCCGGGGCCGATTCCTGGCGCGGGAGGCGGCGGGGTCGCTCCGGGGGCGGCTCCGCCCGGGCCAATTCCGGGAGCTGGCGGCTGCGCGATGGGTCCGAGATTGGGCTCTGCACCGAATGGTCCGACGTTCACATCGGTCGGCCGGCCCATCTGGTTCTGGATCGGATTGATGGCTCCAGCGCCGATGGGCTGGGTGTACGCGCCTGGCGGCGGCGGGGGCTCGATGCCCATCGCCCGCATCCGCGCCCGCTGGGTCGCCGCCTGGGTATTGGCCCAAGGGAACTCCGGTCCAGCCGGGAAGTATTGAACGTCGTCGTGCATGTACTTGCCCGAGGGCAGCGTCATGCCTGCGTATTCCACCTGGCAGCCGACCGAGGGCAAGATACCGCCCACCGCCAGCGCCGACCAGAGCGCCATCCGGCGGCTCGTGGCACCTCGCGGCGATCCCATGCGGGGCAACCCCATCGCTTCCACCCTCCTTGGCATCCTCGGCGGTCCCTCGGGCCCATTCCTTGAGGGAGGTGTGACCGCCGTGGGGAGTCCTGGTTCGATCCCGCCCAACCGGATGCGACTACCTGTCCAAGCGACCCGGCCGCTTGCTTGGCTGGCCAGGCCTCCTCGGCCGCACGGTGCGGTCGTCGGGCTTCTTACTCGGTTATCAGATCGTCCTGATGGGCCGCTCAGGCCCAATGATTCCTCTGGTTTCGGCAAAATGCATCGTGAGGGCAGAAGGGATCGTCCCTGCCTGGCCAATTCTTGGGCGGTTGTCGAGGTGCCCTGGCGGGGTGGCGAGCTTGTCCGGTTTGACGGGGTTCCCGTGCTTGACGTATCCTCAATCACACCAAGGTATCTGGTCTCTTTCCGCGGTTGGCGTGACGGGACATCCGGAAACACACATGCGGCTGGACAAACTGATCGCGGAACGGTACGGCCTGTCGCGGCGGGGGGCGCAGGAGGCGGTGCGGAAGGGCCACGTCGACGTGGACGGCGAGCGCTGCGTGAACCCGGGCCAGGAAGTCGAGCCGGCCGCGGCCCTGGTCTACGATCCCAATCGCCCCGGGCTGGGGGTTCTGTGCCGGCGATTGCAGGTTCTCTTCGAGGATGGCCAGATCTTGATCGTGAACAAGCCCGCGGGCCTGCTCACCCAGCCGACCCAGGCCCGCGAGCGCGACACGCTGCTCGAGCGAGCCGGCCGTTATCTCATCCGAAGGCATGGGATCGCCAGGCCTTACGTGGGCATCGTTCATCGGCTCGACCGGGACACGACCGGGGCGATCCTGGTGGTCACCTCACCCCGCGCCCTACGCCCGTTCCAGGCGATGTTCCGGTCCCATGCGATCGAGCGGAGCTACCTGGCGGTGGTCGAGGGCGTGTTTCTGACCTCCTCGGGGCGAATCGACTTCCCGCTGGTTGCCGATCGCGGAGACGGCCGCCGAGGGGTTTCGCGCCGGCCTTGCGAGGGCGTTCCGGCCGTGACCCACTTCCAGGTCCTGGAGAGCTTCGGCCAGGTGGCCAGCCTTCTCTCCTGCCGGCTCGAGACCGGTCGGACCCATCAGATCCGGATTCACCTGGCCGAGATCGGTCACCCGGTGGTGGGCGACCCGGTCTACGGCTCACGGGCCGGCTCGAAGTCCCCGGTTCGTCTCGGTCGCCAGGCGTTGCACGCCCAGGGCCTGGGACTGGTCCACCCGTTCACCGGGGAAGCCATCCGGGTGGAGGCCCCGCTGGCCGATGACCTCACCGACCTGATGGCCGAGCTCCGCCGCCGGTTCGGCCGTTCGTCGTCGTGAGCGTCGCGGAAGCGGCCGCCGGCAGCCGACCCCGCGCATGCCCCGGGATGTTGCCAGCGGTCCCGGTTCGGTTCCGCTCCGCTCACTCCAGCGTGGGGAGATCTTCGGTGTCCACGGGGTATTCGTTGGTGGAGTCGCCTTGCCTGGGTTCGGGATAATCGGCGGTCTCGCCCGGAGGGGACTGGGTCGCGAGGCTGCTGGGAATGGAGTAGTTTGCCACGATGACGGTGATGTTGTCCTTGCCGCCGAGGCGGAGAGCGAGCCTCGTCAGCGCCAGGGCGGCCTGATCGGCCTCGGGGTTCTTGGCCAGGCATGTGGCAATGCCCGGGTCGTCGACCATGTCGGTCAGGCCATCGCTGCAAAGCAGGACCCTGTCGCCGTCCTCGAGGCGGAGCCAGCGGACGTCGGCCTTGACCCGGCCGCGGTGGCCGCCCAGATAGTTGGTCAAGGTATTTCTTCGCAGGTGCTTGCGCACATCGTCCTGGGTGATCTGGCCGGCGTCGGCGAGGGCCTGGGCCACGGTGTGGTCGCGGGTGAGCTGCTGGGGTTGGCCATTCCGGAGGAGGTAGGCGCGCGAGTCGCCGACGTGGATCAAGAAGAGGTGAATCCCGACGCTGTAGGCGAGTGTCATGGTGGTGCCCATGCCGAAGAGCCGGCGATCCGCCTCGCTCTTGCGGGTGATCCGGCGATCAATCTCGCGGAAGTAGGCGCTCAGGCGGGCGAGCAGGTCACGGGCTTCCTTCTCGTTGATCTTGAACCCCCACTTGACCGACCTGTCGGCGAGCTTCACACCGGTGCTGATCGCCAGCATGCTGGCGACGTCGCCGGCGTTCATCCCCCCCATGCCGTCGGCCACGACCATGGCATAGGCGTCCTCGCCGATGAAGTCGGGCATTTCTTCCTTGGGCAGGTTGTGTGCCAGAACGTTGAAGGTCCTGCGCACCCGGGCCACCATGTAATGGTCCTCGTTTCGCTGGCGGACCTTCCCGGCGTCGGAGACGGCTCCGAACGAGACCTTGACCGAGAGCGAGGAAGGCTCAGCCGGAACCTGATGCATCGAGGTGAGCGGGCTGACCAGGAACTCGTACTCCGCCGATTCAAGGCTCAGGGGCGTGGCCATCGTCCGCTCCCGGGATTGCCTGGGTTTTGAGAGGCTCCTTCCGATTATAGCAGGGCGGGCGGAGTAGGGTCAGGTGGGGCATGGTGCCAGGAGCGAGGGCAGCGGAACCGCGAAGGCCGTTTTTCCCGATCATCCTGGGCCGTTCTCAGTCGGGCAGCTTGCATAGCCCGCAGGGGGCCTTGGCGATGGCCTGGGGCGGCACAACTTCGATGCCATAGCGATCCAGGCCAAGGCGAGGAATCAGCCAGGCGTTGTTGTACTGGTACTGGTCGAACACGCTCCGCATCATAACCTGGTGCGCGATGTAGCGCGAGGCCGGCTTTCCGATGCGGATCAGGGGATAGTGGTTGCGGCCAAACACCGGGTCCACGGCGGCCACGGCATGGATGCAGTCGCTGATCGACGAGATTGCGCCAGTGCTGATCGCCCGGTATTCCGCCCGGCCGCTTTCGAGGATCTGTCGGATATACTGGGACCGCTGCCAGATCTCCGGGCGGGCCACGAACGGTCCCCACAGGGTGATCGACTCGCGGTTTGCCTGCATGGCCTGAATCGTCTGGTAGAGGTCGAGGCTGACGCCCGGCTCGGGCCAGGGGCGGAGCACCTTCACCTCCAGGGTGGCCGGTAACCAGCTAATTGTATTGAGTTCGAGATTGTAGGTACTGAGGTCGGGCCCTTCACCGTAAGCGTGCACCAGGGTGATCCAGGTGTGGGTGTAGCGAAGCTGCTTGGGCTGAGACTGCGAGCCGAAGATCATCCCGAAGTAGTAGTCGTCCGCGGCGGCGGTTCCCGCGCCGAGCAGGCCTCCTGCGAGAGCCAGGGCGGAGATCAGGCGCAACCAGTAGACCTGCTTCATCGATTCTGTCCCCGGCGATGGGTTCGAGCAGGGCGGGAATCCACAACGCTGGTGGAACCCTCTCTTGGATCCGCACCATTATTGCTCCTCCAGGTCTTGAAGATCTGGCTGGCGCGGGAATGAGCATCGCGCTCGGACGGAAAAATCGCCAAGAAAGACTCGACCCGCTTGAAAGCACCGGCTTGCCAGGCCACCTTTCCTCAAGATGTTCGAATCAGACCTGGGGGCGCTGACGAAGAGTGAGCCGTCGCCCCGGACGATCAGCGACGATAAAATGACGATCCGCGCGACCGGCCGATTCTCCCGCATTCGTTGCTTCGGCAGGCAAGTGCTACTTCCGGCTGATCCTCGGGACGCCGGGACAGCAACTCATCGAATTCTCACCTCAACAGGGAACAACTCATGCTCGACGAATCGAATCGTGAGGCTGACGGCGCTGAATTCTCGCGGCGCGGCTTCGTGGTCACGTCGCTGGCGACGGGCTTTGCCGTCGCCACGCAGCCTGTCTCGGCCCAGACCATCGGAACCGACACCAAGGGGCTGGCGGCCGGAGAGGTGAAGATCCCCGTGACCGATGGCGAGATCCCGGCCTACCGGGCGATGCCCGAGGCGGGAGGGCCCTTTCCCACGATCCTGGTGGTGCAGGAGATCTTCGGCGTCCACGAGCACATCAAGGACATCTGCCGGCGCCTGGCCAAGCTCGGCTACCTGGCCGTGGCTCCCGAGCTCTATGCTCGTCAAGGCGACGTGTCGAAGATCGACGACTTCCGCGACATCATCGACAAGGTCGTCTCCAAGGTTCCCGACGCGCAGGTGCTGTCCGACCTGGACGCCGCGGTGGCCTGGGCCAAGGGCTCGAGCAAGGGGGACACGGCGAGGCTGGGCATCACCGGCTACTGCTGGGGCGGGCGGATCGTCTGGCTCTACGCCGCGCACAACCCTGACCTGAAAGCCGGAGTTGCCTGGTACGGGCGGCTTGTCGGCGAGCCGGACGCGCTGCACCCAAAGAACCCGATCGACCTGGTACGCGAGCTCAATGCCCCGGTCCTCGGGCTGTACGGCGGCGCCGACCAGGGAATCCCGGTCGCGAGCGTCGAACGGATGCGCGCGGCACTCAAGGAGGCCGGCAAGACGGGCGAGATCATCGTCTACCCCGAAACGCCGCACGCCTTCTTCGCCGACTATCGCCCAAGCTATCGCAAAGCCCAGGCCGCAGATGGCTGGAAGCGGCTGCTGGATTGGTTCAAGCAACACGGCGTGGCGTGAGCTGTCGTCCAGCACCAGGCCCTTCGCACGAACCCGCGGAAGGGCAGCCAAGTTGACGGACGCCATCGATGCTCGCTTGAAATCGACGAGGCGCCGTCTATCCTGGTGTCAACGGATGTTTCAGTTCCGATCGTGGTTCGGCAAGGAGCCTGGCGATGCCGTTTGCCTTTGATCCCTTGTACTTGCTTCTGATGCTGCCGGGGATGGCCGTGGCCGGCTGGGCCCAGAGCCGCATTCTCTCGTCCTACCGCGAGGGTTCGCGCTATCGCGCCTCCTCGGGCGTGACGGGGGCCCAGGCCGCCGCGGTGGTGATGCAGTCCGGGGGCGTCGAGCACGTCCAGATCGAGCCGGTACCCGGGCAGCTCACCGACCATTACGATCCCTCCGCGAAGATCCTCAGGCTGTCCGCGACGAACTACCAGTACAACACGCTTGCCGCGGTGGGCGTCGCCGCGCACGAGGCCGGGCATGCGATCCAGGATGCGAGCCACTATCCGCTGCTGGTGGTCCGCAACCTGATCGTACCCCTGGCCGGCATCGGCTCGAACATCTCGTTCATGGCCCTCCTGGCCGGGGTCATCTTTCAGTCGATGGCTCTGATCTGGACGGGGATCCTGCTGTTCTCGACCGTCGTGGTCTTCCAGCTCGTCAACTTGCCGGTCGAGTTCGACGCCAGCCGCCGGGCTCGGCGGCAGTTGCAGCAGACGAGATTGATCACGCCCGAGGAGGACCAGGTGGTGGGCAAGGTCCTGAACGCCGCGGCCATGACCTACGTCGCGGCGACCCTCACCAGCATCCTTCAGCTCCTCTTTTTCGTCATCCGGGCGGGAGGAATTGGCCGCCGGCGGGACGACCGCTCGATCTGATCGCGGCGGACGCGGGGGCGATCACAGGTTCGGCTCAGGCCCGTGATCCGGGGACCTGGTGGCGCCGCCGCGGCTCGCGTTCGTCAGCGACCAGCCCCGGGCGTCGACCTTCAGGAGACTCCCGCCGGCGTACTGGTCGTAGACCTCGTTCATCTGCGTGTATGAATTCTCTGGTCGCTTTCGCGGATCTGAAAACCGGTCCCGCATCCGGCGACAGGACCAGAAGGACCGTCAGCAGAGTCGTGAGCGTCACGGCTCGATCTCTCCCTCACGGGGCCTAAGGCGTGGCGGCGCCCGATCCGGTCTGCGCCCTGACCGTCGGCCTTGGTTCCGGACGGGGCGTTTCCCGCGGCCGCCTTCGCGGGAGCTTCGCCGCGTTTCCCGGCGGGCTTCTCGAAGATGATGACGTGCTGCCATGGGAGGAACTCGAGCGAGGTCTTGAACCGGAATCCCTGGGGCTCGACCTCGCGGCGAGCCTGCTTGATGGTCATCTTGTGCTCAGGCTTGATCGGGACCTCGGGATCCTCGCCCCGGAACTCGACCAGAACCAGTGATCCGCCGGGCCGGAGGGCCTTCAGCAAGCCCTGGAGGGTCGTCTCCGGATCGACGCATTCGTGATAGACGTCGACCATCAGGATCAGGTCGACCTTGCCGTCCGGGAGCATCGTGTCTTGCTGCGAGCAGAGCAGGGGCTTGATGTTGTTCACACCCGCCGTCCGTGCGTTCTGCTTGAGCATCTGGATCATCTCGGGCTGCACGTCGGTGGCCAGGACCGTTCCTTCGGGACCAACCCGGCGGGCGAGGCGAATGCTGTGATATCCGGCTCCCGCACCCACATCGGCCACGGTGGCGCCTGGTGGGATCTTGAGCGCATCGAGCATCGCCTCGGGCTGCTCTTCGTCGATCCTCGTTTCCCGGAAGAGCCAGTCAACGCCCTGCCACGACATGACATCGGCGATCTGGCGGCCCATGTAAAACCCGGGCCGATCGCGGCGTGCCCTGACCCGTGCCGCCAGCCGGCTGGTCTTCGGCCGGGATCGCTCGGGCGCGGGCCTGGCGCCCGGATCAGGCTGGGACCGCGCGGGTGCGTCGGCCTGCTGGCCCTGCACCTGGAGACCGCCGGCAGCTCCCGCCAGCCCCGCGATGATCAGGGCCAGGACACGACTGCCGGATGCCAGGTGAAACCTCGACATGGGGAGCTCCTCGGGCCGTGAGCGGAATCTCGAGAGGATGGGAGGGGCTTATGTTGATCGTCTCCCTCAGTCGGCCAGCGCATAGCGAAGGATGCAGTAAAGCGCCTGGAAGCCGTCCTTGAGCCCGATCTTCTTCCCCTCACGGTAGGTCCGGCCGTGGTAGGAAACGGGGATCTCGTAAATGCGGCAAGCTCGGGGCTGGCCGTTCTCGCCGGGAACCTTGAACCGAGCCACCTTGGCCGTCACCTCGGGCTCGAAGCCGAACCTGTCGCTCTTGAGCGTGATCCCCTGAATGATGTCGCGGCGGAAGAGCTTGTAGCAGACCTCCATGTCGGTAAGATTCAGATTGGTGAACATGTTGGAGAGCAGGGTCAGACCCTTGTTGGCGACCGAGTGCCAGAAGTAGAGCACGCGATGGGTCTGACCGATGAACCGCGAGCCGAAGACGACGTCGGCCTTTCCTTCGAGGATGGGCTGAAGCAGTTGCGGGTACTGCTCCGGCTCGTACTCGAGGTCCGCATCCTGGACGATGACCACGTCGCCGGTGGCATGCTTGAATCCGGTCCGGAGAGCGGCTCCCTTTCCCTGATTCACCTCGTGAAAGACGACCGTCAGGTCGGGCTCCAGCTCGGCCAGCTCCACCAGAAGCTCGCGGGTGCCGTCCCTGGAGCAATCGTCAACCACGATGATCTGCTTGTTGATGGGAACAGAGCGCACCCGGCGGAGGATCTCCAGGATCGTCTTTTTCTCATTGTAGACCGGAATGACGACCGACAGGACCAGATCGGCGGGAATCCGGTAGACGCCGAATTCCCTGCAGAACGACTCTCCCAGGGCCTCGATCAGCCATTCCCGGCGATCGTGATCGCTGGCGAACGCGGGCGCGACCGGCCGCTCCGGTCCCCGCTCCTCGGCTGAGTCCGACGGCGAATCCCTTGAAGACAAGCGATCGTGCATTGCGACAATGACCCCCGGTCTCGAGCCGGCCGCGGTACCCGGCCAGCACGTCCATCGCGCTACAGACAACCCTCAACGGCGACTGCGAGGAACTCGAATCCTCAGAGCTACAGGATAAGCGAAGAGCCAGGAGAGGGGAAGTCGTGTACTGCCGGAGCCCAGGGCGCGTGGAGATGGGGAGACGCAGGCACACTGCGGGGCCCGTCCCGGCGAGGAAGGGCGAAGAGGAATGAAAAAAACCGCCGGAGGCCAGGGCGCCTCCGGCGGTTGGAGCGTTGGCAGGCTTGGGTGCTGCCGCACCAGGGAAAATCGGTTCGGGGCTGGAGTAGCGCCCAGGACGCGTGCGATCCGACTCGATCGGGGAACGAAGCGTTCTGCGACTCGAGATGGACCGGATCGGGGCGACGGGCTTGGGCTCAGGTTCAGATCTTCGGCTTGACCGTCGTCGGAACCGGAACGGCCGGGGCCGGCGGAGCCGGGACCGCAGGCGTCGGAGCTGGCGCCACGCTGGGCGGCGGCATGGGAGAGGGCGGAGGCGGCGTGGGTGCCGAGGTCTCCTCAGGCTTGGGCGCGGCAGGGGCGGCCGGTGCCGTGGCAGGCTTCTCGGGCGCCGGGGTTGCCGGTGCCTCGGTCGCTGGTGCGGGCGACGAATAGACGGCCCCACCCTGCCCGGTACTCATCGGCGTCTCGTAGATCGGCACGCTGGAGCCGAAAACTGCCGGGGAATAGTCTCCGTAAGACCCCCCGTAGCAACCGGAATCGGCGACGAAGGTGCAATCATCGTAGGCGCGATGATGCCGGCCAAACAGTCCGCAGCCGCGGCCCCAGCCGCCGCCGAAGCAGCTGAAGAGGCCCTTGAACAGGCCGTGGCGCGGGAACCGGCTGCCGCCGCAGCCCACCGCGCCGCCCGCGTAGCAGCCGTCGTAACCGCCGCACGAGGGCCCCCAGCCGTCCAGTGCGTAGCCCGTGCTGTAGCCGCCATAACCGCCGCCATAACAGCCGTAGCCCCCGCCGTAGCAGCCACTGTAACAACCGCTATAGCAGCCGCTGTAGCAGGCGCTGTAGCAAGAGGGCTCGACCACTGTCGAGTACTCGGTCGCGTAGCAACCGCCATAACAACCGCCGCTGTAGCACGACGGAGCATAGGCTGTGTCGCACGCCTTGTGATGACAGCCCAGTCCGCTGAGGGCCATCAACATCACGATCGTTCCCTGCATGTCATGCCTCCACGATGCGAAGCCAGTGAATCGCTTACCCGCGACCGGCACCTCACCCTTGCCCTGGTGCACCACACAAACGGCCGGGCCTCCGGAAGCGGCTTTTGCTCTGGCGAGCTTACGCACGCTCTGTTGCCCACCAAGTCGCCTTGATCCATAATCTCTGCTCAGGCCGGTCAAATTCTAATGTCCTCTTCCAAGGCTTGCAACCGACGCTTGGCAAAATGGCTGGGAGAAGCGGAATGGATAATCTGCTCGTGACTGTTGTGTCGAATGGGACGGATGGATGGTCGAGACTTTCTGGTCTGGACCGAGATTAGCAGGTATGGTTGAACGCCGGGGGCGGGAAGTCTTTGTGGTCTGCGGTGGAAAGTTTCGAAGGCATACGCGCCGCTCGGTTCCGTTTCCGGCGACTCGTTCTCGGGTCCGGACCGCGGCCCAGCGCTTGGCCGGTAGCCCATGAGCCTGATCGCCACAATTCACCAGTCGCCTTGGGGCCGGGTGATTTTCGGGAACCCAGCGGGAGTCATCACGATGGGGAAGAAGCCGCGTGGGCGCGCATCGGGCCCTCCAGCAGCGGCCCCTGGTTCGGAGCCCATGCCTGCGGCACCCGGGGTTGCGTCTCGCACGCGGCCACCGGTGTCCTCGGCAGCGAATGGAGCTTCCGCATCTGACCCGGTCTTGAAGGGATGGGAACCGGCCGCGCGGCCCGCGCCCGGATCATGGCCGGGATGGGTCCGGGGGCTTGTCACCGCCGGCCTGATCTACCACATGATCGCAGTGACCTCCGGGGCCCTGGGCGTTCCTCCCTCATCCCTGCTGGAGCGGCGGATCGCCGACCTGTTCACCCCGTATCACGACCTCGTGGATCAGGGGTACGCCTACCGCTACTATGCCGAGCCCCCACCGACGCCTGTGATTACCGCGACGCTCCGGTTCGGGAACGGAAGGCCCGCAGAGGTCGTCCGCCTGCCGGCCCGCTCGCTGAGTGGTCCGAGGATGCGGCACCAGCGGCAACTCGCCCTCGCGAATGCCCTGTTTGGAGACTTCCAGGAAGCGAAGCAGCGGTGGGGAGACGGCAGCCGCAGCCGGCTGGCCGGGGCCTATGCGCGACACCTTTGCAGCACCCACACCGGATGCACCGCGGTTACCCTCCACGCCCAGCAGCACCTGATTCCCGATCCCGATCACGTGCTCGAGGCGCTCGCAGCGCCGGGGGCTGCCCGGTTCGATCTTTTTGACGAGGCGCTCTTCACCAGCCCGGAATGGCTCGGAGACTTCACGTGCGACGGCTCGTGATCGGACTTGTCACATACCTGCGCGAGCTGGCCGCCGCCTCGCGCCGGGGCTGGAACTCCTTCTTCTTCACCCCCTCCGACCCGACGCCAGTCGGTCTCGTCCGGATCGTGGTTGGAGTTCTGGCCTTCTGGAGCCTGCTGGTTCTCGGCCT
The DNA here is from genome assembly GCA_963816015.1 of uncultured Planctomycetaceae bacterium. GTDB lineage: Bacteria > Planctomycetota > Planctomycetia > Isosphaerales > Isosphaeraceae > Aquisphaera. Next base: position 14,236 of record CAWFJM010000074.1, on the reverse strand, counting down.
CGACCTTCACGATTACTTCGGGACCCACGGCTGGGCTGACCCCGCGGTGATCTGGCAGACCCAGAGAGCACGGCAACCGTTCTCCTGGTCGTTCTGGTTCCTGGTTCCCGACGCCCTGCTTCGTCCTGTCTGGCTGATCAGCCTGGTCATCCTCGGACTGTTCACCGTCGGAGCCTTCAGCCGGGTGACCGCGGTGCTCGCCTGGGTCATCATCGTCTCGACCGTCCGTCGCGTGCCCATCGCGCTTTTCGGGTTCGACCAGGTTCTCTCGACCCTGGCGCTTTACCTTGCGGCGACGTTCTCCAGCGGCCAGGCGCTCTCGCTCGACCGATACTTCCGCAGATGGCGTCAGGCTCGCGCCGTGGCTCGGTCGCCGGGATTTCGAGATCCCGGCGGGGGACGCCGCGTGACCCCCGGCGACTCCGGCGCGCCGCAGCCCACGATCTCGGCCAACCTGGCCCTTCGCCTGATCCAGCTTCACCTGGTTTTCATTTACGCCATGGCGGGCCTTGCGAAGGTCCAGGGGCCTTCGTGGTGGAATGGTACCGCGCTCTGGGGAACGATGACGGCGGGCGAGTTCGTGACGCGGGATTTCACGCCGATCTCCGCCTGGCCCCTGGCGGTGAATTTCCTCACGCACACTAGCCTGGGATTCGAGTTGCTTTATCCGATTTTGGTCTGGATTCCGATCCTTCGCCCGTTGCTGATCGCCGGAGCCATCGTCCTTCACCTAGGCATTGCGATGGTGGCTCCAGGTCTGACCGAGTTCGGCCTGGCGATGATCGGCGCCAACCTCGCGTTCGTTCCGGGTGCGTGGCTCCGCAGCCTGGTCACGGGAAAGGCGCAGCCGGCGCTGCGGGTTCTCTTCGATGGCGCCTGCCCCCGGTGCCGGGCCTCGATGGCGCTTCTGACCGCGGCCGATCCCGACCGCGTCCTGGAGCCGGTCGACCTGACCGCCGTCGATGTGCAGTCCGTGCACCCGGCATTGACCAGGGAGGCCTGCCTGAAGTCGATGCACGTAATCTCGAGGACCGGGGACGTGTCGGCCGGGTTTGACGCGGTGCGTTCGCTGGGAGCCTGGCTCCCGCTCTTCTGGCCGCTCACCATCATTGCTTGGGTGCCCGGAGTCCCATGGGTTGGGCGTCGCGTATATAATTTCATCGCGGCGTCGCGGACCAGGGACGCTGCCTGCACCGATGAGTTCTGCGGCATTCATCAACCCAGCAGAACCAGAAGGATCGGAGACCACGGCCGGCTGGCCGGCCAGACAGATTCGCTCAAGGACGTTCGTTCCGAGGAGATCAAGCAACCATGAGCATCAACAACGGGGTGCCGACCGTTTCTTCGTCGCGTGAGAACGCGGGGCCGCTGGAATCTCCCCCGCGGCTTTACGTCTTCGAGCCCGGCTGGCGGGTGAGCATCAAGCGCGGAAGCCACCGCGAGTTCTGCTTCATGATGGCGCCGGGCCAGGATTACTATCACCGGCTCCTCGATGGGGAGCTGTACCTGCATCACGGCGACGAGCGGCTTTGCTTGAGCTGTGCGGCCCGACGCGGGATCATCGCCTTCGAGCCCAGGCGCCTCCGCAACCCGATCGATCCGTCTCTGGCCGATTCCAGCGAGCTGCCGGTGTTCGATCCGGAAAGCGGTGAGCTTTGATACGTTTGCCTGCCTCTCCTTCCCTCCCGGGAATCCCCGGTGTGCTCGTGGCCCGGACCACGGCGGGCATCACTCCGTAGGACCTCGGGAACGACGACCGGAACGCTCCAGCTCTCCGCGACCGGCGTCAACCCTCTCCTCGATCTGACTCAAACAATGCTGGTCTCCCGATCACGTAAGCCACGCGAATGCGTCGGCTCCGTGACTGCTGCGCCGTCATGATACTGGCCCGCGGCGCCGACTGGCCCGCTCGAAGAGCTGCTGGAGAGGGATCACCAGGCCAGGGAGCAATTCGCCGCCGTCGAGCGTGTGCGATTCGTCCAGGGTCGTGAATTGATCGGGGGCGGTGTAGACCGTCACGGTCCTGGTCCTGGGGTCGAAGTACCAGACCAGTTGCGTCCCGGCGGCGAAGTATTCCTGGAGCTTGCGCTCCATTTCCTTGGGGGTGTTCGACTCGCTCAGGACCTCGACGGCCAGGTCCGGAGCGATCGGGGGGATCGGCCCGTACTTTTCAGGCAGGTGCTCCCAGCGGACGAATGACACGTCGGGGATCCGGACCAGCCCGGCGAGCAGTCGCATCATGCCGGCTTCGCCCGCAACGGTCCCAAGATCGTGCTGGCGCAGGTACTCAATCAGGATGAAGCCGATTTCCAGAGCCAGCCGCGATTCATCGAAGCCCATAGGTTTCTCCACCAGCACGCCGTCGACGAGCTCACAGAGCCGTTTCTCACGGGCGTGGATCGCGATGACGTCGTCTTCGGTGGCCGTTCCCGGTGGCGGGCGCATCCGGATGCGCTCGGGCGGGACGTCGCCAAGCGACTCGAGCAGGTCGGCGACCGTCTCGACGGTCGGAGGGGCGAGCGTGGCAAGGCTCATCGAGGTACTCCAGGGCGTCTGGGATCCGTAGTCGGGGACCACTTCGTAGAAGAGTAGGTAATGCACGTTCGATCCCGGCCTGCATTCGCTCTTCCCCGGGCTCGGGGGTCAGGCAGGGCGGATCACTGACTTGAGACAGTGTGGCCGGCGCTCTCTTTGGCTTCCGCCTTGATCTTCTTCGGGGCCTCGCCTCCCTGGGCAAACTGCCAGCCCAGGCGGTATGCGGAGCGGGCGACGCGGGCTGCCTTCTCCAGGTCGGCCTTCTCGAAATCGTCGGTCGGCCGGTGGTAGTCGGCATGAACGCCCGCGAAGAAGAAGATGACGGGAATGCCCTTGCTGGCGAAGCTGGAACTGTCCGTCCGGAAGAAGAAATCGTCGGCGTCGAAGACGGCCTCCATCCCCTCGGCCTTGCACGAGGCCTGGGCGGCGGGGATCAACGAGTTGTACTCGCCGTGCCTGGGCGACGGGGTGAGGCCGATCTTCTTCGGGTCGTTGCGGCTCACCATGTCGAGGTTGATGTCGGCCACGATCTTGTGGTCGGCGGGCAGGCTTGCGTGGTCGGCGAACCAGTGGCTGCCCAGGAGCCCCTTCTCCTCGCCCGAGACCCAGAGGAAGGCCACGCTCCGCGCCGGCCTTGGCCCTTGACCGAAGGCCTGGGCGATCTCCAGCAGCGAGCTCGTGCCCGAGGCGTTGTCGTCCGAACCGTTGAAGATCTCGCCCCTGTCATTGACCCCGACATGATCGTAGTGGGCGCTGAAGACGATGACTTCCTTCTTCCGCTCCGGGTCGGAGCCGGGAAAGAAGCCGACGACGTTGCGATCGGTCCGGGATTCCTGACGAGCCGCATAGCGAAACCGAACGCGGAGACCGCCCCCCGTGGTCCGCTGCGGCTTGCTGTCGGCGGCCAGGCCGAGAGCCTCGACGAGTACATCCCGCACCGGGTCGGACAGCCGGAGCGCGGGAAGGTCCGCCGGCTCGGGGCCAAGGGTCATTCTCGGCCTTCCAAAGCCGAGGCTGGCCCCGCTGAACGGGACCTGAGGAGCAGGCGACTGGTGGCCCGGAGGCTGGATCACCACCACGCCGAGCGCCCGTGCCGACGCGCTGCCTCCCTCTTGGCGAACGGGCTGAAGACCGGGACCTGCGCGGGGTTGCCCGTGGAACCCTCGGGCTCGTCGGGCTGGCCGTCGTAAACGAGGACGAACTGGTTCTTGACATCCAGGTTCTCGTAGTCGTTGATCTTCTTCTCGGGATTGACCCGGCCGTAGCCGGCGAACACCGACGGGCGCCTCGAACTCCCCGGGAAGAATCCCATGCGGGTACAGGATGTACTCGGCTCCGAGCTTGCAGGGGATCACCCGCCTGGAGTCGTTGAACTCCAGGATCAAGCCGAGCTCGGTGCCTTCTTCCAGAGGTGTGACGACCTCCAGCGGGAAGCTCTGAAAATAGGTGGGGCCATGACCGTCCCGTTCACCCAGCGGCTCTGCTCCCGCCCCGAACAGGTGGGCGGCCAGGTACTCGCCCGCCAGACGGCTCTCCGGCGTGGCCGTGTCACGCCCCTTCATCAGGTCCGACGCCAGGAACCGGAGGTGTCCACCGATCTCCTTCGCCGTGATCGACTTCACCGCCTCGGGCACGGCCACGGCCTCGGCCGAGGGATCCACGGCCCCGGCGGGCTTGGAACTCACGAGGAACAAGACGCAGGAGAGGGTCAACAGGAGCCTTTTCATGGACGATTCCTGAACGCGGACCAGGCGGTGAACCAAACGCCTGGCCCATCTTAACCGTCCCGCGGGCAGGGGAGTAGGCGGTGAAGTCGTGATCCGGAACGAAGCCTCAGCCTTCGGGCTAGCGGAACTTCCGGAGGGCCTCCTCGTAGGCCCGGTCGAACACGTCCATGTCCTCGAACACGTAGTCGAGATAGCCTCGCTGAATCTCGATGTCGATCTCGATCAGGTCGATCGGGTGATAGCCCCCGTTTTGAGCCCCCTTCCCGCCGGAAAGGTCTCCGTGGACCTAGGAGTCTGTCTGTTTATCACCCTTTGACGGAATTGGCTTGATATCTTGGCTCAGAGGCTCTCTTTCCTTTTGGTGCTTCCGATCGGCAATCGTCCAGGGTCCTGGTAGCCTCGGAGCACTCCATTTCGGTCGCGGACGGTCGATTTTGGCCGTTCGGCGGCGTCAATTAGCCTGCCGCCGCGCCCTGAGCTTGCCGCCACAGCTTCAGAAGGTTGTGCACCATGCACATCAACCGCCATTCGCCACGCATCGCCACCAGGCCACGCATCGAGAACTGGCGGAATCCCAGCACCTGTTTTATCTGACTGTACTTTCCGCGATTGACTTCGCTCTCATGCCGCCAGGGCAAGCAACCGCTCGGCGACGGCCCGAATTTCCTCCTCGGTGACCCCGGGGCGTAGAACCGCGAATCTCCTCGGCCAACAATTCACGGCGCCAAGCCCGACGCTTGTCTGCGTGGCTTGGGCGACGGTTCGGATCGTCCCATGGCGATGCTCGGCGGTCCACCAAGTCGTCCTCCTCCCGACCCCATGCCCAAGCTTCGGTCATCGTGAACGTCCAGAGGCAGATGTGGAATGCACCGATGTTTGCCCACACGAACCGCACCTGCTGCTGGCCGGCTCCGACGATCTCCTTGCAGTCGCGGAACGCGATCTCTAATGAGAACCGGTCGGCGACCGTCGAGAGAATCTCTGCTACGGTCGCTGACACGTCGGTGCAGAAGAAGGCCACCCATCCACTCGGCTCCTCCACCAACACCACCCGGATTGCCCCGCCGACGGGCCGCCACATCGCCACGAACGTCTTATACCGCTTCTTCGCCCGCTTGCCATACAAGTCGAAGATGCTAGTCGTCCAACCGCGACGCTGCCCGGCCCGTTTGGCCAAGTCGATGCGCGTCTCTCCGTAGACCCGCGGCCTACCGCGCCGACCTGGTACCCGGGGCCCTGGGATCGTCCATAGCGCCGCGTCCTTGCGCAGCCGGCTGACGACCGTCATTCCCAGCAACATCGCCGGTTTGAGGAACGGGGCCTTGGCGTAGGCCCCGTCGACCACCACCCACAGCGGCTTGCCCAGGAACCGGAGCCAGAACCAAGCCCACCGCAGGAGCTCGACTCCCATCTCCAGCTTGGTCCGGAACTCCGGCCGATGCTTTGGGTCGATGCACGGCAGATCCTTGGCCCGCACGTACAGACGGGCCAACAGCGGCAGAGCGATGACTCCCCATGCAGGATGGACCGCCAGGAGCCCGAGCACCACCCAGACGTGGCCGTAGACATGCGGCGAGCCAGCCGGGCCGGGGGTCGGGTTGTGATGGATGCCAGCCCCCTGCACGTAGGGCCCATACCGCTGTGTCGGCGTGTCGTCTAGCGCCACGGTGAGCCGCGTCTGACCATCCACCAAAGGCTTGACCACCTCGTGGATCAACCGGCCGGCGATGTTGTCCGCCCGCTTGCCGGCTGCTGCGACGGTCGTGTAGCAAGGCTGATACTGTCGACTCAAGCCGGCAGCGCGGATCCAGCTGGTGACGGTCCTTCGGCCGCGGGCGAGGATCGCGCCGATAAAGAGCCACACCAGCCTGACGGCAGATCTGCGATCCAGGGGTGAAGCAAGGCAAGAGAACCACTGGCACGATGTCGCGTCCTGGTGCGATGATGTCACGGCCGACTCCGTCCGGGGTTGATTGGCAGGCTTGGTCATCGCCATCGTCCCGGCCGGACCGGCATTCGTCTACCCGAGTCACGTCAACGACCAAGGGAACCAAATCGCGGAAAGTACAGTTATCTGACCAAAGATCGGCTCGATGATCCCCTTCCGCTTGGCATACACGTCCCGGCCTTTCTTGGTCCGCAGTTTCCTCGCCATCCGTTGCTTGGCCGACAGGCTTTGGGGGATGCGGCCACGCGGCACGGGCGGGATCTCCTCGTTGTGTTTCAATCTCTCGGTCGCGATGTAGGGGTCGATGTCTCGCTGCTCCAAGGCCGAGGCGTTGGCTTCACTGTAGTAGCCCGAGTCGATCACCGCAGATCCGATCGCTTGCTCCACACCGGCAGCCTTCAGGTTCTCCAAAGTCTGGTCGACCATCGGCACCGCCTGGCCTTGTCGTTGGCCTGATCGGTCACGTCAGCGGCCAATATGATCTGGTTCTCGTTGGCCACCGCCTGTGCGTTGCCGCTTTGATCCCAGCCCTTGTTCGAGGCTTTCATGATCCGCGATTCGGGGTCGGTGAAGTTGATCTGGTCCTTGGGCTCGGGAACTGCCTCTCCTGGTGGTTTGGCCGGTGGTGCCTTGCCTTCCGCCACGCGTCGGGCTGCCTCCGCTTCCGCTTCGGTCCGTGCCCGTTCTTCGAGCAGGGCCTTCGCCTCCTTGATCTTGGCCAAGCGACTTGCTCGTCGCTTCAACTCTTCCGGAAGTTCGTCTCCACTACGGTCTCGACCCAGCGCGTCATCCTCGGCCGCGTCGGTCGCTTCGGCCTCGGCCAGGAGTCGGGCAATTTCCTCCTCCAGCCGTTTCTCCTCCTCCTTCATGCGGTTGTAGCTCATCGCCTTGTGCCGCGAAGCGTTAGCCTTGATCTTGGTGCCGTCCAAGGCAATCGTCCCAACCCGGGTCAACCCGGCCAGGGCACACAGCTTGAGTACTTCGAGGAACAGGGCTTCCAATCGAGCCCGGTGGACTTTGCGAAAGTCGCTGATGGTACGGAAGTCGGGCACGTCCTCACCGACGATGATCCGGCAAGCGACGTCGGTGTGGCAGCGACGCATGATTTTTCGCGACGAACGCGTGCCCGTGGCGTAGCAGTACAGCAGCAGCGCAACCATCATCCTCGGGTGAAATGGCGGCTGACCCCGCAATTCACGCTCGTAATACGCGAAGATGGGGGTCAGGTCGAGCGTGGCAACGGTTTCCATCATGAAGTAGACCAAGTCGTCTTCAGGCAGCCAGTCCCGTGGGGAGGGCGGAAACATATACGCCTGGTCGGGCGACCACTCGCGATAGGTCTTGCTCATGCCACAATCTCGCCGAATCCGGGGTCTGCAAGCCGTTCGCCAGCGGATTATTCGAATCCCAACTCCAAAAGGCAATACTCGGACAGACTCCTAGGTCCTTATTGTTTAAGATAGACAAAGAGAGTACGAAGAAGACAAGTGATCTCGCGGACGCTCGCCTAGGGTTTGATACTGACGCATGTTTTCGCAGGGAAACGCGGTCTGTACTTTCCGCGATTTGGTTCCCTTGGTCGTTGACGTGACTCGGGTAGACGAATGCCGGTCCGGCCGGGACGATGGCGGTGACCAAGCCTGCCAATCAACCCCGGACGGAGTCGGCCGTGACATCATCGCACCAGGACGCGACATCGTGCCAGTGGTTCTCTTGCCTTGCTTCACCCCTGGATCGCAGATCTGCCGTCAGGCTGGTGTGGCTCTTTATCGGCGCGATCCTCGCCCGCGGCCGAAGGACCGTCACCAGCTGGATCCGCGCTGCCGGCTTGAGTCGACAGTATCAGCCTTGCTACACGACCGTCGCAGCAGCCGGCAAGCGGGCGGACAACATCGCCGGCCGGTTGATCCACGAGGTGGTCAAGCCTTTGGTGGATGGTCAGACGCGGCTCACCGTGGCGCTAGACGACACGCCGACACAGCGGTATGGGCCCTACGTGCAGGGGGCTGGCATCCATCACAACCCGACCCCCGGCCCGGCTGGCTCGCCGCATGTCTACGGCCACGTCTGGGTGGTGCTCGGGCTCCTGGCGGTCCATCCTGCATGGGGAGTCATCGCTCTGCCGCTGTTGGCCCGTCTGTACGTGCGGGCCAAGGATCTGCCGTGCATCGACCCAAAGCATCGGCCGGAGTTCCGGACCAAGCTGGAGATGGGAGTCGAGCTCCTGCGGTGGGCTTGGTTCTGGCTCCGGTTCCTGGGCAAGCCGCTGTGGGTGGTGGTCGACGGGGCCTACGCCAAGGCCCCGTTCCTCAAACCGGCGATGTTGCTGGGAATGACGGTCGTCAGCCGGCTGCGCAAGGACGCGGCGCTATGGACGATCCCAGGGCCCCGGGTACCAGGTCGGCGCGGTAGGCCGCGGGTCTACGGAGAGACGCGCATCGACTTGGCCAAACGGGCCGGGCAGCGTCGCGGTTGGACGACTAGCATCTTCGACTTGTATGGCAAGCGGGCGAAGAAGCGGTATAAGACGTTCGTGGCGATGTGGCGGCCCGTCGGCGGGGCAATCCGGGTGGTGTTGGTGGAGGAGCCGAGTGGATGGGTGGCCTTCTTCTGCACCGACGTGTCAGCGACCGTAGCAGAGATTCTCTCGACGGTCGCCGACCGGTTCTCATTAGAGATCGCGTTCCGCGACTGCAAGGAGATCGTCGGAGCCGGCCAGCAGCAGGTGCGGTTCGTGTGGGCAAACATCGGTGCATTCCACATCTGCCTCTGGACGTTCACGATGACCGAAGCTTGGGCATGGGGTCGGGAGGAGGACGACTTGGTGGACCGCCGAGCATCGCCATGGGACGATCCGAACCGTCGCCCAAGCCACGCAGACAAGCGTCGGGCTTGGCGCCGTGAATTGTTGGCCGAGGAGATTCGCGCGGTTCTACGCCCCGGGGTCACCGAGGAGGAAATTCGGGCCGTCGCCGAGCGGTTGCTTGCCCTGGCGGCATGAGAGCGAAGTCAATCGCGGAAAGTACAGGCGGTATTACCGAAGACAAAACGGTAGAAAACGGTAGTGTTGATGAGGTGGAAACCGTCAACGTGACGAGTATAGATATGTCTCCAGACGCCTCGCGACTGACCAGCCGGGGCGGTGTTTCCTATCTCCTCTATTCAAATCACCATGTCCCTCGTGCCCCCAGAATTGCGTATGGTGTCCTTGCGCCAAGAAGCTCGGGAAAGGAGAATCGTAAATGTGAAACCTTTCATCGGAACCCTGCGGGTAATCAGTCCCGTCCGGCAAAGCCGGGCCAGCAGCCGGAAGCGAGTCTTGCGTGGGGACGGGTGACCGTCACCGCGAAGCGTAGACAGTGAGGTCAAACGCTGTGTGATTGAGCCCCGAAATTACCGTAGTTGTGAGCCCTCGTCTTGGACACTCGCGGGGGCCGTGCCAGGCATTAGCGACACTTGGACCCACCAGCGTGCCAGGTCACACCGGGGTCGGAGGAACATGGCGAATGATCATGGGGTTCCCCGGGAACTTGGGAGGACTTGCCGTTTCCATCGTAATGCCGGTCGGAGACCCGGCTTACCAACTCCAGGTGGATCCGCGGCCCACGTCCGAGGCCGACGGGGACGAACGAGGGACGAAACGATGGTATCGCCAAGCGAAGGAAACGAAGTGCGGCGAGAAGGGCGGCAAGAAGTCGGAGCGTCTCGTAGTACCGCTGAACCAGGGGAACCACCCGAGGGACCCTGGGGAGGGAAGGGGACGCCGTCTTATGAACCGTTGGAGGGAAACATGCCGGGTACGCCGAGACCCGATTACGTGTACACGAAACGACAACGGATCGCGGAACTCGCCAGGAATTGCCCTGATATGGCCTTCACGAACCTGGCGCATCACATCGACATCGAATGGATGCTCGCAGCCCATGCACGGACACGCAAGGACGGAGCTGTCGGCGTGGACGGACAAACCGCGGAAGAATACGAGGTTAACCTGGAGTCCAACCTCCAGAACCTCCTCGACCGCGCCAAATCCGGCACGTACGTGGCGCCGCCCGTGCGTCGCGTGCACATCCCCAAGGCGGGCTCGGCCACCGAGACTCGCCCCCTGGGGATCCCCACGTTTGAGGATAAAATCCTCCACGCGCGGTGCTGATGGTGCTAGAACCGGTGTACGAGACGGACTTCCTGGACGTCTCGCACGGGTTTCACCCCGGACGCGGTGCTCACGGAGCCTTGCAGTCACTGTGGCAACAGGAGATGAACCTGGGAGGCGACTGGATCGTGGACGTTGATCTGCGAAAATTCTTCGACACGATCGACCATGGCCATTTACGGGAGTTCCTCAAGCGTCGGGTACGCGATGGTGTGATCCTGCGACTGATCGGCAAATGGCTTAACGCAGGGGTGCTCGAGGAGGGGGTATTAACAATCCCCGACGACGGCACGCCCCAGGGCGGAGTGATCACGCCCCCAACAATGTTGCTAAATCCTCCCTGATTCCTGACTCTGTCGTTTCCCGAACGCGGCTCCGACCGAAGTACGGGCAAGGATGGCAGCCCCGACTCGATCCCCGTCCAAGGCAGGCTGAGGACCGCGGTCTCGGCGAGGAGGAGTCAGCATGATCACGTCTTCACGGAGTTCCAGACTCAGCCCTTTCGTCACCCGCCATTTCGAGTTTACTCGGCTTCAGAATCAGTTGATCGCGCTTGCATACCAGGTCTTAATCCCGGTCGTCTCCCGCCACACGGACCGGCCGCAACCTCGACCCAGCCGCTACCAGCCGACCACGATCCAGAGTCTTCAATCCAAGGCCCAGGGAGCTTGACCAGCCATGCCCAACGACAATCTCCGTGTGGCGATCTATGCCCGGGTCTCCGGCGAACAACAGGCCAAGGAGGATACGATCGCCAGCCAGCTCGAGGCGTTGACGCAACGGATCGCGAGCGACGCCTTGGAATGCGATCCTGAACTGCGCTTCGTGGACGACGGGTACAGTGGCAGCATCTTGGTCCGCCCAGGTCTCGAGCGACTCCGGGACCAAGCCGCCGCCGGGGCCATCGATCGTCTCTACATGCTCGACCCAGATCGGCTCTCACGCAAATATGCATATCAAGTATTGATTCTTGAAGAGCTCGTCCGCTGCGGCATCGAAGTCGTCTTCCTGCGCAACCCCATCGGCCGCGGGCCTGAGGAAGATCTGCTGCTCCAAGTCCAAGGCATGATCGCCGAATACGAGCGTGCCAAGATCATGGAGCGTTGCCGCCGGGGGGTGTGACCTCGGATGTATGTAGTGTCAGGCCGCAATCGGGAACCCATACTGGTCGATCTTGGCCCAGAACTGTGACCAACGCTCGGCCGTGTACGTCAGGCACCGCACACTCAACACCGCCGCCGCACCCGGCTCCTTCCACCTCATCCCCGACCCGCACAGCCGCTGCTTGACCAACACCTTGCACGCGGCTTCCGTCACTCCGCTGCCGATGGGGATCTTCCCTGCCACCAGCGGGGCGTAGTTCATCCGGCCGGCCTTGCTCTGATTGGTGAAGTATGTGATCGCCGCCCCGACCTCCGGCTGATCCGGAGCGACCCCCTTCTCAGCCGCCAGCCGCTTCAGGTCCCGGACCAACTGGCGGGCGGCCCCCGGCTCATGCTTCAGCCGGTGGCAACTCGACTCCAGCCACGGCCGCTTCGCCCCAGGCGATCCAGCGAAGAGGACATCGGCGGCATCGCCCAGGTACTCGGCGGCATGCCAGAAGTCGATCACCTGGACCTCGGTATGCCGGGAGAGGAACTCCCAGTTCCCCTTCGCCCCATCGGCTAAGCCCACGTACCGGGCCCGCGGGTACGCCACCTTGATCCGGGCGATCTCCCGCTCCAAGCGGTCCAGGAACGTCGCCTTGCCGTACTCCGGGGTCGCCGCCAGGTAGATCGTATGCTGGCGCTCGCCGTTCCGGTCGTACAGGCCAATTGTGCCGACCATTGTTTCCCGCCACCCGTCCTCACACATCAGTAGGCAGGTCCCATCCATGCCGATGGTGATGGTGGCCGTCGGCTCCTCCAACGCGGGCAGGGCGTACTCCCAGGTCTCCTCCTGGGCCAACGCCACGGCGGCCACGGCGTCGGCGACGTTCTGGACGAACGACCGGGCCACCGTACGGCCGTGGTTCTCCCGCAGGTCCTCGATCACCCGAGAGGAGCCGAACTCGGCATACTTGTGCGAGATCATCTTGGCGAACCGGGGAGTAGAACTGCCGACGATGCGGGCGTTGCGGTCCAGCGGGCAATAGGTCTTGCCGCCTCGGGAGCTCTGGTAGAGGTGACGTTCGACGGGGGCGACCCCGTAGGGGGTCTGGTACTCCTTGAGGACCTGACCCATCGAGGTGAGCTTGGTGTCGCCGACTTGAATCGGTGAGCCGTCGGTGTCGAACCGTTGCAGGGCCTCCTGGGTGGCGAGGACGCCCGCTTGGTTGAGACCTTCCTGGATCGTCTCCTCGGACTCCAGCATGGAGGACCGGTAAGGGATCTCGACCTGGATGGTGAAGCCGGACTCGGTGCGGGCGACGATGGCAGCGGGCATGGCAACCTCCCTGGAAGGAGGCTCGACTTTACCCAAGCGGCTCGTCAGAGCCCACATAATTCCGAGGCCGCACCCCCGCCGGGGTAAGCAACACGCCGCACGCCGCGGTTCGGTCAACGTGCTCAGCGGCGCGCCCTACGGTTATCGTGACGTCGGCAAGCACGAGGGAGGTGGTGAGGCGCGCTATCAGGTCGTGGCGGAAGAAGCTCGGGTCGTGCGGAAGATCTTCGAGTGGGTCGGCCAGGAGCGGTGCTCGATTGGTGAGGTGTGCCGACGCCTCCGACGCGATGGCGTCCCGACACGGACCGGCAAATCGGCCTGGGATCGGTCGACGGTCTGGCTGATCCTCAAGAACCCCGCCTACAGGGGGACAGCGGCTTTCGGCAAGACGCGCTCGGGCGGGTTTAAGCCGCAGCGCCTCCGCCCGCAACGCGGCCGCCCCGAGCAGCCCAGGCGCCCGGTTTCTCGGGTCGACACATCTCCGGAGTATCAAATTCTCATTGAAGTTCCCGGGTTGGTGAGCGACGACTTTTTCGGGGCGGTCCAGGCTCAACTCGAGGAGAACCGGCAACGCCGTCGCGACCGGCCCGGCGGCGGCCGGTGCCTGCTCCAGGGCCTGGTCGTGTGCAAACGGTGTGGCTACGGCTGCTACGGCAAGCCGACGAGCCGGGCCTCGGCCAAGGGCAAGGTCCCTTACGCCTACTACCGGTGCACGGGCTCCGACGCCTACCGCTTCGGCGGCCAGCGCCTCTGTTGGAACAAGCAGATCCGCACCGATATGCTGGACGCCGCCGTCTGGGAAGACGTGCGCGGCCTCTTGTCCGAGCCGGAGCGGGTCCGGAGGGAGTACGAGCGTCGGCTCCAGGGTGCGGAGACGGGGCCGGGTCAGGAGGTGGAGCATCTCGGTAAACGGGTAAGCAATGTAAAGAAGATGATTTCTCGACTGATCGATGCTTACGGCGACGGGTTGCTCGACAAGTCGGAATTCGAGCCGCGGATCTCGGCGGCGAGGGCGCGCCTGGCCAAATTGGAGGCCGAGCATCGTCAGTGGATCGGCGAGGCCGCCCAGGAGGCGGAACTACGGCTGGTGATCGGTCAGTTGGAGGAGTTCGCGAGGCGCGTCTCGCAGGAGTTAAAAGAGCCGGACTGGGAGACCCGACGGGAGGTCGTCCGGGCCTTGGTGAAGAAGGTGGAGATCGACGAGCAGGAGGTCCGCATCGTGTATCGGGTCAGTCCATCCCCTTTTGAAGGATGCCCCCAACAAAGTCGTTCGCAACATTGTTGGGGGCGTGAGCACTCCGCCCTGGGGCGTGCCGTCGTCGGGGATTGTTAATACCCCCTCCTCGAGCACCCCTGCGTTAAGCCATTTGCCGATCAGTCGCAGGATCACACCATCGCGTACCCGACGCTTGAGGAACTCCCGTAAATGGCCATGGTCGATCGTGTCGA
>CAWFJM010000073.1:0-71206 GCA_963816015.1 uncultured Planctomycetaceae bacterium | reverse complement strand
ACAACTCCCCACAAACGAAATGCGCATCTCCTCCGGCCCTAGAGCGGTTTACCCATGTGTTGCGCACAGCTGCGAGCTGGAACCAGCCGATGATGTCCTGGGTGGTCACCTTTTCGAGCGCTCTCCCAGGGCCTCGTAGACGGCATCCTTGTTCCGCGCCGCGACCCGGCGGAGGTACGCCTTGACCTTCGACCAGAGTCTCTCGATCGGCGTGTAGTCCGGGCTGTAGGGCGGCAGGGGCAGGAGCCTGGCACCCGCCCGCCTGACGGCCGCCGCCGCGGCAGAGGCCTGATGGGGGGACAGGTTGTCCCATACGACCACGTCGCCGGCGTGCAGCTCCGGCACCAGCACCTGCTCGACATACGACTCGAACGCCGCGGTGTCGGTCGACCCGGGAACACCAGGGGGGCACGTACCCCGTCCAGACCCAACGCGGCGATCACGGTCAGCGATTCCCACGAGCCGGGGGCCGAGCCGACGGCCCGCTCGCCGCGCGGGGCCCAGCCGTAGGCCTGGGTCATCGCCGTGGTCACCCCCGACTCGTCCACGAAAACCAGCCGTTTCGGCTCGACCCGCTTCACCTTCCTCCGGAACGACCGCCGCTTCTCCTGGACGTCGGGCCGGTCGCGCTCGTCGGCGTGCTGGGTCTTCTTCTTGCAGGTCAATCTCTGTCGCCGCAGGCGCCCAGATCGTCGTCAGCCTGCAGTTGAAGCCGCCCCGCTGCTTCAGTTGGTCCAGGGTGTCGTCGTTGTGCTCCCGGACCAGATCTTCCAGGCGCCGCAGGTCGTCCGGGCTCAGCACGGGGGTCGGGCCGCCCCGTGCGGCTCAGGGGCCAACGTATCCTTCTGACGCCGCCGCTGCAGCAGCCGGGAGACGAACGAGACGCTGACGCGGAAGAGGCGGGCGATCTCACGCTGCGGGCCCTCGTCCTCATCCACGGCCGCCGCGACCCGCTCCCGCAGGTCTATCGAAGAGGGACGCATGGCAGGTATCTCCTGATCCGTTGCCGTCTCCTTCCTCGATCGTGTCCTTCTATGTGAATTGTTTCTGTCCGCAACCCGAATGCAAACCGCTCTAGGACCCCAAATAAGTGTAATTACTAACGTATAGCTTTCTTGAGACGAAACATTGCACCTATCGTGGAGAACCGGTCATGAGCAAGAGCAAGCCCCCGGCCGCCGACAAGTACGACGCCATCTATCTCCGGGTTTCCGCCAAGGGCCAGGACACCGCGAGCCAGGAACCGGACCTGAAGCGATGGGCGGAAAGCCAGGACAAGCCGGTTGTCGTCTATCGGGACAAGTTCACCGGCAAGACTATGAACCGACCAGGGTTCGCCCGGCTCTGGAAGGATGTCGAGGCCGGCAAGGTCTCTCGGGTCGTTTGCTGGCGTCTCGACCGGTTGGGACGAACGGCAAAGGGGTTGACCGCCCTCTTTGAAGACCTGATCGAGCGCAAGGTGACCCTTGTTTCGCTTCGGGACGGGTTCGACCTGACGACCCCCGCCGGCCGCCTCATGGCTAATGTGCTGGCCAGTGTGGCGGCCTATGAGACCGAGGTTCGCTCCGAGCGCGTCCGGGCCGGTCAGGACGTCGCCCGTGCCGCTGGCAAGCATCTGGGCCGCCCCCCGGGGATCCGAACCCCCATCAAGGTCACCCGGAAGCAAGACGCCCTGGTGCGTCGCATGAAGGCCGATGGGGAGAAAGACGCCAGCATCGCCCGGGCAACAGGACTGTCCCGAGTGACGATCTATCGGGTTCTCGACCGCCCCGCCGGCGCCGCGAAATGAGGGACGGGCCCCGAGCTGGTCGAGGCGACCGCCCCGGCCACCGGCAGTGGACGTTCCGAGCCGCTTTGGGTCGAGGCCTTCGACCAGGCCGGCGCCGGGTCGGTTGACCGACCGATCGGGGGACACCATGGCAAGGCCGTTGCTAGCGTGCCGGCCAGCACTCCCACGAATCCCAGATGGTCCGGCAGATCCGGCCCCAGAGGCCGTCGTAAAGAAGCATCCCGAAAGCCGTCCACGCTCCGACAAAGGCTGTGAGCGCCAGATAGAACCGCACCTCCCGCAACGTCGAGCCCTCCTCTCCCCTCCTTTCCTGAGTGTGTGTCGCCGCCGATTGGATGATCAGGTCCTGATGCTTGGAATCACCATGGACGCACCCGCACCCACACCTAGCGCCGCAAGAGAGCCATTATCCGGCACTCCCGTCCCTGGGTCAGGATGCCACGAGATGGTCATCATTTGACACCTACTGACCTTCCGCACATCGGCTTATTCCCGTAGACTGCTTACTAAGGCCGGGAGTCGCGACCCGGCAAATTGCCGTTCCGGTGGGCGCGGCGAACCCACAACCGCCGCGTCCCACCTGACGGCGCTCATATGTTGTGGGGATAAACCGATGAGGGTTCGCCCTTGCCACGGGTGCGGCACTTTCTTCCCCTGGTTTGCGGAATCATATCCGACATGCCGTCGCCTCCGCAGGCAGCGTTGTGACATTCCTGCGACTGCGCAGCAGGCCGCCAAGGCAGAGGGCCCCGGCGGTCTTTTTTGGGATTTGGTCAAGCTGGGACAGATCAACCCAGACTGGATTTGTACTTATGCTCCGATTGGCATGCAAAACACCGAGACCGGGGAACGACTTCGCATCGAGGATTCCAAGGCCCTGCGCGACGCCGACTTTGACCCCGCCGTCTCCACAACTCCGCCGCCGGAAACAGCCCCGGCGACTCCCGCCGGGGGTGCGGCCTCGGAATTATGTGGGCTCTGACGAGCCGCTTGGGTAAAGTCGAGCCTCCTTCCAGGGAGGTTGCCATGCCCGCTGCCATCGTCGCCCGCACCGAGTCCGGCTTCACCATCCAGGTCGAGATCCCTTACCGGTCCTCCATGCTGGAGTCCGAGGAGACGATCCAGGAAGGTCTCAACCAAGCGGGCGTCCTCGCCACCCAGGAGGCCCTGCAACGGTTCGACACCGACGGCTCACCGATTCAAGTCGGCGACACCAAGCTCACCTCGATGGGTCAGGTCCTCAAGGAGTACCAGACCCCCTACGGGGTCGCCCCCGTCGAACGTCACCTCTACCAGAGCTCCCGAGGCGGCAAGACCTATTGCCCGCTGGACCGCAACGCCCGCATCGTCGGCAGTTCTACTCCCCGGTTCGCCAAGATGATCTCGCACAAGTATGCCGAGTTCGGCTCCTCTCGGGTGATCGAGGACCTGCGGGAGAACCACGGCCGTACGGTGGCCCCGGTCGTTCGTCCAGAACGTCGCCGACGCCGTGGCCGCCGTGGCGTTGGCCCAGGAGGAGACCTGGGAGTACGCCCTGCCCGCGTTGGAGGAGCCGACGGCCACCATCACCATCGGCATGGATGGGACCTGCCTACTGATGTGTGAGGACGGGTGGCGGGAAACAATGGTCGGCACAATTGGCCTGTACGACCGGAACGGCGAGCGCCAGCATACGATCTACCTGGCGGCGACCCCGGAGTACGGCAAGGCGACGTTCCTGGACCGCTTGGAGCGGGAGATCGCCCGGATCAAGGTGGCGTACCCGCGGGCCCGGTACGTGGGCTTAGCCGATGGGGCGAAGGGGAACTGGGAGTTCCTCTCCCGGCATACCGAGGTCCAGGTGATCGACTTCTGGCATGCCGCCGAGTACCTGGGCGATGCCGCCGATGTCCTCTTCGCTGGATCGCCTGGGGCGAAGCGGCCGTGGCTGGAGTCGAGTTGCCACCGGCTGAAGCATGAGCCGGGGGCCGCCCGCCAGTTGGTCCGGGACCTGAAGCGGCTGGCGGCTGAGAAGGGGGTCGCTCCGGATCAGCCAGAGGTCGGGGCGGCGATCACATACTTCACCAATCAGAGCAAGGCCGGCCGGATGAACTACGCCCCGCTGGTGGCAGGGAAGATCCCCATCGGCAGCGGAGTGACGGAAGCCGCGTGCAAGGTGTTGGTCAAGCAGCGGCTGTGCGGGTCGGGGATGAGGTGGAAGGAGCCGGGTGCGGCGGCGGTGTTGAGTGTGCGGTGCCTGACGTACACGGCCGAGCGTTGGTCACAGTTCTGGGCCAAGATCGACCAGTATGGGTTCCCGATTGCGGCCTGACACTACATACATCCGAGGTCACACCCCCCGCCGGGAACCCCGCTCCTCATTCTGGCGAGAGATCCGCGCTGTCCGACATCGAGCGAATCCCCACGGTTGAGCAAGTTAAGCGGCTTCATACCGAGCTAAACCGGATCATCAAGCTCTCCCGCCTCGTCCCGACTGCTCAAGACTGGAATGATCGATGCTCCCTCATGATGGCGGTCAGTGAACTGGAAATGATCACAACTGCGCCGCCTTGTTACGCCTCTGGAGTGACAGTGATCAAACGTTGGAGCCCCGGGACATCAAACGCAATTATCAAGATTCGAGATGTGGCGTCGAAGGTCATGAAGCGATGGGGATTAACCCGACATGCCGATTTGCCGCCCTACCCCGGATTCGGCCCGAACGGGCCCAGACAGGGGAATGCGATACCCGATTTCACCTTGACGCTTGAGAATGATGAGATCCTCTCGTTGGATTGGGCCAATTCGATCCTCGTTGCCTTGGTTGCGGACCTCGGGACCGGCAGACTGGCTGCGCCAGAGCCCGAACGGGGAAACCAAACGCCCGAGGCCCCGGCCGCCCCTTCCGAGGCCCCGGCCGATCCGCCGGTTGTCCTGAATGGTCCCGATAATGAAGTGATCGTCTGGGGAAAGCAAAAGCCTCCGTTACCCCCGGCACAGTATCGAGTGGTCAAAGCACTGGTGGACGCCTACGCCTCGGGAGAGAGACTGTCGAAAGACCAGCTTGTAATCCGCACGAGGGATGCCCAAGGTAACGAGTTAGCTCCGTTGGGCGCTCTGAGGCGCCTACGCAAAAACGGAGATCGGGACCAAGCCATCGACATGGCCGTTATTCCTACCCGTGGCTACAGCCTGAAGGCCCGCCCGCACACACATCCACCTACAAAAGCCTAGAGTTTCACCCACGACCACACACAGGGGGTGATCGTATTGTGACCCCTGGCATGACAGACCATGCCGGGAGACACCTACGATGCCGCCAATCTTCGTCGACGCCCGCGACCTGGCCGAACAGCTTGGAGTCCGTTACGACATCTGACTTGGGTTCGCCGGGGGAAAATCCCCCACATCCGGGACGGCCGCGGCCGCCTCTCGTTCAACCTCAACACGGTCCTGGAAGCGCTCCGCCAAGGTTCCCAGAAAGCCCCCCAGACGGCCGCCGGAAGGGAGGATGACCGATGAAGTCATGCCCCCCGCTGTAGGCCCGCCCTGGCCGATCCTGGCCCCGTCAGGCTGGCCGCTTCGATCCCCCCGCCCGAGGATCCACGCCCCGAGGCCAAGCCCCGTCGAAACCTCTCCTGCACGTGCGAGCAGGTGAGTGGCCAGCCGCGCACCGCCACCAAGCCCGGCCGGACCCTGCCCGTCGGCATTGAGCCGATGGTTGGCATCGATGGGCTGGCCGCGTGGCTTGGATGTTCCCGCCGTCTGGTGGAACGCATGCGCTCCGCCGGCAAGGTTCCCAAGCCCGACATCAAGATCGGCCGCATGCCGAAGTGGAAGCCCGAGACGATCCGAGCTTGGATCGAGCGAGGGGGCAAGCTATGACGATCCAGCCGCCCCATGCCTGGACCATGCGGCGAGTGCTCTATGGTCTTGACGTGAACGGCGAGTCGAAGCCCTGCCCGCGCCCCTGAAGGCGATGGGCGAGCACCTGGCCGGCTTGCCCAAGAAAGCCCGCCCGGCCGCCTGGCTGGCCATGCTGGCCGCCCGGCCCGAGGCCGCCGAGCTGGTCAGGGCCCTGGCGGAAATCAACCCGGACGGACCGGCCCCGTCGATCCAATCCAAACCCCGATCCGCTCACCTGGGAGACCTGGCCGGCTTCCAGAGCGCCGGGCGATTCATCTGGCCGTTTTGGCTCGTGCGCGGCCATTTCAATCTGCTCTCTTCCGACCCCAAGATCGGCAAGACCCATCTGGCACTGTTCCTGGCCTGGCTCATCTGGTTCCGGAAACCGTGGCCAGACGGTCAACCCGCGACATTTCCCGAGCGGACGCCGACATTGTGGGTCTGTGGCGATCGCCATCAAGACGAGCTGAAAGAGCGTGCGGCCGCGTTCCGAACTGCCCCCTGAGGCTGTTCGGCTCAACGCCCTGCCCGGGGAACCTTAGGCAGCTCGCAAGAATAATCTATCGAGTCGCTGAGCCGCTGTGGTACGTTCGCTCTCATGGACGCCTCCACCGTCGAGAGCCTCAAGGTCAAGTACGAGGCCCTCAAGCCCGTCCTCGATGAGCGCGCCTGTCGCCTCTGGGCGGCGACCGAGGCGGCGGCCATCGGCCGTGGAGGGATCACCCGGGTCGCCGAGGCCACCGGCATGACTCACGTGACCATCCGGGCCGGATTGCGGCAGTTGCGTCAACCCGGCGGCACGCCCGATCCACCCGGCATGGCCCGACGTGTCCGCCGCCCCGGCGGGGGACGGAAGCCGCTGACGCATCACGATCCTGGCCTGATGGGCGCCCTGGAGGCGTTGGTCGAGCCGTCGGCCCGTGGCGACCCCCAAGCGCCGTTGCGCTGGACCTGCAAGAGTGCCGCCAAGTTGGCCGTTGAGTTGCGCCGCCAGGGTCACACAGTCAGTCCCAGGTCGGTCAGCACTCTGCTGGGCCAGCTCGGTTACAGCCTCCAATCCAACCGCAAGACCCGGGAAGGCAGCGGCCATCCCGACCGCAACGCCCAGTTCGAGCACATCAACCGACGGGTCAAGTCGTATCAGCGGCGGGGCCAGCCGGTCGTCTCGGTGGACACCAAGAAGAAGGAACTGGTCGGCGACTTCAAGAACGGCGGACGGGAGTGGCAGCCCCAGGGTCGCCCCGAACAGGTCCGCATCCATGATTTCCTGGACCCGAAGCTGGGCAAGGCGATCCCCTACGGGGTGTACGACTTGGCGGCCGACGCCGGCTGGGTGAGCGTGGGCGTCGATCATGACACGGCCGAGTTCGCCGTCGAGACGCTGAGGCGGTGGTGGCGACACATGGGAAGCCCGATGTATCCGGGTGCGACCCAACTGCTGATCACTGCCGATGGCGGCGGCTCGAACGGGAGCCGTTGCCGTCTCTGGAAGGTGCAGTTGCAGGAGTTGGCCGATGAGACCGGCCTGCGGATCACGGTGTGCCACTTCCCGCCGGGGACGAGCAAGTGGAATCAGATCGAACACCGGATGTTCTGCCACATCACGCAGAACTGGCGGGGCCGCCCGCTGGTCGATCATGAGGTGGTAGTGAACTTGATCGGAAGTACGACGACCGAGACGGGCCTGGAGATCCGGGCGGAATTAGACCGGAGTGCCTATCCGATCGGCCAAGAGGTCACGAAGCAGCAGATGGAGAGTCTCTCAATCGAGCGGGAGAGCTTCCATGGGGACTGGAACTACACCATACGGCCCAGGGCCGGAAATAGATAGGTTATTCTTGCCAGCCCCCTTACGGCGGGTGGGATCTGGACAACGCCGAGAACATCAAGCTGCTCCGCGAGCTGGCAGAAATCGAACACCCCAGCATGGTGGTCATCGATACGGTTTGGCGAGCGACTCGCCGCCGTCTGAACCGGGAGGATGAGGTCAACATGCTCATGGACCCCATCATCTCGCTCGCTCACGAGTGCGATGTTTCGGTCCTGGGTCTGATGCACTTGTCGAAGGACCAAGACACTCTTGGTCGCCGATTGGAAGGACTGGCCCGGGCGGTCTTGAAGCTGTTCAGGCCCGATCCTGCCCAGCCCAACCGCCGCCGGCTGGAGGTGATCGGCAACTTCTAGGAACCGCCCCCCCTCGGAGTCACACTCCGCGATGGAGGATGTGACTTCGATTCCAGCCCGCCGGTGGACCCGGCCCCGAACTTAGGAGGACGGCCGCCCGAGAAGTGCGATAAGGCGATCACGTTTCTGCTCGAGAAGCTGGCCAAGGGAGACTGTAAGGCGGTCGATCTGATCAACGAGTGGACCGCAAGTGGTGAATCGAAGGGGACGCTTTTCAACGCCCAGAGTGTGATGGAGACGGACGGCCGCCTTGTGGTTGACGATTCAAAGAGACCCCATATCTGGCACCTCATCAATCCTAAGTCAGAAACGGTCAACAACCCGGTTCCTGACCGTTCTTGACCCCGGAAGGTCAAAGGTCAAGAACCTCCCGCCCCTATAGACGGGGAGGTTTCTGACCTTTGGCGCTGGAGATCATCCGATGGGAATCAAGACCCCCGCCTCCCTCTGGGGAACGACCGTCTCGGGAGACCGGCTCGACTGGAAGGATATCCGCGACCGGATCGACTTGGCCCGCGTCGTGACCGCACTACTTGGACCGGCCGCGAAGCGCCAAGGCCGCCGCCTGCTCTGGCCCTGCCCGTTCCACGATGACAGTCATCCCTCGTTCGAGGTTGACCCCGAGAGGAAGACCTGGAAGTGCTGGCCTTGCAACCTGGGAGGGGACGCCCCGGCACTGGTGATGAAGCAAAACGGGGTGAGATTCCCCGAGGCCGTTCGCATCGTGGCTGAACTGTCCGGCATCGTGTTGCCCTCGGGACAATCCGCCAGCCCGCCCCCGAGGCTCGCGACCCCGGCCGACACCAACAAGCCCGAGAAGACCCCTTACCGCCCGCAAGAAGGACAGTCCGGATTGCCCCTGGCCGATGCCCTGGCCCTCTTGACCGAGGCCGCTGATCGCCTCTGGACGCCCGATGGGACCGAGGCCCTGGCCTATCTCCGTGGCCGTGGTTTGAGGGATGAAACGATCCGCGCCGCCCGCCTCGGATGGACGCCGGGCGTAATGCTCCCGACCCGGGAGGGGGACCACTGCTTTCGAGAGTCGGGAATCACAATCCCCTGGCACGACGGCGACCGGCTGACGAAGATGAACATCCGCCGCCCCGAGGGGAGCGAACCGAAGTACGCCGAAGCGTTCCGCGACCGGCCCGGGATCTTCCCCGACCCCGCCGTCGTCGAGCCCGGCGCCCGCTGGTCATCACGGAAGGCGAGTTTGACGCCCTCTTGCTCGGTCAAGAACTCCGCGACCTGGCTGCCGTCGTGACGCTGGGATCGACATCGAGCGGACGAGGCCGCCGGGGAGGGATCGACCCGGCGATCCTGCGCGGTTGCTGGCCGCCGCCCCTTGGTTCATCGCGACCGATGCCGACAAGTCCGGCGACGATGCCGCCGCCACCTGGCCCGCCAGTGCGATCCGCGTTCGACCGCCCGAGGGAGTGAAGGACTGGACCGAGCTATGGCAAGCCGGTCGAAACTCGATCCGCTACCTCTGGGGCGCCACCTGCCCATGTCCACGCCCTGGGAAGCCCTGGCCGCCGATCCGCTGGGGACCGGCTCTGAACGACCCGACCCCCGGCATCATCATCGATTGCCCCGACCCCGCGGATCCGCGCCCCGCTGGCCGCTGCCGATCGCTCCGACCCTTACACCCTGGCCGAACGCGAAGCGATCCAAGCGGAGATCATCGAGCCCGACCCGTGATGAACCGCTCCAATCCGACCGATGCACCCATTGACCGAACCCAACCCCCGAGTCATGATGGAGGTTGAACGGGGACGGGACCGCTTGCAACGATCCCGCCCCCTGATTCGACCCCTGAGTCAGCAGGAGACGAACCATGTCCAGTGTCTTCAAGAAAAGCCAAGGACCGCAAGCGCCCCAATTCCTGCTGGTACATCGCCAACTCCGATCAAGACGGCGTGAGGCGAACCGCAAAGGGTTGTCCCGACAAGGCCGCGACCGAGGCCCTGGCCCGCAAGCTGGAATCCGATGCAGAGCTGCGCCGCCGCGGCGTCATCGACCCCAAGGCCGACGCGTACCGCTTTCATCAGTCCAGGCCCCTGGCGGAACACCTTGCAGACTGGAAAGCGTTTCAACTCGGCAAGGGCGTGACCCAGCGACACGCCGACGAAAGTTATGCCCGGGTGGTCAAGCTGGTGGCGCTGGCCAAAGCGGAGCACCTGAACGATCTGACGCTTGCCCGCCTGCAAGCCGCGCTGGCGATGCTCCGAGGAAAGGGACTGTCGCTTCGGACTGTCCATCACCACGTCCGGCTGGTCAAGAACTTCTCGCGCTGGGTTTGGCGTGACGGTCGAACTCGCGAAGACCTGCTGGCGCATCTCGCAGCCCCCGGACAACCCGGAGTCAGACCGACGCCGCGAGCGCCGCGCCCTGACCGAAGACGAACTGCTCCGGCTCATCGACGCCGCCGAACGCGGTCCTGGTGAGATCGCCGCCTCTCCGGCCCTGACCGGGCGATGCTCTACAGGATCGCGGTCGGGACCGGATACCGTTCCGAGGAACTGCAGAGCCTGACGCCCGGAGTCCTTCGATCTGGAAGGCCCCTATCCGACAATCACGGTCGAAGCCGCGGACAGCAAGCGACGCCGCCGCGACGTTCAACCTATCCACCTGCCCTGGCGGCGATGCTTGCGCCCCTGGCTGGCCGCCAAGCCAAGAGGGAGAACCGATCTTCCCGGTAGCCGCTGGGCCATCCTGACCGGCCTACAGGCTGATCTGAGATCGCTGGGATCGAGTACGAGACCGAGGAGGGTTTCGCCGACTTCCACGCGCTTCGCCACACCTACATCACGGCGCTGGCCAAGAGCAACGCCCCGGTCAAGATCGTCCAGTCCCTCGCCCGCCATTCGACGCCCGTACTTGACGCTCGGAGTCTACACCCACCTGGGACTGTACGATCAGACCCCCGCCCTGGACGCTCTGCCCGATCTGACCAGACCCGCCCCGGGTCAGAACCGACCGATCCTGGCCGCGACCGGAACCGATTCGGCGACACCGAGCTGTATCAACATATACAGTTGTGCAGCGCATGGGAAGCGCGCAGGGGACGGAAACGAGGCGGATTGAGTCGGATTCTGACGTGATGGCAGGATCGGATGTTGCAGAGTGCATGAACGTTTCGCCCGGTAAAACAGAGGGTTTCGACGGTTCGGTCGGTTCTGTCGTGTCCCGACGCATTCGGGAGCGTGTCCGTAGCTGGTGCCCTGCCCGGTCTTCAAAACCGGTGAGGGGTCGTGAGAGCGGCTCCTGGTGGGTTCGATTCCCATACGCTCCCGCCAGTTCTCGACAGACATCCTCGGAGCGGTCGAGTATCGTCCCGGCTTCCGTTGCCGCGACTTCGGGCTTTCGGCAATCGCTACGGTTTCCGTCGTGGGATTGCCCGGGACTCGACGACCATCCCATTCCGACTGCTCGACGCGAAGCCCGATTTCCGTGAGGATGACCCCTGAGAACTGCTGGTCCTTCCCTCACGCCGGCAAGGGGCGGATCCAGCGAGGGTTGCCAGGCAGATCTCCTCGTTCGGCCGGACGGCGGTCGGCATGCCTCCGTCCCGGGTTTACGAGAGCTCGGATTGAGTCCTCGTGCTGTAAAAGGGTGTTACGCAGGCGAACCGGATCGCCACGCTCGCCAGGCACCCTCATCCGTGTCGAAGCGATCGGGAAACTCTCCAGGGCCTATAATCGTTAGGATTCCCGTGGAAATCGAGGAGAACCGCATGGTAAGACCGCCGCGACACTCCCGACATGGGAAAGCCCCGGGCGCAATTCGTCTTATTCGGCATAATCGCTATGACCTGAATCTCGAGAGAGCCATGGAAAAATAGCCGCCGAGAGCGGGGAGGGAACAAGCCGAAGAAGGGTCAGCGTGAGGTTTCGTTCAACCTCACTTCTCGGCACGCGGCACATTTCCAGGAGAGAACGCCATGGAGGGCACGGCTTGCCTCGACGATCCTTGCGGCAGCTCAAAGCTCCGCCGCTCAGTGGATTGATGCCGCACACCAGTGCGGAACAGACCAGGGTCCTTTCATGCATCGTTTCTGGGAGCACTTGAAGAACTTACAAAACAAGGAATTCACGCTGCTCGAGATCGGTGTTTACCGTGGGCGCTCCTGGAATTATGGAAAGAACTCTTTCCCAACGCCAAGATCTATGCGCTCGATATCAACCCGGAATGCACCGAGTATGAAGACTGGCCCCGGGTCAAGATCACCATCGGATCCCAGAACGATCCTGTGGCATTGGAGGAGTGGACCCAGCAGGTAACCGACCCGATCGATGTGATCATCGACGACGGCAGCCACGTCATGGAGCATCTCAAGACCTCGTTCATGCACCTGTTCCCAAAGCTACGGCCGGGGGGCATCTATGTCCTGGAAGACCTGGGAACGTGCTATATGCCGAAGTACGGTGGTCGACAGCCGAGGCCGAGGACTATGATTGAATTGGTCAAGTGGTTCGCTGGACTGCGCAGACCGAGCACAATGATTGAAGTGCTCAAGTCGTTCGTTGATAATATCAATGAAACTTGGTCCGGAGAGGCAATCCTCTCGAAATCGACCAGATGCACTTCTATTCCAACATCTGCTTCGTCTACAAGAAGTGATCCAGCACTGAAATCGCTGTCCCTTGGCCAATGTCTTTTTGCCCGCGCGTGGCTCCAGCTCGCGCTGGTGCTGGCGGAATCGGCGCCGGTCGTCGGGGACTGCGGCATCCACTTTCGGGGAGACGACCCTCGGCAGGTGGAGCTGGGCATCACTCTGGCCCCCGACTACCAGGGGCGGGGGTTGGCCACGGAGGCGCTGAGGAGCGTGCTGGGATACGTCTTCGGCTCGCTCGGCAAGCACCGCGCGTCGGCCGTGACCGACGCCGAGAACCACGCGGCCGCCGGGCTGTTCCGTCGGGTCGGGTTCCGGCAGGAGGCTCACTTCGTCGAGCACGTCTGGTACAAGGGTGCCTGGGGAGCGAGTACATGTTCGGCATGCTGCACCGGGAGTGGCAAGCCGGGCTGAGCCGACGCTGCACCTGAACCGGCCCGTGGGTTCGACCGGTCCTACACGGCCTTGCGGCGACCAAGCCAGGAAGGAAGGATCGCCAGGGCGACGAGGGCGGCGAGGAGAGCCAGGAAGAGGGGCGACCAGCCACCGGAAGGGACGACCATCCCGGGGATGAAAACGGCCGTCTCGCCAGCCTGGGTGCTCCCCTTGTGGAAGATCCGGACCGGGCGAAGGGTGCCGTCGGGCAGGCGGCGGTCGCTCTCGTAGACGAGGGAGTAGCTCGCACCGATCCGCTCGGCGATGGTCTCGTAGATCGTCCGGAGCTGCTCGGCGTTGCGGGCGGGATAGTACTGGCCCCGGGTGGAGGCGGCGAGCTGCTTCAGGTCGCCGCTGGCGATCTCCTCCTCGGTGCCCAGGCCCAGGGTGTAGACCGGGAGGCCCAGCCGCCGGGCCGCGGCGATCGCGGTGTCGAGGTTGGCCCGCTCGCTGGCCGTGTCCTCGCCGTCGGTGAGGGCGAGCAAGGCCCGCCGCCCGGTTTGCTCGTCGAGCAGGCGGAGCGCAGCGGTCACGGCATCGTAAAACCGGGTCGAGCCCAGGGGGTGAAGGCGATTGACGGCCCGGCGCACCGCGTTGCGGTCGGTCGTGAACGGGCAGAGCGTCTCGACCTCGGAGCTGAAGCCCACCACGGCCACGCGCGAGCCCTCGGGCAGCTTCTCCAGGAACGACGCCACCGCCACCTTGAGCCCGCCGATCCGGTTCTCCTGCTCCATGCTTCCGCTGTGATCGACCACCAGCACGATCGTCGTGGGGATCGCTTCCCTCGTCCGGGGCGCCTGGAAGTCGAGGACCTTGACGTCCTTCCCCTCCTCGGTGACGCGGAACTCGTCGCGCGTGGCATCGAGCAGGAACGAGCCGTCGGGCCGCCGGACCTCGAACTGGACGGCGATCCTGCGGGAATTCTTGCTGGCTCGCTCCCGTCACCACCACGGTACTGTTCTCGGAAGCTGCGGCGGCCTCGCCGGCCGCGGAATCATCCTGATCGCGGAACGATGCCTCCGCCATGGCCGACGAGACCATCAGCGCCAGCAGCAAGGCCAGGCGGCAAGGAAACGGGCTCATGGTGCAGGCTCCGTCCGGGGCGGGGACGTCGGGGTTGTGCCGGGAGGCGGAAGCACGAGCCAGGAGAGCACGGCAAGAGCCAGCCCGAGCACGGCCCAGAAGGCGATCGCCGCCGGTGGCGAGGCCGACCAGGTGCCCAGGGGTGACTCGAGGCTCTGGATGACGGCGTATCCCACGGCGGCGGCGAAGAGGCCCGCCATGGCGCCGGTGAATCGCCCCCGGCAGTGGAGAACGCTCGCCATCGGCTCCTCGCCGGGCTCCCCACCACGCTCCGGCGAGGAATCCCGCGGCCGCAGTCACGATCGCGATCGCGCCGAGCCGTCGGCCCGCCGCCGGCTCCGGAGGGTCCACGCAGGAACGGGATCAGGCCCGCGAGCAGAACCAGCAGCCGGAATACCGCGAGGGCAAGCGGCGCGAGAACGAGGCGGCGGGCCAGCGAGAGCGACGCCACGCGGTCTCCCAGCGGCCGGCCCCAGGACATCAGGTCGATCGGTCCTGATCGGAGGCTCGCCTCCGGCAAGAGGTCCGCGCGTGGTGGGCGCTCGAGGCGAACCTCGATGCGCCGCGTGCCGCCGTTGCTCTCGATGACCACGGCGCCGAGGGAGGTGGTTGATGACGGCCCCGCGGTGCCCTCGGGAAGCTCGATCTCGATGGGGATGTCGGTCTGGTCGATCGTCTGGAACTTGGCGGCCGGGAACGCCGGCGCGATGCGGACGCGCGCTGCTCCCGACGTCTCGACCCGCGCTGAGCTTCGAAGTAGCCGGTAACCGACATTGGTGATCCGGAGCGTCTGGCGGATCAGGCCGCCTCCGGCCGCCGCCCGGACGACCAGGGCCTGCGGATGGACGTCGAGCTCCGGCGCGCTCGACCGGGTGGCGGGCAGCCGCGCCAGCCACGCATCAAGCTGCTCGTCGGCGGTCATGCCGGCATCCGGCCGGGGGAGCAAGTCCGTGCGCTGGATCCGCTTCAGGTGCTCGGCCAGGCGGCCCGAGGTCAGCTCGTCGCGAACCAGGTTCCACCGCTGGGCCGCCAGCGTGAGGAAATCATCCCAGGTCCGGCAGGTGCCTACCCCTGCGATCGTGTAGGGGATGGACATCGGACCGGGCCCGCTTGGGGCGGTCGGCTGCGGGCCGGCCCGGCTCACAGACTCCGGCTGCGGGTGCCCACGGGGTTCGGGCTTCAGCTCGGTCTCGGTGTAGGTCTCGGCCTCGCGCTTCACCTGGAGCTGGACCCCGCCGAGCTGGACCATGTCGCCGGGCTGGAGCGGCCGTACCTGGCCCGAGAGCAGCCGCTGCCGGTTCACGAACGTCCCGCCGGGGCTGTCCAGGTCGCGGATGGAAAGCGCGTCGGCGGTGGCCGTGAGGCAGGCTTGCTTGCCGGCCATGCGGCGCGGCGAGCTCGGGTCCTCCTGGTCCGCCAGGTCGAAGCCCCGCGCGCCGGCAAGTGCGTTGCCGATCGGGCTCTCGCCCGGGCCCACCAGGTAGCGCCGGCCGTTGCTCGCGGCCGCGGACGATCTCGAGGACCCAGCGCTCTCTGCCTGGACCGGTTGCCATGGTGCCTCCCTACCTCTGACGAAACACCAGCACGGTCTGGCCCAGCTCGATCCGGTCGCCGTCGTGGAGCGGCTCGGTCCCGGCCACGGGCTTGCCGTTGATCCTCGACGTCGCCTGGGGCGCCAGGTGACGGAAGACATAGCCCTGGGCCGATGCCTCGATCTCGGCGTGGTTTCGGGCCACACGGGGATCACCGAAGATGCCGACCTCGGCGCGCTCGTCCAGACCCAGCCGGCAGCGTCGGTGAGCCAGCAAGTAGGTTCGGCCCTCCTGCCGCCCGCTCTGCACCTGGACCCAGGCCCGCCTGCAGCGCCTGCTCGACGAGGGCGAGGGCCAGCCCGAGCCCGCCGCCCAGGATCACGATCCCCAGGGCCTGGCTGAGGTCGTAGCGATTGCCCAGGGCCACGCGGAGCGCCTCGAAGCAGTAGCCGCCGACGAATCCTCCGAGTCCGCCTCCGATCAGGCCGAAGACCAGCCGCTGGCCTGACCGGTCGGCCAGTCCCTGGCCCAGGCCGATGCCCAGGCCGAGCACGGCCCAGGAGCAGGCCCGGCCCAGAAGGCCGCCCTGGAAGAGGCCGATCACGTGCTCGCCGAGCACCAGCCCGAGCGCTCCCCCGGCCGCGGCGGCGGGAACCGCCCACGACACGGTCCTGGCCAGCTTGTGCCAGGCGCCGTCGCGACACGGCCCCCAGGCATTGAGGAAGAAGCCGGTCGACCCGCCGATGATCAGCCCCGCCAGCGCGTCGCGGACCAGGACCGATTCCGCCTGGACGGTCTCCACATAGAGATACA
This sequence comes from uncultured Planctomycetaceae bacterium, assembly GCA_963816015.1. Taxonomy (GTDB): domain Bacteria; phylum Planctomycetota; class Planctomycetia; order Isosphaerales; family Isosphaeraceae; genus Aquisphaera. Next base: position 54,870 of record CAWFJM010000073.1, on the reverse strand, counting down.
GCCCGAACAGTGCGCCGATGGCCCCGGCCAGTGCCGCGTCGTACGCCTGGCGGAGGCTCGCGCCGCGACGGGCGCGCGAGGGCGAGGCAGCGAGCGCGGGTCGGTGGCATGATCGGTGGGCGAGCCAGCGGTCCGGGTCATGTCAGCACCCGCAAGGCGCGGCCTCCCTCGGCGATCATCCGGGCGATGTGGCCGAACGTCTGAACGAGCTCGCCGCTGCGGGCGAAGATCGAGGCGTGCTCGCTGCTGGCCAGACGGCCAAGGTAGTCGCGGTCGGCGTCGCCGGTGCCGATCGCCACGATCTCGATGCCCTGCCCTCGCGCCGCGAGGGCCTGCTCGACGGCGCTCTCGGGGGCGTCGGGAAAGCCGTCGGTGAGGATCACGATGTAGCGCTTCCAGTCGGTGGCCACAAGCTGGCCGCGGGCCATCTCGAGCGCGTCGGTGAGGTTCGTGGAGCCCTCGGCCTCGAGCCGGCCGATCGCGGCATGGAGGCGGCGGACATTGCTGGTGGCCGCGCACTGCAGCGCGACCAGGCTCGAGAAGGAGACCAGGCCCACTTCCATGGTGGTGAAGTCGCAGCGGTCGAGGAACTCGCGGGCGGCCGTCTGGGCCTCGACCAGCGGCTGGCCCATCATGCTTGACGAGACGTCGATCAGGAGAAACACGCGGATCCGCTCGGGCTCGCCCACGACCGCGACCTCGGGGGCACGGCCCAGCCATGACAGGTCGTCCGGCACCGGCTCGACGGTCAAGGCCAGCCGGTGCCCCGTGTCGCGCTGAACGGCCTGCACCTGGACCACGCCGTTGACGTCGTACGACAGGCCGACGTCCACCATCACCTCGGCGTCGGTGGCGTGAATCCCCGTGAAGACGTACTTTCCGAGGATCGTGCAATCCAGCGGCGCGTCGCTCTCGCCCTGGGTCAGGTAGACCTCGAGCTTGGTGTTGGCCCCGCCGTGGGTGGCGTGAAGGTAGGTCTTGGTGTTCTGCGCCGGGATCGGGATGTTGCGGCGGATCAAGACGTCGTTGACGTAGCGCGAGGCGTCGGGGCTCACCGCGATCGTCCCCAGGCTGTGCGACATCACGTCGGTGACGCGACGCGCCGCCGGGGCCGCCGCGCCACGGGCCGCCGGCCCGCCCGCCGTGAGGGTGAACCTGGGTACCGCGTCGCCGATGGGCTGGCCCACCTCGATGGCGGCCTGGATGGCCGCGCCCAAGGCGACGACCTCGTCGACGTTGACGCCCGTCCGGGGGGGCTTGCCGGCCATCTCGCTGACGTACGAGCGGACCATGGGCATGCGGGTCGAGCCGCCGACCAGCAGCACGCCGTCGAGGCGGTGCCAGTCGAGACTGGCCTCTCCGAGCGCCTCCTCGGTCAGGCGGCGGGTCCGGTCCATGAGCGGGAAGGTCATGGCCTCGAACTCGGCGCGGGTCAGGTCGTAGCCCTTCCGCTGGGTGCCGAGCTGGAGCGTGATCCGCGTCGAGGCCCGCTCGGAGAGGGCCCACTTGGCCTGTTCGCTGCGGACCAGGACCTCGTTGAGCGCGACGGGATCGTCGAGCGGGTCGAACCCGGTCTCGGCGGCGAACTGCTCGGCCAGGAACGAGGCGATCCGGTCGTCCCAGTTCTTGCCCCCCAGGTCGTGGTCGCCGGCGGTGGCCAGGACGACGATATCCTCGGGGGCGATCCGCGCCACGGTCACGTCGAAGGTGCCGCCCCCGAGGTCGTAGATCAACACCGTCTCCTCGGTCCCCCGGCGCGGTTCAGGCCGTAGGCGAGGGTCGCGGCGGTCGGCTCGTTGATGATCCGCAGCACCTGGAATCCGGCCGCGTTGCCGGCGTCGATCGTGGCCTTGCGCTGGGCGTCGCCGAAGTAGGCGGGCACGGTGATCACGGCCCGATCGACGGTTTCTCCCAGCGCGGCCTCGGCGTCGAGCTTGAGCCGTTCAGCACCAGCGCCGCGAGGTCGGTGGCCGAGAAGGTCTTGCCGTGGAACTGAAGCTGGTACAGGGCCGACCCCATGTGCGGCTTGAAGAAGCTGGCGATCTCCGAGTCGCCCAGCCGCGCCACTCCTTGGCCTCCTGGCCGACCGCGGGGGGATCGGTGCCGAAGTAGATCACCGAGGGGGTGATGTTCTGCCCCTCGCGGTTGGCGATCACCTCCGGCCGCCCGTAGCTGTTGCGATGCGCCACGACCGAGTTGGTGGTGCCCAGGTCGATGCCGACGAAGGTGGACATGTCCAGGACCTCATTCGCCCCCTGTTGCCACCCTTGACGCGCGGCACGATCGTTTCGCGGACCCAGCGGCGGAAGGCCTTGGCCCACCGGGTGTCGTCGCCAGTCTCGTTCGACGACGAAACTGCCTGAGTTCCTCGATCGAGATCCACGGCAGGGCCTTGCTCTGTTCGGTCTCGCGATAGGTTCCATCGTCCTGGCGGAGGAGAATCCGCAGTCTCTGGCCGTCGAATCTCCAGATCTCAGGAACCCCGAGTGCCCCGTAGATCCCAGTCTGTGTCGAGAACCGAACGGGTGATCTCGATCTCGATCGCCAGATCGGGAGGAGGGTCGACGTTCAGGTCCAGATGCTCGACGTCCGTGATCCGGGAGAGGACTCGGCCAGGTAGAAGGACTCGTCCGCTTCGAGTCCCTCTGTCGAGGTCTTCTCGATTGAGCGTTGTCGAGCCCACCGAATCATCGGGATATCGAGCTCCTCGGTCAGGATCTCGACCATTCGCGCCGAGCCGCGACTTGTTCCGCTCGTGCCTGGAAAGCGGCGACATCAGCTCCACGTCTCCCCGGTCGTAGGTGAGCCGAACTGGCTGATCACCCACGAGGTTCAGCAGGGTCTGGTATCCCTGCCAGCCCATGTCCCCGGATGACAACACGCCGCTCGCCTTCCGCGCGGGACGGCCATCGTTTCGACGGCACTGGCCATGGGTCAATCCTCCTGGTCTTCAGGATACCGTCAGCAGCCGCAGCGCCGTGGATCGCTCCTCGACCTGCTCGGCGTTCAGGACGGCCTCGGTCTGGAACTCGACGTCGATCGAGCCGCCGGCGGTCAGGTCGATGGCCGAGACGTTGAGCCGGCCGTCCTGGTTGATGGCGAACTTGACGCGGATCGGGCTGCGGGCGGGGAGCTTCTCGGGGAGGTTCAGCGTGGCCAGGCCGACCTCCTGGCAGTCGGTCGGGTCGGTGCTGTCGCGCTCGCCGGCCATGACGCGGATATCGACGGCGGCCTGGTTGGCCGCGTCGGTGCCGAAGTCGCTGATCCGCTCCATCGGCACCTCGGAGTTCCTCGGCAGCAGGTAGACCACCACGTCGTGGCTCTGGTCGTCGCGAGCGATCACGCCCAGGCTCTTGGAGAGGACGTTGACGATCCGCGTGCTCACCAGCTCGCGCACGGGACCCGTGAGGGTGAAGCCCAGTTGCTTCTCCAGGTGGTCGAGGGCCTGGGCAACCTGCTCCTCGGGCACCTCGCTCAAGTCGATCGGCCCGTCCTCGGTGGAGAAGGCTGGCATCCTGGCTGGCCAGGATCTCCTGGACTTCCTCATGCAGCGATTCCTTGAGGCCGTAAAGAGCGGCCCCCTTGGCCACGGCCTCGTCGGGATCGTAGATCTCCGGCTCCATGTTGAACTCGGCCACGAGGCGGTTGTGGACCTGCGGCATGCGGGTGGCTCCGCCCACGAGGATGATCTTGTCGAACGTGGTGTGCCCCTTGGCCCGCGCGTCGGCGAGCATCTCGTGCGTCAGCTCGATGGTCCGGTCCAGCAGGTGCCTGGAGATCTCCTCGAACTTGGCGCGGTCGAGCTCGACCCGGGCCTGGTGGCCCGCGTGGGTGACCCGGAACGGCGCCTTCTCGCGCTGGGTCAGCGTCTTCTTGCCGCGCTCGGCCTGAAGGAACAGGTCGTTGAGCACTTCCGGGTCATCGAGCGGATCGGACGGTTCGGAGGTCTGGACCCGGAACTGCTCGGCCAGGTACATGACGATGGCCTCGTCCCAGAGGACGCCGCCCAAGTGGTGGTCGCCGCCGGTGCAGATGACCCGGATCAGCCGATCCTTGATCTCGATCATGGTGATGTCGAACGTGCCGCCGCCCAGGTCATAGACCAGCACGGTCTGGTCCTCGCCCTGCTCGAGCCCGTAGGCGATGGCCGCGGCCGTCGGCTCGTTGAGGATCGCCCGGACGTTGAGGCCGGCCAGCCGGCCGGCGTTGGCGGTCGCCTCGCGCTCGGGGGTGCCGAAGTAGGCCGGGCAGGTGATCACCACGTCGGTGATCTTCTCGCCTCCCAGGGCGATCTCCGCGTCGCCGACGACCTTGCGGAGGATGAACGACGAGATGTCCTCCGGACTGTACGACTGCCCCTCGTACTGGAAGACGAAGTTGGGATCGCCCATGTGCTGCTTGACCCGCGAGACCACCCGGTGCGGCTCGACCTTGGCCGACTCCTTCGCCGTGTTGCCCACGATGATGTTGTCGCCGTCGAAGAGCACGACCGAGGGCGTGATCCGCTCGCTCTCCTGGTTGGGCACGATCACCGCCTTGCCATGCTCGTCCACATAGGCGATCGCCGAGTACGTCGTACCCAGGTCGATCCCGTACACCCGCTTGAGGCCTTCAGTTTCCGACACGGCAGGGGCTCCCGTTGCTGGCGAGAAGGCAAGGCGCTGGGTCCATGAGACGTCACCGCCCCGGCGGCCGGGCCCGGCACGCACGACGACGTCTCGTCGGGATGTTCGTCTGTCCCGTCCTCTTATTATTGAGTCCGCCCGGTTTTCAGGGAAGTCGTGGGTTTGACAAACTCGGCCCGGACCCCTCGGTAGGGTGCGTCAAGTCTTCGCCGACGCACCGTTTCGCATCGGAGTCGCATCGCCCTGCAATAATCCGCCATCACCGTCCGGTGGTGCCTCGGATCGCACGACTCGACTCGCATTCGAAACGATCACTGGTACGGCCGGATCACGGTCAACTGAGGGATCATCTGGAAGTGGCGCGCGTTCTTGGTGTAAAGCGGGAGTCCGTGGGCAAGAGCAGAAGCCGCGATGAGCGCGTCGGGGATCAGCAGGCCATGGCTGAGGAAGTGTGTCTCAACCAGACCGAGGGCGGTCTGGGAGATCACCGGATCGAGGGGGATGACCAAGACACTCTGAAGGAACCGCCGTACCTGCGTGAGCTCGAACGTGTTCCGGCTACCCACGATCAGTTCCATCGCGCTCACGGCGCTGACTCGGACTCTCGATGCCGCCTGCTGCGCCGTCACGAAGGCGATGGCGTCGGGATGACCTCGCTCTGCGTCGATCAGGATATCCGTGTCGATCAGTCCGACCGCGGGGCTCGCAGATGCCACTGTTGACGCCGCTCCCGTACCCAGGTCGTGCTCTCAGGCAGGTCGTCTCGATCAGCCCACAGGCCAAAGAACGGCAGGGACGGGAAGTCCTCAACGAGACCGGGTGCAATCGACGGCACCGGCTCGACCTGGACGATCACCTCGACCCCGTCCGGCAAGGGAATTGGTTCAGTGAGCACAATCCCGCCGTGTGTGACCTTTCCTCGACCGATGAATCCCATGGGCGATCTCCCGCAGACCAGGCTATGAGCCTTTCTCCTGTATCTTACTCGACTCGTGGGGCTGGAGTCAGGTTAACCCGGCGGGACCGGCTGCCACGGAACACCCTTGAACAAGGTGGGGTGGTCGTGGTGGAGCGGGGCGCGAGCACAGGAGGGCCACCATTAGCCGTGGCCCGCGTTCTTGGGGCATGGTGCCCCAGGCACGCGACGCACACACTCTGACGTTTGTCGATATTCGCTATGTGCCTCTTTGGGCCTGCGAGATCTTGCGGACCTCGACGGTCTGTTCCCGTACCTTTCCCAGCCCCCACAGGGTCGTCATCGCCACATCGGCGGCGTCCCGACCGACCGCGATCGGGATCAGGGCGGGACGCACCGCCTCGGTCGTCGCATCGACGTTGTGCCATGCCCCGCTCAGGTAGACCTGCGCGACACTATGAAAATCGGGCGGCTCCAGCCCCGGCGCATAGCACGAGGCATAGCGGGCGGGGATGCCCAGCGCCCGGCAGAAGGCGATGACCAGATGCGCGAAATCGCGGCAGACGCCGACCCGCTCCGTCGCCGTATCGAACGCCGACGTCTTGGCGTCGGTCGTCCCGTAGTGGTACTCGACGTGCTGGCGGACCCAGTCGGCGAGCGTCCGGACTCGCCCGCCACCGGACGGGAGTTGACCGAACTCGCCGCGCGCGATCCGGGCGAGGAGGTCCGACTGGCAGTAGCGGGACGGCAGGGTGAAGACCAGTGACTCGGCGGGGATCTCCCGAAGCGGGTGTTCGACGGCATCATCGCGGAGTGCAGCGTTGGGAGCGGTCTCAATCGTTGCAATAAACTCGAACGAAAACGATCCTTTAGGGGCGATGATCCGCCGCTGAGGGTTGCCGTAAACGTCCGTCCCGAGTTCGTGGAAGGGCGTCGGTGTCGTCAGCAGTCGCTCCTCTTCGACCCGGTGGGCGGGTCCGACGAGCGGCGGCTCGACCATCAGCAAGAGGAAAGTCTGTTCGGGCAGGTCGTAGGCAGCGGTGGCTCGGACGGAGATCAGCACGGGTGTTGTCCTCCTCGGGTGTCTTGCACCGCTCCCGGCTTCATTCTCGTAGGTCCAGATCGATCCGGCTTTTGACGTGGTGCAGATGCTACATTGTTGCGGGGGGGAGCGAGAGTCAGACCTTGTTATTAATTGCAGGCGAGCAAGTTTCATGCCAATTGCCTTCTTTACTGTCACCTGCTGGGTGGGTCAAAACCCGATGTTATGCGTCTTATTCACCGCGACATTGCGGTGAGGAACCCTACAATACAATGATTTCGAGGAGCGGCAAAGACCAAGGCGTTGGGAACGGAGGCGAAAATGACGTATTGCGTAGGCATGATCATGCGCGAGGGGCTTGTGATGGCCTCCGACTCTCGGTCGAACGCCAGTCTCGACGAGGTCAACGTCTGCCAGAAGATGCACACGATCGTCGATCCGGGGGAGTGCGTCTTCATCCTCCTGACCAGCGGGAACCTCTCCTGTTCGCAGTCGATCCTCACGCTGTTGCGCCGCGACTTTGACCAGGGCAAGGGCCTTGCCTCTGCCTCGTCCATGTACGACGCCGCCCGGATCGTGGGCGAACAGGTGCGGTCGGTCGCGGACATGGACCAGTCGGCTTTGAATAAACACAATCTCCGGTTCAACGTCCACCTCCTCGTGGCCGGGCAAATCCGCGGGCAACCGCACGACCTCTACCTTATCTACCCGCAGGGCAACCCCCTGCGCGACGGAGGACGCCCCGTTCCTCCAGATCGGCGAGTCCAAGTACGGCCGCCCCATCCTCGACAGTGGAGTCCGTTACGCGAGCACGTCTCTGGAGGACGCGGCGCGGTATGCCCTGATTTCACTCGATTCGACGATGCGCTCGAACGTGGCGGTCGGCCCGCCGCTCGACCTCTTGGTCTACGCCCGAGACGAGTTGCGGATCACCCGCCAGCGGCGGTTCAACGACAAAGATTCGGATCTCCTGGCGATCCACACCCGGTGGGAGCAGTCGCTCCGTAAGGCGGTCCAGGAGTTGCCACGAGTTCAGTTCGACGAGCCCGGTACGAGACCTTGATCGCGCCGCCCGCGCGACCGGGTTAACCCCGGCCGGGCGGGTCCCCGGGCGGGGGCTTCGCGGGGTCAGGGCCGGTTTTCGGTTTTCAGTGGGCTTCGCGGGGTCGGCCACTAGTGAGCCGCTGTGGAGTTGGCTGAAGTTCAGCTGGTTGTGCAACTTCGCCTCTCAGGGCGCGATCGAATTCGACGGGCGCATGATCACCGAGCTGTCGGCGATCCGAGATGATCAGGAGTTGCTGCGGAGCTTCTTCCATGCCTCGGATCTCCCGCTCTAGCGTCCACTGCTCCAAAAATAGCAGCCATGCCTTGCAATCATGCGTGGCCAGCTCCCATTTTCATGGGTTCAGGGTGCCGCGTAGCGGCATGATCGGCTGACATAAATTCCCTTACGACGAGGAGTACCGCGACGCGAGACCCGCCGGATCGCTACAACCGACGACAGCAGGACGGCGGCTGACCTGCTTCTCTCCGGCCCGCGATCGAGGCCGGTGAGATGTCCTTGAGTGAGAGGACCAGTGTCGGCACCAGATGCCTCCTCCAGCGGTGGACGAACCAAGTGAAAGCACCAATTCCCGTCTCTGTTTGTGGGTTGTCTGCCTATCCCCAATTCCTTATCCATTTTCACATGCACTTTTTTTATTAATTTTTTTCCATTGTTTTCACATCCTTTTCTCCTTGATCTTGGGGATGAGACCTGATAGCATTCTCATTGCTTCGAGGAATCGGACCCCTTCGTGGATCCGGCCCGAGAAGAAAGGAGACTCCATGATGATGTCTACAATCATGGATAACTTGAAAGGAGATTCCATGATGATGTCTACAGTTATGGACAACTTTCAGCATTTAACCCAGGATTGCCCCAATGCGGAGGGTCACTTGTTGGTGGCGCTTCCCGGACAACCCCTGGACCGTTTCGAGGTGACCAAGGTGATCCGGCAGGGGACTTCCTTAGTCCTGCAATGCCAACCCGTGGAAAAAGGGACCGATTCCGAGCCTCCGTCCCCCCGGGATGATTCGGACCATGTGTTCATCACGGACGATGATGCTCAGCCCCTGTCTCGCCATGATCCTCGGCGGTTTTACGAGGATCTGCGTTAACAACCACCACCCTGCTCTAGCCGCCTCCTTCAGGGGATGTGGCAGGGTTGAAACGAGTTGCGACTCCGCACGCCTGGGCGCTCCAACCGCCCAGGCGTGTGTATTTCAAGGCTTAGCATGCAAAGGACGCCGATCCGTGACTGGCCATGAGCCACTCCGTAAATAAAAACGAGACAGGACCAAGAGCAGGACCAAAGGGCATGCAATGCAAACTTTACCCGGCACTGTCGATTCGTTAGATTGTGCGGGTTGCTCCAGGAGATCCATCTATGACGATCGCTCGTGCACATTTGGTTGATCCTTCGGTGACCCGCTGGTATCACTGCGTGACCCACTGCGTGCGCCGCGCCTTCTTGCTCGGGGAGGGACCGCACGACCGTAAGGAGTGGATCGAGAATCGGCTCCAGGAACTTGCCCAAATCTTCTCAGTGGCAGTTGCCGGGTTCGCGGTGCTGGACAACCATCTGCACCTGCTCGTGCGGCTGGACCCGGACGTGGCCAAGGGATGGACGGATGAGGAGGTCGTGCGACGCTGGGGACGGCTCTTTCCGCCGCGTGACAAGTCACGGCAGCCGGTGCCCGTCTCGGACGACTGGGTGCAGGGGCGGCTGAAGGAGGCCCCGTGGGTGGCGAAGGCTCGACAGCGGTTGCAGAGCCTCAGTTGGTTCATGAAGTGCCTCAAGGAGCCGCTGTCCCGGCTGGCCAACCGGGAAGAAGAGACCCGGGGTGCGTTCTTCAAGGGCCGGTTCAAGAGCGTGGCGATCCTCGACGAGGAATCGCTGCTGGCGACCTGTGCCTACATTGATCTGAACCCGGTGGCGGCGGGGCTCGCGGAGGTTCCCGAAGCGAGCCAGCACACCTCGATCAAGCAACGCGTTGAGCACGTGAAAGCTCACGGCCGGACCAGGGATCTGAAAGCGGCCCGGCGCGGCAGCGTCGCGGGCTCGACTTCGGCGGCGGGCCTGGAAGAGACGCTCTGGCTCTATCCCATCGAGGATCGGCGCCGGCTGGATTCGTCGCGTGAAGGGATGCTGGAAGGATTCTCGCTGGGCAACTATCTGCTCTTGGTGGACTACACCGGGCGGATCTTCCGCGACGGGAAAGCCGTGATCTCGCGCGAGCTGGCCGAGATCTTCGATCGGCTGGGGAGCAACGCGGAGAACTGGCAGGCCCGGCTGGGGAAGCTGGCCGGAGGCCGGTTGCTCGGCCGCTTCTTCGCGGCCAGCCGACAGCGATTGAGGGAAGTCGCCGAACGCCTTGGGGTGCGGCACCTCCCCAACCTGGCCGGTTGCCCGGCCCGCTGACACCGGCCTCAGACGCGGATCGCAATCCAGGCCTCATTTCCCACGCCGGGTCATGACCATATCTGGGGAATCGCCCGCGTCGCCTCGGTTCCCAGGCGAGGCTCAACCGCCTTCCGGAGCCTCACTTGGTGGGCCAGGTGAGATCGGTCTGACATGGATTTCCCCATGTGATGGATGCTGTCAGAGTGTCGTCAGATCGTTACATTGCCCGCCCTGTGTTCCGTGCGCGTGTCCTGTGTTCCGATCACGACAGGAATGGCCGCGCACAAAATACGAGGCACGATCAAGGGTTGCGGTGCGCGGGAAGTGACCACCGTCGTCAGCCGGTGGTTCAAACGGGCCGACCCCGCAAGCCGGGCCCACGCCCGGAGGGCGGAGAGTCCCCCCGCACCAGCGTCGGACGTGAGTCGGACGGCCCCGCAGTGGGATCGCACTGACGTGCAAGGCTGGTGGGCCTTACGGCCCCGTTTGGACCGACGCACTCACGTGCGTGGTCACTATAGTCGGCCGCGGATCGAAGCTGTGGCTGGCCCCTTCCCTCCTTCCCTCCACCCCGGAGCCGCCCCAGGATCTGGCGGAGTGACAGCTCCGACTCAGGGCCCGGTGAGGGAAGGAACCGGTGGCGGGTTGACGACGAAGTCGCGCGGGGGTCGAACCTTGGTGCTTGTTCCCGTGGCCTTGACCACGCCGCGATCTCTTTCGGGAGACGATCCGACCGTGGCAGCCGCGGGTCGCGGCCCCGCTACCGCCTGCGCGTCCGCGACGTGCTCTGCTTCCGTGGCGCGATCGAGCTGGGCCAGGGCGCGCTGGGCTAGCGCGAGGTTGGGGCGAAGGGCCAGGGCCTGAAGGTACTGCTGGCGGGCCAGCTCGACCTGGCCGGTGGCCGCGAGCAGAAAGCCGAGGTTGGAGTGGCCGATGGCATCGCCGCTGTACCGGCTGAGCAGGGAGATCGCCTCCTTGGTCCGTCCCGCCGCGGCCAGGGTTAAGCCCAGGTTGGTCGTGATTCTCTCGTCCTCGGGGGCGTATCTCGACGCGGTTTTCAACGTCCGCTCGGCATCGGCCCACCTTCCCTGGAGATAGTAGCTGTAGCCGGCGTCGTTCCAGATCTTGGGATCTCGCGGGCTGAGCCGCAAAGCCTTTCGATAATGCACCTCAGCCTGGGCAAAGCGGCCGAGCCGGTCGAGCACATTGGCGATCCGCCGTTGCGCCAGGGCCTCATCGGTCGAGCGTGTCCGGCCGACCCCCTTGTCGCTCGCAGGCCGCGAGGGCTTGCTGATATTCCATCAGCGCCGCCTCGAAGTTCCCCTTCTGCTCGAAGACCCGGCCGAGGTCGAGGTGGACATGAATCTTCTGGTCCTTCGTCACCTTGGCGCGAAAGCCGTTGGGATCGAGCGACCGGGTCAGATCGACCGCAACGGTCCCCGGCGCGCTGCTTTCGGGAACCGGTGGCGGAGCCGGGTTCGGCTCGGCGTTCTTTTGCGGTGGCGCAGACAGGGATGACGAGCAAAGCAGCACGCTCCCCGCCAGCACGGCGGAAACAGAAGTCAAGAGCGAGGATCGAGATCGGCCGGCTTGGGCGCGGAAATGAGTGATTCCGGCCTGGTTACTGGCGGTCAACATGTTACTGACCTCCTCCCGTGCTGTACGCGTAAGCTCCCGACTGGGGCGTGGGTGGATAGGATTGCGCCGCCTGCTGCGAGCGGATGATCACGTTGTTGAGGTTGTTCACCGACTCGGTACCCGCCAGGCCGCTCAGGCTGGCTCCGGGATAGGGAGACGGACCGATGACCACGCGTTCGGGGATGATGGGCCGGCCGGCCCGCTGAAGGGTGGCGAGCACCACCTGGCGACGAGCCTCCGCCAGTCCGGGCTCATCGGGAGTCCACTCGACGATGACGGGCCCCAGCCATCCATTGAGCCGCGAGTACATCAGGTTGAATCGCGATGCCCCGGTGGGAGAGAAGCGATCGGTTCCGGGCAAGAAATCGGTCTTGTAGAGCGTGAAACGGTGAGGATCGGCCTTGGCCACCTGCATCGTCATCTGCTCGCGCACATAATAGCCCAGCGGGGGCTCGATGAAGTTCTCCGGATAGCCGATCATCTTGTCATGAAGCGTATGGGCCGAGTGATGGACCAGGCGGTGGAAGAAGCCTGTCCGCTCGCACGCCCCGGGTGATTCCGGGGCCAGATCGGGGGGCTGAGCCCAGACGCCGCCCGCGATCAAGCCAGTGGCCACCGCCGCGCCCGACCACCAGCAAATCCTCGTCCTCCAGCGAACCTGACGCATCACCATCTCCCTCGTGCAATTCCCCGCGTGTCCAGACTGCTGGCCATGGCCAGGCGGGGTCGATCGTCTCGGATTCGGATCGCACTCCGGCGCGGGACCTGACGGAACCGCGCCGGTTCGTGCCCGGCAATGGCAGTCAATCGGCGTAGCCATGGGGTCCCATGACCCACTGCTGTTCGCTCTGGAAATGCTTCATCAGGTTGAGCGGGTCCTGCTCCGCCTTGGTGGCGCGGAACTCCCGTCCCAGTTTCCCTTCGATGCGGCCGAGCAAGTAAAACTCCGCATCGTTGGGCTGATAGACCCGGTCGCCAGGCGCTTCGGTGACCTCGTGCTTGTCCAGGGGCGCAACCAACTCCGGCGTTACCAGGATGATCGTCTCCTCCTCAACGGTCTGGATGTCATTGGAGCTGAACCAGGGCCCCACCAGCGGGAGATCACCGAGACCGGGGATCCGAACTGTGGTGGCGTCGGTCGCGAGCTGGATCAGGCCGGCGATGGCGAGGGTCTGTCCCTCACGGAGCTCCACGACGGTCCGGGCGCTCCGCTCGTCGATCGCCGGGACCGCGCCGCCGTTGACGGTGGTTCCCTCGGCTTTATTCAACCGGCTGATGACCGGTTCGACATCGAGGCGGATGACGTCGTTGGCCAGGATGTTAGGGGATGAAGTTGAGAATCGTGCCGAACCGGCGGAACTGGACCGTGACCACCGCCGTACCCCCAGGAATCGACGAGCTCTGGGGGACGGGGAAGGGGAAATAGCCGCCGCTCAGGAATCGCGCGGGCTGACCGTCCAGGGCCATCAGGTTCGGCTCGGCGAGGATCTTGGCCAGGGCATTACTGCGGAGGGCATTGATGAACAGGGAGAAATGCCCCGCGTCGAAGACGCCAAAGAGCTGGCCGCCGCTGGTTGCATTTCCCGTTCCGCTGAACGTCGAGGTCACCGGCGAGAGGAAGCCGATGGGATTGGACGCTCCTGTGGAATGGCTGGCGTTGCCGATGCCCGACACCGCGCCTGCCTCACTTCCGCCGATCGAGGAGCCTATGATCGATCTCCCTTTTGTATCGAGCCAGTTGATTCCGATCTGCCGGATGGCCGTGCGGTTGAGCACGGCGATCTTGACGTGGAGCAGGACCTGACGAGGGCCGGGAACGACGACGCGGTTGATGATGGTCAAACCGCCCATCATCCCGCCGCCGCCCATGCCTCCACCACCCATGCCTCCGCCGCCCATGCCTCCGCCGCCACCACCCATCGCCATTCCGCCCGCACCGCCGCCCATGGCTCCCGCGCCTCCGCCTCCGCTGGCTGCTCTTATGCCTCCGCTGAATCGGACGGCCGTTTGCACAACCTGGAGAATATCGGACATCATCTTTGAATCGGGCACCTGGCCATCGAGAATGAGCTGGCTCGCGAGCTGGCGAACCTTCACCTGAGCGCCGGGAAACGCCTGGTTGATCCGTGTTTCCAGCTCCTTCGTGTCGAGCGTGACTCGGACCAGGAATGAGACAGGGCGGTTCGTCTCATCCCAGAGAGTGAGGCTGGTGGTGCCGAAGGACTTGCCGAAGACGTTCAGGAGCCGGCCGTCGAGCTGATCCCCGAGAATCTCGACATCAGCCACGGCTGGATTGGTGATCATCATCCGAGTCAGGGTTCGCCTGGTCTGGACGATCCTGGATTCACCCATGACCACGGAGATTTCAGCCTCGGGCTCCTTGATCACATCGATCAGGTTGGAAACGTCCTTGGCCACTTCGCTGTTGGAGCGGCGAGGAGGTGGGCCGGGTGGACGGCCGGGAACCAGTCCCGTGGAGTCGCGCCGGAGCTGGACCACGCGCGACTGGGGTCCGGCGGGCGCCTGTCCCAGGTTTGGCTCGGGCTCGATGGGGATGACCCGGGGTATTCCTCCCGCCGGTGTGGGAGGGGGTGGAACGGCACCCTGGCCCGGCGCCGGCGGCAAGATCACCTTGGGCTGGAACTCGGCCCCGGCAGATGATGGGGCTAGCTCCATCACCTCGTCGGGAAGCGCCAGGCTGGGTTCCGCTCTTGCGCCTCCCGGCGGCTGAGCCGAGGTCGGGCGCGGGGCCGACGGGGTCGTCAGCCGAGAATCCGTTGCCGGCGTCTGGGCTGGCGCGGTCGCGTGGAAGAACATTCCAGTGACCGCCATTGAAAAGACTATGGGCCGGGACCAGTTCAGCGGTCCTTTTCGGCCTTTCAGGATCAGGGTCAGGGTTCTCACCGGTGGCCCCCTTGGCAAGTCCGGCTACGCAGACTCAGTCATAATTGACACTTGTGACAATGAACCCGCTGCCTTTCCCTTGAACGGCCGGCGATTCAAGGATTCTGTCGATTGTCATGATTGGCAGGGTCCTACGGGTTCAATGGCATAATTCGGCATTTCGCCCAACTAGTCTTGATCTGATTGGGAAAGATCTTGGCTCTGGGATCTTGCCGATGGCCGACGGGTGACTCCACAATGGGTTTTCTTGACGGATGGACATGCAGAGGTGGGGTTTGCAGGTCCCAACTCGGCGGATGAAGACGAGACCCCAATGACGACCGCTCGGCAGGGATTTGGGATCGAGGCGCTGGACCGCGAGCTTGGCGGGGGAGTGTTGCCCGGCACGCTGACCGTCGTCGCCGGTGCGACAGGTATCGGTAAGACACAGCTCGGCTTACGCTGGGCCGACACGGGTGCCCGGGCGGAGGGTGCCCGGGGGGTGATCTGCGACTTGACCAGTCGAGGCGACTCCCAGAACCACCTCCCCTATGCACGCATGCAGTTTGGCTGGGAGATCCACCCTTACCCATTGACCCACTCACCCTCGTTCGAGCATACCTGGGACTGGAGCCAGCCTCTGGGGGGGTATTATCATCCCATCGAACGCGCGGGGCGACGAGTGAGCCGTGGGGATCTGGATCCCGACGCCTGGCATGAGTGGAAAGCGGAGCTGGCGAAGATCCTCCGGTGTTCCGTGGGCTTCTTTTACCAGCACTTCGCCCACGGCGTTCGGCGCGTGGTTTTCGACGGGCTGGAGCCGACCGATCGCTTCAGCGAGTCGATCCAGTTCGAGTTCTTCGAGTACATCTACCACCACGTTTTGCGGAAGGACAGCGACTGGGCGGCCCGGGAGTGGTTCCGCGAGCACTTCCGCGCCCAATCGCAGCAGGTGGCCAGTCATCCCTACGATCATCGCGAGGTTGGCTGCCTCTGCGTTTACACGACGCCTCATGTGATGCTCGAGGACCTGCTTACTCAGCCTATCGGACAGGGAGACATCTACGCCAACGCCAACACGATCATCCTGATGGGCCGCACCCGGCATAACGGTCGGATGGGCAGGGCCCTGGCGATCACGAAGCATCGCGGCAGCACCCATGGCGAGGAGATCCGGCCATACCGGATCACCGAGAACGGTCTGGTCTTCGACTGATCCCGACCGGCAGGCCCAGTCCAGGGCGCGAGGCTTGTTCGGACCGGCTTCGCAAACCCAGCCCTGGTCGAAGCGAGGGTGGCAACCGGCTGCATCCCTGGAGTCGCGCAGGCGGGAGGGCAGGCCGGACGGGAGATGAGAGATGGCAGAACTTGAGATCACGTCCGAGCCCGATGGCGACGGAGATGTCGCACCGCGTGCGGAGCCCCGGCTCACCTGGGATGCCTCGGTCGAGGCAGTCCCCCTGGCACGCGGCTGGGACGCCGAACCGTGCATCGTCGATTGGTTCGGCACCGGCCAGGCGGACCTCCTTGTTTCGAGCGGGGGCGGCCCGCACGGGCGGTCCGTCTGGCTCTACCGGCCGCTCGGGGCACTCGAGCAAGGCTCGCCGCCCTGCTACGACGCCGGGATCCGCGTACCTGAGCTCGACGGTTTGCGGTGCCTCTGTCCGATCCCGAATGATTGTCCCACCCGCTTCGACCTGGTGGCACTCGGCGACGCCGGGCTGGTGGGCATGCCCAACGAGGGCAACTCGAAGGAACCCGTCTTCGGCCGTAGGGTCCTACTGGGGCTGGGTGCGGACCTGGGGATCGAGCACGCGCGAGTTGTCCAGATGACGGCCGTCGACTGGGACCAGGATGGGCTGACCGACCTGCTGGTGGGTGCGCTCGACGTGACCGGCTACTGGCCCGACTCGGGCCGGCTTCCTCCCGCTCAGCAGGTTGGCCTCAATCAAAAAGCCGGCCATCCCTGTTATGATCGCCAGGGGCTGTGGCGCGGCCGCGCTCCCGCCGGTCACATCTTCTGGCTTCGCAACGTCGGGCGAGCGGGTGAACCCCGCTTCGAGCTCCAGCCCGAGATCACTGGAGTATCGGGCCGCCTGGACATCGGCCTTCATCCGGCTCCCCTGGCGGTTTCCTGGGGAGGCCGCGGCAACCTCGAGCTGCTGATGTCGGACCATCGCGGGCTTCTGAAGGTGTATCGCAATTTTGGCGGCCAGCTTCCCCCCGTGCTCATGGAGCCGCGAACCTTGCAGTGCGGAGGCGCTCCACTCCTGCTCCACGATGACCGGATCGCGATCGCGGCCGGCGACATTGACAGCGATCGGCAAACCGAGCTGGTTTACGGAACCTCGGACGGTCATGTCTACTGCGTGCACCCTGGCCCGTCGCGGAATGAGGCGAGGGTGCCGACGCCGATCCTCCACCAGGCTCGCGAGCTGCTGATCGGCGGTCATGCCGCGATCGTTGCCTGCGATCTCGATGCCGACGACGACCTGGATCTCCTCTATGGCGATGCGGTCGGTCGGCTCCATTACGTGCAAGACCTGGGCAGTGGCGACGATCACCGCTATGCCCGGCCGGTGTCGCTCGAAGCGGGAGGAGCTCCATTCCGGATCGAGCCTGGCCCCGACGGGATGCTGCTGGGGCCGGCTGGCCTCAGTCTTGGCTTCGCTCGTCCCGCGGTGGCCGACTGGCTGGGACATGGCCGGCCCGATCTGATCGTCACCGGCGCGGGGGGAGACGTCCTGCTCCTGCCCAACGATGGAGGCGCCACCGACCCTCGCTTCGGGCACCCCATCGCGATCCGTTGCGAGGGTCATCCCCTGATCCTCCCTCCCTGCGTCCAGCCGGCCATCGCGGGCTGGAGCGAGCCGGATACGCTCGATCTCATCGCCCTGGATCTCCAGGGGTTTCTCTGCGCATACCCTCAGGTGGATCGCAACGAGGTTGATCCGCCGATCCCGATCGTTGATCACATTGGCCGTCTGATTCGCCTCGATGGCAGCTTCGGCCTCTCGGGCCGCTGCTCGATCTGGGCCGGTCCGTGGACGGCACCCGGCCGGGTTGATCTCCTGATCGGCCTGCCCCGCGGCAACCGACATGTCGTCGCCGCGGTCACGGGCATCCCCCTCGAGTCGACCGATTCCCTGCCCACCGTGCTCCTGCTCGAAAACCTGGGCCGCGGCGTCGTCGCGCCTCGGCCCATCAGACACCGCGACGGTCGGCCGGTCGTCGCCGGGCAGGAAGGATGCTGCCCCCAGGGCGTTCGCCGATCGGGCCAGCTCTTGCCGGACCTCCTGGTCGGAAGCGACGACGGATCCTTGAGTTGGATCACTCGCGACGATCTTCGCTGGTAGACTGGGCCAATGCGCGGCGGTGGCGATGAGCCGATCGAAGGGCGCCGGTTCTGGAGGATCATGCTGGATGGACAAGCCGTTACCAGGACCGCGTCGACCGAACGAGCCGGATGTTGCCGATGCGGTCGCCGGGGAGAGGGCCCGATCTGGAGCCTTTCGGCGGAGCGAAGCTTCGTCCGCGGGCCCGACGGTATGTGGTATCTCAACGATGGAACGCTGGCCGAGCGCACCGGTGCCAGCACCGAGGAGAGCCGGAGCACACCCGCGGATCGTTTACCCTGAGTCTCCGGCCTTCCACCATCGCCACCGGAACGCCAGGTAGGTGATTCCCACGAAGAGGAGGCTGAGCGGAGGGTACATGGCCAGGAAGATCGCCCAGACCGGCAAGTCAACCCCATGCCAGAGGTGAATCAGGACCGCCGGCTCCACGTTTAGGGAGGTGCCGGCCCAGTTTTCAATGCGACTGGTGTGCATCGGCACGCTGAGGGCGGCCGAGTAAGGGCTGGTGATCGTGAACGAGGCCAGCCGCTCGGCACTGAACGACTGCTCCTGATTCATTCCCTGGAGGTACCAGCTTAGTCCCATCGGCAGCACGAACAGCACCAGCAGCGACAGATAGGTCAAAACCATCGCCGTCGAGGTCCGCCGGACGAGCGCCGAGCACATGAGGCCCACGGACGAGGTCGCCAGGCAGGTCGTCGCGATGATCAGCAGGAAGACCAGGAGCGTCCAGAACCGGTACCTCAGCTCGGGAAGCAGGACGTAGGCGAGCAGCAACTGCTCGGTGAGCAGGAAGGTCAAGACCGTCGAGACCCGCAGCGCGGCGAACAGCTTCGCCAGCACGATTCGCCCCGGTGTGAGCAGGGTCGTCAGCAGCAGAGCCAGCGTCCGGCGCTCGCGCTCCTGGGTAATGCTTCCCGAGGAGAAGACCGGGCCCACCAGCAGGTTGAAGGTCAGCACGTAGGCCACGTAATAGGGGGCCTTGTCCGATCGCAGGAAGAGCAGCCCGGCCATCAAGGGGATGGACAGGAGCATGCTCACCTGGATCACCACCCGGAGCATGAGTGTTCCCTGGCTGAAGATCTCGCTGCGCAGCTCCTTGTCCAGGACGGGGTTGGTCCCGTCGGGCATGAGATCACCGCGCTTGGCGGGGGCGAACAGCTTATCGGGGAACAGATCGCGGTCGATGACCACGCCGATGGCGTACTTCATCTCCTCTTCCTCGTCCACGACATCCTTGCCCTCGCTGCCCACGTCCGGGGGATGGAGGAGCCGGCGATTGATCAGGATCTCCAGGACCGTCCAGATCGCCAGGCACCACGGCGGGAGGATGGCAATCGAGACGAAATCACGCGTGACGACATCGTCGGTCCGGGTCAATGCGACGCAGAGCACCGCCAGGGGGAGCGTTACCAGATAGCTGACGACCAGGGCCGAGCTGGTGCGGCGGAAGTAGCTCGAGCAGGCCACGCTCAGAAGCCCGAAGGTCCCCGCCGCCAGGATCAACACGAGGTAGCTCCGCGTGATCTCCGACAGGAGCAGCCCGCCCAGGAGATAGCAGAGGATCATCAGGGGGAGGCTGGAGAGGATCAGGATCACCAGATAGGACAGCGAGCTGAGCAGCTTGCCGACCAGGATCGTCCTGGGCCGCAGCGGACTGGCCAGCAGCATCTCATACGTCTTTCGCTCCTTCTCACCTGTGATGCTCCCGGCCGCGAACGTGGGGGCCATGAGCGACACGAGGAAGAACTGCCCGAGGAAGAAGATGTCAAACAGCCGGCGAGCCACGCCCGGGCTGACCTGCCGCGTTCCCTCCTCGCCCGCCGGCCAGTAAAAGTAGACCAGGGCTCCCAGCGCGGAGACGTAGAGGAGCTGGAGCACGAAGGCGCGAGGCGACCGCAGAGTCACCAGCAGCTCACGGGTCAGTACGGGATTATCGCGAAGCAGCATGATGCGTAGTGAACCCTGGGGACCTGCGAAATCGGACGTGCAACCGGAACGACGGGCGGGGCATCAGCTCACGATGCCCTTGGTGATCATCATGAAAACCTCCTCGAGGCTGAGCGGCTCCTCGGCGTACGACTGGACGACGATGCCCGAGTGGACCAGCTTGCCAAGGAGATGAGCCATGTCCTCATCGAGCCCCTCGAACTCCGCCGTGACGGTGTGGTCGTAACTTTCCACCATCCGGATCGCGGGATCGTCGCGAAGGATGGCCGACGCCCGGTCGGTGTCCTCCTCGAGCAGACGGACCTTGAGGACCCGGTGCGAGCGGATCTGCTGCTGGATGTCCTGGATACTTCCGGCCGCCAGCAGCTTCCCTCGTTCGATGATCCCGATCGACGTGCAGAAGTCGGCAAGCTCGGAGAGGATGTGGCTGGATATGAAGATCGTCTTGCCCATCCGGCGGAGCTCGTTGAGCAGGGCCTTCATCTCGAGCCGGGCCCGGGGATCGAGGCCCGAGGCCGGCTCGTCGAGGATCAGGACCGGCGGGTCGTGCACCAGCGTCTTCGCCAGGCAGAGCCGCTGCTTCATGCCCTTGGACAGCCCGTTGACATAGTCATCCTTCTTGTGGGTCAGGTCGAGCAGCTCCAGCACCTCGCCGATGATCTTCTTCCGCGACGTGCGGGGGATCTCGTAGGCCACCGCGAAGAAGTCGAGGAATTCCCAGACCTTCATGCCATCGTAGACCCCGAAATCATCAGGCATGAAGCCGATCACGCGGCGGACCGCCATCGGGTCGGCGGTGACCGAGAAACCACAGATGCGGCCCTCGCCCGAGGTCGGTCGGAGCAGCGTGGCGAGGAAGCGGATGGTCGTGCTCTTGCCTGCACCGTTGGGACCGATGAAACCGAAGATCTCCCCCTTGCCGATGGAGAAGCTCAGGTCGTCCACGGCCACGAAATCGCCATACCGCTTGGTGAAATGGATCACCTCGATCATCCGCCAGCCCTCTTCCTGTTCCTATCTGGCCGCCAGGTTCCGGTCAGGAGCCGCTCGTTTCTCTTCCACCCCCCCGGCCAGGAGATTGTAGCGGGGCGTCGCGGGTGAGGGAGGGTTCCCATAGCGAAGATGGACCAGCACGGCCGTTATGCCGCGGTGACGGTCGAGAGCGGGCTCAAAGGTCTGTCCTCCCACCGGGCGAGGAACCCACGCGACCATCCTAAGCTCGCCGGAATTCTCCGGCCGGTTCTCCCAGCTCTTGCGCAGCTCCGCCAGCAATGGCGCCGGGTCGGGGCCCTCATGCCCCTCGACCCGCTCCGCAGCGGCGGACGGCGCCCGCGAGGCCAGCGGGACCGAGGCCCCCGGCGCGATCGTTCCCAGGTAGGTCTCGCGACGCAGCTTCAGATCCGGGAAGTCCACCAGAACCGCGTCGTGAAGCTCGAGATCCGTGCCGTTGACGATGGTCCGCCCGCCTTTTTCTTCTTCGATGCTGATCGATCCGGCCAGGCCCAGCATCTGCTCGGCTCGGAACATCGACAGGCTTCGCGGCTGCACGGTGAAGCCCCGCAGCGCGGGCACCGGATACGACTGCCAGACGGACGTGATGACATCCTCGCCACCGATCGACCGCTCGGTGCTGAACGGCAGCGCAAGCGCGGTCGGATCGTTGGGGTAGGAGATCGCGTACTTGCCACGCCCGGTGGTGTAGATTGAGGCGATGCGGGTGAGGTGGGCCCGAGGGTAACCGCCCTGGACCTCGAGCAGGTCAATCTCGTCGCAGGCGGAATCATAACCCATGTCGTAAGCGGCCATCCGCTCGACCCCGATCGCAAACCCCAGCGCGAGCAAGGGCACCACGATCCAGGCCCATTCCCGGCGATTGAGCAACAACCGGCAGACCAGCCAGTTGAGCGGGACGACCGCGAGGATGTAGGCCAGAATCACCTTGAGGACGAACTGCGAGCTGGGGACGGTGATGCCCGCAGCCTTCTCGAGCAGGTCGCGGCAGACCCGGGGCAGCGTGGTAGTGTCGCGCCATTCCGCAACCCCCGTGCGATTGAGCGCGGCCTCCTCGGCCTCTGCCGTCAGCGAGCCCTGGCCGGCTGACGATGGCACCGACGGCTGGCCGAACTTGTTGCCTGGAGGAGTGGTCCGGGCAGCCTGCGCCGCCCGCGCTCGCGCGGCCCCGCCCTCGGCGCCGGCATCACGGCTGGTGATCCGATACCAGCTCAGGTCGGGCCCCTCGAGCAGGGGCCGCGAAGTGGGGAATGCCGCGGGATTATCGTTGCTTGGCTGGCCCCCCCCCACCTCCTCCGGACGACGAAGAACCACGCGCCGGATCAGGGTGTCGATCCCCGGCCAAGAGGCCAGCGACGGGTCGGTCGGGTTGATCGTCAGCATCGTGATCCGCCCGCGCCCCACCCGCCCCTCGACGGCCAGCAGGTGAGGACTGCCTTCACCTAGGGAAATCGTCGCGGCGCCGGGGCGGGCGCAATCCCGTGACGAAGACCGGGCGGGTCCTGGGCGGCTGGATCGGAACGGGATTCCGGTACGGCCGGCCCGGTGGAGAAAACGCCTCCGCCCGAACCCGGCCACCGGCGTTCTCCTGCTCGGGCGGCAGCGAAGGGAGCACAGTGGGAGGATAGGCGTCCGCCAGCGGCTTCAGCTCCGACTCCCCCAGCAGCTGACTCTCGCCCGTTGGCTCCGCTGGCAAGTAACTCGCCAGGAAGCTGTCACGGAAGATCGAAAAGGTCGGGCCGGCCCCTCCGATCAGCACGAGCTGACCGCCCCAGTGGAGCCAGTCGAGCATCGCTTGCTGATGCGAGACCGACACCGAGTCGGGCGGCAGCCCATCCCAGATGATGTGGCTGATCGGCCCCCAGGTCAGAGGATGCGGCGAGAGGAACGGCTTGTCGACGTCCTCGGGCAGCACCAGGCGGTAGTAGCGCTGGAAGTCCAGGGTCAAGGCGTCCTCGCGGTCGGACGAGGACGGAACCATGCAGGGCAGCCGGTTCCACGCCGCATACTGGGTCGAAGACTCCTTGCTCAGGAAAACGATCAGCATCTGCGCAGGGGGAAGCAGCCGCACCGGCACCTGCCAGAGCTCATCCGATCGGATCGCGCCGGGCTGGACAAGCTCGACGTTCAACTCCTTCTCCCTGGGAATGCGGGGGAGCATGACCTGCATGCCCAGCCGGGAGCGTTGCTCCTTGACCAGCCGGGAATCTCGGGCGTAGATCATCTCCTGGGGCATTCCGGCCAGCCCGACTGGGAAGGACTGAAGGCTCCCTTCGTAATCGTCGTAATTGGCTCGCACCTCGAGCGTGATCGTGCTCCAGTGGTGGGGCTTCACGAGTGGCAGCACGTCCAGGGGCGCCACCTGCGAGCGGAAGAACTCGAAAGGCGCCCGAGTGCGGTCCTTCTCCATCTTCTTCATGGCGTCGGGATCGCTGAGGATCTGGAGCCGCTCCTCATCCGTCGACGAGAGCTGCGCCATGGCCGGGCGGGAAATCGTCGAGCTCAAGATTCCGATCAGAACGATCAAGAGAGGCCACGAGCGGACAGGTGTCTTCACGAGCGATTCGCTTTCCACCGAAAGCGCACCAGGGATGGGCGGCACCACCTGGCCGGCGTTCTCGTTCATCGATCCGAGTCTAACATCCGTCGAACCCCGCCGGAAGATCCGCAAGCCGCCCGCCACGAGCGCCGGGCCCCGTTCCGTCCGGCTCGATACGTCTCATCCGGTCTGGCCCCACACCCGGGCCACGTCAACGACAATTGTAATATGACTGGCTCCATTTGGGTAAGGAGGTCCTTCGGGGTAGCGAGGGGTGGACAGGAAGGCGCTTCCTGTTGACACCCGGCGCTTCCCCTTCCATGATGATCCGGTCATCCTGCTCCATTCGATAGAGCTCCGAGACCCTCATGCAAACGACCGGCAATGCCGGCGGGGGGCATCAGCCGCGGATGCCCAAGGCCCGGTCGATCCCGATGCACTCAGCCGAGGGGCCATTGCCGGTTCCCCGGAGAAGGCCGCGTTGCTGCGCCGCTCGATTCGTGGCACTGTCAGGAAGGACGGGACATGACACCCCCACCCAGGCCGTTCGACCCGTCTTCCGCCATCACGATCCGTGGCGCGCGCGTGCACAATCTCCAGGGTATTGACCTCGACCTGCCAAGAGACAGCCTGGTCGTGCTCACGGGGGTCAGCGGCTCGGGGAAGAGCTCACTTGCCTTTGACACGATCTTCGCCGAGGGCCAGCGGCGGTACATCGAGTGTCTCTCGAGCTATGCGCGCCAGTTCCTCGACCAGCTCGAGCGGCCTGACGTGGACCTGATCGAGGGCCTGCCACCCACCGTGGCGATCGACCAGAAGGCGGGCCAGGCCAGCCCGCGGAGCACCGTCGGAACGCTCACCGAGATCCACGATTACTTGCGCTTGCTCTTCGCCCGGCTCGGCACGCCGTTCTGTCCCCGGTGCGGGGCGGTCATTCACCGGCAGACCCCGGAGCAGATGGTCGCACATGTGATGGCCTGTCCCCAGGGCCGCAAGGTCATCATCCTTGCCCCGCTGGTGCGGGGCCGGAAGGGACAGCACCAGGACGTCTTTCAGGCGATCCGCCGCGCCGGGCTGATCCGCGCTCGGGTGGACGGCGAGATTCTCGAGGTGACCGAACAGCCTTCTAGGCTCGCCAAGACGAAGGTCCACCACATCGAGGCGGTCGTGGACCGGTTGGTGATCCGCGAGGGCATCCGTCCCCGCCTAGCCGAGAGCATCAACCTGGCGCTCAAGCTGTCTGACGGGATCGTGGTGATCTCGGTGGAGACCGTCAAGGGCTGGGAGGATCACGTGCTCAGCGTCCACCTGGCCTGCCCGAGCTGCAGGTCGGGACTGCACCCGCTGGAGCCTCGCTCGTTCAGCTTCAACAGCCCGTACGGAGCCTGCCCTGTGTGCCAGGGGCTCGGAGTCATCGCGGCATCCCAGACCGATCAGGACAAGGTGCCCTGCCCCGCATGCCTGGGCACCCGCCTGAACCCGGAGGCCCGGGCAGTCCAGTTCCAGGGCCGGTCGATCGACCAGATGTCGGCCACGGCGATCGACGAGCTCAGGCGGTCGTTCGACGCGATGACCTTCGATCCCGCCCAGGATCCGGTCGCCCGGCCCCTGGTTCGCGAGATATCCGGGCGGCTGCGATTTCTTGAAGACGTTGGCCTGGGTTACCTGACCCTTGCCCGCGGCTCGGACACGCTCTCCGGCGGAGAGCTGCAGCGGGCGAGGCTGGCCACACAGATCGGCGCCGGGCTGGTGGGCGTCTGCTACGTGCTCGATGAGCCCACGGCTGGGCTCCATCCCCGAGACACCGATCAGCTCATCGCCACACTCCGCCGTCTTCAGGGCCAGGGTAACAGCGTGATCGTCGTCGAGCACGACGAGGCCGTGATTCGCGCGGCCGACTGGGTTTTTGATCTTGGCCCCGGCGCCGGCCCTGATGGCGGGCACATCGTGGCGACCGGCCGGCCCGAGCAGCTGGCCTCCGCGCCTGGGTCGATCACTGGACCTTACCTTCGGAAGCAAGATCGGCGAAGGCCGGGCCACGTCAGCCGCCTGCCCGGCACGCCGGAGTGGATCGTGATCCGCAATGCGTCGGAACACAACCTCAAGGGGGTCGAAGCCCGGATCCCGCTTGGCACACTCACGTGCGTCACGGGCGTGAGCGGGTCGGGCAAGAGCACGCTCGTCCACGATGTGCTGGCCCGGGAATACCGGCGCCGCAGCCAGGGCCAGGCCGCCCAGGGGCAGACGAGCGTTGATGGACTGGACACGATCGAATCGCTGGTCGAGGTCGATCAGAGTCCGATCGGCCGCACCCCACGATCCACCCCGGCGACCTTCACCGGGGTTTTCGACGCGATCCGCCGCGTCTTTGCGGCCACGCGCCAGGCCAGGATGCGCGGTTACGGGGCGGCCCGTTTCAGCTTCAATGCCAGGGGAGGACGGTGCGAGGTCTGCGAGGGTCAGGGCCGGCGAAGGATCCCGATGCAGTTCCTGCCCGACCTCTCCGTGACCTGCGAGGAATGCCAGGGCCAGCGGTTCAACCGCCAGACCCTGGAGATCCGGTTCAAAGGAAAGTCGATCGGCGACGTGCTAGAGCTGAGAGTCGACGAGGCCCGGACATTCTTCGAATCGCAGCCCCGCGTCCTTCCCGGCCTCGACGCCCTGCGCGATGTGGGACTCGGCTATCTCACGCTCGGCCGGTCGAGCACCACGCTCTCGGGAGGCGAGGCCCAGCGGATCAAGCTCGCGGCTCAGCTCAGCCGGGTCTCGAACGGCCGGAACCTCTATATCCTGGATGAGCCCACCACGGGCCTTCATTTCGCTGACATCGATCGCCTGCTCGCCATCCTTCATCGCCTGGCCGACCTGGGCAATACCGTGCTTGTCATCGAACACAACCTCGATGTCATCGCGACGGCCGACTGGGTGATCGACCTGGGGCCGGAAGGAGGAGACGGGGGGGACGGATCGTCGCGATGGGACCACCCGAGACCCTCGCCTCGGCCCCGGAAAGCCGGACGGGCCGATACCTGGAGACAAGGTTGCAGGGCGCTCTCAAGACCGGATGACCAGCCCCCGGAAGTGAAACTGGGCGGAACGCAAGAAGATGATAGACGAAGCCTCGTCGGCACGAAATGATCACATCCACACCGTACCATGGAGACCGCCGCTCGACCCTCGGCGATGGTAGGAGGATCGGAGCAAAGTGATCGAGAACTCCAGGCTCTCGTTGCAGTTCCCTCCGGACTGTCGGCGCCGGCACGATCAGGCCCTGGGCTTTGGCCTGCTCGCCTTCGCGCTCGCGCTGGGCGCCTGGCATGACTCCGGAGGGGTCCGGGCGGATGGCCTTCCCTCCAGGCCGTCGGTCCCGAACCTTCTTGTCATCGTTGCGGACGACCAGTCCGGCCTCTGCCTCGGTGCGGCGGGCGACACCCGCGGCGCGACCCCGAACCTCGACGCATTCGCACGGCAGGGGGTGCTCTTCGAGAGGACGTTCTGCAATTCCCCGCTCTGCACCCCCAGCCGCCAGTCGTTCATCACCGGCCTGCTCCCCCATGCAGTGGGCGTGACCCGGCTGACGACGCCACTCCCGGAAAAGGCGCTCACGCTCGGCCAGTGGCTCAGCGTGCTTGGCTACCGCAGTGCGGCGATCGGCAAGATGCACTTCAATGGCCCATCCCATCACGGGTTCGAGGTTCGAATCGACTCGGCCGACTGGCTCGCTCACCTCAAGCAGCACCCACCCACCAGCGCCGAGTCCCGTCGTCCCTGGAGACCGTTCGTCGACCCGCCGGCTGGCTGGCTGAATGCCCGGTGCACCGACGCAGGCCTGCCCGCCACCGCCATGGAGTCCGCCTACTTCGTGGACCGCGCCCTCGAGTACATGAACAGGAACCGAGACCACCCCTTCGCGCTGATCGTCAGCTTCTACGAGCCTCACGCTCCATTTCGGTTCCCCAGGGAATGGTTGGGCCGATACCGTCCCAAGCAGTTCCAGGCGGGTTCGCTCTCGGAGCAAGACCGCGAGGAGCAGCCGAGGGTCTTCCGACAGCTCAGCGACGACGACTTCCGGGGAATCCAGGCAGCCTATTACACATCTCTGTCGTTCACGGACGCCCAGGTCGGCCGGCTTCTCCTGGCCCTCGATGAGAGCGGCCTGGGCGGCAACACGCTGGTCGTGTTCCTGAGCGACAATGGCTACATGCTGGGGCAGCATGGGCTCGTCGAGAAGAATTGCTTCTATGAGCCCGCCGTTCGCGTCCCCCTGATCATGCGCTGGCCGGGACATCTGCCGCAGGGAAAGCGCGTCTCTGACCTGGTCGAGCTGGTCGATGTCTTTCCGACAGTTTGCAGCCTGCTCAACGTTCCAAGGCCGCCGGTCCTGCACGGCCTGAACCTCGTTCCCTTGATCGAGGGCAAGCCCGGGGCCGAGCGCCGAGAGGTGGTGTTCAGCGAGTACCCCGAGAACGAGGAAGCGATGGTCCGATCCGACCGGTACAAGCTGATCGTCGGCACCGGACGGCGCGAGGCAAAGACCATCTGGAGACCGGCCGCCCCCTGTCGGGGCCCTACCAGCGGCTCTTCGACCTCGAGCATGATCCCGACGAGACGACCAACCTGAGCCAGGACCCGCATTTCGACTCGGTACGCGAGGATCTTCTGCACAAACTCCACGTCCGGCTGATGTCGACCTGGACCGGCCCCGAGCCGATTCCCCAGGGGCTCTCGCAGCTCGAAACCATTCACTGGTGCCTGACCCCGCGGGACTGATTGCGATGCGGCTCTGGCAACAATCCACCATGACCTCATGCCGCAAGCCCCTGCATCGCCGCTACCGCTCATGATCGCCAATTCGTACAATTGGTGTGAGTGGCTCCCTGCATGGGAACCCGGTGTGGGCCAGGAGTCTCGGCGATGCCCCTTCTCGACCATTTTCACTCCCCGCTTGCTCCTCGCCGGCACTGGGAGTCGTTCCACGTCAACTGGGCTGGGGCCATTGCCGACGCATTGAACGAGCATCTGCTTCCTGAGGGCTACTTTGCCGAGGAGCACGCCCACATTGGCGCCCGAGTCGAGATCGACGTGGCGACGTTCGACGATTCGAGATCGTCTTCACTCGGCGGAGGGCCGATCACGACTCTGCCGTCCCGCGTCTGGACACCGCCGGCAGCAACGATGGTCATCCCGGCGGCGTTCTCCGACTCTTTTGAGGTTCTGGTCTTCGAAAGTGAAGGGGGCGCCCGACTCGTCGCGGCCATCGAGCTAGTCAGTCCCGCCAACAAGGATCGCGAGGCTCATCGCCGGGCGTTTTCGATCAAATGCGCCAGCTATCTCTGCCAGGGAATCAGCATGATCGTGATCGACATCGTGACCAGCAGGCAAGCGAACCTGCACAACGAGATGATGCGATTGCTTGGTCAGGGCGAGGAGTTCACCCTTCCGTCTCACTCGATGCTCTACGCCATCGCGTATCGGCCCATCGTACGGGCCGGGTATGAACTGATCGAGGCATGGCCGGCGACACTTGCCGTCGGTGAGCACCTTCCCGTGCTCCCGCTCGCGCTCAGTGCGGACCTGGCTCTCCCGCTGGACCTCGAAGCGACTTACAGCGCCGCCTGCCAGCGCCGCCGGCTGGGATGACCTCCAGGGTTGTCGAGATCGCCGGATTCTCGGAGCCAATGGAAAGGATGAGATGGAGACAGATTGCACGTCCGACAGGAGATTTGCGATCGTCGATGTGGTTGTTCATAGGAGCCTGGCTGGTCCAGGCTGTGTTACCTTGACCCGCCAGGACCTGGCCCACCCCGGCGCTCGCGGCCGAGGACGTTGTGTTCCTGGTTCATGACAGGCGAAACCGATGGCAATCTCGACCTATGTTCCCGACACGTTTCCTCACCGGTGGCTTCCCGAGAAGACCGAGCTCAAGACCTGGGAGCAGATCGAGCCCTGGTTCCAGAAGCTCCTGAGCATCCCCATCGATTCGCCCGGAGATCTCGAGCGGTGGCTGGAGGCGGCCGGCGAGCTCAACGCGGCCGTGGGCCAGGAGAGTGCCAAGCGGTACGTCGCAATGACCTGTCAGACCGATGACCCGGATCGAGAGGCGGCCTACCTGAGCTTCATCCGCGACATCGAGCCGAAGCTCAAACCGTTCCAGAACGAGGTTCGCAACCGCTACCTCGATTCTCCCTTCCGCGCCCAGTTGCCCGCCGACCGCTACCGGGTGTTCAATCGTGCCCTGGAGAACCGCCGAGCCCTCTACCGCGAGGCGAACATCGCCCGCGAGACCCGCCTGGCTGAGCTCGAGCAGCAATACCAGAAGACGGTGGGAGCCATGACCGTCACGTTCCAGGGCCAGGAGCGGACCCTGGCCCAGATGGCCCCCTTCCTGGAGGAGACCGATCGCAGCCTCCGCCAGTCGGCCTGGGAGCTCTCGGCGAACCGCCGGCTCCAAGATAAGGACGCCCTCGACGACCTGTTCGACGCCATGCTGGTCCTCAGGGGCGAGATCGCGCGCGAGGCCGGGTTCGACAGCTACGTCGATTTCGCGTTCCGCCAGCGCGAGCGATTCGATTACGGAGTGGCCGACGCCCTCAAGTTTCACACCGCCGTGGAGACGGTCGTGGTGCCGCTGGCGCGGAAGATCCAAGACGAGCACCGGGCGGCGCTGGGGATCGCCTCGCTGCGCCCCTGGGATACCGCCGTCGATCCCCTGGGCCGGCCGCCGCTCAAGCCGTTTGGCGACGTTTCCCGGCTCGCCGAGGGAACCGAGACGATCTTTCGCGAGGTCGATCCGGAGCTCGGGGCCCAGTTCGCCTTCCTCCGCACCCAGGGGCTACTCGACCTGGCCAACCGCAAGGGCAAGGCGCCCGGCGGCTATCAGACGACCTTCGAGGACGATCGCCTGCCGTTCATCTTCATGAACGCCGTGGGCCTGGATGGCGATGTGCGGACCCTGCTCCACGAGGGCGGTCACGCCTTCCATACCCTGGCGGCCCGGGGCGAGCCGCTCGCGGCCTACCGCGAAAGTCCAATCGAGTTTTGCGAGGTCGCCTCGATGACCATGGAGCTCTTCGGTGCCAGCAATCTCGACCCGTTCTACGGCCGGGCCGAGGCCGACCGCTCCAACCGCAAGCTGCTCGAGGGCATCGTGCTCAGCCTCCCTTGGATCGCCACGGTCGATGCCTTCCAGCACTGGATCTACGCCCACCCCGGCCACACCCGCGACGAGCGCAAGGCCGCCTGGCGGACGCTTGTCACCCGGTTCGGCGGGATCGTTGACTGGTCGGGCTACGAGGACGCCCGCGACCATTCCTGGCACAGGCAGCTCCACATCTTCCTGTACCCGTTCTACTACATCGAATACGGCATCGCGCAGCTTGGCGCTCTTCAGATCTGGCGGCGCAGCCTGACCGATCGCGCCGGAGCCGTCGCCGACTACCGCCGCGCGCTGGCCCTCGGCGGCTCTCGCCCCTTGCCCGAGCTATTCGCAGCCGCAGGCACCCGGTTCGGATTCGACGAGGCGCTCATGGCCCCCCTCATGAACTCCATCGGGGAGGAGCTGGGACGCCTTGCGCCGTGATCGCTCTCCTCGAAGGCCAGGATGCTTCAGCCTGCAGAGCGATCACTTGCTGATCGCGCTCAGGATCCTCTGCCAGTATCCCTGCCGCTCGCGCTGCAGCTCGGTGATCCGCTGAGTGAGATGGGAATGAAGTCCCGCGTGATCGCCAGGGAGAGGCCGATCCTGGGTGGGCTCCGCCGAAAGATCGGCGCCGGGATCGATGCGTCCCGTCGCTCCCGGCCCCAGGTTCACGGCAGGCGCCATACCCCGGCGCGGCTTGCCGGGGCCAGGAGCTTCGATGACGCTGGAGGCTGACTCCGGTGGAGCACCGGCCGCCCCATTCGCGAGTCCTCCACTCGGGGCCGGACGGCTGTTGCCTGGCAATCGATCCTCTTCGGTCTGTTTCGCCGACTCCGCCAGATTCGCCTGCAAGACGGCAAGTTCTCCGGTGAGCTTCTGAACCCGGTCGAGCTCGTCGCGGACCGAGAACAGATGCTCCCGGTGCATCGCCACGAACATCTGCACCATGAGGATCATGTCGTTGTGGAACGACTCCATCATCTGCATCTGCTGCCGCCACATGGCAAACTGCTCGGGTGGGACCTGAACGGCCGGTTCCCATGCCGAGACTCTCGGCTCGACGATCACCGGGGTCGAGCCGGTGCGGGATGACTTATTGACCGACAGCGTACCTTGTGAACCATTGGTGGATCGAACCGCGAGGGTCTTGCCTTTTCCCTGGGTCCGCGACGAGTCGACCCCGTTGTTAGCCTCCGGGCTCGCTCCAGCCTCGAGTGGCACATCGCGGCGCGTGATTTGCCCGGGAGGGGGATCATAGCGGAGGATAAAGGTGAAGTGCCCGATTCGCACCTTGTCTCCCTCGTCGAGCCAGGCCCACCGCACCTTCACCCCGTTGACCGAGACCCCCTCTCGAGCCATCAGGTCCACGATCCACACGCCTGTGGTGGTGCGGACCAACGAGGCGTGGAACCGCGAGACGCTTTCATCGCGGAGAACAACCTGGCATGATTCGGAGCGGCCGATCAGCGCGACCCGGCTCTCCATTCGCCAGAGCGATTCTCGCGTTCCGATCTGAATGGGCACTTCGAGCCCTGCCCGGGGAAGCAAGGCCGACCGCGTCTCCTCAAGCGTTTCGGAGGTCAGCGGCACGGGCGACCCCGACGGCTGCTGGCATCGCGAGTCGCTCCCCTCCCAGCGGATCGTGTACGATCCGATGTGGACCTCGCGTCCGGGATCGAGCCAGCCGTGGACTCGCGGCCCGTCCTCCCCTTCCCACCGGAGCTTGGTCCGGCTGTCCAGATCGATGCAGAAGACGCCCCCTCCCACACCCTGAAGGAAGGCGTGCCGGCGGCTAACCTGAGCGCTCGGAAGAACCAGGTCCGAGCGAGAATCTCGACCGATGAGTGCGAACGGCCCGTCGAGGCGATACGGAGTCGCGGCGTCGCTCGCCCGGCTTTGATCCTGGCACTTCAGGGCGAGAGGGCCGCTCAATCCGCACGCATCGCGAAACCATTCCATCGCTGACTCAGGCATGGGCAGATCGGGACCTCTGAAAAGGGACCAGCCGAGGCGGACCACGAGAGGGAAAACGATCGAGCCCGTTCGATCACATTGCCAGCATCCATTCGACCACGCTAGCCCTCCATCTCGCAAACCGACTACGAACAACGATCGTCCGGAATACCTCGAGAACTGCACCCATGTGTCTTTCAGAAACCCATTCTCACTCCATGAGGTATATTCAGGCAAGAGCCATGAGCCACTATCGCTTTAGCCTGCTGGTCCAGGCTGTGTTACCCTGACCCGCCAGGACCTGGCTCACCCCGGCGCGTCGCCGCCGGGACGCTTGGGTTCCTGGTTCATGACAGGCGAAACCGATGGCAATCTCGACCTATGTTCCCGAGACGTTTCCTCACCAGTGGCTTCCCGAGAAGACCGAGCTCAAGACCTGGGAGCAGATCGAGCCCTGGTTCCAGAAGCTCCTGGCCATGCCCATCGATTCGCCCGGGGATCTCGAGCGGTGGCTGGACGCGGCCGGCGAGCTCAACGCGGCCGTGGGCCAGGAGGGCGCCATGCGGTACGTCGCCATGACCTGCCAGACCGATGACCCGGATCGCGAGGCGGCCTACCTGAGCTTCATCCGCGACATCGAGCCGAAGCTCAAGCCGTTCCAGAACGAGGTTCGCAACCGCTACCTCGATTCTCCCTTCCGCGCCCAGTTGCCCGCCGACCGCTACCACGTGTTCAACCGTGCCCTGGAGAACCGCCGCGCCCTTTACCGCGAGGCCAACATCGCCCGCGAGACCCGCCTGGCCGAGCTCGAGCAGCAATACCAGAAGACGATCGGAGCCATGACCGTCACGTTCCAGGGCCAGGAGCGGACCCTGGCCCAGATGGCCCCCTTCCTGGAGGAGACCGATCGCAGCCTCCGCCAGTCGGCCTGGGAACTCTCGGCGAACCGCCGGCTCCAGGACAAGGACGCCCTCGACGACCTGTTCGACGCCATGCTGGTCCTCAGGGGCGAGATCGCGCACGAGGCCGGGTTTGCCAGCTACGTCGATTTCGCCTTCCGCCAGCGCGAGCGCTTCGATTACGGGGTGGCCGACGCCCTCAAGTTCCACGCCGCCGTGGAGAAGGTCGTCGTGCCGCTGGCGCGGAAGATCCAGGACGAGCACCGGGCGGCGCTCGGCATCGCCTCGCTCCGCCCCTGGGATACCGCCGTCGATCCCCTGGGCCGGCCGCCGCTCAAGCCGTTTGACGACGTTTCCAGGCTCGCCGAGGGAACCGAGACGATCTTTCGCGAGATCGATCCGGAGCTCGGGGCCCAGTTCGCCTTCATGCGCAAGCAGGAGCTGCTCGACCTGGCCAACCGCAAGGGCAAGGCGCCCGGCGGGTATCAGACCACGTTCGAGGACGATCGCCTGCCGTTCATCTTCATGAACGCCGTGGGCCTGGATGGCGATGTGCGGACCCTGCTCCACGAGGGAGGTCACGCCTTCCATACCCTGGCGGCCCGGGGCGAGCCGCTGGCGGCCTATCGCGAGAGTCCCATCGAGTTCTGCGAGGTCGCCTCGATGACCATGGAGCTCTTCGGTGCCAGCAATCTCGACCCGTTCTACGGCCGGGCCGAGGCCGACCGCTCCAACCGCAAGCTGCTCGAGGGCATCGTGCTCATCCTCCCCTGGATCGCCACGGTCGATGCGTTCCAGCACTGGATCTACAGCCATCCCGGCCACACCCGCGACGACCGCAAGGCCGCCTGGCGGACGCTCGTCGACCGGTTCGGCGGGATCGTTGACTGGTCGGGCTACGAGGACGCACGCGACCATTCCTGGCACCGCCAGCTCCACATCTTCCTGTACCCGTTCTACTACATCGAATACGGCATCGCGCAGCTCGGCGCTCTTCAGATCTGGCGGCGCAGCCTGACCGATCGCGCCGGAGCCGTCGCCGGCTACCGCCGCGCGCTGGCCCTCGGCGGCTCTCGCCCCTTGCCCGAGCTCTTCGAAGCCGCGGGCACCCGGTTCGGATTCGACGAGGAGCTGATCGCCCCCCTCATGAACACCATCGGGGAGGAGCTGGGACGCCTTGCGCCGTGATCGCTCTCCTCGAAGCCCAGGATGCTTCAGCCTGCAGAGCGATCACTTGTTGATCGCGCTGAGGATCCTTCTGCCAGTATCCCTGCCGCTCGCGCTGCAACTCGGTGATCCGCTGAGTGAGATGGGAATGAAATCCCGTGTGGTCGCCCGGGAGAGGCCGATTCTGGGGGGGCTCTTCCGAAAGCTCGGCGCCGGGATCGATGCGTCCCGTCGCTCCCGGACCCGTGTTCGCGGCAGGCGCCATAGCCCGGCGCGTGCTTGCGGGGCCCGGGAGCTTCGATGACGCTGGGGGCTGACTCCGGTCGAGCACCGGCCGTCCCATTCGCATGTCCACCACTCGGTGCCGGACGGCCGTTGCCCGGCGATCGATCCGCTTCGGTCTGCTTCGCCGTCTCCGCCAGCTTCTCCTGCAAGACGGCAAGTTCTCCGGTGAGCTTCTGAACCCGGTCGAGCTCGTCGCGGACCGAGAACAGATGCTCGCGGTGCATCGCCACGAACATCTGCACCATGAGGATCATGTCGTTGTGGAATGACTCCATCATCTGCATCTGCTGCCGCCACATGGCAAACTGCTCGGGCGGGACCTGAACGGCCGGTTCCCATGCCGGGACTCTCGGCTCGACGATCACCGGGGTCGAGCGGGTGCGGAGATGACTTGTTGACCGCCAGCGTTCCCTGTGAACCATTCGTGGATCGAAGGGCGAGGGTCTTGCCTCTTCCCTGGGTCCGCGACGAGTCGACTCCGCTGGCAGCCTTCGGGCTCGCTCCAGCCTCGAGTGGCACATCGCGGCGCGTGATCTGCCCGGGAGGGGCGTCATAGCGGAGGATGAAGGTGAAGTGGCCGATTCGCACCTCGTCTCCCTCGTCGAGCCAGGCCCACCTGACCTTCACCCCGTTGACCGAGACCCCCTCTCGAGCCAGCAAGTCCACGATCCACACGCCTTTGGAGGTGCGGATCAACGAGGCGTGGAACCGCGAGACGCTTTCATCGCGGAGGACGACCTGGCACGATTCGGAGCGGCCGATCAGCGCGACCTGGCTCTCCATTCGCCAGAGCGATTCTTGCGTCTCCGATCTGAATGGGCATTTCGAGCCCTGCCCGGGGAAGCAAGTGCCGACTGCGTCTCCTCGAGCGATTCGGAGGCCAGCGGCACGGGCGACCCCGACGGCTGCTGGGATCGCGAGTCGCTCCCCTCCCAGCGGATCGCGTACGGTCCGATGCGGACCTCGCGGCCGGGATCGAGCCAGCCGTGGACTCGCGGCTCGTCCTCCCCTGCCCACCGGAGCTTGGTCCGGCTGTCCAGATCGATGCAGAAGAGGCCCCCTCCCACAACCTGAAGGAAGGCGTGCCGGCGGCTAACCTGAGCGCTCGGGAGAACCAGGTCCGAGCGAGGATCTCGACCGATGAGTGCGAACGGCCCGTCGAGGCGATACGAAGTCGCGGTGTCGCTCGCCCGGCCTTGATCCTGGCACTTCAGGGCGAGAGGGCCGCTCAATCCGCACGCATCGCGAAACCATTCCATCGCTGACTCAGGCATGGGCGGATCGGGACCTCTGAAAAGGGACCAGCCGAGGCGGACCACGAGAGGGAAAACGATCGAGCCCGTTCGATCACATTGCCAGCATCCATTCGACCACGCTGACCCTCCATCTCGCAAGGCGACTACGAGCAACGATCGTCCGGAATACCGCGAGAACTGCACCCATGTGTCTTTCAGGAAACCCATTCTCACTCCATGAGGTATATTCAGGCAAGAGCCATGAGCCACTATCGCTTTAGCCTGCACGCTGCGCCAAGGCCAGGAAGGTTCGGCTGCGGTCCCGAGCACTCGCCCTCGTCAATGCGCCGTCAATCGGACGATTCGTCCTTCCCCAGGATCTCGTCCGCGTAATGGGAGCCCTCCACCAACGAGTGGGCATCTTCGTGACCGCGTCCGGTGCGGGGCCCGGGGAAGAAGCTGTAGAGAACCGGCATGAGGTAGCGGGTGAGGAAGAGAGTCACGAGCATGCCTCCGACGACGACGATCGCCAGCGGCTTCTGGGCCTGGGAACCGATCGAGCTGGCCATGGCGGCGGGCAGGAGGCCGAGCGCGGCGGTCAGCGAGGTCATGACAACGGGGCGCACTCGCAGCTCGGCACCGCGCATGATCGCCTGGCGAATCGGCAGTCCCGAGTCGCGCATCTGGTTGAAGTAGGAGATCAGGAGCACTCCGTCCTGGACGGCGACACCGAAGATCGAGATGAATCCGACGGCCGCGGAGATCGAGAACGGCGTCCCCGTCAGCTTCAGCGCCCAGACGCCGCCCATGGTCGCCGCGACCACGTTCGCCATCACGAGCAGGGCGTCCTTGGTGGAGTTGAACGCCATGTACAGCAGCACCATGATCAGGCCGATCGACAGCGGCACGATCCAGAGCAGCTTGGCGTTGGCCTGCTCCATCTGGGCGAACTCGCCGGACCAGTCGGGATAATAGCCCGCGGGAAATTTCGCCCCCGTGGCAGGATCGTTGACCTTCCGCTTGGCCTCGTTGATTGCCGAAGCCAGGTCGCGCCCGCGCACGCTGAACTTGATGGGGATGTACCGGCGATTGTTCTCGCGGTAAATGTACGAGGCTCCCGGCTTGTGGGGCACGATCTGCGCGAGCGACGAGAGCGGCATGCGGTACGCCGGCTGGTCGTCGCGGGCGGGGACCTCGACCATCAGGCGGCTGATCACCTGGGGGTCCGAGCGGAGCCGCGGAGGCAGGCGAAGGACGATGTCGTAGAGCTTCTCCCCTTCCACCATCTGGGAGAATTCCTGACCGCCGACCGCCACCTTGACGGCTCTTTCCACCTCGGCGACCTTGATCCCGTGGCGAGCGCAGGCCACCCGGTCGATCTCGATCTCGAGGTTGGGCTGGCCGACGACGTGGAACATGCCCACGTTCTCGATGCCCTTGATCGTTGACAGGATGTTCGCAACCCGCTGGCCGGCCTCCTCGAGCGTGTGCATATCGCTGCCGAAGAGCTTGATCGAGTTGGCCCCCTTGACGCCCGAGAGCGCCTCCTCGACGTTGTCCCGGATGAGCTGCGAGAAGTTGAAGTTGATTCCGGGAAACTCCTTGAACTTGGAGGCCAGCTCGTCCTGGATCTTCTCCCGGGTGATGCCCGGCCGCCACTCCTCCATGGGCCGCAGCGGCACGTTGAACTCGATATTGAAGTAACTCGTCACGTCGGTGCCGTCGTCGGGCCGTCCCACCTGGGACATCACCCCCTTCACCTCGGGAATCGAGGCGATGACCTCGCGGAGCCGCGGAGCGATCCGCGCGGCGCTCTCCAGCGACACGGTTCGAGGCATGACGGCGCGAATCCAGAGATTCCCTTCCTCGAGCTGAGGCATGAACTCCCCGCCCAGGGTCGGAATCAGCACGAGCGTGAACGCCAGGAGGGCTCCCATCACGCCCAGGGTCAGGTACCGGTAGTGGAGCACCCGGTTCAGGGCCCGCAAGTAGCGCCGCTTCATGATCCGATCGACCAGCGTTTCCGTCTCTTCGGTCTTGTTCACGAAGAGGAATGAGCAGAGAACCGGCGCCAGGGTGAGGGCCAGGCAGAGGGCGCCGACGATGGCGAAGGCGTAGGTGTTGGCCATCGGGCCAAACAGGGCCCCCTCCGGCCCGGTCATCGAGAAGAGCGGAATGAACGCGCAGACAATGATGGTGGTCGAGTAGAAGAGGGCGCGCTCGATCTCGTTGGATGCCTCGATGATCCGTTCGATCAGCGGCCGGCTTCGATCCGCGCCGTGGGCCGTGATGTGGCGGTAGATGTTCTCGACGATGATGACCGAGCTGTCCACGATGATGCCGAAGTCGACCGCGCCGATGGACAGCAGGTTGGCCGACTCCTTGCGGTAATACAGCACCGTGATCGAGAACAGGAGGGCCAGTGGAATCATGATCGCCACGATCCCCGCGCTGGCAAGGTCGCCCAGGAACACGAACAGGACCGCCACGACCAGGGCCATGCCCATCAGCAGGTTATGCAAGACGTTGTGAGTCGTGACGTGGACGAGATCGGTCCTCTGATTGAAGACCCTGATCTTCATCCCCTCCGGGAGCAGCTTCTCGCGCTCGATCTCCTCGAACTTCTCGCGGACCTTCTCCGCGGTGGGCAGCGCTTGCTCCCCCTTCCGCATCAGGACGATCCCTTCGACGACATCGTCCTGTTCACCCTGTCCCACGATCCCCAGGCGGGGCCGGTGCCCCACGATCACCTTGGCAACCTGCCCGACATACACCGGTTCGCCGTCTCGCGAGGTGATCACCACCCGGTTGATGTCCTCGATCTTCTGGGTCTCGAGGATCGACGCCTGCGAGACCTTGCTGGGATCGAGCGGGTCGATTCCCTTGCCCAGCAGGCCAATCACCCGCACGTTGTGAGCCTGGCTTCCCAGGGCCAGAACGTCGCCCCCGATGTTGTCGTTGGAGCCCTGAATGGCCTCTTCCACCTGCTGCATCGTCACGCCAAACTGCGAGAGCAGTTGCGGATCGATCAGGATCTGGTACTGCTTGACGGTGCCGCCGAATCCGGTGACATCGATGACTCCGGGAACCGTCTTGAGGGCCCGATTCAGCACCCAGTCCTGCACCGCCTTGAGCTGGTTCAGGCTGTACTTGGGGCCCTCCAGCACGTACCGCACGATCTCCCCCGTGGGACTCCAGGGAGAGAGGCCCGGAGTCACTCCCTGGGGGAGGTTGCTCACGAAGCTGATCCGGTTGATCACTTCCTGGCGTGCCTGCCAGTAGTCAGTCCCGTACTCGAAGATGCACTTGATGTCGTTCAGGCCGGCCAGCGAGGTGCTTCGGAGGTACTTCAGCCCGTGCATTCCGTTGAGGGCGGTCTCCAGCGGGATGCTGACGCGCCGCTCCATCTCCTCGGGGCTGGCTCCCGGGTTCTGGGCGATGATCTCCACCAGGGGAGGAGTTGGATCGGGATAGGCCTCCACATCCAGGTTCAGCGCCGCGTGGACACCGGCCGCGATCAGGCCGAGCACTCCGAGAAGCACGACCAGACGATTATGAAGACTCCACGCGATGATCGCACGAACCATGATTGTCCCCTGGACGAGGCTCCCCTGCGGATGCAAAGCTCGAGGCTCGGATTGAGGCGAGAAAGCAGCCGGCCTTTCGCGAATGGATTCTAACGTCCTACGCTTTCTGCTCAAACTCGGGTTCACGCGAATCGTTTGATCAGACGGCCGAGAGGCTCACGGTATCGTCGCTCAACGGCTTTCGCTTCGTCGGTCTCACCCCCAATTTCACTTCGCCAACCAGGGAAACCGGCTGTGGTTGAGATGGAAAAGCGGTTGGGATATGATGCTGCTGGGACGAGACTCGAGTCGAAAATCAGGTCGAGGACCGAACGGCCGTGGTATTCTGCGCAGGAACTGCCCTGCCCGGCGGTTCGTACTGGTCCCCCTGTCTGACACGCCGGAAGGCATGTCTTGATCGAGTGAATCCATCCATCCTTGCATCAACCCTAGCCGCACGGCACTCCCTGTCATCCAGGCGTTTCGGTTGCTCAACGATGCCGTCCTTGTGATTCTGAACGTGCTGACGGCGTCCATGGGGGACGCCTGGCGCCGGAGGTTGACCGGGACGTCGTTTTCGATCTCCGCGGCCG
Organism: uncultured Planctomycetaceae bacterium; assembly: GCA_963816015.1. GTDB lineage: Bacteria > Planctomycetota > Planctomycetia > Isosphaerales > Isosphaeraceae > Aquisphaera. The sequence goes on along the minus strand of CAWFJM010000073.1, from coordinate 14,628 downwards.
TTGGCTTCGTCAGTATTCGGGGTCGCCGTCCAGAACAGCGTTCTGTTAGTCTGGTATTTCAACCAGGTGCGGAGCGCGGGCATGTCGATCAACGAAGCCGTGATCCGGGGTGCCAAGTTGCGGCTGCGGCTGGCCGTCATGACCTCGCTGACCTTCGTCCTCGGTCTCCTGCCCGCCGTCCTGGGCAGCACGCTCGGTTCCCAGGCCCAGAGACCGCTGGCGATCGCCGTCGTCGGAGGCATGCTCGTGAACATGTTGCTCGCCCAGTGCTTGATGCCCGTCCCGTACACGTATTTCCCCGGACAGCAACGTGTGGCCCGGTATGTCTCTGAGCTGGCCGAAGGGCGCATCTCGTCGATCCCTTCCTGCCCGAGCTGAGCGGAAAGGGAGAACAGAAACCATGACGACCGTGGGAACCGAGCCAGCTCGGCACGTGACTCCGGCCTCCTCCAGCACGCCAGGCCTCGGCCGCCCGGATCGACCCGCCGCAGGCCGCAGGTTGCCCTGGCTTGTGCTCATCCTCCTCCTCTCCGCGGGACTGGCCTTTTTTTACCTGTACCAGTACGGCGACTCCCTTCCCCGAGCCGACCTGAGTCATGCCCTCGCGTACGTGCAACACCAGGTCACTGGCAAGACGGAGGGCACGATCCCGGCTGTGCAGGAGCCTTCGGCCTCCCGGTCGGACGCACCCTGGAACGGCGCCGTGAACCTGAAGGACGGTCAAGCCAAGGCTATTGGACTGCAGCTTGCCCAGGTCTGGCCGCAGAAGGAGCCCATCAAGCTCGAGCTCACCGGCCGAACGGCGTACGATCCCAACTCCCTCTACAAGGTGCGTCCCCGCTTCGACACCCTGGTCGAGAAGGTCTACGCCGAGCTCGGCCAGTTGATCCACGTGGGCGACCCCCTGGTCGACCTGAACAGCGTCGACCTGGCCGCGGCCAAGAACGACTTGCAGAGCAAGTACGTCCAGTGGCAACGCGACCTTCGCGTACTCAACCTTGAGCAGAAGCTGGCAATCACCGGGGCCGTCTCCCAGCAGAAGGTCATCGACGATCAGAATGCCGAGAACAAGAGCCGGCTCGATTACGCCACCGCGCGCGACAAGCTGCGGATCCTGGCCGTGCCCGACGCCGACGTCGATCCCCTGATCCAGAACCTCGGCGATCTTCCCGCGACCAGTGCGGCGTTCGGGACCGTTACCGACAAGGCAAAGATGACCCTCCGGTCGCGCGTCGACGGGATCGTGATCCAGCGCGAGGTCGTGAAGGGCAACTTCTACGACGAGAACGACGTGCTGATGGTGATCGCTCCCCTTGACCATCTCTGGGTGCTGGCCAACGTCTACGAGGTGGATCAGGCCAAGGTGGCCGTGGGCCAGAAGATGGAGATCCGCTTCCCCTTCCTCCAGCAAACCACTCAGGGAAGGGTCGAGCACGTCTCCAGCGAGGTCTCGCGCGAGACCCGCGCGGTCCTCGTCCGGGCGTCGATCCCGAACCCGGGCGGGAAGCTCAAGGCCGACATGCTGGTCAAGGTCGTCCTCGAGATCCCCCCCGTCAAGGGACAGACCGTGATTCCGCGGCTGGCCCTGGTGGTGATCAACGGGAATGAGTACGTTTTCGTGAAGAAAGGCGCTCCGGGATCCCGGGACCTCGAGCAGTTCGAGCGGAGAAAGGTCGCGGTCGCCCAGGAGAACAGCGATTTTGTCGTCGTCGCCAACGGGCTGGAAGACGGCGAGACGATCGCCACCAGCGGAAGCCTCATCCTCGCCCAGCTCTACGAAGATCTCCAGATGGTGGATACAGGGATGCCAGTCCAGTGAGCGTTCACGCACTGTTTCCATCCTCTCTGACGAACACTGGCCGACTCGTTCCGGTGCGGACCGTGAATCGCTCCGCCGGCCCGAGGGCCCCTCGTTCGTCCCCTTTGACCAGATCTCTCCGCCGGAGTACCATCCCCACTAGGAACGAGAGCAGGCACCGAGCGGCGGGCCGCCCACCTGTTCTGTCTCAGTCTGGCACCTTGCCACGAAAGGGGTCCAAGTCATGCCTCTTTTTGAGGTCGAAACGTCGTCCCATATCATGATCGCATGCGCCAATGATGCCGCCGCTGCCCGGGCGTTCGCGGTCACGAATTACCCCACGGAAGAGATCATCCGGGTGGTGCACCGTCCGCGCGACGCCTGGGTCATCTCGAAGAAGCTGCTGGGCATCCAGGGCGATTCCGATCCCTGCCACATCGCCCGCGACTGTCTGGCCAAGTCGGCCGGCGACAAGCTGCACGCCGTGAGGCTGTACATGCAGGCCACGGGCACCGACCTCGAGGGAGCGCGCAAGGCCGTCGAATCGAACATGTCTCGCGGCTGGTAATCTCCGACTCACGGTTGCGTTGGAGCCTCGAAGCAAGCGGGTCTCCGTGGCTCCAACACGCCTCGTCTCTGATGGGCCTTGCTGGCAGGCCCACCGACCGATTCCGGGCACCCGAGCGCCATCACCGGCTTCCCCTCTCATCCCCCCTTGCCGAACACCGAGGCACGGCCGCTTCGCCCCGGACGTGGGCGGATCGCCATATCATCTCGCGGTCGCCTTCCGGGTCGTGTACCATTGGGGAGAGGCAAGAGTCCGGCAATATGCACGAGGCCATCGCTAGCCCGGACGGGTGGCCTTTGCCCACAAGCGTAAGGAGGGGTTCCATGCCTCGGGTCGTCTCGCTGATCCTGGGTGGGGGACGGGGCACTCGCCTGTTCCCTCTGACCCGATCACGGAGCAAGCCCGCGGTGCCGATTGCAGGGAAATATCGATTGATCGATATCCCCGTATCCAACTGCATCCACTCCGGTTTGCACCGCATCTTCGTTCTCACGCAGTTCAACTCCGTGAGCTTGCACCGCCACATTTACAACACGTACAAGTTCGATCCGTTCTCCGGGGGCTTTGTGGAGATCCTGGCCGCGCAGCAGACGATGCAGCATGAGTCGTGGTACCAGGGAACCGCCGACGCCGTCCGCCGCAACATCCCTTATTTCACCGAAAAATCATATGAGTTGGTTCTAATTCTCTCGGGCGACCAGCTTTACCGGATGAACTTCCAGGACATGATCCGGACTCACGTCGAGAACAAGGCCTTTGTCACCATCGCCGCACTGCCGGTGGCCGAGGCCGAGGCGCGATCGTGCGGGATCATGCGGATCCAGGCCGACGGCAAGGTGATGGATTTCGAGGAGAAGCCCAAGACCCAGGAGAAGCTCAACCGCGTCCGCACCGATCCCACCTGGCTGGAGAAGCTCGGCCTTTGGGCACCCGGCCGGCCCTACCTGGCCAGCATGGGCATCTACCTGTTCAACGCCCGGGCCCTGGTTGACCTGCTCGAGTCGAGCGACGCGACCGATTTCGGCCACGAGCTTCTGCCGCAGACCATCGCCAACCACCGGGTTCAGGCTCACCTGTTCGACGGCTACTGGGAGGACATCGGAACCGTGGGCGCGTTCCACCAGGCCAATATCGACCTGACGCGCGACCTTCCCTCGTTCGACTTCACCTTCGGCGAGCAGCCCATCTTCACCCGGCCTCGCTACTTGCCGTGCTCGCGGATCAGCGGAGCCACTGTCAAGAACAGCCTGATCTGCGACGGCTGCATGATCGGCCGCGGCACCGTGATCGAGAACTCGGTGATCGGCGTCCGGTCGATCATCGGCGAGAATGTCACGATCCGCGATTCCTACCTGATGGGTATCGACTACTACGAGCAGACCAACCAGCTCGCGGAGAACCAGAAGCTGGGACGGCCCCACACCGGCATCGCGGCCGGCTCGGTGATCGAGCGGGCCATCATCGACAAGAATGCGCGTATCGGTCGTAACGTAAGGATCATCAACGAGACGGGTATCGTCGACTCCGAAGAGATGCCCACCCACGTGATCCGCGATGGCGTCACCGTCATCCCTAAGTCGATGAGCCTGCGCGACGGGCTGGTGATCTGATCGCCGGTCATCGTCACCACGCTCCGCGAGTCCGAGGAGCCAGACCTGCCATGAGTGACTGGGCCATCCGCGTCAAGGAATTGCGCAAGCAATACCCGGGGCGCGATGGCCCCGTTCATGCGGTCAACGGCATCGACCTGGAAATTCTCCAGGGCGAGTGCTTTGGCCTCCTTGGCCCCAACGGCGCAGGCAAGACCACGACCGTCGAGATCCTTGAGGGACTCAACCAGCCGACCTCGGGAGAGGTCGAGGTTCTCGGCCTGCAGTGGGCGGCCGAGGCGGCGGCGATCCGCGAGCGGATCGGCGTCACGCTTCAGGAGACGCGGTTTCCCGACAAGGAGACCGTGCGCGAGCTGCTCACGGTCTTTCGAAGCTTCTACCGGGCCGGCCTGGCCGTCGATGAGGCGATCTCCAGTGTCTCGCTGGAGAGCAAGGCCAATGCCCTGATCGAGCAGCTTTCCGGAGGCCAGCAGCAGCGGCTCGCCGTCGCCATCGCGCTGGTCGGAGACCCCGAGTTGCTGTTCCTCGATGAGCCCACGACCGGCCTGGATCCCCAGTCCCGCCGCCAGCTCTGGGAAGTCATCCGCAACCTGAAAGATCGCGGCCGGACCGTCCTCCTCACCACCCATTACATGGATGAGGCCGAACGGCTCTGCGATCGCGTTGCCATCATCGACCACGGCAACATCATCGCCCTGGGATCGCCCCGCGAGCTGATCGCCCAGCTCGGGGCCGAGCACATCGTCGAGTTCGCCCTTGAGGGAAACGGAACACCGCTGAATCCCCAGTCCTTTGCGGGGCTGGATTCCGTGCTCATGGCCCGGGCCGATGGCGAAGGCTACGCGCTGACCGTTTCCGAGCCCCACCGGGCCATCCCCGCCTTGCTCGACGACCTCGACAGCCAGGGCCGCCCGCTGGCCCGCCTGACGACCCGCCACGTCAGCCTGGAGGATGTCTTCGTGTCCCTGACGGGACGGCACCTCCGCGACGAGACCGAGGCCGAGACCCGTGGGCTCGACCTGGGAGGCAGGAGGCGCAGGCGCCGGACGCGCGAATCATCGTGAGCGACCGACAGAACCCTGCTACCCATTCCTCGGGGAAACGCCCCTTCGCTCCATTCCCTTCACGCTCTCGAGAACGAGTGATGCTCCGCAACTCGCCTTTCTTCCAGCTCTATCGTGCTCGTCTCCGCGAGTTCTGGCGTCAGCCTGCGCGGATCTTCTGGGTCTACGGGTTCCCGACGCTCCTGGCCGTCGTGCTGGGCTATGCGTTTCAAAGCCGCCCTCCGGCTCCGATCCAGGTGGATCTGGTCCAGGGCCCCTTCTCCGCCCCCATCGAGCAGGCCATCAAGAACCATAACGACCGCCTCGCCCACGCCAGAGAGTCGCCCGGCGACCCCCGCGCCGCCATCCTCCCTCCAGTCTCGCTTTTGCTCGGTCCCAGGGAGCAGACCGACGAGCGTCTGAACAAGGGCAAGACCATCCTGGAAATCTTGCCGGCCAGTGAGACGTCGTGGGCCTACCGGTATGACCCGACCCGGCCTGAGGCGACGGCCGCCCGGCAGGTTGTCGACGACATCCTCCAGGAGGCCGCCGGCCGCGTCGATCCTCGTCATCCCCAGGACATGCACGTCACCGAGCCCGGCTCACGCTATATCGATCGTCTGATCCCGGGGCTGATCGGGCTCAATGCCATGGGAGGCGGCCTCTGGGGAATCGGCTTCTTCCTGGTGAATCTGCGAATCGGCAAGCTGCTCAAGTGCTACATCGCCACCCCTATGCCCAGGCGCGACTTCCTGGGAGCCATCCTGGCCTCGCGCCTGACCTTCCTGATCCCCGACGTCGCGGTGCTGCTGCTCCTCGGATCGCTCGTCTTCCACATGCCGATCCGCGGCAACGTCCTGGCGTTCTTCCTGGTGGACGTCATTGGCGCCCTTGCCTTCGCCGGGATCGGGCTCCTTGTGGCCAGCAGGGCGACCACGACCGAGACGGTCAGCGGACTCATGAATCTGGTCATGCTGCCGATGTACCTGCTCTCGGGGGTGTTCTTCGCCACGGAGAACTTCGGCAAGACTGCCCAGCCCTTCATCCAGGCGCTCCCTCTGACCCAGCTTGTCAACGCCCTGCGACTCGTCTTGATCGACGGGGCCGACCTGTTTCAGTACGACGTCCTGAAAGCGATCGTGATCCTGGGTGCCTGGGCCTTCGGCACGTTCTACGTGGCCCTCCGCATCTTCCGCTGGAACTGAGATCGAGACCGGCCGGGCGTCGCGGAACTCCGGCCGCCGGAGCACCGTCACCAGGTCGGTCCACCAGCCGCGCCAGGTGGTCCAGCCGCCCAGCGGAGGAATCTCCACCTCGCTGAGCAGGTGGCCGAGAAACGTGGTCTTGGCAAGGATCTCCAGGTCCAGGAACGACGAGCCGGACTGAAGTGGAACCGAAGCCAGCTTCTCCACGCGGTGAAGCTGGCACGGCGAATGGACGTCAAGAACGGGAACCGCGAAGATCAGCCGCCGCGGCAGGCTGCCCAGCCACCGGAGGATCCGGCCAGGCCGCTCGGACGGCCGGCAGCCGACCGCGTGGTCGCAACGGTCGATCGCCTCGAGGAGTGGTGCCAGATGGGCCCCCGTCAGGGGCTCGACGGTCGTCGTGATCAGCACCAGCGGGTGCTCGGTCCCCCGGATCGCCTGCCGGATCGACACGTCAAGCCGCCCCGTGCGGCGATCGAAAACCACCGTCCGCGTCTCGGTGGGTCGCCCCGCCTCTTCGAGCCAGGCAACGATCGGCGCCAGGTCGCTGGCGGCGGTTTCCTCGGGCTGCTCGGTGATCAGGATGATCCGCACGCCGCCCCCCGGCAAGGGATCGCGGTGGAAATGAGCCAGGTAGGGATCGTCGCCGGTTTCTTCTGGGACGCTCATTCAACCCCCCCGGACCTGCGCCGATGCGGGACGCTGCCGGCGCTCATCGGCCAGCCAGGCCTTCACGGCCGCTTCGTAGGCTCCATGCAGCCGCCCGGTGATCGGCCCGGGCCGACCGGTACCGATGGGATCTCCATCGACCCGCACCACGGGCACGACCTCGGTCGTCGTCCCCACCAGGATCAGCTCGTCGACCCGCTTCAGCTCGTCGAGTGTGACCTGGGCCCCCGCGAACGGGATCTCGAGCTTGCCGGTCAGCCGGAGGACGAGCTGACGGGTCATACCGGGCAAGATCTCGGGCCCCTCGGGAGTTCCCTCGAGCTGCCCGTTACGCACCCAGAGCAGCGAGGTGTGCGTGGCCTCGGTCACGAGGCCTTGCGCGTCGATGAGAACCGCCTCGAACGCCCCAGCGCGACGGGCCGTCTCGATCGCCAACACGTTGGCCAGCAGGTTCGTGGACTTGATGTCGCACCGCTTCCATCGGAGGTCCGGCTGGCTGATGATCGGCACGCCCCGCTCGCGGAGGCGAGCCGTGGGCCCATCATCATAGGGCCGCACGACGATCACCTCGGTGGGCGGGACGGGGGGATCGGGAAACGGATGAGATCGGGGCGCCACGCCCCGCGTGATCTGGATGTAGAGCGTTCCCTCGCGGATCCCGCTGGTCCGAATCGTCTCATAGGACCGCTCCATCAGCCGGCTCAGATCGTAGGGGGCGAAATCCAGCTCCCCGAGACTTCGCTTCAGCCGCACCAGGTGCTCGCCCTCCAGCCAGCACCGGCCCTGGTACATCCGGAAGACCTCGTACACCGAGTCGCCGAACAGAAATCCCCGGTCCCAGATCGGAACCCTGGCCTGCTCCACCGGCATGATCTCTCCATTCAGACACGCCAGAGACTGCATCAAGCACTGTCCTTTCCAGGATCCAGAGGAATTCCTCGCGTACGTTTCGACAGGATAATCGGCCAGACTGCGGCGGAGCAATGGCACGCGGTAGCGGAGGACCGCCCCGGCCCGAACCCCCGACCAAGTGAGGCAGTTCTTGCTCGGCCAACATGCCTCTTGTGCGGGGCATGAGGAACAATGAGAATCATGGCGAACCGGCGACCTGAGAGCGCTCCCAGGCAAGGTCTGGCTGGCCGCTCCGTCGAGGCTGGACACATGCGGACACGCCGTCGGATGCGAACCGGATCCTGGGTCTTGATCGGCGCTGCGGCGCTTGCGTTGACCTCCTGGGCCATCGTGTTTCTGCTCCAGCCGACCGCCCAGGAGGCCGCTGCCGGAGCTGCGAGAAAGCGTTGCAAGGAGCGTGGCTGGCCGGAGCGACTGGTTGCCCGGCGCTATCGCGACACGGGATCCGGGCTATATCAAGGCTTCCAGCAGGAGTTCGAGATCGATGGCACGGATCCCAGGATCGTTGCCTGGGTCGAGGTACGGCGGCCCCTCTATGCTCCCTTCTGGCGAGTCGCCGAGATCATCGAAGTCCAGGCAGAGGTCGATGACGACTGAGGGTTCATCACGATGACAGAACGCGCTTTAGGCTGGCAAGTCCGCTGTCGCCGGTGTGGTCTCACCTTCGATGCGGGCGACCTGGGTATCGTCCGGATCGGCGGCCTGGGGACCTCGTACAAGCTGCTCTGGTGCGGCCAGTGCCGCTGGCTGCGCTGGTTTGCCCTGGAGCGAAAACCGGCCGATCTCCCCGACCACGCCGGACCGCGGTGCGACTGCGAGACCCACCTCCGCACGAGCCCGGTCCATACACCCAAACCAAGGCAGCACGGCCATGGATTCTGAGAACGTCGGTGAGACGCTGCGTCAGATCAACCGGACGTGGCTCTCGAAGGGATCCCGCTCTCCCCGAGGAGGACAGCAGGATCCCGCTCATCGTCGAGTCGACTGCTTTCAATCAGCTTCCGGTTGTCGTGGTGGTGATCGCGTTGCTGATCGGGTTGATGTCCGGGATCGCCTGGATTCCCGAGTTGGCGGAGTCGTATCCCTGATCCGTGAAGGTCACCGTGTAGGCCCTGCAGCCGGCCGAGGCGCCGGTTCGGGTAATGTCAGCGTCCAGGAATTCTGGATCGTGCGACCTGGCCTGGTAGGGCCATGCCACTTTCTCTTGCCTGACATTCAGGGAGTTCTTGAGCCACGGATGAAACACGGATCTAAATAAAAATGTCATATCATGTTTGTATTATTTGTATTTCATCCGTGGCCGAGAATCCTTCTCACCCTGATGAAAGCCCTCCGGTGTCGTCTCGCTTGTCGGTCCGCTCCCGCTCAGCGATCGCCGAGCGCCACACCCGGCTGCTTCTGGGCGAGCAGCTTGTCGAGCTGGCGCTCGACCTCGGAGGCGGTTCGCAGGTTGCGATTGACGACCTTGCCCTGGCCGTCGATCAGGAAAATCGTGGGCAGGGAGATGATGCCGTATTCGGTGGCCAGCCGGCTGTCGATTCCCCCCGGCTCGAAGATCTGCGGCCAGCCCAGCGGCTGCTCCTTGAGGAAGGCATCGAGATCGGCTCGCTCGTTGTCCAGGCTGACGCCAACCACCTCCAGCCCCTTGCCCTTGAGCTTCTCATGGAGCTTCACCAGGTCGGGAAGCTCGCGCCGGACCGACTGTCCCCCCCAGGAGGCCCAGAAAACCACCAGGATCGCCTTGCCCCGAGACTGGGACGTGTCGACCGTCTCGCCTTGCAGGCTCGTCCCCTTCAGGGAGATCGTCTTGCCCACCAGGTCCAGCCGCTTTACCGCGCCCGCGGCCTTCTTGCCGGCCGGCGTCTCCGGGAAGTTCTCCACGAGCTTGGTGTAATCCTGCCGGGCCTTGTCCTCCTCGGCGTTGAACTCGTTGGAGCTGCCCAACTGGAGCCAGACCTCCGGGGCCTCGTCGGACTTGCCAAACCTGGTCAGGAAGCCCTCGAGCTCGGCCATCCACTTCTTCTGATTGGCCAGGAAGTTGCTTCCCGGCTCCTCGTTGCGCATCACGAAATCAGCGCCGATGAGGCGATAGGCCGCGTACGACGAGAGCTTCGTTCCCTCCTCGATCATGCCTTCCAGCACCTGCCGGCCCTTGGGATAGGCACCCGACTGGTAGGCAGCGACCAGGCTGTCGACGATCTGCTTGCGGTAGCTGATCTGGTCCTCCGGCTCTTTTGCGACCTTGACGATCGCGTTCAGGAGCGGGACCCGTCCGACGTGGAACCGCGCCAGGTCTTTCTTGTCGCCGCTGGACTGGAGCTTGGAATTGCCGGTGTCGTAATCGGCCAGGGCCTTGAGGGCCTGGTCCATCGCCTCATCGCGCTGGGGACCGGGGCCCGCCGCGTCGAAGATCGCCGCGCGGATGCCGCCGGCCGAGGCCACCACGGGCTTCTCGGGATCGACAGCGCGGGGCAGCTCGACGAACTTCCAGGTCTCGTCGAGCTTGATCATCTCGGGAACCTGGAGAAACGACGCCTTGGCCGCGTTGGCCTGGCCCGCGGGCGCGGGCGCTCCGGCGAAGACCACGGCGTTCTCGTAGAGGATCAGGTCTTTCTCCAGGCCGCTTGCCGCGTCGGCCGGGATCACGTGAGGATGGGTGCCGTCGAACCGGTTCCAGACAGTCTTCGGGGTCCAGCCCGTGAGCCCCTTCTGCAGGGCGTCGACCGCCTCGGCCCGCTTGCCTGCGCCGGCGGTGACCTTGTCGATCACCTCCTTGGGCACTCCGGCCTCCGCCAGCTCGTCGGGCGTGGCCATCAGCGAGTCGAGCAGGCCGCTGTCGCCGGTGGCCAGGGCGAGCACCATGACCTTCGAGGCCTCCTCGGCCGAGAGCCGCTTCCAGCCGGCGATCTTGCCCCCCTTGATCACCGCGATCCGGGTCCCGCCGCTGTTGAGCCAGCGGCACTCATCGAGGGTCCGGTCGCCGTCCAGGTCGTTCTCGCGATAGACCTCGAATCCGTCCTGGTAATAGCTCCACTGGTTGAGGTACTTGCCGCCGTTGGTGATGATGAACCGGCGGAGCAGCTTGCCCTGACCATCGCGAAGCGCGTAGCCAACGGTCCGCTTCTGACCGTCGGTCACCAGCTCGACCTTGCAGGCATCGACGGCCGCCGCGTCGGCGGGCGTATCATAGTCCACACCAGGCTGGGTCGGCCGGAACTTGAGCAGGTCCCTGGGGCTGTAGTCGGCCGCCATGCTCCGGGGCGCGACCAGGGCGATCAATCCGAAAACGGCCACGGAATACCGCAGACTCCGCATGAGTCTCTCCTTATTCACCGGCGCGGGCTGCCCGGCAACCAACGTCCAATCGCTCCGCAAGTGACGCACCTCATCCTCCGCTCGCCATGACCGGCGGTTCCTGCAGAATCCGCACAATCCCTGCGATCCATCTCATCCTCATCGGCATTCCGCCCTTCCGGCTCGAATGGACTCGACCCGAAGCTCGGTTCACCGCGCGGTAAGTTGACCCCGAATCGCCCGCGAAGTCCATAGCGAGTTTCCACCGCGGCTCACCGGGGATGAAAGAGGGCAGGATTAGGAACAAAGGGGCGACGAGTGGGGGAGGAGAAGGGGAGGAGAGAGTGGTACCCATGCAAAAGGAAGAGTGGAGGATCGTGAATTTGTCAGGGATGGGTGGTGCGAGGGAGGGGGTGGGGGGGGTGGGTACGGGAAGGAGGAGAGGGGAAGGGTGAGGGTGGAGAGCAGGGAAGAGGCACAGAGGAGATGAAGTCGCAAGCTGGGGTAAGAAGAGGAAGAGAAGGAGGAGGGGAGGACATGCGAGCCGAGATAGGAGGTTGGGGGCCAGGTGGTCGGGGGTGCGGGGCGGAAGTTCTCTCGGAGAGGAGGTCGGTGAAGGGGGGGGGTCAGGGAGCGTGTGGACTGGGGGTGGGAGGGGCCCGAGGGCTGGGGCTTGATCGATGAGGCGAGAGCAGAGGCAGGCGGGGAGGGGGGGCCGCGTGGGATGAGGTGAGAGTGGGGGAGGGGAGGGGTTGTAGGGGGAGGGGGGTGGGGGGTTCTTCGGAATTAGGGAGGAGTTGAGGAGGGCGTCATCCGCGTGGGAGCGCGGCACCGCGTGCGGGCCGCTGGGCCGGATGGGGGGGACGGGGGCCCCTGAGAGAAAGGGAGGGATGGGTTGATGAGCTTCTGCTCAGTTACGCCGCTCGACCTTTACTCTGGATGCGGTTGCATCAGGAGCGGGGGGGCTCGATAGCTGCAAGATCGGCTCGTCTCTTTCGTCCGGGGCTCGCGCGGCGAAAAGGCGACGGAAGTGAGCCATGTTGGCCCGCCAGCGCACGAAGGGAGAAGGGGAGGGGGCAACCTGATCGCGCCGTAGCATGGGTCCTTCGCCCCCTGCGGATGGGGCGCCTGGCCAGGGATTGATCATGCGTGTGTGGGAGCAGGGACGGGGCCGACCCGTGGTGGCTCTCGGCAACGACTCCCAAGCCAGCGACGTGACCCCATGGTGGGGGGGTGAGATCGCCCGGGGGGAGCGGGAATTTTCGGCGGGCTGCCGCGCTGTTTCCCCATGCCCTATGTGCCAGACGGTGCGTCGTCGAAGACTCGACGCACCCTACAATTGCCCGACGCCCGGTCACTTCTTCCTTTCCCTCTTCCCCTTCGCCAGGGCCATGATGGCCTTCCATTCCGGCCCGGTCACCGGCTGAACGGACAGGCGGCTCCCCTTGCGCAGGAGCTCCATCCCGGCGAGCTCGGGGATTTCCTTCAGGCGGGGAAGGCCGAGCGGAGGGTCGATGCTCTTCACGGCCTGGATCGCGACCTGGTACCAGGTCGGGTTGGCGGGATCGCTCCGGGGATCGTAGTGGTTCGATTTCGGATCGAACGCAGTGGGGTCGGGATGGCCTGCGCGGACGACCTTGGCGATGCCCGCGATGCAGGGCGGATCGGCGCTCGAGTGATAGAAGAGAACCCCGTCGCCCACCTTGATGGTGTCGCGGAGAAAGTTCCTCGCCTGGTAGTTTCGCACCCCGTCCCAGCCCGTGGTCCGGTCAGGCTCGGCGAGCAGGTCGGCGAAGGAAAAAGCCTCGGGCTCGGACTTGAACAACCAGTAGGCCATGAGCGGCAATCAACCTCGGGACAACGCATGGTCCAGTGGATCTCACCCGGCGCGAATCGCTTATACCAGAGCCGGAGCGGCACCGCGAGGGATCCGAGCTTCCCGCGGACTGACTCGATCATCGCTCGCAGGTTACTGCCGGAAGACTCTCAAGCGACAAGGCGGCCGGTCGATGCTGGTCACCACTCCGATCAGGTGGGAGCGACGTGAATAGCCACTCGGCTGGGCGGTATCATACATCGCGTCGGCTTCGCGAGGAACGTAGCGATCTTCTGGAGGGCCAGGCTCCTTGAGCGCTCACGAGCAGAACGCCCGGCCGCTGGTGACGATTCTCACGCCCGCCGGGCGGGGTGCGATCGGGGTGGTCCGGGTCTGGGGCAGGGGTGCGGTCGAGGTGGTGAACGCGGCGTTCCGGCCGGCTCGAGGGGCCGGACTGGCCCGGACGCTGCCCGGGCGACTGCGGCTGGGACGGATCGGGCTTGGGCTCGGCGACGAAGTCGTCGCGGTCGTCCTGCCCGACGAGAATCCCCCGTCGGTCGAGATCCACTGCCACGGCGGAGCGGCCGCGCTGGGGCTGGTCGTCGAAGCCTTGCAGGCAGCGGGCCGGCGCTCGCCGAGCCGGCGGCATGGGCGGAGCATGAGGCAGCGTCTCGGATCCAGGCCGAGGCGCTCATCGATCTGGCACGTGCGCCCACACTCCGTACCGCCGAGATCCTGCTGGAACAGGCCCAGGGGGCACTCGATCGCGAGCTCGCGCAGGTGATCGAGAAGATTCGCGAAGGAATCGTGACGGCTGCGGAGCCTCTTGACCGCCTCATCGAGCGCGGACGGGTCGGGCTCCGGCTGATCGCGGGCTTCAGGGTGGTGATCACCGGCCGGCCCAACGTGGGGAAGAGCCGGCTGCTCAATGCCCTGGCCGGATATCAGCGGGCGATTGTTCATTCCGCGCCGGGCACGACGAGGGACGTGGTCACCGTCGCCACGGCGCTGGAGGGCTGGCCCGTTGAGCTTGTCGACACCGCAGGCGTGCGACGACCGACGACCCGATCGAGCGATCGGGCATCGATCGAGCCCTGCGCAGACCGAGACGGCTGACCTCGTTCTCAAGGTGCTCGACCGCTCGGAGCCGCTCCGCGATGACGATCACGTCCTGATCAACCGACCGGTCTCATCCCTCGTGGTCGCCAGCAAGGCCGACCTGCCGCCGGCCTGGGAGCCGTGCGATCGGGTCCTCGCCGGCGCCCCGGTCGTGATCGTGTCGGCCGAGCGGAGTGAGGGGCTCGATCTCCTGATCGCCGCGATCGTCGCCGCCCTGGTCCCCATCCCCCCCGAACCCGGCCCGGGAGTTCCCTTCCGGCCGGCGCAGCTCGAGCGTCTTCAAAGGGCGAGGGACGCTCTGCGCGGGCGACCCGGAGACGGCGATCCGGGAGATCGAAGGGGAGAGCCGTGGAATTGCCCCGGACTCACCTCCCAGCCCGAGGTGAGCAAGCCGGTAGAGCCGTCGCCACTGGCAACTGCGCAGGCTAGAGAAGACATTGCTAATCCTGGTTTGCGTCGACTACCCACATGAAGTCCGTGGCCATTTCTCCGCTTTCTCGTGGAGTTGGCCCGCCGCATCGCGCCGAGTAGGATCTCGGAACGTCCGGCTCAGGCGGCCGCCCGACGCCCGGCATAGCGAGCACACCGAGCACG
>CAWFJM010000072.1:0-124466 GCA_963816015.1 uncultured Planctomycetaceae bacterium | reverse complement strand
ACGCCCCTTTTCGGGTTTGAACCGAGCCTCCTGTCCTCCTGCCTTTTCGGCTCAAGACGCATAAGCCGTCGATCCGATCTTTCTGTCAGGTCGCGCAAATCGCGACCCCGCAGACAGCCTATAGCTGTACCGATGTCTCCATGACGGAGGGAGACTGCAAGCCATGGGCAAGCGGGGAAAACAGGGGGTCCGAGCCTGATGCGGCAGCGGGCAAGCACAGTCTGGGCCGAGCGTGCACTCATGGTGCTGTTCCTGGCGAGCTTGGCCGGGACGCTCAACCTCATCATGACCGTGCATCGCCGGGCGGCAACCGCTCGCGATCGGGCTGCGCCTGTCTTGCCCCCGACGGTTTCGGTCAGTCTGCCCGAACACGCTCCACCTCCGGCCCCTCAGGTGACTCCTGAACCCGCCGCGATGCCGAAGCTCGCCGTGAAACCGAAGGCTCCGGACCCGCCAGGAGCTCCCTCGCCGCCGCCCGAGGATCCCACCAAGAAGGCCCTCGCGGCCTTGGCGGCGGCAACGGCCCGGGAGATCGACGAGGCGCAACAGGCCGATCGCAGGACCGGATCGCTCGAGAAGGCCCGGCAGGACGCCGTGGCCCAGTCGGAACGGTGGCGACGGCGGGAGCTGTTGGTGAAGCAGCAAGTCGCGGCACTGGCCGATCGGGCCCGCAAGATCGATCGTCAGATCGACACGCTGGCGGCCGAGCGCGACGTCCTGGCCCGGGAGCGCGATGCGCTCAAGGCCGCGGTGGCCAAGAGCCAGAAGGGACAGGGCTCGTTCGCGGTGCTGCCGTACAAGGGGGCCAACGGGAGCTGGCGGCGGCCCATCGTTCTGGAATGCGCCAACGGGACGGTGACCCTGCGGCCCAAGGGCCCGACCTTCTCGTTGCTCGATCTCTCGTCGATGATCAACCCCCGGTCCAGTCCTGTCATCCTGGCCATTGCCCGCGAGCTGCTCCGTGTGCAGATGTCTGAGTCTCCCGATGGGTCTCCGGTGGTCCCCTATTTCGTCTTCCTCGTGCGTCCCGACGGCATTCGCCCCTATTACGAGATCCGCGCCCGCCTGGAGCCACTGGGTATCGCTTTTGGCTACGAGCTGGTCGAGCAGGATCTCCCGATCGACGTGCCGGATTTCGATAACCTGAGCACCTGGGATGGGACCATTCCGCTGGACGAGCCTCTGCTCGCAGCGCCCGGCCTAGGCCATGGCGGAGCCGGCAACGGCACCGGGGATCGCGACAGCGGCGAGGGCGAGGGCCAGGGAGACGGCCTGGCCTGGCCGTCGCCTGGCTCCGCATCCGGGGAAGGCCGTGGTGGCACGCGGGGCCAGCTCGCGGGCCGCATGAGCGAAGGCCAGGGCTCGGGTTCGGGGGGTCACGACGGAGAGGGAGAATCGCCCAGCGATTTCGTCTGGCCGGCACCGTCCGGAGTGCGGGGCTCGACGGGCTCGGGACGGACGCGCGGACCGGCCGGCAAGCCGGGGAGCCTGAACCTGGCGCAAGGGCCTCGACCGGGATCTTCGGCCCTCGATGGGACCGGAACCGGTGCTGGAGCCGGAGACCGCGCCGGCAAGGGCAGCGGATCCGGCTCGTTCGGTACCGGACCAGGCGGCGGTGGTCCAGGTCGGACCGAGGCCGGTTCGGCCCCTGGTGGCCGGACGGGAGCTCGCGGAGGCGAGGGAATTGGGGGATCCGGGGGAGAAAGCAAGGGCGGCCCGGGGACCGGCGCCGGGGCGGATCCCGCGCTGGCGCAGTGGCCCTTCCCGTACCCGCCCCCGGGCAACACAGTGCCGGACGATCCTGACGGCGAAGGTGCTCCTGGCTCGCAGCCGGACTTCCGGCCACGAGCGGGAGGCGCCGGTTCCGGGACGTCTGGCGGCGAGGGTGGCCGGGGCGCTGGTGCGGCACTTCTGCCCGAGCTTGAGCCTGCGTCCGACGAGCCCGGCCGGTCCAGCCCGGGCGGCGGCCTTGCGGATCTCCCCGAACCGGGAATCGACGGCGGGAGCTCTCGCCCGTCGGGGCGGTTCGGTGCGGGTCGCGAACCCGGAACGGGAAAGGGATCCGGACTGGCGGGAGCGGATCAGGCCGAAGCCGGACAGCCTGGCTCCAGCCGTGACATGACGTCGTCCAGCTCGATCACGGCTCCGCTCCAGCCGGGGCAGAGTCCCGACGGGAACCGCTCGCCTCGCGAGGCGAGCTCCGACCCGGGCGGTGGCGGCGGCTCGGGCTCGGGCGCGGCCGGTGATGTGACCACGGGACTGGGGCTGGGTGCCAGCACTGGCGCGCAAGGATCGGCCTCGGCCTCGGACGCAAGCCCGAAGAGCGCCACGGCGGCGACGACGGGATTGAGCCTGGGTTCGATGGCGGGAGGCTCCTCGTCTCCGCCGAGCGGCTCCTCGTCTCCGCCGAGCGGTGCGTCGGGTCTGGTCTTCGGATCGGACGCCGCGCAACCAGCGGATCCGCAAAGAGCACCGGCTCACCCGAGATGTCCAGGTTCAAGAGCCGGATTCCCGACGGGCCCTCGAAGACGATCGACGTTCCCTTCGAGATCGTGGTGGTCTGCGAGCCCGAGGGGCTGGTGATTCATCCGGGCGGTTACCGCATCACCGGGGCGTGTGCTGGAGAGCCGCAAGAAGGACGGCATCCTGGTGCGCGAGCTGCTGGCCGTGGCGCAGCAGCGGGCGGCTGCCGACCCGACGATCCGGCCGCAGCCGCGGGTCAAGTTCCTGGTCGAGAGCGGTGGCAGCCCGATGTTCTGGGCAGGCGCAAGCAGATTCTGTTCTCCGGCCTGGGCTGGCCCATGTCACTCCAGGTGACGGGCACCCAGGATCCTCTCCTGCTGGGTCAGGAAACCTGGTGATGGGAAGGACACCCATGGGATCCAGGAACGTCAACCGTCTCCGCCCCCTGGCCCAGGTGGCCAGCGTGCTGGTGCTGGTGGCGGCCGTGAACGTGTATGTCCGGCTGAGGAGCGAGCCCGCGAGCACGCTGCCGCCTCTGCCGCCTCCCCAGCCAGCTCGGGCCGAGACTGATCCCGTTCCGCAGGTCGTGGTGCGGCCGCAGGCTTCGGTGCCCGAGCCCTCGCGGGAGGCCGAGAAATCGATCGCTGCGCCGGCTCCCCCTCCCCTGGATCGCGCCGCGGTGGCCCGGGCCGAGGCATCGCTCGACGAGGCCAGCCGCGATCGAGCCCGCGCCGAGGCCCGCGCCGCCGAGGCCGCCCGGCAGCTCGAGGCAGCCGTCAACCAGGCCGCGCTCGACGCCGCCCAGGCGCGCAAGCTCGCCTTGCGGATCCGCGATCCCTCGACCCAGATTTCCCAGGTGGCCGCGCGGGGCGGATTCATCCGCGCCGATCTGCAGAAGCTCAAGGGCGAGATCACCGCGCTGCGGAGCCTGCCCCGACCCAAGGCGACCTCGATTCTCACCAAGAGCCCGGTGGCGCGGCCAACGTCGAGCGACGAGTTTCACTTCGAGCTCCGCCGCGGCCGGATCAGCTACATCGACCTCGAGCGACTGCTGGAGCTGGCCAAGTCTGATGCCCAGGTCCGGATCCGGATGTCCGACCGGTCCGGACTGATCACGTCGCAGGTCGGCCCGGTGCGGTCGTTCTCGCTCGCCTATGTCCTGGGCCGGGCCAACGCGGGCATCGACGAGCTGATCGAGCGCCAGAGCATCCGCTTCGACCTCAAGGGCTGGGAGCTGGTTCCCGAGTCCGAGCAGCGGGGTGAGACCTACGAGGCGACGCGGAACCCGATCTCCGAATACTCGCGCGCCGTCAACCGGCTCACTCCCGGCCGGTCAGTCGTCACGTTCTGGGTCTACCCTGACAGCTTCCCCCTCTATCGCCGCCTTCGTGAGGAGCTGGTGTCCCGCGGCTTCAGCGTCGCCGGCCGTCCCCTTCCCGAGGGCATGACCATCCGCGGCAGCCCGATGGGATCGATGTCCGCAGCACAGTGAGCCGGGACCTGGTTCCCGGCGAGCTTCGCGGAAGGGTCTCCGATCAGCGTGCCGCCCCGCGCAGGGCCGTGGGCCAGTCGTCGGGGCGAAGAGCGGCCTCGATGCCGCCGTCGATCGCGATGATCTGGCCAACGATGGATCGTGCCTTGGGGCCGAGCAAGAACTCGACGAGACTGGCAACCTGCTCGGGGGCCGTGGGACGTCCCAGGTGGTGCAGCGATTGCGGAACCGGCCCACCGCCAGCCGGGCCGCCGCGAAATCCGCCAAACAGGCTCTCGGACCACAGAGACGACCACATGTCCCACCATCCTGCCAGCGGATTCCCGAGCGTCAGCTCCCAGGGATTCTTCATCACCGGTCCAGGTGCCACCCCGTTCAGCGTGATTCCCCGACCTGCCCATGGTGGTGAAGGCGCGTGGCGGCGAACCCAGCGGGCCAGGGCGAGGCTGGTGGCGTCGGAGGCCATCCCAGGATGATCCGCGAGGACTCTCAGCGCGGCTCCCTCATCAGCCTGGAGAAGCGCCTCGACCGCGTCCTCGGGAATTCCCGGCGTGATCAGGAGGGCACCCGAGACGTTCACGACGGCAGCGGGCTGGTTTCCCCAGACGAGGGCATCCCGGAGACCCGCCAGGAGCTCGACGGTCCCGAAGTAGTTCCGTGCGACGACGAGGGAGTCGGGCTCGCGCTCGGTGCGCGGGATGCACACCAGACCGTCGAGGCTGCCACCACACTGTTCCAGCACGACCTGAATCGCCTGCTGGCGACGGTCCAGGGTGCCGAGGTCGGCCTCGATCTCCGCCCCCGAGCCAGGCAGGTCGACGCCAATCACCGTCCGCCCGGCTGACTTCAGTTGCATGCGGATCGCAGGCCCGATCCCGGCCTCAGATCCCGTGACGGCGACGTGGCCCATGCTCGTCTCCCCGATCAAGCTCGCCCTGGTCGCACCGGCTCGCTCGGTCTGCCATGCGCCGGGTTCTAACCGCCAGCTCGTTGATCCAGATCGACTGAAAAGTGGCAAGCCGGATCACGAGAAGAAGCGCGAGGCTCCACTGTTCGACGACGTTGTGGCTCAGGTCGATCAGCATGGCTGGCCCTCGACGACTTCCGGTTTCGCGACGGTTCTCTCGTTGTGCACGTCGCCCCGCGCGATCTCGGCGAGGTCCGGCGGCAGCCACCGGCTCCGCGCCTCGGCGCCGAACAGCCGGTCCCTCGAGTAGAACCTCAGCAGGTAGTTCCGATCACCGCACTGTTCCAGCAGCTCGGCGGCCAGCTCCGAGATCGGGCGTGAGCGATCTCGCCCGGACAGAAACCGCCCGATCACCGCAATCCAGGCCAGGGTAATGGTTTCATGATAACCCGTTGATTGCCGTGCGACTCATTGTACCGGAGGATGCCCTCCCTGATGAGGCGGGTCGCCTCGTCACGACCGCTTCGCCGCAAGTACCAGAGCGCCATGACGAGGTGCTTGCCGTGCGTCCATTCAGGCTTCGGCAGCGTGCAATCCTCGAACCGCTCGATGAATGACTCGATCTCCGAATCCGTCATGACGCCCTCGTGAAACAGGTCTGGCGAGCAGGCTCCAGGCCCAGGACACCGGCCTCGACCCTCAGGTTCGGCTCCTGGCTCCGGCGCCACGGTCACCCGCATCGCCGGCGATGACACCGTGATTCTCGGTCGAAACCCGGTCAGAATGAACAGGGTTCCGGGTTTCCGGAGGTCGAGCGTCCGAGAGAGGAGACACCATGAAGAAACGCATCATGACCAGCATGGCGCTGCTGGCTCTGGCGGTTGTGCGGGTTTGCGCCGTTCCATCGTCTTCCCACGAACCCAGAGCCCTCGAGCCCACGGCTCATGCCTTCTTCCCGTTCTGCATCGACTGGCACGATGCGAAGAAGCGGTCCTTCGCCGAGCAGGCCGCGATGCTCAAGGAGCTGGGCTACGATGGCGTCGGCCACATCTGGCTCGACAAGGTCGCCGAGCGGCTCAAGACGCTCGATGACGCGGGCCTGAAGCTCTACCAGATCACCATGACGGTGGACCTGGCCCCGGACAAGCCTCGCCTACGATCCCCGCTTCAAGGACGTGCTCGCCCTGGTGAAGGGCCGCCACGTCCAGTTCGACCTGCTGGTCGGAGGCATGAAACCGTCCGACCCCGCCGGCGACGAGCGAGCCGTGCGGGTGCTCCGCGAGATGTCCGACCTGGCCCGCGACTCCGGGTCGCAGCTGCTGCTCTACCCGCACGTCTCGAACTGGATCGAACGGATCGAGGATGCGGTCCGCGTGGCCGAGAAGGTCGATCGTCCCAACGTCGGCGTGATGTTCAACCTCTGCCACTGGCTGCGGGTGGACTCCGAGCCGCAATTACCGGCCGCTTCTGGAGCGGGCCATGCCCAGGCTCTGGGCCGTCTCGATCAACGGCGCCGATGTGTACGACGACAAGCCGGGCTGGGACCATTACATTCAGCCCCTCGATCGCGGCTCCTTCGATGTCGCCGGCCTGCTCAAGACGCTCGACGAGCTGGGCTACACCGGCCCGGTCGGCCTCCAGTGCTACGGCATTGGCGGCGATGCCCGCGATCACCTGGCCCGCTCCATGGCGGCCTGGCGGAGAATTGAAAGGTGACCTGTGGTCTGCCCATCGCCATCGTCCTGGTAGCCTCGCTGCACGTCTGGGTACTATGGAACCTCCGGCGCCTGCCGTCACCGAGCCTCTGGCCCCTTACCACGGTTGTGCTGGTCCTGGTCGGTGGCTCAGTTGGGCTCTGGCTCGGCTTCGTATGCACCTACCAGGAGGGCCCCGATTTCAAGTGCGCGGGATACCCGTTTCCCATATTCGTGCTCCATCGGGAGGAGGGCCGCTGGGTCGATTACGCCGGTGATCCCCTCCTCGGCGTTCTCACCGCGTCGATCATTGCATCGTGCGGCCTCATTCCCGCCCTTGTGGCTCTGGCGATCGGGCGGCTGCGGCGAGGCCTCTCTAGGCGGCCGGACCGGAACAAGGCCTCGATTTGCTCGTACCCTTCGCGGGTGCCCTCAAGAACAAGCCTCACCAAGCCCTCCTCAACCCCTACCAATGCGAGAATGGCATCGCCAGAAAGCTCACGCAGACGAGCAACGACCCCCGTTAGCCACGAGCCGTTGATGTCCTCAATATGCATGTCGGGACGAATGACGTATCGGAACATCGCGGTCGCTCACCTGGGTAGTGTCCCAGCCGAATTGAATGATCGCCGTAAGTCCTGGAGAGAAGCCGAGTTCGCTCCATCCGGCGGTCTCTCTTATAACCTCTTGCATCATAGCAACTTAGTGCCTGCCGTTCACTGCAGAAAGTTGTATCCGCAAGGCCGTCGCCGAGCGTGGCCTCAACTCAGGCCCCGTCGGCCTTGCGGATGCAAGCTCGGAGGACGAAGCCGCGACGGGCACAGCTTTTGCTGTAATGTAGATTGAATAGATGGGCAAGGGACGCGTTTTGGGAAGAGTGCTGGACGAGCGCGACGTGAAGAAGGGGGCCGAGCCTGCCGCCGAGCGTATCCACGCCGGAGAATAGCACGGCGCACGCGTTGGTACAAGCAAGGAGCGAAGTCAGGGTCGATGGGGCGAGTTGCTGAGGCCGACGGCTTGTGAACAAGATCTCGGTCTTTCCCACCGCGGAGCGGTTTAGTCCTCCAGAGGAAAGGCGGCACAGTCGCTTCCGGTTGACGATCCCCAGCGCATTACGGAGCTCGGATTCGCAAAGGGAGCGCATTCCTTCAAGGATTATTCGGTAGAAGCGGGCTTGCGGAGGACGTTGTGGACTCCGCCGCAATGGGCTCGTTTCTTGACGATTATTCCCCGGCGACGGATCCGCTGGAACTCGCGATTATACTCGGCGCGGCCGGGTCTGGCACGAATTGTAGGCGGCAGTGTGTGGGTGTAAACTGCTGACGGGGAGCAACCTGGGGACAACATCAGTGTGGACCCGTCCTGCGGATCATCACCTTCACGGCGGACGACCGGAACGCCCTGGCCCACGACCGTTACCACCACCCCGACCCCCGCGTCCAGCGCAAGATGGAGGTCCTCTGGCTCAAGAGCCACGGCCTGACTCACGACCAGATCGCCGCCTACGCCGACGTCTCCCGGCGCACCGTCCAGCGCTACCTCGACCAGTATTATGAGGGCGGCCTGCCGCACCTGCGCCGCTGCCGGTGGCATCACCCCCACACGCCCTGGCCAAGCACCAGGACTCGCTGGAGGAGTACTTTCTGAAGCACCCGGTCCGCTCGGCCAAGCAGGCGCGGGCCATCATTGAGCAGCAGACCGGCGTCCGCAGGGGCCTCAGCCAGGTCCGCCACTTCCTCAAGGGCCGACTGGGGCTGCTGCGCAAGACCGGGGCCATCCCCGTGCCGCCCCAGAAGACGGTCGAGGAGCACGCCCGGGAACAGGCCACCTTCGTGCAAGAGAAGTTAGGGCCGCGCCTGGAGCAGGCCCGCCGAGGCCGGAGGCAGGTCTACTTCGTGGACGCGGCCCACTTCGTCTTCGCGCCGTTCCTGGGTTGCCTGTGGTGCGCGGCGCGGCTGTTCGTGCGGGCGGCCTCGGGTCGCAAGCGGTACAACGTCCTGGGGGCGCTCGACGCGGTGACACACCGGCTGGTCCGGGTGACCAATGACGACTACATCAACGCCGAGTCGGTGTGCGCGCTGCTGCGCGGTGGCGGCGGCCAGTGTGGGGGTGCCGATCACGCTGGTGCTGGACAACTCGCGGTACCAGAAATGCGCCGGTGCAGACGCTGGCGTCGTCGTTGGGGATCGAACTGTTGTACCTGCCCGGTTACTCGCCCAACCTGAATCTGATCGAGAGACTGTGGCGGTTTGTGCGCAAGCAGTCGCTGGACTCCATCTACTACGAAGATTTCGCGCGATTCACGGCTGCGATCGATCAGTGCCTGGGCGATCTGCCCACAGTCCACAAGGGCGAGATGGCAACTCTAATGACTCCCAAGTTCCAGACGTTTGGAGATGTGCCACTATTGGCCGCGTAGAGTATAACAAGTCGCTCATCGACAGGAAGACCTTCAAGCCTCGAGTCGCGGGTCTTCTGCTCTTCTCAGACGATCCACCGTCAATAGTTCCCAAAAAGTGTGCCGTGAAGATCGCCCGCTATCAGACGAAGGAGGACGAGCCCGAGCGGGACCACCTGGGTGAGGTGACAACCGTCGAGGGCCCCGTCTACGACTTGATCCATAAAACAGTACAAGCCATAACGGACACCATGTCGTCCATCAAGATTTGGACCACGGACGGTTTAAAGGCGGTCGCCTATCCGCCTGAGACGATATGGGAAATCGTAGCAAATGCAATCATTCACCGTGACTACTCCATATCCATCCGACGATGTCCACGTACAAATCTTCGACAACCGAATCACAGTGAGTAGCCCCGGAAAACTGCCGGGATATGTAACAGTCGAGAACTTCTGGATGCCGTTTCGCAAGAAATCCGGGCGTTGTTGGAATGCTCACACGTTACAAAAACCCTCCAAACAAGGACATCGGCGAGGGCCTCAACACCGCCTTTCAGAAGATGAAGGAATGGAAGCTCTTGTGCCCGAAGTTGCGGTGGACGGGAGCTATGTCCGCGTAACCATACCGCACACCCCTCTGGCAACCCCAGCAGAAGCCATCTTGGCGTTTCTCGTTAACAATGAGACCATCACGAACAAACAAGCACGCGACATCACAGGCATCAAGAGCGAGAATGCGGTGAAGTCCGAGTTCTATAAGCTTCATGACGAAGAGTACCTCGAGATGGTCCCCGAGCTGAAAGGGTCTAAGGCGGCATGGCGGAGGAGGAAGTTGTCGTAACGTTTCAGGCTAATTCAGGGTTGAACCGGACGGTCAATCTCCCTCCCCCTCTGGTCGGTCGTTTCTTGCGAGAGTGCCTAGGCCGGGTCGATCCGCCAAGTCCGTTTCGGCCGGCACAGAGCATGGAAAAGTGTCAGACACTATGTAGGAGGGCGGTGATGAACGTGAGTCGCTGAGGGTAAGCTCACTTTGAGAGGTTTCCCGAACTTCTTTCCAGGAGCTTACGCATGACAGCGACTCACAAGCCGAATTATACCCTTCCGACGACGTCTGTGCTCTACATGGCCTTGGAGTTGACCTCCAGCACCTGGAAGCTCGCCTTCACAGTCGGTCTGGGACAGAAGCCCCGACTGAAGAGTGTCACCGCACAGGGTACTGTTGGGCTGCTCTTTGAAATCAAGGCCGCCAAGAAGCGGTTCGGCCTGCCGGAGGATGCACCGGTGCTCAGTTGCTACGAGGCAGGTCGCGACGGTTTCTGGCTGCATCGCTTCCTGCTGGCCCATGGGGTTCAGAACCAGGTCGTTGACTCCTCCAGCATCGAGGTCAACCGCCGCCGGAGGAGGGCCAAGTCCGACGGCCTCGACGCAGTGAAACTCGTTGAGATGCTCATCCGTTGGCACAACGGTGAGCTCAAGGTCTGGAAACTCGTTCATGTCCCATCCGTCGCGGAGGAGGATCAGCGGCAGTTGCACCGGGAGTTGATCAAACTGAAGTCCGAGCGTACCGCAGTGTCCAACAGCATCAAGGGGCTCTTGGCCACTCTGGGCCTGAACGCAATCGTCGATGACCAGCTGCCCGTGCAGTTGGAGAGACACCGGCAATGGGACGGCGCAAACTGCCGTCCAGCTTGCACCAGCGTCTACTCCGGGAGTTCGCGAGGTGGCAGTTGATCAGCCGCCAAATCGACGAACTGGAACGTGAGCGATCAGCAAAGATTCGCGATGACAAAACGCCTCAGATCCAGAAGGTGCGGCGGCTCATGGATCTCAAAGGGATCGGCCAGAACGGTGCCTGGCTGTTGGGGTACGAGTTCTTCGGCTGGCGTCAATTCAAGAACCGGCGGGAATTGGGGAGCCTTGCGGGATTGACGCCAACGCCGTATGACAGCGGGGCGAGTTGTCGTGAGCAAGGCATCAGCAAGGCGGGGAATCGGCGAGTGCGGTGGATGATGATGGAGTTGGCGTGGGGCTGGTTACGTTACCAGCCCCAGAGCGAGCTGAGTCAGTGGTATCAAAGGAGGTTTGGTCGAGGCAACACACGGCTACACAAGGTAGGGATTGTGGCGTTGGCGCGGAAACTGCTTGTCGCGTTGTGGAAATACGGGGAAGGAGGTGAAGCGCCGCCGGGAGCGGTGGTGGTCGGGTGGGAAAAGAAGCGTGGGTACAAGGGGGTAAAAGCGAGACGGAAGTTGGCTTCATGAGACCCGGAGGACGCAAGCCGGAAGAGCCTTGAGAGCAACAACTGAACACAGGTCTTGCAAGTGAATCAAGAGCTGACAGGGCTGGCAGGAGCGACCGAGATTAAGTTCCGGGCTTCCCGTCAGGGAGCCGTGTGTCAGATGGGACCGCTCCCCAGTTCTGGCTTCGAGCGTCGAGAGACGTAAAGAGTATCTTGTTATCGATCCTTTGATGAATCGAAACGGATAGAAGGTCGTGCCGACCCGAATGGGCCGCACAAACCCTGAAGCCAACCAGCCTGAGCTCGAGAAACGCCGGAAAGACCAGGAGGAATAGCGAGAACACGACAGTGACCGGGCCAGCGACGTGTGAGAACCGCTGGGTTTCCCGACTCACCGCAAGCGGCGAGTCGGGAAACCCAGCGGTGGGCTCGGAGCGGGGACGGTATGCCTTGAGACCAGGAATCCAGTAGAAAGGAGAAAACTTGACCCCAGGGGCTTGACTTCGGCGAACTCATAGAAGGAACCGTTCCTTGACAAAACAAAGCCTCAGGACAGGCGCAGTTCTCTTCACGACACGGATGCCAGTATCGCCTACCGGCTGGAATCGAACATAGACGGACAGGGGATGAAGAATTCGGCCAGCCTCCACCCCAGTGCCATTCCGGTTGGACGAAGTTCAAGACTCCTGAGAGCTTGGGCTCTGCTGGAGGCATTGAGTCTCACGTGAAGGCAGCGGTCGGCGGTTCACGGCCAGGTCCGGTTATAGCGGTGGCGAGGTGTGGAGAATCCGTGCGGGAGGAGCGGAAACCGCCAAAACAGGCGCAATCTAATAGAAGGGGCTTTGCGCCTCCTGACGCTCCTTGGCAACCTCCGCGCCGGTGCCCGGCTCCCCGACGCCCCGTGAACTGGCTTTGGGCCACGTCACTCTCCGCGCGATTCCCCGGCCCGTTACACTCATCGTTGCCGGCGCGGGTCTCGGCCGGCCGAACTTTGGTGCCCTGTGCCCGCTTTGGCAACATGGTCGCGGGAGGATGCGACCTCGTCGTTGGTGGCCGGTTCGCCGGATCCCGTTGGGGAATCTGCTTCTTTCCTCGGTCTCCTCCCGCTCCGCGTCGGCACGCACCGGCTCTCAACCCGTCCTCGGATCAAGGGAGACCCGCCATGGCCCGACGCGATGTGAAACCTCGCCCCCTTCGGCTCGCAAACTGGCCGCCTCGATGCCAATCGTCAACCCCGACGCCGCAGCCATCGATGTCCACTCCGACAACCACGTCGTCGGCGTGCCCGCCGACCGCGACACAACGAATGTCCGCACCTTCGGCGCCAATTCCTGTGATCGGCTCCAGATCGCCGCCTGGCTCAAATCCTGCGGCATCACCACCGTCGCCATCGAGTCCACCGGGATCTCCGGGATTCCCCTGTTCGAGTTGCTGGAAGCTCAAGGCTTCGAGGTCTGCCTCATCGAGCCCGGGCAAGCCTCCCGCTGCGGGGCGCGGCCCAAGACCGATGTGCTCGACGCCCCGTGGCTGCAGCGCCTGCACTCCCACGGCCTGCTGCAGAGATCGTTCCGGCCCCCTGATGTGGTGATCGCCCTGCGGGCCTACCTCCGTCACCGGCAGATGCTCATCAGCTCCGCCAGCACGCACATCCAGCACATGCAGAAGGCCTTGGAGCAGATGAACGTGAAGTTGACCGAGGTGGTCAGCGACATCACCGGGCTGACTGGCATGCGGATCATCACGGCCATCCTCGAGGGACAACGTGATCCGGCTGTGCTGGCGGCTTTGCGCGATCAAAGATGCAAGAATGATGAGGCGACTATCGCACGGTGCTGGAGGGGACGTGGCGGGACGAGTACCTCTTCGAGCTGAGTCAGGCCTACGAGCTGTACCGCACCCACCAGACGAAGGTGACCGAGTGCGACCAGCGGATCGAGCAAGCGGTGCTTGGACTGCCGGACCGGTCAGCCGGTGCCACGCCGGAACGCAAGGTGCGGACGCGCGGTCGCAAGCCCAACGACCTGCGGTTCGATGGGACCAATCCGGTGTTCCGAGCGCTGGGCGTGAATCTGACGGCCATCGAGGGGATCGAGGTTCCGACGGCGCTGGTGATCTTGGGTGAGATCGGCGTGGATGTCAGCAAATTCCCCACCGAGAAGCACTTTGCGAGCTGGCTGGGTTTGTGCCCCAACCCTCAGGAGAGCAACCGCAAGCGGAAATCGCGGCGGGCGCGGAGGGCAAGAACCGGGTGGCGATCGCGTTGCGGCTGGCGGCGCGGTCGCTGCACCGCTCGCACTCGGCGCTGGGGGCGTTCTTCCGGCGCAGGAACAGCCGACTGGGGTACAAAGGGGCGATCACGGCAACGGCGCACAAGCTGGCGTGGTACGTCTACGCCATGCTCAAGCATGACCGAGCTTACGTCAGCCAGAGTCTGCAAGAGTACGAGGCGGCGACGCAGGAGCGGATCGAACGCACGCTACGAAACAAAGCCCGTGCTCTGGGCTACGATCTGGTTCCCAGGCAGCCGTTAACCGTCGCCTCACAGAATTTTTGTCAAAATGCGCCACCTATTTTTTGGCCTCCTCCGCAGAATCTGTGGGTAGGGGAAACGCCAATCGGGCAGTTTGCCCCTGGCTTTCCAGCGGGACTGCAACGCTTCAGGGACCTCTGTTTGCCGTACTCGAAATCGAGGCCCGGAAAAGAACCCTTCTTGGGTGTGAACTTCGACCTTCCCTCCCGCTTTCACCTTCGCTTCGCCCTCATTTTACCAGGGCGGAGCGAAGGTGAAGGTGGGAGGGGAGACCCTCCTGTCGAGCCAGAGCCGAGCCTGTACCCCGTTTTTTCCACCCACAAATTCTGCGAAAGAGCCATTTTTTGTGAGTATTCCCCTAGGTAGCCGATCTGCACGAACCGGTCGGGTCGTCGATTGCGCCGCCGCAGATGGCGGCTGATCCGCCTTCGAGTCGTCCACTCATCAGGGTCGTCGCTGTTGTCCAGGAGGTTCTGCTGGATGTCGCTGAAGCTCGTCTCACACGGATTATCGTCGGGGCTCCGCTTGGGCAGGCTGGTCCAGTTCAGCTGCAGCCGCCGCATTAGCGACTGCGTGACCTGCGCCTTGATCGGGTGCCCGGGTCGCGGTCCAAGGCGATCCGTACCGACTGCCCGGGATACCACCGGCGTACCCGCCGCAGGAACCGGCAAACGTACACGGCCCCCTTGCCGGGGAAGAAGGTCCCGTGGACCAAGCCCCGGTTCACCTCGTAGAGCAGGAACAGGTAGAACCGGCCGCGGGTCTTCTGATTCTGCGCCAGGACCAACCGCTGAGCCCTCGTGGAGCGACGGCCGCCGTACGCCTTGACCGTAATCGGCTGGACGTCGAAGAAGGCCAGGAGGGCGCGGCGGGGCCGGTGACGCCACCATGTCCGCAACCGGTAGAGGATCACCGGCCGGTTGGGATCGGTGCAAACGAGTTTGCGGCGGACGTGGCGCAGGCGGTATCCCCCCTTTTCAGCACCCGGCGGAGGTGCTCGCGGCTGATCGCTTTGATGATCCGTTGTCGGATGAGGTACGCCCGCAACTTGGCCAGACTCCAGCGGCCGTACGGCAAGCCCAAGGCGGTGGGCGGTTGCCCCGCTAGCCGCCAGATGGTCTCGATCTGCTCGCGGGATAGGCGTGAGGGAGCCCCGACGGCACGCGGGCCGTCCAGGCAGGACAGACGGCGCCGCGAAGTCATGCAGGTCCGCGTACACGGTGTTGGGATGCACCTGAAGCAGTTGGGCGATCCTGGCGGCGGACAGGTCTGCAGCGTGGAGCAGGAGCACCTCGGCGCGACAACGTTGCCAGGGCAGCAACGGTTTCTCGAGCCAGCGATGGACCCGGCGGAGTTCCGTCGCGGTCGGCTTCCGCACGGTCGAGGGACGTGACATGGCTGAACCTCCGCAGGAGTGAGGCTCAACCTATTTTAACAGAGTCGGTGACAATAATTCCGACAAAAGTTATGTGACGTTGCGGTTAACGCCAACCGTACCGCAGGATCATGATGAGGGCCCGGCAGTCAGGTGCCGTGATGGGCTACCCACCGTAGATAACGCGGCGGCAGCGCGTTCCGGACCACGGCCCGGGGTGGGGGGAATTATCCCATTGACTTCCGCTCCAGTGCCACACCAGCGGTCCTCGGCCATCGGCGGGGGAGTTCATGGGGAAGGTCGATCCGCTGCCGTTCGCTCAGCACATGTTCAGGGCCCTGGTCGCTCCCCGAGCCCTGCTGGCGACCGAGGGAACCCAGGACGCCTGGACGAACCCGCAGGGCTCCCAGCTCACCCATCTCGCGGCCAAGCAGGTCTACGAATTCCTGGGAACCTCCGATCGCCTGGGCATCCGCTATCGGCCCGTCGGACACATCCCCAGCAACGAGGACCTTCTCGACTTCGCGGACCACGTCTTCTTCGGCAAGCCGCTGGCCGCGGAGTTCGGCAAGCTGCCTTACCTGGAAGACAAGAACGGGTTTGAGTGGTCGGTCCCCAGATGAGTGAGCAGCGCTGAAACAGCCGCATCAACAGAGTCAGGCTTCGACCGAGCCTCTTCCCGCCGGGCCTCGGGCCGTTTCGCCCTCCCGGGCAGGCTCATCGTCTCGGCGCGGTTGCTCCGGCGAGATCAGGAAGACTCCCGGGTCGAACGGTCCCTCCCAGGGGCAGCTCTGACCGTCCGGACATCCGGCAGGGGCCCGGGGCAAGCCCCGCGGCCATGGCCCGATGTCCGGACGGAGAGTCAGCCTGCGTCATCGGCGCTCGTGGCTCAGGCCATTCCCGGCCGGGACGGCCTGACCTTCGCGACGGTCGATCGCTTTCTCGAGAATGTCGACGATCAGCATGTTGAGCGATGCTTTGTCGGCCTTCGCCCAGCTCGCCAACCGCTCATGCATGTCAGGGGGCATGCGGATTTGAAAATGAACGACTGTTTCTGGCATGGAAGCCTCCGCAAAATGTTGAGTAGCATACGATCATGAATTCGAGATCGGAACTCCTGAGGCGACACGCTTTGCACGCGATCGTGCGGATTTGGGTATTTCGCTGGCCACTTGCGCGTGTCGCGACGGAAGCCTCAGCCCTTGGGAAATGCACAGAGTGGCAGCGGAAGGGTGAGACGCAATGTTCATTCCCTGGGGACTTTCTCAAGAGTGGGGCTTTCGGTGGGTAGTCTGTGGACAATTCCCCTCGAAACGTGTTCAATCGTTGGCGAGTTAACCCCGATTGGCAGCGATGGAGGGAGCCCCATGTCCACAATCACGCAACGGATTGCCAGTACCTTCGCCGTCCTCTGCGGCCGATACGGCGACGTCACCAAGATGGCCAAGGACCGTGAGCAATCCCGGCAGTCGCTCTACCGCGAGGCCGATCAGGTCGCCAACGCCGTGGACGGCGCCGCGGCTCAGGCTCGGATCGACGAGCTAACGCGACAACTTGCCGAGCAGCGGGCCGAGGTCCAAGCCCTCCAAGAGCGGCTCAAACGCGCCGTCGAGATCACCCCTGACAAGCAGCACGAGTTTGCGACCGTCGCCCAGGCCGAGGGGGTCAGCCTGGGCGTGGCCCGGCGGCTGTTGCGGGTCATGGAGGGGTCGCAATCCACTCCGAGCGTCCCGACCCTGGGGCGGGCGACTCTGGAGGCCGGCAAGCACGCCGGCGGCTTGCTCAAGGTGCTCGACGAGGCGGCCCGGCCCCTGGTCAAACAGGGTACCGCCGACGAGATTTTTGGGCCGCAAACCCGTCCTGATGGTCGTCGAGCCCGAGAGCCTCTGCTGGATGACGGGTCGAATGGTCAAGGCGCGCGACGGCGTCACATGGGCCGAGGAATTCGCCCGATTTCCGGCGCTGAGGGCGGTGGTCCGTGACGACGGTACAGGCTTGGGTAAAGGGGTGAAACTCGAGCGCGCTCGCCGTCGTGCTGCAGGACTGCCCGACCTTGAGGATACACTCGACGCCTTCCATACGCTCCGTGAAGGGGGACGTGCGTTGAGGACGACTTGGGGCGCCGCCACCCGCGCCCTGGATCGCGCCGACGCGGCCCAGAAAGAACTCGACCGGCTCGGCCGCCAGGGACAATCGCGCCAGGGTCATGGCGCGCCGACGAACCGGCTGTGGCGTCAGGCCGAGCGGCTCTGGGATCAAGCCACAGCCGCCGAGACGGCCTGGAAACACGCCAAGTCGGCGTTCGAGTCCTTCACCCCCGAAGGTCGCTTGAACGACCGGGCTCAGGCCGAGGCGGTCGTCGCGGCGGCGCTGCCGCACTTGAGCGGGGCGGCATGGGCCAAGACCCGGCGGTTGTTGCTCCGCCGGGAGAGCTTCACGTTCCTGGATCAAGTCCAGGGACGGTTGGCCGACCTGGGATTGGCCCCCGACGTCTTGTCGGCCTTGTTGGACCTGGAAGGTCTGCGCCGCCAGCCTTGGCGGCTGTCGGCCGCCACAGGAGCCTGGACCTTGGTCCGCACGGTCCAACTGGCGAAGGCGTGTTCGGATTGGCGCGAAGAGTGGCGGCGGGTCCGCGCGGTGCTTCGCGGCGTCTGGCGTGCGAGCAGCCTGGTGGAATGCGTCAACAGCGTGGCGCGGATGCAACAAGCGCGGCACCGGAAGATGACGCAGGGGTTACTGGACCTGAAGCGTCTGTACTGGAACCTGCGTCGCTTTCGTGTAGGCCACCGCAAAGATCAGACGCCGTACGGCCTGCTGGGCCTGGATCTCCCCGAGCTGAGTTTCTGGGAGTTCCTCAAGCTGACCCCCGAGGAATTGCGGGAAAAACTGTCCGCACAAGTGGATGCGGCGTGAGATAGTGCCGGCCCCTGCGGACGCCGGTCTGCTGCTCAATGATGGCCCGCGCCTGCTTGGCCGAGCGGACCGGGTGCTTCAGAAAGTACTCCTCCAGCGAGTCCTGGTGCTTGGCCAGGGCGCTGTGGGGGTGATGCCACCGGCAGCGGCGCAGGTGCGGCAGGCCGCCCTCATAATACTGGTCGAGGTAGCGCTGGACGGTGCGCCGGGAGACGTCGGCGTAGGCGGCGATCTGGTCGTGAGTCAGGCCGTGGCTCTTGAGCCAGAGGACCTCCATCTTGCGCTGGACGCGGGGGTCGGGGTGGTGGTAACGGTCGTGGGCCAGGGCGTTCCGGTCGTCCGCCGTGAAGGTGATGATCCGCATGACGGGTCCACACTGATGTTGTCCCCA
This sequence comes from uncultured Planctomycetaceae bacterium, assembly GCA_963816015.1. Taxonomy (GTDB): domain Bacteria; phylum Planctomycetota; class Planctomycetia; order Isosphaerales; family Isosphaeraceae; genus Aquisphaera. The sequence continues at coordinate 106,062 of CAWFJM010000072.1, read as the reverse complement.
GGTTGCTCCCCGTCAGCAGTTTACACCCACACACTGCCGCCTACAATTCGTGCCAGACCCGGCCGCGCCGAGTATATACGGCTGTATCCTGCTGTAGGCAAACTACGGCCAGGTGCTTAGGCCGAGGTGGGAGGACGTTCCCGCCACCTCTGCTTCCTGCGCTCGACGAGGCGGGTGATGAAGGTTTCGTACTCGTCCTCGGACCGTCGCTTCTTCGGGTCCCAGCGCACACCTTTCTCCCAGTTGCAGCGGCCGTGGACGATGCCCAGGTTCTCCAGGTCTTCGGTGCCGCCCCGGCTTTGGGCCCGGATGTGTTCGAGGGTAGCGCCTTCACCGGTACCGGCGTCGAAGGCCAGCGGACCGTTGCATATCAGGCACTTGCCGACCCAGTTCGGACCCTCTCTCCGGAAAGTGGCATCGGTCTGGGCGACGCGACTCAACCGTTCGGCGGGTGACATGGCTGGCTGGGGTCCCGTCAAAGGTCGGTGGGAATCAGCCGCCGGCCCGCCCCGGCCGGGACGCCTCGCGTGCCGGCGAGTGCCGCTCGGATCATGAGGAACTCGCCGGCGTTCTCCAGGGTGAGCAGGCCCACTGGCTTCCCCTGTTCCACGACCTGGAGGCAGCGAGTCTCCCGCTCCTCCCGCAACCGCGAGATCGCCGCCGCCAGCGGACTGGAGGCCTCGACGCTGGGGATCTCGGGCCGGGCGTGGTCGGTCACCGGGGCGTCGCGGCCGGCCCTCGCCAGGCCCGCGATCAGGTTCGAACGGGTGAGAAGCCCCAGGAACCCTTGATTCCGATCCGAGACGACGGGGAAATCGTGCTGGGTTCCCGCGAGGAGCAGGTCGGCAGCGTGGCCGAGAGTGTCGCTCGGCTGCAGCGTATGGTACTCGGTCAGCATGGCCTCCCGGACGGTGAGATCCTTCAGCGCGACGCGCTCCTCCACCTGGATCGCCTCGGCCTCGGCTCCGATCCAGACAAACAGGGCGACCAGCATGAGCATGGGCCCGAGCCAGTAGGCGAGAAACGCAAATCCGATCGCGATGGCCTGGCCAATGGAGGCCGCCGTCCGGGTGGCCTGCGCGTAGGGCAGCCGCATCGCCAGAAGGGCCCGCAGCACCCGTCCGCCGTCCATCGGGAACGCCGGCAACATGTTGAACCCGGCGAGAACCGCGTTGATCTGGAGGATCCGGGACCAGAACTGAACAGGGACCAGGTCAAAGGCATCGTTGCCGTTCCCGGGAAAACGGACGCCGAAGACGAGGTAGAGCACGGCGACGATCACCACGTTCACCGCGGGCCCGGCCAGCGCGATGATCAGCTCCTGGGCCGGCCGCTCGGGAATACGCTGAAGCCGCGCCACGCCGCCGATGGGCAAGAGCGTGATGTCGCTGGTGGACACTCCGAACCGGCGAGCCGCCAGCGCATGGCCCAGCTCGTGCAGGACCACGCAGCCGAAGAGGGTGAGGATCAAGGCTCCTCCCTCCAGGGTCCTTATCGAGGTCGTGGCTCTCGAACCAGTAACCGAGCACGATCCATGTCAGGAGGATCACGAAGGTCCAGTGAACGTAGATCGGAATGCCAGCCACGCGACCGAGCTTCCAGGACCACGACATGCTCGATTCCCCGGGGTGAAGAGCGATCCAGCCGACCAACCGGCCCCGGAGTCGGGGGCCGACCCTCATTCTACCCGAACTGATGGGCCGGCTCTTCCTCAGCGCGCGGCCCGGGCCGGCTGCCGGGTCACGATGGCCACAGCGGCCGGCCTGCGGAGGGTATTTGACACTTGCCCACGACGACCTAGATTTGGGAGTGCAAGCCGGTGGAGACCTGGTGCCAGCGCCCTGCGCCCCCGCTCGGCGGGCCGCTCGGGAGAGAGTGGACCCGCTAGAGACGATTTCGCCAGGTTTCCAGCTTTCCATCGTCGAGCCCGGATCGTTCGAGGAGACGCGGATCATGGATGCCCTAGGCAAGACGCAGGTCTGCCCTTCTCCAGTGACGACTGCGGAGGTCGGTCTCGCGAGCCAGGACGTCGGGCCCCTGCTCTGCTACCTGATCGTGGTCCGAGGGGGCATTCCGGGGACCATGCTGCGGCTGGCCCAGAGCGCCAGCAGTCTGGGCCGCTCGGCCGACAACACGTTCGCACTACATGACGACACGGTCTCTCGGCGGCACGCCGTGATCGCGATCGACGCGTCCGGAGTCGCCTGGCTGACGGATCTGGGCAGCACCAACGGCAGCTTCGTGGATGGCAACCGTGTCCGGGGCCACGCGCCGGTGAAGATCAGTGATGGCTCGCGGATCCAGCTTGGAGCCTCCACCTTGCTCAAGTTCTTGAAGCTCGACGCCTGCGAGGCAGGATTCCAGCGCGAGATGTACGAACGTGCCGTCAGGGACAACCTGACCGGGCTCTACAATCGAGGCTACTTCTTGAACCAGATCGGCCCCCTCCGGGACCTGAGCGCGATGCGCGATCTGGGCCTGGCCGTCATCCTCGTGGACATCGACCACTTCAAGCAGATCAACGACGCCCACGGTCATGATGCCGGTGATCTGGTCCTTGGTCAGGTGGCGGTGGTGCTCCGGGAAGCCACACGCCCGGAGGATCTGGTTGCGCGCTACGGCGGGGAGGAATTCGTCATCGCCCTGCCCAGCGGATCGCAGGATCAGGCTCTCGAGCGTGCCGATCACATCCGCTCGATCCTCGCGAGCCGGCCGATGCGCGCCTTCGGCGTCGAGATCCGGGTCACGGCCAGCCTTGGCGTTTCGTTCACTCCCGCCGGACGGGTCCAGGATGTGGCGGCCATGATCTCGGCAGCCGACGAGGCCCTCTACGAGGCGAAGAAGACAGGGCGAAACCGGGTGCTCCTCTCGCGGCGATGGCTCCAGGCTTGCAGCAGCAAGACGATGTCTGCCGATGCCCTGGTGGTCTTCTAGGAGGCTGTCCGAAATGTCGTATTCCGAGCCCTGGAGGGGCTAGGAGCTGGCCTTCCCGGATAGCCTCTTACAGCGGGCAATCTCGGGCAGTCAGGCGGTAGGAGGTCGCCATGGAATCGGGGCGCGGCTATCATCGAGCCGGTGATGCCCCCAGTGCCGTGGTGAACCGACGACCGCCAGATCGCGAAGGTACAACGCCGTGTCGCAGCCATCGACATCTTCGACCTCATCCCTGGCTCCGCTGAGCCTGGGCGTCTGTAGCTGGAGCCTCCAGGTCACGAGCATTCCCGAGCTCAGGCGGCTGCTCGGCCAGCTCGGCGTCAACGTGGTGCAGCTTGCCTGCGGCGATCCGCACCATGCGAGCTGGGAGGAAGGGGATGCGCTGCCCGAGGCCGCTCGCAACTCCGGGATCGTGATGACCGCGGCGATGCTCGGCTTTCCCGGCGAGGACTACACGACGCCGCAGACCATCAAGGAAACCGGCGGCTTCGGCAAGCCGGCCTGGCGGAGCGAGCGGCTGGAGCGGCTGAAGTGGGGCCTGGAGCGAACCCGGGAGCTCGGGCTCTCCGACCTGACGCTTCATGCAGGCTTCCTGCCCGAGGCCGACGATCCCGATCGGTCAGCCATGCTCGACACCCTGGCCCAGGCCGGTGACCTCGCGGGCCAGAAAGGGGTGACCCTGGCCTTCGAGACTGGTCAGGAGACCGCGGACCTGCTCCGCCGAACGCTCGATGATCTCCAGTCTCCCCACCTCAAGGTCAACTTCGACCCTGCCAACATGCTGCTTTATGACATGGGAGATCCCATCCGCGCCGTGGAGCTGCTGGCCCCCGACATCCGTTCGGTGCATGTGAAAGACGCGCGACGGCCCAGGACCCGAGGCCAGTGGGGCGAGGAGGTGCCGCTGGGCCAGGGAGAGGTGAATATCCGTCGGTTTATTGAAACTCTCAAGTCGGTCGGCTATCGCGGTCCGCTGATCATCGAGCGGGAGGTTGGTGACCAGGCTGGCCGCCTCCGCGACGTGGCACACGGCCTCTCCTTCCTCCGTGACTGCCTTGCCGGATGAGCGGGCGGGCCCTGACGTGGCATCTGGGAAGCAGGAGACGGGCTCCCGCACGCACCGGTCGATGCCTGCACTAGCATCCATAGCATCCACGCGGAGCGCCTGGCAAGCAGGCGCTCCGCGAGCATGCTGCATGACATGATGATCGCGTGGGCAGGGTTCAGCCGACCACGGTATCGACGACCTGGGCGAGCTCGCGGCCGGCCTCGGTGAGGGCATAGAAGTTGTGCTTGCCCGAGCGCCGGGGCTCGATCAGCCGGCCGTGGCGGAGCAGCGCCAGGTGATGGCTCACGGCGGGCTGGCTCTGGGTGCCGAGGTCGGAGCACAGCTCGGAGACGTTTCGCTCCTTCTCGCTCAGAAGCATGAGCACCTGCAACCGCGTGGGGTCCGACACCTGCTTGAGCAGTTCGGCCACACGGCGGATCTCGGCGAGAGGACGGCCTGCGGCCGTCGCGGACTTGGAGGATCGGCCTGACTTCGGAGATGGCGCTGCCATGGTTTTCCTCAACCGATTGACAAGGAGTGGCTTACGTTGATTGGGGCCGGTCCGGCCCAATCGCGGCATCGGTAGTTATGGATCGCTAGAGGTCATGATAGGATTATCCGTCGATCCAGTCAACCCCGCTTGGATTTTTCATTCAATTGAATCCTAGCACTGACCCTCTTCTTCAGATGCCCATACGTTTGGACCTTACCGACCGGCCGGGAGAAGTGGGCTGGTTCGAACCGGAGCGGAACAAAAGAGCACCGGTCGGTTCCTCGACGGATCCCGCTTGTGAGCCTGGCGCCCTTACCGGTACAGTGAAGTCATCTGTACGTTTGGCGAGATTCCGGCGTGTCCCGGGGGTGGCCAGTGGGCCGGGACCCCGCGAGTGGACCATCGCCGGGTGGGATTCTGGATGAGAATCGAGCGATGGCCGGGGCGACAAGAGCCAGGATGATCGAGAGAACGGCGCGCGATGCCGCGTTCCAGCAGTGCCTCCATCCCGGGTGCGGGGCCACCTTCGCCATTGACGAGGCACACTTCTCGTGTCCGGTCTGCGGCGACCTGGTGGACGTGGTTTACGACTGGGACCGGCTTCCCGTCCCGCGGGCGCTTGCCGATTTCGAGGCGCGGTGGGCCAGTCGCCTCGACCCGCTCAACTTCTCGGGTGTCTGGCGGTTTCGCGATCTCCTGCCGTTTGCTCCCGAGTCCCTGGTGGTCACCATCGGCGAGGGGCAAACCCTGCTCCAGAAGGCCGACAAGGTCGGCCAGTACGTCGGCATGTCCGAAGGCAACTTGCTCCTCCAGTACGAGGGGATGAACCCGTCGGGGAGCTTCAAGGACAACGGGATGACCGCCGCGTTCACGCATGCGCGCATGGTGGGAGCGCGGCGGGTGGCCTGTGCCAGCACCGGCAACACCTCGGCGGCCCTTGCAGTTTACTGCTCGGCCACCGATCATGGCTTCCGCGCGATCATCTTCATCGGGTCCGGGAAGATCGCCTACGGCAAGCTCGCCCAGGCTCTCGACCACGGTGCCCTCACCATCCAGATCGTGGGCGACTTCGATGATGCCATGCAGCGCGTGCGGCAAGTGGCCGACCGGCTGGGCATCTATCTCATGAACTCGGTGAACCCGTTCCGCCTGGAGGGACAGAAGACGATCATGTACCGGGTGCTCGAGGGCCTGGGATGGGAGGTTCCGGACTGGATCGTGGTGCCGGGGGGCAACCTGGGTAATTCGAGTGCTTTCGGGAAGGCCTTCATCGAGCTGAGGCACCTCGGGCTGATTGACCGTGTGCCGAGGCTAGCGGTGATCAACGCCGCGGGCGCCCGGACGCTGGACGAGCTGGTGGGGAACCGCGGAGTGTCCTGGCGGAACGGGCTGCCGCAGATGGACCGGGTCAGCGGCTACTATGAGCTGCTCGACACCGAGAAGATCAAGGCGTCCACGATCGCCTCGGCCATCGAGATCAACCGCCCCGTGAACCTGAAAAAGTGCCTGCGGGCGCTCGATTTCTGTGGCGGCGTGGTGCGGCAGGTGACCGACCAGGAAATCATGGATGCCAAGGCCAGGGTGGGAGCCGGCGGGCTTGGTTGCGAACCCGCGAGTGCCGCCAGCGTTGCGGGAGCGAAACGGCTTCGCGAGGAGGGGGTCATCGCTCCCTCCGATCGGGTCGTCTGCATCCTCACCGGCCACCAGCTCAAGGACCCCACGGCGACGGTCGCCTACCATGGGACCGACCAGGAGAACTTCGATAAAGTGCTGGGCAGCCGCGGCGTCCATCGCGCCGGGTTCGCAAACCGGCCGGTGATCGTGGCGAACGAGCTCGACGATATCATTCGTACGATCGCGCTGTATTCCCAGACCGATCCTCCGGCCGGGTCCGGAGAAACGCCGTGACGGCGCTGCCCGCGGTCTCGCCCTCGGGGCGATGAGCGTAGGTGCGGGGGTCGCGCCGGTGGTTCTCCGGGGCAGTGGCTCTCGAGAGGGCGGGCTGGCTTGGACAAGAGAGACTACGACAAGAAAGGATGAACACCGGGTGGTCACGCCGAAGTGGTCTCTGGGATTGCACGGGGCCTCGGGCCGGATGGGTCTGCGGCTGGTTCAACTGATCGCCGAGGATCCGGAGGCGAGGCTGGCCTGGGCCGTTGACCGCCCGGGGCATCCGCGACTGGGCGAGGATGCGGGAACGCTTGCCGGGATCGGGGCCCTGGGCGTTCCGCTCTCGACCCTGGGCGACCCGACTGGCAAGGTCGACACGATGATTGACTTCTCTCATCCCTCGGCTTCCCTGGGGCTGGCTCGCTTCTGCGAGGAGATGGGGATTCCGCTCGTGGTGGGAACGACCGGCTTCGACCCTGCGCAGCGTCGGGAGCTCGAGCAGTCCTCGGCCAGGATTGCACTTCTGGTGTCGCCGAATATGAGCCGCGCGGTCAACCTGCTTATGCGGCTGGTGGGTGAGGCGGCGAGGTCGCTGGGACAGGCGGCAGACATCGAGATCGTCGAGCGTCATCACCGGATGAAGAAAGATGCCCCCAGCGGAACCGCGCTGCGGCTGGCCGAGATCGCGGCCGAGGCGGCGGGGATCACCCGGTTCGTCCACGGCCGCGAGGGACAGCCGGGCGAGCGCCCGAGAAACGAGATCGGCGTGCACGCGGTGCGAGCCGGCGACGCGCCGGGAGAGCATACGGTCATCTTCGGCCTCATGGGCGAATCGCTCGAGCTCAGCCACCGGGCCCTGAATCGCGACGGCTTCGTCCGCGGCGCCATCGATGCCGCCAAGTTCCTGGTGGGCAAACCCCCGGGCCTCTATGGAATGCCCGACGTCCTGGCACAGGGTTGCCGGGGCTCTGGACCCGATGCATGACTTCAAGGCCCAGGCATTCGAGGGGAGTACGGTTTCCCGATCATTCCTGTCCAAGTCGAGAGATCGAGTGAACCATGGCGATCTGCGAGCAGGGCTATCTCTGTGAAGTCTGCGGCGGAGACGTCGAGGATCTGACCGAGTCCGACCTATACTTGCGCTATGTGCTGGGCGAGGTCGATCCCGAGCGGCTGCACCAACTTCCCGAACGGCATATTCGGTGCAATCCCGTGCTCGCGCAGTTCATCATGGCTCCCGAGTTCCCTCCCGTCACGGTGGAGGGAGCCTTTGCCAAGTCGGTGCTCGACCCGGAATTTGTCGCCCGGGAAGAGACGCGAGTGACGCGAGGTTATCGACGTCTCCTCGAGGTCATTCAGCTTGGTTTGCCGATCGTCGACTACCCGTTGCCTGACCAGAGAGTGCGCTGGCAAACACCAGAAGTCTCGCCCGGCCGATGAAGACCGCGGCAGAGGGATGACAGAGAGGTTCACGCACGTGTCGAGCGGATCTCCCGACTTTGCCGACGCTGACGATCCGTCGCCGGAGAGCGATCCGAGGAAAACGCGGCTCGAGGGCGTGGCCGCCGGACCGCAGACGGACAGTCCAGACCGAGGATCACCCGGCCAAGGCGAGACTGGCACGCTGCGCATCCTCTTCCTTGATGATGATCCGGATCGGGCCCGAGCCTTTCTCCACCGCACGCCCGAGGCTGTCTGGGTCCAGACCGCCGAAGATTGCATCGCCCGGCTGGAGGACGTCTGGGACCAGGTACACCTGGATCATGACCTGGGGCGTGAGGTCTTCGTCGACTCGAGCCGGCCTGACTGTGGGATGGAGGTGGTTCGCTGGCTCTGCAACGAGTCGTGTGCCCGGTTCGAGAAAACCCTGTTCATCATCCATACCTACAATGCGGAAGCCGGCGAAACGATGGTGAGGTCGCTCCGCGAGAACCAGTACCAGGCCGTCTACCGACCGTTCGGGGTCGATCTGGTCGAATGGCTGTCGGGCGATGAACCCGAGGAGACAGGCGAGAAAGTGCCGGTGCGCCCGGCGAAGCCCGCGTGGTCGGAGTGGATTCGCCGGTTGTCGCGGAAACTGCGGCCAGGCACTCCGGCACGCGACCGCGGCCCGGCCGCGGAAGACTCGTCTTCGAGCGGCAGCATGCCCGAAGACACGTCCAGCGACGCTCCTCAGCGTGAATGAGCTGCTCCCGGCCAGGACGGGTTGACATGGCGGGCCACCCTCGCGGCACGCTCCTCGGTATCGGTTTCCCCTCGTCTCCTGGTATGATCATCCGTCTGGAACCATTGTTCCGCCACGGAATCATCGACACGACGTCAGAACAGGAGAGGAACCTTGAGAACCGTTATCACGGGAGGGGCTGGGTTCATCGGGTCGCATCTCTGCGAGCGGTTCCTGGCCGAGGGGCACGAGGTGCTCTGCGTGGACAACTTGCTGACGGGAAGCCGGCGAAACATCGACCACCTGGCCGCCGGTACGCGGTTTCGATTCATCGAGCACAACATTTCCGAGCCGCTCGAGATCGACGGGCCAGTGGACAACGTACTACACTTTGCCAGCCCCGCCAGCCCGGCCGACTACCTGGCTCATCCGATTCCAACGCTCAAGGTCGGCTCGCTCGGCACTCACAACGCCCTGGGGCTGGCCAAGCTGAAGGACGCGCGATTTCTGCTGGCGAGCACATCCGAAATTTACGGGGATCCGGAGATGCACCCTCAACGCGAAGAGTACTGGGGGCACGTCAACCCGATCGGTCCGCGCGGCTGCTACGACGAGGCCAAGCGGTTTGCCGAGGCCATCACCATGGCCTACCACCGGTTCCACGGCGTCAAGACCCGGATCGTCCGGATCTTCAACACCTACGGGCCGAGGATGCGGCTCAACGACGGCCGGGTGCTGCCCAACTTCATGAAGCAGGCGCTTCAGGGCGAGCCGATCACGATCTACGGCCAGGGTGACCAGACGCGGAGCTTCTGCTACGTCAGCGACCTGGTGGAGGGGATCTACCGGCTCCTGTTCGCGGACTTCTCCCAGCCGGTAAACCTGGGAAACCCGTCGGAGATCACCGTGCTCCAGCTCGCCCGCGAGATCATCGCCCTGGTCGAGGGGACACGGAGCACGGTCGTGCACCACGAGCTTCCCGAGGACGACCCCAAGCGCAGGTGCCCGGACATTACCAGGGCCCAGAAGCTCCTGGGCTGGAATCCGACGGTCGAACGGGGCGTGGGCTTGCGGAAGACTCTGGAGTACTTCCGCTCGGTGGTTTGAAGGAGCCGGAAGAGCCGCGGGCCCGAAGATCAACGTCCTGCAAACCACCCGCGGCAACGTGAACGAAGCAGTCCAGCAGAAGGGAGCCCCGATGATCGAGGGCCTGACGATCGTGATCGGGCTGGTACTGGCCGGCCTGACACGGGAAGCCACGACGGAACCGCGGCCGGCCGCCGAGAGACTCGCCGCCCGCCCGGCAGAGGGATGGACCGAGCTGTTCAACGGCCGCGACCTTTCCGGCTGGTACACCTTCCTGCAGAAGCACGGCAAGAACCACGACCCCGACGGTGTGATCACGATCGAGGACGGGGCGATCCATCTCTTCAAGCACGCGGCCGAGGGGAACACCGTCGTGATGGGCTACATTGCTACGGAGCAGGAATACGGCGACTATCATCTCCTCTTTCAGTATCGCTGGGGCAAGAAGAAGTTCCAGCCGAGGTATGCGCTGAAGCGTGACGCCGGCCGATACTACCACCTGACCGGCCCGGACGCGGTCTGGCCCCGCGCCCTGCAATACCAGGTTCAGCAGACCGACGTGGGTGATCTGCTGGTTCTCTACGGGATGGAGCTCGACACCTGGATCGACCCCGCGACCCGAGGCGACGAGCAGGCCACCTACCAGGATCCGGACCGGGGGGGCGAGCCGCGGGTTCTTGGCGGCAAGGGAATCGGCTATCAGAAGAGGCTGCCCGGAAACATCGAGGTCGAGGGCTGGAACACCATCGAGGTGATCGCGCGCGGCGACACCACGGTTCATCGGCTCAACGGGCAGGTTGTCAACCAGGGGCGGAACATCCGCTTTCGTCCGCCCGAGCCCGACGCGACGCCCCGGCCGATCACCCGGGGGCGGATTGCGCTGGAAATCGAGGCCGCCGAGATCGAGTTCCGGCGGGTCGAGATCCGCAGACTCGACGCCGAGCCGCGGCGTTGAGGCTTCACACCGCGACCCATGACGGCGATTCCTGGTGAGGGCCTGCCCATCTTCTCCCGAGACGACGGCCGGGCGAAGACACCGGTGAACGGCCCGGTCAGAACGCGGGCAGGGCGCCGAGGGATTGCTCGATCGCGGCGCCGGGGTGCTCGAAATCGACCAGTTCCCCGGCCAGGTACTTCTCGTACGACGCCAGGTCGAGCAATCCGTGGCCGCTCAGGTTGAAGACGATGCACTTCTCGCCGGGCTCGGTGCGCGCCAGGTCGGCCACGGTCGCGATCGCGTGCGAGGTCTCGGGCGCGGCGACGATCCCCTCCGACCGCGCGAACAGGACCGCGGCTTCGAAGACGCGGCTCTGAGGCTCGGCCCGAGGCTCGACGAGACCGTGCTCGACGAGGGCGCTGACCAGGGGTGAGCAGCCGTGATAGCGCAGGCCGCCGGCATGAATTCCCGGGGGGATGAAGCCGTGGCCGAGCGTGTGCATCTTGATCAGTGGGGTGAGCGAGGCGGTGTCGCCGAAATCGTACGCGTACCGTCCTCGCGTCATGGTCGGGCAGGCGGTGGGCTCCACGCCGATGATGGTGAGGCCGGGGTCACGCAGCTTCTCGGGCAGGAACGGGAGCACGAGCCCTCCGAAGTTGCTGCCTCCCCCCACGCAGCCGACGAGGTAGTCGGGCTTGTCGCCGGCCAGCGCGAGTTGCTCCCTGGCTTCGAGACCGATGACCGTCTGGTGGAGGAGCACATGGTGGAGCACGCTCCCGAGCGAGTAATTGGTCTCGGGGTCCCTTGCGGCCTCTTCCACGGCCTCCGAGATCGCGATCCCCAGCGAGCCCGGGCAGTCGGGATCCCGTTCCAGGATCCCTCTGCCTGCTTCGGTCTCGGTCGAGGGTGACGCGAAGACCTCTGAGCCCCAGATTCTCATCATCGTTCGCCGGAAGGGCTTCTGGTTGTAGCTCACCTTGACCATGAAGACCCGGCACTGGAGCCCGAACACGCTGCACGCGAAGCTGATGCGCCGTGCCCCACTGGCCGGCCCCGGTCTCGGTGGTGAGCCGCGCGATCCCGGCCCGCTTGTTGTAGTAGGCCTGGGCAAGCGCCGTGTTGACCTTGTGGCTGCCGACTGGCGAGGTGCTCTCGTCCTTGTAATAAATGCGGCAGCGTGTTCCGAGTGCCCGCTCGAACCGCGCTGCCCGCTTCAGCGGAGTGGGCCTCCAGAGCCGGTAGACGTCGCGGATCTCATCGGGAATCGCAATCCACCGCTCGGTGCTCATCTCCTGGGCGATCAGCTCCTCGGGGAAGATCGCCGACAAGTCGGCGGCTTCCAGGGGCTTCCGCGTCCCGGGATGAATCGGCGGTGGAACCGCGAACGGCAGATCGGCGGTTGCGTTGTACCAGGCCCTTGGTATCGCCTCACTAGGAAGAGCGAACGTGATCTTCGGGCTGATGGGGTGGGCCATGGACTCGCTCACTTGCCTTGAAGCCGCTGAATCCTCTAGACTAATCACTTCGATCCTCGCAGCTTTCCTGGTCGGGTTCCAGGTCACAATGGAGTGAGAGCGAGGGACATGCGCCGAGCGCGCGGGCCAGTGCACTTGCGCGGAGCCGAAGGACCCAGCTCAGGATCGTTCAGGACACGCGCGGGTCCGTCGGGCTTGATCTTCAATCCCTCGCCGACGATGGTCCCGAAGGTGGGCCCGGGCGGCACCGCGAGCTTCAATTTCGTGATGAACGTGAGCTCCCTTCCGTACAGCGCGACGTTCAACGTGAATTTCGTGGATCCCTCGAGCGGCGCGGTCCTGGGGACGGTTCCGTTCCAGATCGATCTGCCCGGCACGCCGTCCCAGGGCGATCTGCCCAGCGCGCCGCCGACGGTGGTTTCCGGGCAGCGGATCGGCGTTCACATGCACCTGACCTCGATCATCATCACCTACAGTGAAGCGATGGACCCGGCCACCGTGCAGAACGTGAACAATTATGTGCTGAAGGGACCCCATGGCGGATTGGTTGCGATCATGTCGGCCACCTATGATTCCGACACTCACACGGTCACTCTGAAGCCGAAGAAGCGCGTGGACTTTCACGTCTACTCCACGCTCAAGATCAACGGCTATGGTGCGACGGCCGTGACCAGCGCAACGGGACTTCCACTGGACGGAATGAAGACGGGCCAGTCGGGCAACAGCTACGTCGGCAAGCTGCATTTCTACTGGCTCTACCCGGACCTTCCCAGCCAGACGACCAAGGCGGGGCTGACCACGAAGACGACTTCCGCGACCTTGTCGCGCAGGATTCGACCCCGGTAGATTCAGACGAACCCGCACGCGACGGGAATCGTTCTGGAAAGGACCATGGTCCTGACGCACAAAGCCGCATCTACGCCAGCGTCCCCGCGCGAGCCGCGGCAGGCCAGCACCACCGCCACCTCGCTCTCGAGGAGTACCGGCCTTTGGGTCTTCGCCCTGCGGAACCTGATGAGCCGGCCCACGCGGACGACACTGGCGCTGATCGGGCTGTCGATTCCCGTTCTCGGCGTCCTCGGCCTGTTCAGCCTGTCGAATGGCCTCCGCGAGCTGCTGGGCAACACGCTGGCGCAGGTCCAGGGCATCCTGGTCCTCCGCGAGAACGTGCCCACCGACCTCTTCAGCGATCTGCCCGCGGCGATGGCGGAGACCCTGAGGACCGTCCCTGGCGTTCGCGTCGTGGCACCCCAGGTCTGGAAGCTCGCACCCTCCATCGAGGGTCGAAGCCTGTTTTCCAGGACGGCGGCCGACCTCCTCGGCCAGTCTCGTCAGCCGCCCCTCCAGGGACTCCTGGACATGGTCGAGATCGAGGGCCAGGACCTAGCCCAGCATGTCCGCCTCCGGAGCGACGTCTATCGCAGCAAGCTCCTGCCCCCGGATTGTGGCGGAGGCAGGTTCCTTGATCGGCGGGACCAGGGACAACCGCACATCGTCATCAGCACCAGGATCGCCAGTGTATTCCCCGCCGCCGGGGGCCATCCTCGCGAGGTCGGCAGCCAGCTCCGGATCGGCAGCCAGCCCTTCACGATCGTCGGCATCTACGACACCGGCTCGATGCTCCTGGACAACACGATCGTCATGGACATCGCGACGGCCCGCCGGCTTCTGAACCTCAAGGAGGAGACGGTCTCGTGCTTCCTGGTCGAACCAGCCGACCTGGCCCGGACCGACGAGGTGGCCGATGCCATCGAGCGGGCCATTCCCGGGGTCGACGCGCGGACGATGTCGGAGTTCCAGCTTGGAGTGGGGCAGGTCCTGGGCAAGCTTGACATGCTCTTGCTGCTGGTCATCAGCCTGGCGCTCGTCGTGGGATCGGTGGGGATCGTCAACACGATGCTCATGAGCACCTCCGAGCGGCTGGCCGAGTTTGGAATTCTCCGCACCAATGGCTGGTCGCGGGGCGACGTGCTCCGTCTGGTGCTGATCGAGAGCGTGTGCCTGGGGCTGCTGGCGGGCATGCTGGGCTGCCTTTTGGCCCTGGTGGCACTGACCGTGGTGAATCCGTTTCTCGATGGAGGGATCCAGCTCATCATGACCGGGCGCCTGCTGCTTCTGGGCCTGGGCCTGGCGCTCGTCCTGGGCTCCCTTGGGGGCCTCTACCCCGCCTGGCGCGTTTCCCGCCTCGCTCCCATGGATATCATCCGGATGGGGTCGCGGTGAGCCTGGCCCGGGCCGCCCAGAAACGGCTACCATCCGGATCGGCTGATTCTTGTGCTGATTCTTGCCTGAACAGCGGAAAAGCGACGACAATGGAGGCCTGCCCTCCCCGTGCCCGTGGTGGACCCGATGCTGACCAGTGCGAGGAAGGATCGGTGCCGTCCATGGCTGACTTGCTCGACCGCCTCGCCGAGTCGCTGGAGCGCAGCCCCCTCGTTCCCTTCTTCGAGACGAGGTTTCGAGAGCAGCCCGACCGGCTTCTGAAGGACCTGACGGTGGAGGCCACCGGGCCGGACCGGCAGATCAAGATCAACGGGAAGTGGGTGGTCAATTTCGGCTCGGACAGCTTCCTCGGCCTGGACCGGGATCCCCGCGTGCTGGAGGCCGTGCGCCGGGGACTCGACCGGTGGGGAACCCACAACGGTACCTCCCGGGCGTTCTCGAGCGTGGCATGAGCCGCCCCGGACTTTCCGTCCCGGTGATGGCGATTGGCTCAGGGCGCGGCTATGATGGTCGCGGCTTCGCCGGCCCCGGCATGTCCAGCCGGGTGGTCGCTCGACGGGGCGAAGCCTGTCGGTCAGCACGGAGCCCGGTGAAACTCGGAGACGGGCGCGGATCCGATGCGAGAGGAACAACGTGAAAAACTTCGATTACGCGGCGCCTGGCTCGCTGGCCGAGGCCACCGCCCTGCTGGCGAAGGCCCGTGGCACGGCACGGCTGCTGGCCGGGGGGACGGACCTGCTGGTTCAACTGCGCGAGCATCTGCGGGATGCCGACCTCGTCGTGGACGTCAAGAAGATTCCGGAGCTGACCGAGCTGACTTACAGCCCGGCCCAGGGGCTCCGGCTCGGAGCCTCCGTTCCCTGCTACCGGATCTACGAGCACGCGGAGATTCCGCCGGCCTACCCGGCGCTGGCCGATGCCGCGCGGATCGTGGGAGGATGGCAAATCCAGAGCCGGGCGAGCGTGGGGGGGAATCTCTGCAACTCCTCGCCCGCCGCGGACACGATCCCGGCCCTGATCGCCCTTCAGGCGACGTGCCGGATCGCCGGCTCCGGCGGCACGCGCGAGGTGGCCGCGGAAGCGTTCTGCACCGCACCGGGGCGAAACGTGCTCGAGCGGGGAGAGCTCCTGGGATGCCTCCTGTTTCCACCTCCCGTGCTGCACGGCGGCTCGGCCTACGAGCGGTTCATCCCGCGGAACGAGATGGACATCGCGGTCGTCGGGGCGGCCTCATGGGTTCTCTTGAACCCCGCCGGGAATCGGATCGAGGCGGCACGGGTCGCTCTGGCGGCCGTCGCGCCCACGCCCGTCTTCGCGGCCGAGGCGAGCCAGTGGCTCGCCGGCAAGCCCGCCACCGAAGAGACGATCGCTCACGCCGGTGAGCTGGCCCGCAAGGCGGCTTCGCCGATCAGCGACATGCGGGGCACGGCCGAATTCCGCCTTCACCTGGTGGGCGTTCTCACCCGCCGGACACTGGCAAGGGCCATCGAGCGGGCTCGAGGGTGATCCTGGCCGCTCACCCGTGGGGATCGATCGTGCGAACGCCCCTCCCGAGATACTGGAGGAACCATTCCGTGTCCAAGAAGACTCACGTCTCCGCAACCGTGAATCGGGAACCCGTCGAATTCCTGTGCGAGCCGCGGCAGAGCTTGCTCGAAGTCCTCCGAGACACCCTGCGCCTGACCGGAGCCAAGGAGGGCTGCAACAACGGGAACTGTGGCGCCTGCACGGTGATCCTGAACGGAGTTCCGGTCAACAGTTGCCTGGTGCTGGCTGTGGAGGTCGAGGGAGCCGAGATCGAGACCGTCGAGGGGCTCGCGCGGCACGGCCATCTTGATCCGATCCAGCAGTGCTTCCTCGAAGGAGCTGCCTTGCAGTGCGGGGTGTGCACGCCCGGGTTCCTGGTGACCGCCAAGGCACTCCTCGACCGGAACCCCGACCCCAGCGAGCACGACATCCGCTTCAACCTGGCCAACAACCTCTGCCGCTGCACGGGTTACGACAAGATCGTCAGGGCCGTTCAGGCCGCCGCCCGCGAGCTGCGGTCGCAGAAGACGTGAAACAACATTCGTACCATCCAACGCGGTTGAAAACCAAGGTGAGGGGTTCTCGCCATGTCTCACGCCGACCCGATCTATCTTGGCAAGAGCGAGTACACGGTCCTGGGCCAGCGTCCCGTCCGTCACGACGGCGCGGACAAGGTGACGGGCAAGGCGATCTACGCAGCCGACGTCCAGTTGCCGAACATGGCCCACGGCAAGATCGTCCGCAGCCCACACGCCCATGCCAGGATCAGGTCGATTGATCCCAGCGAAGCCTTGAAGATGCCGGGCGTGTTCGCGGTCGTGACGGGGGGCGATTTCACCGATCTGGGCAACCGGCACGTGCTCATGGGTGAGGCCGGAGAGGTGAACCTGGCTCACCTGGCCGCCAACTGCCTGGCGATGGGAAAGGTCCTTTACAAGGGCCATCCCGTGGCAGCAGTGGCAGCCGCGAATGTCCATCTGGCCGAGGAGGCCGCGGCGAAGATCAAGGTGGACTACGAGGTGCTGCCCAGCGTGACCTGGGTCCTCGACGCGATGAAGGAAGACGCACCGCTGCTCCACGACGACCTGCGCACCGACTCGATGGGCAAGAAGGGAGACCGGCCGACGAATGTGGCCCTCCACCTGCACTTCGAGAAGGGGAACATCGCCGAGGGATTCAAGCAGGCCGATGTGGTGGTCGAGCGCGAATTCCGGACCGCGAGCGTGCACCAGGGCTACATCGAGCCGCACGTGGCCGTCGCGAGCTGGAACGAGGACAGCCGGCTGAAGATCTGGACGGCCACCCAGGGCGCCTTCAACTGCCGGCAGCAGGTGGCCGAGCTGCTCCGGATCCCGGTGTCTCAGTGCGTGGTCGTGCCCTGCGAGATCGGGGGCGGGTTTGGCGGCAAGATCGCCGTCTATCTCGAGCCGGTCGCTGCGCTCCTCAGCCGGAAGTGCGGCCGCCCCGTGAAGATGGTGATGCAGCGCAACGAGGTCTTCGAGGCCACCGGTCCGACGCCGGGCTCGTTCCTCCGCGTCAAGCTCGGGGCCAGGAAGGACGGCACGCTCGTGGCCGGAGCGGCGTGGATGGCCTATGACTGCGGTGCGTTTCCCGGCGGCGTGATCGGCCCCGGCTGCATGTGTCTGTTCAGTTGCTACGACTTGCCGCATGCCGTGGTCGAGGGCTTCGACGTCTGCAACAACAAGCCCAAGACCCAGGCCTACCGGGCGCCTGGCTCGACGCAGGCGGCCTTCGCCTGCGAGCAGGTCATCGACGAGCTCGCCGCCACACTCGGCATCGACCCGATCGAGTTCCGCCTCAAGAACGCGGCCCGCGAGGGGACGCGGCAGGGTGGACGGGCCGGTCTATCCCCGGGTCGGCCTGGTCGAGTGCCTGGAGGCGGCCCGGAGCAGCGATCACTGGAAGTCGCCGCTGCCGGGCAAGAACTGCGGCCGGGGCATCGCCGCCGGCTTCTGGTTCAACATCGGTGGCGCCTCGAGCTGCTCGGCCAGCGTCAACGGCGACGGCATCGTGACGCTCGTCGAAGGATCGACCGACATCGGCGGAACCCGCACCAGCATCGCCATGCAGCTAGCCGAGACGCTGGGCATCAACGCCGAGGACATCCGGCCCCAGGTCGGTGATACCGATTCGGTCGGCTACACGTTTCTCACCGGCGGCAGCCGCGTCACCTTCGCCACCGGACTGGCGGCGTACAAGCTCGGTCTGGACCTCCAGGACCAGATGAAAGCGCGGGCCGCCACGATCTGGGAATGCGACCCGGCCGCGGTCGAGGTGGCCGGCGGCATCTATCGCCAGAACGGCCAGTCGCTCACGTTCAAGCAACTGGCCGCGAAGGTCTCGGAGCTCGGTCTCGACCCTGTGGTCGGGCAGGCCTCGGTAGCCCCGGAGGGCTCGACGAACGCCTTCGGCGTGCACATCGCCGATGTCGAGGTTGACCCCGAGACGGGCAAGGTGACCGTGCTTCGCTACACGGCCATCCAGGACGCCGGCAAGGCGGTGCATCCCAGCTACGTGGAAGGCCAGATGCAGGGAGGCGCTGTGCAGGGCATCGGCTGGGCACTGAACGAGGAGTATTTCTTCGACGCCAGGGACCAGATGCGCAACGCCAGCTTCCTTGACTACCGCATGCCCACCTGCCTCGACGTGCCGATGATCGAGACGATCATCGTGGAGGTCCCCAATCCGTCGCACCCCTTCGGCGTGCGCGGGGTCGGCGAGACCCCGATCGTTCCCCCGCCCGCCACGATCGCCAACGCCATCCACAAGGCGGTGGGCGTGCGGATGACCGGGCTGCCCATCTCGCCCCCGAAGCTGTGGAAGGCGCTGGCCGAGAAGGTTTGACCAGCGGGGAGACCCGATGCCGACCGTCTTCATCCCCCCGCCGCTCCGCGACCTGACGGGCGGCGTTGCCGAGATCGCGGTGGACGGGAGCACGGTCCGCGAGGTGGTTGAGGCCCTGGAGTGCCAGTTCCCGGGCATCAAACCGCGTCTTTGCCGTGGCGACTCGCTCGCGCCGGGGCTTGCAGGTCTCGATCGACCATGTGATGACCACGCGCGGCCTGCGGGCGACGGTCCGGCCTGAGAGCGAGGTCCATTTCCTGCCGGTGATCGGAGGGGGATAGCGCGGGAGGCCGCGTCGGTACAACGGGCCCTACCGCTGGAGAGCCTGAAGAATCGCCGCGTTGGCCACGCCATTCCGCCGGGCGGCTTCGGCTGGGTCGACCTGGGGACTGGGATGGTCGAGCCGATCGCAGAGCCGGTTCAGCCAGTGGCCCAGCTCGATCGGCGACCAGTCCCCCAGCACATCGGCGCCGGCGAGCCGGCCTCCGGCCGCGGTCAGAAAAGTCTCCAGGATCGTCACGGCTTCGGGCAGCCGGAGCAGCCCGGAGTCCCAGTTCACCGCCGCGTCCTCGGCGGTCAGCACGTCCTTGTCCACCGAGATGTAGAGCGGAATGCGGCCGAGATCGTCGCGGTAGGGGCGCAAGGCGTGTTGCAGCACGTCCTCGATGGGGTCTCCGTCGGTCAGCAGGGGGTGAGTCGCGACCCCGACCCAGCGGCCGCGAACGAATCGACGGAGGGCCGGGAAGACAACGACCCGGCCGGACCGGATCTCGGGCCAGGGGGCGAGCCAGCGATAGGCGTTGTCGAAGTCGAGCTCGCCGCCGCAATGGAACACGCGGTTCAGGTTCCCGAGCTTGAGGGCCTGCCGGAGCCAGGTGCCGCAATGGAGGAAGGGAATGCCCCGCATCCAGTCGGGATGCTTGTCCAGGACCAGCAAGTTGAACGGGCCGGGGACCTGCTCCAGAAACGCCAGCGTGACGTGGTGAAAGTCTCCCGAACCATAGAAGGTGATTCCCGGCCCTGCATCCGAGAGGGCACGGCGAAGCCAGCGACGGAATGAGGAATAGGTCCTGAAGGAACACGCCAGCCGGACCGCCGGACCCCACTCGCGTGCAGAGATCCAGGTCGTGCCCGGCTCGGGAAAAAGGCTGGCCTGCGCGATCAGGCTGCCATCGAGGTCCAGGACGCGAACGTCCCTCATCACATCACCCTCAAATCGGGAACAACCCGCACAAGCGCGCGGAGCGCCTGCGGCGGAGGTTCCGACTATCGGAGGAACCGGACTAGGCCGTCAAGAAGCCGGCGAGTGGAACCGAAAATAGTGTTTGAACTCTCCCACCATACTCTAGCCGGGGTCTCACGGATGAGCCTCACTTTCCTGGGAATCCTGGTTCCCTGCCTGCTGGCGCCGGCGCCCACCGGAGGATCCTTTCTCTGCCAGCCCGCCTTCAGCCGAGACTGGGAAGTCCGCGGGCCGCTCGAGCCCTATGTCCCGCAGCCGGGAGACATCTTCCTCTCGAGTGACCAGAGGCTCTGGTTCCGCTGGGGCCACCTGATCGCCGGGGCCAATGGCGTGCATCACTCGGGAATCGTCTTCGCCCGCCCTGACGGAGAGCTCGGGCTCATCGAGGCGGGGCCGTTCAACAAGACCCGCGTGGAGGTGATGAACCCGTACGATCACATGGCTGCGCATGCCGCGGTGGGGGACAGGGTGTGGGTTCGCCGCCGGCGGTGTCCACTCACGCCCGAGCAGTCGGCGCGGCTGACGGCGTTCGCCTGTGCCCAGGAGGGCAAGCCATTCGCGCGTGGCGCGGTGGTTCGGACAGTTGACCCCGATGCGCACCCGGGGACCGATCAAGACCTGGTTCGTCGGTGGACCGCACGGCGACCGGCCCCGCTGGTTCTGCTCCGAGTTGGTGACGGAATGCTGCGTGGCGGCAGGCATCATGAGCCGTGAGACGGCCAGGCCCGCGGCTACCTATCCCAGCGACCTGTTCTGGGGCCGCTCGTACAACCTCTACCTCGATTGCCACCTCGACGACCTTGCGCACGGCTGGCTGCCCCCCGCCCGCTGGCTGCCGGGGCCTGCGGCGGGCGAGCCGAGAGCCTCGGGCCAGGCACGCAGCGCGAGCGAGCCGAGGGCCTCGGGCCAGGCAGCCGGCGCCGACTGCCCTTGAGCCTACGCCCGCCCACTGGATGGTTCTCCCAGCACCTCCATCGCCGCGTTTCGTCCGTTGACGGCGATCACGCTTCCTCCCGGGTGAGTGCACGCTCCGCAGAGGAAGACGCCGGGCATGGGGGTGCGGGGGGAAAGCCGCTTGTCCCACATGTAGGGCGGCAGGCATTCGCCCTGGAAGATATGACCACCGGTCAGCCCGACGGTCTGCTCGATATCGGGAGGGCCGAGCACCTGGACGTCGAGGATGGCGTCGGGAAGGTTCTCGCAGAACCGGCCGATCGACTGGAGGGCCACGTTCTTGACATCGTCGCGGCGGCTGTCCCAGGTGCCGCGGGCGAAGGTGTGCGGCACGTACTGGGCGAAGACGCTCATCGTGTGCACGCCGGCGGGGGCCACCGAGGAGTCGTGGGCCGTCTGGAAGTAGAGCTCGGACCAGAGCCGGGAGTGGAGCTCTCCGGCCCGGGCGGCCTGGAACGACGTCCGCCATTCGTCCTTCGTGAGCGGGGTGTTGATCTGGCCCTGGTGGTGGTCTCGCGCGGTCCCCGGGCGGGCCTTGAAGCTGGGCAGCTCCTTGAGCGACGACGTTGAGCTTGACCGTGCAGCCAACCTGGGGAATCTCCTCGACCCGCCGGCTCCACGCAGGGTCGGCATCGCTCCCCAGCAGCTTGAGCGTCGCGCGGGGGTCGGCGTTGGAGATCACGTTGCGAGCCTCGATCCGGTCGCCCCCCTCGAGCTCGATCCCCTCGCCGGGAATGATCCGGGCCACGGGCAATCCCGTGACCACCGTGGCGCCGAGGTCGCGCGCGATGTCGCAGAGGATGAACGAGACCATGCCGATGCCCCCCTTGACATAGCCCCACATCCCCGGTGATCCCCCCAGCCGGCCCGACTGGTGGTGGAAGTGGATCGACGCCGTGCCCCGGTCATGAGGGCTGGCATTGGTGCCGATCACACCCTGCCCGAGGTAGGCCATCTGGAGCCGCTCGTCCTGGAAGTAGTTCTCGACGCAATCGACCATCGACCACTCGAAGAGGAGATGCCGGGCCTCGATGTCGCCCCCCAGCCGCTCGTCGATCTCCTCGAGCGAGGGGGCTCTGCCGACCCAGAGGTCGCCTCCCCCGGCGGGCCGCAGGGCGTCGCGCAGCCGCGCCTTGACCGCGGAAAAATCGCGCCAGCCGTCAATATCGACGGCCGAGAAGCGGCGAATCTCGTCCTCGCACCGCTCGTCATCGTCCCAGAGCTGAATGCTGCTGCCGTCCTCGAACGGGACGAAAAGCCCCGCGACGGCGGGAAACCACTCGAAACCGTAGGCTGCCATGTTCAATTCTTCGATCACCAGCGGGTGGAGCAGCCCGACGAGATAGGCGCAGGGCGAGATGCGGTAGCCAGGCCAGGGCTCGTCGACGGTGCACGCCCCCCCCACCCGCTTCCGCGCCTCGACCACCAGGACGTCCTGGCCCGATCTTGCCAGGTAGGCTGCGCAGGTCAGGCCGTTGTGTCCCGCCCCCACTACGATGGCGTCCCAGCGTCGCGATCCCAGCTCGCGGACCGGCCGCGCCCGTTCCAGAACGCCCAGGGTGTCCACGGTTGCACGGTTCCCGCGTGGTGTCGTCGCCATGATCACTAACATCCAGTAGTTAAAAGAGATCGGGCCAATCTGCCGGCCGTGTTAGCCGTTCCGAGCCAGCTCTCAACACCGAAAATACCGCGTTCGAGACGACAGTGGTATAGGCAGAGGCGGGAGGCTCACCGGGGGAAAGCCGCGGCGAGGGGCGATGGAAATTTCCGGCGATGGTGTAGACTGGATGTACTAAACATCCGACGAGTGCGCGGTGAGGCCACCTTTCGGGAGGGGGTTGGGAGCCATGGCGGCGATCGGAACACCAGCAGTCGTGATCAGGCTCTCGGACCTCGTTGACGGACAGGAAGCCGTCTGCTTCGGGGCGCTGGTCAAGAAGACGCGCGGGACGACCGCGCGGAGCCAGCCGTTCGTCCGCTGCATGTTTCGCGACAAGCGGGTGCAGTTCGAGGCGATGCTCTGGCATGACCACCGGTTCTTCGCCGACGCCGATTCCTGGACCGAGGGAACCGCGTACCGCCTGGAGGTCAGGGGCAAGCACGACCTGCGCTACGGCATGCAGATCGAGATCCTGGGAATTCGCCCCGCCACGGAAGCCGACGCCGTCGAAGGATTCGACTTCTTTGATCTGGTCGAGAGCAGCCAGTACGACACCAAGAAGCTACTGGACTCGATCCGTCAGCGGATCGACAAGTACATCCTGGAACCTCACCTGCACGAGCTGGTGACGAGGATTCTCGACCAGCACGAAGACCTCTTCAGCAAGATGCAGGCGGCCCAGAACATGCACCACTGTTACACGGCCGGCCTGCTCGAGCATGTCTGGAGCATGACGAAGGTCGCGGATTTCCTGATCAAGCACTACGGAGACTACTACCACGATCTCAATCCCCCCCTCGACAAGGGGGTGGTGATCGCGGCGATCGTGCTCCACGACATCGGCAAGCTCCGCGAGCTGCAGTATCATCCCGTGGAGGCGCGCTACACCAAGGAAGGGCGTCTGATCGGGCATATCCTGATGGGTCGCGATCTGGTGCGTGAGACCGCCCATACCATCGACGGCTTCCCCGAGGAAACGCTGCTGCTCCTGGAGCACGCCATCCTGGCGCACCACGGGAAGCACGAGTTCGGCGCTCCGGTGCTTCCCCAGACCATGGAGGCCATTCTCGTCAATTTCGTTGACGAGCTGGATGCGAAGATGAACATCGTTGCCCGCCAGCGGATGCGGTCGCAGGGTGACGACGAGTTCACGGACCGGGTTTACGGGCTCGACAACCGGCGGATCTACAAGGGAATTCCCGAGGAGCCCGGTCTCGAGGACGACCTTGCCCCCATGAGCTGACCGCCGGCAACGGCCCGCGGCCGGCCGGCACGACGGCGCCCGGGTTGGCGGGTCGCGTCGCCCGGGGGTAAGATGAGTCTTGATGGTTCCGCTGCCGGAGTGGTGGACGCCGTGCTCGTAGATCATAAGAGGATTCCCGATGGAAACGAGTCGTCGCCTGTGGGTCCTGGCGGTCGTGCTGGGACTTGGTGGTTGTGCTGGAGAGGATTCGAGCGAGCCTCCCGCGGCTGCCCCCGTCACCAAAGCCCCCGCGAGTCCCGGGGCCAGGAATGTGGAGGTGAGCGGGGGCGGGGCGCCCACCGAGGCGGCCTCCGGCAAGAGTGTCGCCTCGCCCAAGGCACCCGCCGCAACCGGCGGGGATGCCAAGCACGATGAGGCTCCTCCGCTCGAGGCGCCCAGGACCGATGCCGCGAAGGGCGTCTCGCTGACCGAGGCCCAGATCGCCAAGATCAAGACCCTCCCCGCCGCCGAGCAGGACGCCGCCCTCAAGCAGGCTGTCTGCCCCGTGAGCGGCGATCACCTGGGCTCGATGGGGACGCCTTTCAAGATCACCGCCGAGGGCCGCACCTTCTACCTCTGCTGCGACGGCTGCGAGGACAAGGTCAAGGAAGATCCCAAGGGCGTACTCGCCAAGCTCGACAACAAATAAGCCGGTGGGTTCTCTCGCCCTTCTTCTCGGCCCGGGCTTCGAGGGCGTTCGATTCTGCCGACTCTCCCTACCCCTGCCATCCATGCAGAACCTCAAGGCAAGCCTGGGATTCCGGCCCGGTGGGGATTGGCGACGGCACCGGGCGAACGCTATAATCCGAAGCTTCGAGAATGGGACCTCGAGACCGCTCGATGCTCGAGCGGTTTTTCACCACGATCCCAGGATCGGCGTTCTCTCCCGCGCTGAGGCGAAAAGGCGGGGAGGATCGTCGGCAGCATCGTCCGCAGGCCGGCTTGGATACGAAAGTATCGGTCACGGATCGTGCTCCAACGAATCACCCCTCCCTCCTCGTACGCCGGCCTTGTTTTCGATCGACCGTGCTTCTCCGGATCTCCAGGCCCCGGATTGCTCCAGGGCCTGGTCGAGCGAACTTCGGGGATCACAGGCGAATGGAACGGCTTTCCGAATCGATCGTTGATCCCCGTACTCGCGTTGCGCCCGAGTGTTGCTGACCGAACTCTTCCTTCCTCAAACCTGACGGGTTCGGTGATTCCTGGCTGCGTTCGTTCCCGACCCAAGGGGCGGCGCTTCCGGGGATGAAGACTCGCAAGCGTCAGCCGCGATTGTCTCACAGGACGGATCATTCATCCTTTGAATCCAGGAGCCATTCCATGGAACATCTGCGGGCAAGAGAAGCAGCCATCGATGCCGTGACTTCTTGGTCGACCGAGGGGCGGCGGGCCCCCAAGCCGTCGGCCCCGATGCGACAGCTCTTCGGCAGCAACGTTTTTTCTGACGACCTGATGCGCGCCCGACTTCCGGAAAACGTCTACAAGATCATCCGCGAGACGATCAAGCAAGGCGCGCCGCTCGACGCCTCGGTCGCCGACGTGGTGGCCGCGGCGATGAAGGAATGGGCGCTCGAGCGGGGTGCGACCCACTACACCCACTGGTTCCAGCCGATGACCGGCCTGACCGCCGAGAAGCACGATTCGTTCCTGGCACCCACCGAGGGGGGCGGGGCGCTCGCCGAGTTCAGCGGCAAGGAGCTGATCAAGGGCGAGCCGGATGCCTCGAGCTTCCCGTCCGGCGGTATCCGGGCCACGTTCGAGGCCCGCGGCTACACCGCGTGGGACCCGACCAGCCCGGCGTTCATTCTCGAGAACCCCAACGGCACCACGCTCTGCATTCCCACGGCCTTCTGTTCCTGGACCGGCGAGGCCCTGGACAAGAAGACCCCCCTGCTCCGCTCGATGGAGGTTCTCTCCAAGCATGCCGTGCGGATCCTCCGCCTCTTCGGCTCCACGGCCAGCCGCGTGTTCACGACGGCCGGGCCGGAGCAGGAGTACTTCCTGATCGACAAGAACTTCTACTTCGCACCGGCCTGACCTGATCAATGCCGGAAGGACGCTCTTCGGCGCCAAGCCCCCCAAGGGGCAGGAGCTGGAAGACCACTACTTCGGCGCCATTCCGGAGCGCGTCCTGGCCTGCATGCTGGAGACCGAGACCGAGCTGTACAAGCTCGGTGTTCCGGTCAAGACCCGGCACAACGAGGTCTCGCCCGCCCAGTACGAGATCGCCCCGATCTTCGAGAACGCCAACGTCGCCACCGACCATAACATGCTGGTCATGGAAACGATGAAGCGCGTGGCCGACCGCTACGGCCTGCAATTGCTGCTCCACGAGAAGCCCTTCGCCGGCGTCAACGGCTCGGGCAAGCACGTCAACTGGTCGATGGGCGACGACCACGGGAACAACCTGCTGAAGCCGGGCGAGACGCCTCACGATAACGCCCAGTTCCTGCTCTTCCTGGTGGCCGTGATCAAGGCCGTGGCGAAGCACGGCGACCTGCTGCGGGTGGCCGTGGCCCATGCCGGCAACGACCACCGGCTGGGCGCCAACGAGGCTCCGCCGGCCATCATCTCGATCTTCCTGGGCGACATGCTCCAGGACATCGTCGAGCAGATCGAGGCAGGCGGCGCCAAGTCGGCGAAGTCGGGAGGCGAGCTGAAGATCGGGGTCTCGGTGCTGCCGACCCTGCCCCGCGACGCGGGCGACCGCAACCGCACCAGCCCGTTTGCCTTCACCGGCAACAAGTTCGAGTTCCGCGCCGTGGGCTCGGCCCAGTCGATCGCCGGCCCGATCGTGGTCCTCAACACGATCGTGGCGGAGATCGTCGACGAGTTCGCCACCCACCTCGAGCAGGCCGTGGCGTCCAAGAAGGACCTCAACACCGAGATCCAGAAGCTCCTCCAGGCCGCCATCAAGGAGAGCAAGTCGGTCCTCTTCAACGGCGACAACTACAGCGAGGCCTGGCACACCGAGGCCGAGCGCCGCGGGCTTCCCAACCGGCGATCCACCGTCGACAGCCTTCCCGACCTGGTCTCGCCCAAGTCCGTCGGCTCTGTTCACCAAGTACGGCGTGCTCGAGCGAGCGCGAGCTGCACTCCCGGTACGAGATCTTCCTGGAAAACTACCGCAAGACGATCAACATCGAATCGCAGCTCACCATCCAGATCGCCCAGCGAATGATCCTTCCGGCCGCCCTTCGCCACCAGGCCCAGGTCGCCGGGGCCGTGGCCAGTCTCAAGGCCACGGGCGCGACGGTTCCCAAGACCCAGACGGCCCTGCTCAACGAGCTGGTGGCGGCCATCGAGGAGCTGCAGAGTGCAACGGACCGGCTCGGCGAGGCCGTCGATGAGCCGGCCAAGGGAGACTCGCTCGACCACGCGAAGTACGCCCGTGACGTGATCATCCCGGCCATGAACGCCGTCCGCTCGGCCGGCGATCAGCTCGAGACCCTGGTGGCCGACGACCTCTGGCCGTTGCCCACCTACCAGGAAATGCTCTTCATCAAGTAAGCGCGGCGCGATCTTATATCGACCGCCTGCTTTCCCTTGATGCACCAATTTCTCGGAACCGGCCATGCAGCTTCGCCACGAGCTGCGTGGCCGTTCCGCTTTTCCATGCGCCTTACCCGAGCTGGCTCCATCCCCGCCGGCATGCAAATCCTCGTCCCAGGACCGGGACGCAAAATCCGCATTTTCACTTCCCCGCTTGAAATCTTCTAAATTGCCAGTTCCGCTGAACCGATTTCAGACAGGACGACTGTACCTCGTGGATTCCTCTCCCGCGAAGGTCTCGGGGCAGTCCATACGGGTTCAGTCACGAACGCTGTCCGTTCGGCTCGGCAGTTGGCTTCATGGAGCCGCAGCAGGGCCGTTCACATGGAGGATGTTGCCCACTCGTCGGGCTCAAACGTTACGCGTTCCGTCGATGATGAATGAGAGTCAGTCCGAAGTGCTGGCCGAATCCCAGGATCAGTGGAGGCCGGCACGGGGAGAATGGGAGCGTTTTTACCAGGAGTCTTGGTGCCGATCGTAGTTTTCAGGGGAGGTTCCCAGGATGAGGAATCCGCAAGTTTCGCACTTTGCCAGGGGGGCGATGATCGCCTCCTTGCTCTGCATATCGACGGGCGTCGTCCAGGCGCAGGTCGGATCGCCGGTCAGTTCGGGCGACCCGTCCGCCGCCCCGGCCGGTTCGGCCTATGGTCAGGGCTGGTTCAGGAAGGCAGGAGGATCTCGAGTCGATGGTCAGGTCCGCGCGGCCGTCCCGAGCGGTTCGGCCGCCAGCGCCGGGGCCGTGCGCCGGGTCCAGGCAGGGCCCGCGGATGCGGCCGCGCAGCCGCCGGCTCCGGCGACTCAGCCTCCCCAGGCCGCTGGGCCGCCCATGGTGGAGCCGGGCACGCCAGGCTCGAACACCAGCGACCTGAGCCTGCCGGCCTCCGAACGGGCGTTCGGCGGCGGTGAGCCCACCACGTCGGCCGCCGCCACCGAGGAGGCCGCCGCCGAGGAAACCAAGAAAGACACCCGCGGCTTGCTCATGAAGGCTTTCGACGTCCCCGAAGACGCCGGTTGGCGGATCTTCGGCTGGATCCAGAACAGCTTCACCGGCAACGCCAACGGCCGCGGCAACGGCTTCGAACTTCGGCGTCAACCCGAACTTCAAGGCCAACCAGTGGATGGGGAACCAGTACTACCTCATCTTCGAGAAGCCCCTGAAGCAGGACGACACCGTCAACTGGGGCTTCCGCGTCGACAACCTCTTCGGCAACGACTGGCAGTTCAACTACATGCAGGGCCTGTTCAACCGCGCCTTCCAGCCCGGGTCAGTTCCCCGGCTACGACATGGCCCAGCTCTACGGCGAGCTCCACCTCCCCGTGCTCACCAAGGGGGGACTCGACGTCAAGGGAGGCCGGTGGTACACCCTGGCCGGGTATGAAGTGGTGCCTGCCACCGGGCGTCCACTCCTCTCGGTTCCTTACATGTTCAACTACGGCCAACCGTTCACCCACGTTGGCGTGGTGACCACGCTCCACGTCACGGACAAGCTCAACCTCTATAACGGAGCGATCAACGGCTGGGACCGCTGGATCGATCAGCGGTATATCTGGGGTTACATCGGCGGTTTCTCCTGGACCTCGAAGGACGAGAAGACCAGCCTGGCCTTCACGACCGTCTGGGGCCCGAACCAGTTCCCCAGCCAGCTCCCGGCAAATCAGCAAATCTTCCCGACCGGGTACGTGAACGTCCCCTCAATCGCGGGCCTGAATAACCCTGGCTACCACCGCAACGATCGAACCCTGTTCACGACCGTCCTGACCCACAAGTGGAACGACAAGCTGACCCAGGTCATGGAAACCGACCAGGGGATGGAACGTGGCGATCCCGGGCCTCGGTGCTCCGCTCGTCAACGGCGTACCCCAGAACGGCACGCCCAAGTACGACACCTGGTACAGCTTCGGCAACTGGTTCCTGTACAGCTTCAACGACAAGATCATGGGTGTCTGGCGGTCGGAAGTGTTCTGGGACACCAACGGCGCCCGCACGGGCCTGCTCGTCGGCGACCGCTACTACGAGCAAACGATCGGTGCCCAGATCAAGCCCCACGAGTGGCTCTGGATCCGCCCCGAAGCCCGCTATGACTGGTCGCAGTATCACCCGGCCTACAGCAACGACACGCGGAAGTCTCAGTTGACCCTGGCCTTCGACGTGATCTTCCTGTTCTGACCCGAAGACCCCGCAATCACGCCGAGTTGACGTCCGGACCGCTGCCCGAAACGGCAGCCGGCCGGACGTTTTTCATGGGCTCGAGGTCGGGGCGCACGCTCGTGTCGCTCCGACCTCGCCGTTTTCGGTCAAATGGCCATTCCACCCCGTTCCCCGGTCCGGATCCGCACGCATTCCTCCAGAGGTATCACGAAGATCTTGCCGTCGCCGATCTTACCGTCGGGCTCGGTCCGTCCGGCCTTGATGATGGCTTGGATCGTCGGCTCGACGAAGTCGTCGTTGACCCCGATTTCGATCTGAAGCTTCTTGAGAAGGTTCACCTTGAACTCGTGCCCCCGGTAGACCTCGGTGAATCCGAGCTGTCTGCCGTAGCCCTGCACTTCCAGGACCGTGATCCGGAACACCTCGACGGAGACAAGCGCCTCCTGGACGGCCTCCAACCTGTCCGGCTGGATGACGGCTATGATCAGTTTCATGATCGATCGCTACTCCTTGAAAGGGCATGTCCCAGAGGACATCGCCTGGGACTGGACCAGAGTGTAGGTAACTCACGGGAGAGCCCATCGCGGGGGAAAGCAACACGATCGAAGTCAGTGGGAGTCACGCTCCGGACCCGCCTGGTTCGTGACCGGGCCGACCCGATCCCCTGAAGACCGACCCAAAACATGAATCAACACGGATGCCTTGTTCTGATCAGCACCATCGTCGCTGAGAGACGACCGGCTTCGCGATCTCGCCCCCGGGCCAGATCAGCGAAGACAACGGCTCTGCTGGCAGCCAGGTGCAAGGGAAACCGACAAGAATGCTGAGCGAGACGGCACAGTTCAGGCAGATGAGCAGGGTCGCAGAGTCGATGAATTCCGGATGAAATCACCAAGAATCAAGCAGCCTTACACATCCACGACGCCCGGTTTCGGGATCGGCAAACAGTTGGGGCAACACCACGATGCAAGAACTGTGCCCAACACTTTTGACCGATCATGAAGTTACCCGGCGAGAATGATTGACGCGTCAGCCCGAGTGCATCTGGCCCGGATCAACTTGTGGTCGCTCGAGGGCGCCGCCCAATTCACCTCCAGATATGCCAAAGATCAAGGCAGCAAGCGCATGGGCTCTGAGGGGCGACTGGATCGCCGGGCCCCAAAACGGGAACTCGACTCCGAACCCAAGTGATTGATTCATAGGTACTAAGGAGTGTGATCCCGAGCCGGCGCGACGACCGTGGAGGTTCTCGGCACGGCGTTTGCTAAGTTGGGATGCAAATTTCCTGCTAACCGAATTTGCCCCCTCCCTCCAAGTCATTGAGAACAAGGCGGTCCCGGCGGTCGTGCGTGCGGGTTGCCCGTGGAGATCGGTGAGCACGTTCGGTCGATATGCTCTAGGAGATCTACTTTATGCCGCATCGCTATCGACGAATGCTGATGTTACTCTCGGTCTTCGCCTGCTTGAGCCTGGCGACCTGGGGCTCAGGCAGCCCGGCTCACGGCCAGGATGCCGCGGCCCCCGCGGCAGCGGCCCCGGCAGCCCCCGCGGCTCCTGCGCCCGATCCAACCCAACCGGCGACCGCTCCAGACCCGACGGGCAACTATGCCGGGGCGGTCACGACCGGGGCGCTGACCAAGGACAAAGACAAGGTCACGCCGGAAACCATCATGCGAGACACCGCCCTGCTCAAGATCAGCCTCAACATCGTCTGGCTGATGGTCGGCGGCTTCCTGGTCATGTTCATGCAAACCGGTTTCGCTCTTCTTGAAACCGGCCTCTGCCGGGCCAAGAACGCGGCCCATACCATGGCGATGAACTTCGTCGTCTACGGCGTGGGGATCCTGGGGTTCTGGCTCTGCGGATATGCGTTCCAGATGGGCGGTGTCGGTGCCCTGGCCTATTACAACGGTCCGGACATCTTGCACAACATGGTGGAGTTCTCGCTCTTCGGCAAGCCGTTCAAGATTCTTGGATACAAGGGCTTCTTCCTGGCGGGCGAGGCCAACGACATGTCGGTCCTGGGCATGTTCCTCTTCCAGATGGTCTTCATGGACACGGCCGCCACGATTCCCACAGGCGCCATGGCCGAGCGGTGGAAGTTCTCGGCCTTCATGATCTACGGCCTCTTCATGTCGGCATTCCTCTACCCGGTGTTCGCCTGCTGGGTCTGGGGTGGCGGATGGCTCTCTCAGCTCGGCGTGAACTTCGGCCTGGGCAACGGCCACATGGACTTTGCGGGATCGAGCGTCGTTCACATGACGGGTGGTCTCACGGCCCTGGCCGGTGCCATCGTTCTCGGGCCTCGCATCGGCAAGTTCAACAAGGACGGCTCGGCCAATGCGATTCCGGGACACAACATTCCCATGGTCGTGGTCGGCACGCTGATCCTGGCCTTCGGTTGGTTCGGATTCAACGCGGGCAGCACTCTGGCGGGAACGGACGGCCGCCTGGCCAGCGTGGCGACCTGCACGATGCTGGCCTCGGCCGCGGGCTGCGTGTCGTCGATCCTCTACATGTGGGCCGTGTTCGGCAAGCCTGACCCGACGATGGGCTGCAACGGTCTGCTCGCCGGCCTGGTTGCGATCACGGCTCCCTGTGCCTTCGTGAACCCGATCGGTGCGGTGATCATCGGTGCCACTGCCGGCGTCCTGGTTGTGTGGAGCGTTCTCTTCGTCGAGAAGGTTCTCAAGGTTGACGACCCGGTCGGTGCGGTCTCGGTGCACGGCATCTGTGGTGCCTTCGGCTGCCTCTGCATCGGGCTCTTCGCCGATGGCAAGTATGGAGCCGGCTGGAACGGCGTCGCGGACAAGACCCCGCTTGGCCTCTTCTATGGCGGTGGTGTCGAGCAGCTCATCGCCGAGGCCATCGGCGTGACGACCAATTTCCTCTGGGTCTTCCCCGTCGCGTTCACCTTCTTCAAGATCGTCGATCTGGTCTGGGGCAATCGCGTGACGGCCAAGGACGAGGTCACCGGTCTGGATATCACCGAGATGGGTGTTCCCGGCTATGTGATCGAAGACCCGATCGAGGTCAAGCGAGCTGGCCAGGACCATCTCACCACGTTCGGCCCGGGCGTTCCCCGAAAAGTCACGCCCGTCGTCTCATCCACGACCGAAAAGGTCCCCGTTTCCTACTCGTGACACCGAAGCGAATCACGCGTTCGCAGGCCCGGCCGCTTTTCGCGGCCGGGTCCGTTACTTCTCGAGGATGGCCCCCGCGGGCGGAATCGGCCGGAACAGAACGCCCATGGGTGGCCTTGGTGGTGAGGGGGATGGATCCCCGATCAAAGCTCGATTCGATCGGAGTGAATCGGAGCAAGGGTTCCCGAGTCTTCTTTTTCGAGGTTCAACACCCATGAAGGTCCAGGAGACCGGCAACGACATGGTCAAGGAAGTCCTGCTTTTCCTTGCCGTCGTTGCTACGATCATCGCCTTGTCCTGAGCCGTCCTGCCCAGACCGCCTGGCACCGGCCCCCAAAGCGGTCGCCTTGACCTCTCCCCTTTCAACCGAGTCGTTCCGGATCCAGCCTCCCGCTGGATCCGTTTCGTTTTCGAACGGCAAACCGCTCCGGACACTTCGTCCAAACTCCTCCTCTCCTGTCGGCTTCGAGGAGGAGGAGGAGCCTTTCCGAGTGCCACATCGACCTGGGCTCACAAGCCTGAAGCGCCAGTTTTGAAGTTGTGCTCTTGCCTCTCCGCCCCGAAGAGGCAGCAAGATATCAGCCCAGGGCAACGCCTTGGGAACAGGGAACGAACACGTTGTACGGCCCTTTCAGGGCATGGGTCCATACGTTCTTCGGGGCGAGATTCATGGAGTGCAACCTCAAAAAGCGCCAGCGAAGCTCTTCCCAAGGACCGAGTCTTGGGGTCGATCGAGGGACCGCTCCTTCGCCGGCGCTTCAGGCCTGTATCGTCAGTTGCTGTGGTGCAGGCTATTCCACCAAGCGCTCGAGAACAAAACGGTGACCCCGCAGGCCGTTTCGCTCGCGGTCTGGCAACTCGCCGGGTCTCGTAGGCGTCTCAGCAAGTTCCGCTGGAGCGAAAGAAAACGGGCGATCGCCTCCCTTTCGGAAAGCGGTCGCCCGAGGCGTGTGAAACTCAACAGGACGGGCCAGGCATCGCTGCCTGGCCCGGACCGCGAAGATCCCTGGGTTGAATCTCAGGCGTGGGCGCCGACCATCGGCTCGGAGAGCACCCCATTCTTGCGCCCGTTGCCGTTGGTGATGGCCCCGACCGCCAGGGCTGTCTCGCCGTGCTGGCTGAGGTCCAGCCCCTCGTGCTCCTGACCCTCGGTCACCCGGAGCGGGATGATCAGGTCGGTGACCTTGTAGAGGATCAACGAGCCGACGAACGAGAAGATCGCGACGATGACCAGCGCCAGCAAGTGGTAAAGAAACGTCTCCGTCTTGCCGAAGACCAGGCCGACGTCCTTGGCGAAGATGCCGGTGCAGACCATGCCCACCATGCCCCCCACGCCGTGGCAGGGGAAGACGTCGAGCGTATCGTCGAGCGTGGACTTGTTCTTGTAGTGGCAGGCCAGGTTGCAGACGATGCTGGCGACCAGGCCGATCACGATGCTGTCGCGGACCGTCACAAATCCCGCCGCGGGCGTGATCGCGACCAGTCCGACGACCGCCCCGATGCAGGCGCCCATCGCCGAAGGCTTCCGACCTCGCATCCAGTCGAAGAACATCCAGCCCAGCATCGCACAGGCCGACGCCGTGTTCGTGGTGGCGAAGGCCAGGGCCGCCGAGCCGTTGGCCCCGGTTGCCGAGCCGGCGTTGAAGCCGAACCAGCCAAACCAGAGCATCCCGGTGCCAAGCAGAACGTAGGGAACATTCGCGGGCTCATGCGCCTCGTTGGCCAGGTGGCTCTTGCGCCGGCCCAGGATCATCGCTCCCGCAAGGGCCGCAAACCCGGCCGACATGTGGACCACGGTGCCGCCGGCGAAGTCCTTCACGCCCCACTTGAAGAAGATCCCCTGGGGATGCCAGGTCCAGTGTGCCAGCGGGCAGTAGATCAGCAGGCTGAACAGAACGATGAACAGCAAGTACGCAGAAAACCTCACCCGCTCGGCGAACGATCCCGTGATCAGAGCCGGCGTGATGATCGCGAACTTGAGCTGGAACATCGAGAAGACCAGGAGCGGTATCGTGAGCTTGAGGGCCCCCTCCCCGACGCCCAGCGTGACCGTCCCGTCGCTCACGCGATCGAACATGAAGAAGGAAAGCGGATTGCCGATCAGCCCGCCGATGTCGTCGCCGAACGCCAGGCCGAACCCGACCAAGACCCAGAGCAGGCTGATCACCCCCAGGGCGATCACGCTCTGAAGCATCGTCGAAACCACATTCTTGAAGCTGACCATGCCTCCATAAAAGAACGACAGCCCGGGGGTCATCAGAAGCACCAGAGCCGAGGCCGTCAGCATCCATGCGACGTCTCCAGAATTCAGGGTGTCACCCGGTGGCAATGGTGTTCCGGCTGGCCGCACGAACATGGCCAGGACAGCCAGCCCAACAAGCAAAAAAAATGGTGTCACTGCGCGCTTCATAAGCAAGTCCTTCTAAGAATCAGGCATCAGACGAGGTTTTTCTTGGCCCCGTATTCCAAGAGATCTCTTCGCGAGATCCAGGTCGCTTATCACAAGTTGTACATTCTCAACTGCTTGGAGGATCGTCCTGGTTGCTGCAAGGCCAAGGCACGGACGGGGGAATGCACGACTGCGTTCAGAATGGGGCAACTGGTGTGCCATAAGAGAATCATGATAGGCTTGATTGAACGAAGGAAGGCGGCTCCGCCCGCCGCGGGCGTTAGGGCGGGTATGATGCGGTGTCTGAGAGGAATGGCCTCCGCGTCTGTATCCTGCGACGGGGCATGCCTGTGACAAACCGCTTTCTCGATCTGTTGAAGTCGACACCGGACCCATCCTGTCGTGGTGGCACATCGCGGTGATTCGTTTCATGCTCCGGAGAACACGCTGGAGGCGGGCCGGCTAGGATGGGAGGCAGGAGCCGAGGCCTGGGAGCTTGACGTCCAGCTCACTCGCGACGGCGTGGCCGTTGTCTTCCATGATGAGACGCTGGCTCGTACGACGGACGTCACGGAGCGGTTTCGCGCCGACGTGCGGGGCCGTGATGGATTTCGACTCTCCGACTTCGACTGGAGCGAGCTCCGCACGCTCGACGCGGGCTCCTGGTTCTTCGAGGAGCGGGGACCAGAGCGCTCGGCAGCCGCGTTCGGCACTCTCGAGGGCCTTCGGGACGATCCCCGGACGCCTCGGCGTACGGGTCCAGTCCGGGTTCCGACTCTGGTCGATGCCCTGGCGCTCACGGCCGACCTCGACTGGCTGGTGAACGTCGAGATCAAGTCGTTCCCCGAGAGCCCGCCTGGCCTGACCGAGGCCGTCCTGGATGCGATCGCCCGGACCGGGACTTCGAGCCGGGTGTTGCTCTCCAGCTTTGATCACCGCGAGCTTGCACGGATTCCGAGGCTGGTCATCCCCGCGGATCAGGATCTGCTCGCCATCCCCCGGGGCGTCCTCGCGTGGACTCCCCTGTTTCGGCCCCATGCGTATCTCACCGGGATCGTCGGCGCACAGACCTATCACGCCTCGGCAAGCTCGCTGGGCGCCGAGTCGATCGCTTACCGCCGGCGACCGTCGGCAGCGACTCTCCAGGCCGAGGGTCTCGCCGAGCTGAAGGCCGCGGGGATTCCGATCCTCGTCTACACGGTCAACGATGGTCGGCCGGGCGGACTGGCCGAACATCTGGCCGAGCTCGGTGTGGACGGCCTGTTCACCGACGATCCCCGGGGAATGAGGGCACACTCCGGCTGAGCGGACTCGCGGGGCGGCGGGGCCTGCGGGCGTTTCAGGGGGTTTGCGACGGTCGATCGCCAGCGGCGGCCGTGGCGCGATCGACGCACTGGAGCAAACGATCCAGCTCTTCCCTCCGGCCCGCGTGCTCGAACATGGCCCGGGCCTCGAACTGTCGCCGAGCCGTCCTCACACCAAGGAGAGCCTGGGCGATCGGCTGAGGGGCTTCCTGGCCAAGGAGTTGCTGGCGCAGCAGGTAGAGGCGGGATTGCAGCCGTCGGGCATCAGCTTCGACGACTTCTTTTCCGGGGGCCCGGGTTGTCGCGCCCGATTGCTCTTCCTGGAGGTACTCATCGATCGCCCTGGCGGCCTCCTCGACCGAGGCGATGGCTCCGGCTTCCCGGGGGGGAGCTTCGCGTGGCGTCCTCATGACAACCTCGCGAGGGAGCTGATAGCGGGCGGCGATGTCGTCGATCCGGCTCTTGATCGGGCTCCACTGGCCCAGCACCGACCCGGGAAATCGACCGCTCTGTGCTTCGAAGTCGATCCGCTGGGCCTGCGAGCGGAGGGGACGGACCGACGAGACGACGTCACGGTCGTCGGTCCAGGGCACGGCAATGCGCTCCAGTCCCAGGCAGAGCTGGGAAAGCACGTCGAGCTCGCGGTCGAGTGCGGAGGAGGACCTTGCCGGTTCGCCGGCTCCGGCAACGGCGGCGCGAACCGCCTGGACCGCGCGGGCGATGTTCCGGGCCTCGGCACGGAGGATCGCCAGGTTCCGCTGTCTCTGGCCGGCTGCGGATCCCGCGGTCGTCGCCGTCTCCTGGAGGCCCTGACGCACCAGCGGCCCGATCACCGCCATGGCCCGGCTCATGAACTGGAGATTCTCGGCCGCTCGGGGGGCGTCACCCGGAAGAATGCCGAGCGTCGAGCGAACCCGCTCGAAGGCCGCTTCCAGATCGGGAAGCGCCAGGGCGCCGGCCTCCATGGCCTGGCTGGCGGGGACTCCCGAGGAGACGGCCGCCGTGAACGCGTCTGCCTCGTTCCAGAGAGCCCTGATCTGCTCGAGCAGGCGGAAGGCTTCCGGGCTGTCGGACAGCTCCGACCGAGCGTGCACGAACATCGAGGTCGCCTCGAGCATGACCTGGCGGCCCAGGTTGGGCAGGTCGGCCGGGGTGAGCTGGTCCGTTCGAGCCGGGTCCCGGTACAACTCCGGGTAGGCCGGCGCGGTCTGGCCGGAAGCCGGACTCGTGCAGGCGAGATTAACCAGGAGCGCCAGGGCCACGCCAGGCAGGCTGAAAAGGGACGTCTTCAAGCAGATTCGAGCCACGAGTCTCATCCCCCTTCCACTGAGCCAAGGCTCCGCGGTACCGCCGTCAGGCTTCTTGAACACGACTGACGACTATCTATCGATTCCGCCCTGAAACACCCTGCTCTGCCGGATATCGTCAGCGTCGATTCGTGCCAGTTCCTCGCGCGGGACCACGCCGCCCTGGCGGATCAGTCGGCCAGCCTGGCGCAGCTTGGCGCGGTCGATGGCGTTGCGGACGCTGCGCGCGTTGGCGAAGTGCGGCTGCTGGAGCCGCAGCGTTAAGTACTCGGCGAACGCATTCCGCGATTCTGCGTCGAACGAGTACATCTGCCGCCGCAACATCAGCTCAGCGATCGTCATCAGCTCGTCGAGCGTGTAATCCGGAAACTCGATATGGTGCGCAATCCGCGAGCGAAAACCCGGATTCGACTGGAAGAAGACGTCCATGCGCTCTTTGTAGCCGGCCAGGATCACCACCAGGTCGTCGCGCTGGTTCTCCATCACCTGGAGCAGCATCTCGATCGCCTCCTGGCCGTAGTCGCGCTCGTTATCGGGGCGGTAGAGGTAGTAAGCCTCGTCAATGAACAGCACGCCGCCCATCGCCTTTTTCACGATCTCCTTGGTCTTCGGCGCGGTGTGGCCGACATACTGGCCGACCAAGTCGTCGCGCGTCGCCACCACCAGATGGCCCTTGCGGACGTAGTGGAGGTGATGCAGGATTTTCCCCATCCGGATCGCCACGGTGGTCTTGCCGGTGCCGGGCCGACCGGTGAAGCACATGTGCAACGTGGGCCCCTCGGTACTCAATCCAGACTGCTCACGGAGCCGCGCGATAAGCAGCAGCGAGGCGATCTCGCGGATGCGCGTCTTGACCGGCACCAGCCCCACCAGCTCGCGGTCCAGATCGTCAAGGATCTGCTGTATGTTCGACTCCCGGTAGACCCCGTCGAGGTTGATCAATGTTTCTTCGACAGCCACTTCTTCGGTGCTCATAAGCGTTTTGCTTGCTCTTACAGTTCGGACAAGCAGACCAGGAGACAAGGAGCGCACGGTTACACAATCACCCCACGGTTACATCCCAGCATTTCCGCGGCTCCTTGTCCAGGGATCAAGACTGGTAGCGCATCCCCGCCGGCCGGTCCGTCGCGTACGCATGGATTGTGTACTTCACCCGCCGGTCTGCGAACTCCTGGCGCTCGACGCGGAAGCCTGGCTCCTCCTTCGGCCGCTGTACGATGAAGCTGAGCGCGGTGGTCTGCCGGCCGTAGCGCCGATCGTAGCCGTTGACGCGGATGTAGTGGTTCGGGAACGCCTCGCGGCAGCGGTTCAGCTCGTACATGATCGCCGCCGGGTCGTTCATGTCGAACATCGGCAGGCCCCACATGTCCCAGTAGACGTTGCGCGGGTGCGGGTCGTCAGTGTACTCGATCGAGAGCGGCCAGTCGTTGTCCAGGCAGTACTGCACCTGCGCCGTGATATCGTCATCGGTGAAGTCGGGCAGGTAGGAGAAGGTGCCCTGGGTAATTCTCATCGCATACCTCGCTGAAGGTAAAAGGCAAAAGGAAAAAAGTAAACGATAAAGACCGAATCGTCTCACATTTTCGCATTTTGCCTTTTTTCTTCGACCTTGATTCAGAACGTAGGTGTGACAACAGCATCCGGCACGTCCATCGACGTGAAGTCGAACGAAACGTCCTTCCACGTCTCCAATGCCTTGGCGAGCGCGGGCGACCAGCGGGCGGCGCGGGCCAGGATCTCGGGCCCCTCGTTCAGGTAGTCGCGGCCCGCGTTGCGTGCCTGGATCATCGCCTCCACCGCCACGCGGTTGGCCGTCGCGCCCTCGGCGATGCCGTCGGGGTGGCCGATCGTGCCGCCGCCGAACTGGAGCACGACATCCTCGCCCAGGTAGTGCAGCAGTTGGTGCATCTGCCCGGCGTGGATGCCGCCCGACGCCACCGGCATCGTCCCCGGCATCGAGGCCCAGTCCTGCTCGAAGTACAGCCCCTGCGTGGGGTTCGGGTCGAGCTTGTTCTCGCGCAGCGTGTTGTAGTAGCCCTGCACGGCGTTCGGGTCACCCTCCAGCTTGCCGACGACCGTGCCGGCGTGGATGTGGTCGACCCCGGCCATGCGCATCCACTTGCTGATCACGCGGAAGTTGACGCCGTGGGTCTTCTGGCGGGTGTAGGTGCCGTGGCCGGCGCGGTGCAGGTGCAGGATCAGGCCATTCTTACGTGCCCACTTCGCCATCGACTGGATCGCCGTGTAGCCGATCGTCAGGTCGATCATGATGATCACGCTGCCCAGCTCCTTGGCGAACTCGGCCCGTTCGTACATCTCCTCCATCGTGCCGGCGGTGACGTTTAGGTAGTGGCCCTTGATCTCGCCGGTGGCAGCCATGGCCTTGTTGACCGCCTCCATACAGAACAGGAACCGGTCGCGCCAGCGCATGAACGGCTGCGAGTTGATGTTCTCGTCGTCCTTCACGAAGTCCAGGCCGCCGCGCAGCGCCTCGAAGACCACGCGCCCGTAATTACGCGCCGAGAGGCCGAGCTTCGGCTTGGTCGTCGCGCCGAGAAGCGGGCGGCCGTATTTGTTCAGGTACTCGCGCTCCATCACGATGCCATGCGGCGGACCAAGAAAGGTCTTGACGTAGTGCGGCGGGATGCGCATGTCCTCCAAGCGCAGGGACTTGAGCGCCTTGAAGCCGAACACGTTGCCGATGATCGACGAGGTCAGGTTGGCGATCGAGCCCTCTTCGAAAAGGTCCAGGTCGTAGGCGATGTAGGCGATGTACTGATCGGTACCTCGCACTGAATCGACGCGGTAGCACTTTGCCTGGTAGTGCTCGTGCGCGGTGAGGCGGTCGGTCCAGACCACGGTCCACGTAGCGGTTGAGGACTCGCCCGCCACCGCGGCGGCCGCTTCGATCGGCTCGACACCGTCATGCGGCACAAGCCGGAACGCGCACAGGATGTCGGTATCCTTTGGCTCGTAGTCGGCGTTGTAGTAGCCCATCTCGGCGTACGGCGTAACGCCGGCGGCCCAACGACTCTTCTGCGGCCCATCGGTCTTCACAACTATTGCCATTGCAGCTCCTCCTTCTTACGACCGAGTGTGCTTGTGAAAAAAGCTGGGATCTCGTACATAGTGCCAATATACCAGGGGGTGTTCGTGAACAATATATAGGAAGAGGCGGCAGAAAAAGGTGTCAAGCCGCCTAACGACCCAGTTCCGCGGTCCGAACCGCCGTTAGTGGGCATCGGACGGACCAGAAACCATCGCGCCTGGCCAAGGCCGGCCTGCACCGGCGCAGATACTGACCACGAGCGACCTGGATCTGCTGGCTTGGCAACTGCGGCGTCTGGGACGCCATTTGCAATCAACGCAGGATAATCGCACATACCGCCGGACTCTGGCTCTCCTCGAAGTCGATCGGGGCCGCCCCATCCCCGAGGTCGCTGGGATGCTGGGGGTGACCCGGCAGAGCATCTACGACAAATAGATCGTCGCCTGCCGCCAACGCTGTTATCTGGACAGTCCCCTTCGTGCGAGAGCAAATTCAAGGCACCGGCCAGCGGCACTGTGCTGACACAATCCAGGGCCAGTTAGACCGGTTGGGCTAGGTTGGAGAAGCGGACCCATTACGTCCTCGACCCCGAGTTGGAGAAAAAACGGCAGATTCGCCGAAAAATCCAGCGTTTGCCGCCGCGCAACGTGCTGCTGGTTGAAGATCAGACGGACCTGTTGCTGTTCCCTCCGATGCGGCCCTGCTGGGCGTCGCGAGGCCGACAGGCGGAGGTTAGCATCAGTCGTGGCGGAATGCACGCGGGTGATCTTCAAAGCGATGAACCTGCGGACGGCACGCTTTCTCGCCAGCTTCTATAGCCATGACTTCTCGATTCACCTCATACGAGGCCGTTCTGTTTACTCCTTCGGCTAGAGTCGCGAGGTGCTCGGCTAACCGCTACTTGCTAATGACTGCCCGGATCCGCTGCTTGGCAGAGGCGTCGGAATGGACCCAATTCGGCTGAGGGCCGCAACCGGGGGTGCAAAAGGCAACTGCGAGACGTCACTGTACTTGCGTAAGAGATGATAGGTGATCAAAAGCTGCGTGATTGCGAGCGGCGAGCTGTGTTTCTTCTCGGTGCGATCCAGGTAGTTGCCAATCTGATCGTCGCTCACCGGACGCAGGTCAGGTAGGTGCTGCCAGATGACATCTTCCAGTTCGGTGGCATGCTGCGCGGCCACATCGCCGTCAATCTCGAGAAAGTCCACCGGGCGTCCTTCGTCGCGCCCCAACTTGAGTCGGACGCCGGAATCCGGGTGATTGCTGTCCACGAGATAACTCAGGTCGGGGTGAGGAATGGTGGGACGCAGCACGAGTCGCACGTTAAGGTTGCCACCCGCCTGTTCCGGCGGGATGCCCTGCGGACCATGGAACGTCACGACGATGTCGGCATACTTCTTCTGGGGGCGGATAAAGTCGCGCGAGTCGGCTTCCCGCCCCTCGAGTTCCTTCAGCACCTGCTCGGTGGTGTAGCCGCGCTTGGTCGTATCGCGCTTGATTTTCCACAGCCTCCGCATCTCTTCGGGCGGGGCAAGATAGACTCTAACATCGTAGAACTGCCGCATGTTCGGGGTGGAAAAGCCCAACAGGCCCTCGACGATGACGAACTGGCGTGGCCGGACATACTCGGGTCGGACAAGGGTGCCAGTGGAGTGGTCGTACACCGGCTTGAGGATCGGCTGACCGTAATGCATACGCTCCAGGTGCAGCTCGATCACGTCCATGTAATTGGACTCGGGATGCAGCGCCGTGATGCCGTGCTCCGCGCGTTCCTTCCGGTCGTATTTGTGATAGTCGTCGGTGCACACGTGCGTGACGCAGTCGACGCCGAGAATGTTAACCAGCCCTTGCGTGATCGTCGTTTTACCGGCTGCACTGTCGCCTACAATACCGAGAATGATCGGGCGTTGTCTGGTCACGGGAACACCTCTGTACGGTTTGGCGCTTGTTACGGCGATTGGCGCACGCATGATGCGCACCATTTCTCAATCCGCCACTCCGAACTTGACCTCGCCCCACAATTCCATCGCCTCACGCAATTCGGGGCAGGTCTTGGCTGCATCATCGAGTGTTTTGCTCTCTTGCATGCGGAGATCTCATCGGCGACGGTGGGAGGGCAACTGCATGATTGATCGCTTTCACACTGTTCCCTCACATGATGTCGTGATGGCACCTCGCTGGGTCCAATGCCCGACATGATGTCCAGCACACTGGGATACATACAGGGATCGAAGAACCTATGACCCTCGAGCGCGGCCTATCGATGTAGGATAGACACGGCAGGAAGTATAGTCCAATCTTTTCTATCCAATAATGAGTATTGAGCCCGTAAGACAAAGCGACCCAGATTTTGCGCGTGGCCACTTCTAGCTGTGCGTGGCTGTACGTGACGCGGTGCGTGCGCCGCGCCTTCTGGCTCGGCGAGCGTCTACACGACCGCAAAGAGTGGATCGAGAATCGGCTCCAGGAACTTGCCCAGATCTTCTCGCTGGCGGTCGCCGGGACCGCGGTGCTGGACAATCATCTGCACCTGCTTGTGCGGATCGCACTGACGTGCGAGCCTGGTG
This sequence comes from uncultured Planctomycetaceae bacterium, assembly GCA_963816015.1. GTDB lineage: Bacteria > Planctomycetota > Planctomycetia > Isosphaerales > Isosphaeraceae > Aquisphaera. The sequence continues at coordinate 62,860 of CAWFJM010000072.1, read as the reverse complement.
GGCCTTGCGGCCCCGTGGGAACCGACGGACGAGTCGCTGATGGCGCTTCCCCGTGAGGGGCGGCCTCGGCCCTTGTCACACGAAGGGCCGCAGGCCGTTGCCATGCTCGAGGGGTTTGGCCAGTTCGGATGAGCCCATCAGGAACTCGTCGATCGACCGGGCGGCGTGGCGGCCCTCGGCGATGGCCCAGACGATCAGGCTCTGGCCGCGGGTCATGTCGCCGGCGGTGAAGACCTTGGGCACGCTCGTCCGCTTGTCGGCGTTGGCCTTGACGTTCCCCATGGGGTCGAGCTCGACGCCGAACTGCTCGAGCATTCCTTTTCTCTCGGGCCCGACGAAGCCCATGGCCAGAAGGACGATGTCGGCGGGATAGATCTTCTCGGTGCCCGGGATGTCCACGAACCGGGGGCGGCCATTGTCGTTCTTCATCTCGACCTGCACCGTCTCGAGGGCCACAAGCCGCCCCTCGCGGCCCAGGAACCGCCGGGTGTTGATGGAGTATTCGCGGACGCCCCCCTCCTCGTGGGCCGACGAGACGCGGAAGACGTTCGACCACTGGGGCCAGGGGTTGGCGGGGGACCGCGAGTCGGGCGGGCGGGGGACGATCTCGAACTGGTGAACGCTCCTGCAGCCGTGGCGGTGCACTGTCCCCAGGCAATCGGCGCCGGTGTCGCCGCCGCCGATGATGATCACATGCTTATCATTAGCCGAGAGTGCCGCGCCGTGGTTCGAGTCGCCGGCCACCCGCCGGTTCTGAACGGTGAGGAAGTCCATGGCGAAGTGAACTCCCTCCAGCTCTCGGCCCTCGATGGGCAAGTCGCGGGGCTGGGTGGCTCCGCCGCACAGGCAGATGGCGTCGAACTCGGCGAGGAGCCGCTCGGCGGCGACAGAGACGCCCACGTTGACGCCGGGCTTGAAGTCGACCCCTTCGGCTTCCATCTGAGCCAGCCGCCGGTCGAGAAACCGCTTCTCCATCTTGAAGTCGGGAATGCCGTAGCGGAGCAGCCCGCCGATCCGGTCGGCGCGCTCGAAGACGGTGACGGCGTGGCCGGCGCGGGCCAGTTGCTGGGCGCACGCCAGGCCGGCCGGACCGGAGCCGACGACGGCCACGGTCTTGCCCGTCTTGACCCGGGGCGGCTGGGGCGTCACCCACCCCTCCTCCCAGGCCTTGTCGATGATGCTGGCCTCGATCTGCTTGATTGCCACCGGATCGTCGTTGATGCCCAGCACGCACGACGCCTCGCACGGCGCGGGGCAGAGCTTGCCGGTGAACTCGGGGAAGTTGTTCGTGGCGTGCAGCCGATCGATGGCCATGCGCCACTGATCGCGGTAGACCAGGTCGTTCCAGTCCGGGATCAGATTGCCCAGCGGGCAGCCCTGGTGGCAGAAGGGGATGCCGCAGTCCATGCAGCGGGCGCCCTGGGCCTTGAGCTTCTCCTCGGAGAACGGGTTGTAGACCTCGAGGTAGTCGTGAACCCGTTCGGCAACTGGACGGCGGTCCGGCAGCTCGCGGCGATACTCCATGAATCCAGTTGGCTTACCCACGGGTCACCTCCACCTGCTCCATCGCTTCCTGAGCCTCGGCTTCCGCCTTCTTCTGCTCCTGGAGAACGCGGCGGTAATCCAGGGGCATCACCTTGACGAACTTCCCGCTTGCCTTGTCCCAGTCTTTCAAGAGCCTTGCGGCCACCGTGCTGCCGGTGTAGCCGGCATGCTGGATGAGGAGATCCCGGACCAGCTCGATGTCCTCCGGCAGGACGAGCGGCTCGAGGTCGACCATCTCGAGGTTGCATCGCCTGGGGAAATCGCCGGCCTCATCGAGGACGAAGGCCGCGCCGCCGCTCATGCCGGCGGCGAAGTTCCGCCCCGTGCCGCCGATGATGACGGCGACGCCGCCGGTCATGTACTCGCAGCAATGGTCGCCCGTCCCCTCGACGACGGCATGAGCGCCGCTGTTCCGGACGCAGAACCGTTCACCAGCCCTGCCCCGGAAGAAGGCCCGGCCGCCGGTCGCACCGTAGAGGGCGACATTGCCGATGAGGATATTCTCCTCGGGGATGAACGTCGCGGTTCGCGGCGGATAGACGATGATCTTGCCGCCGGAGAGGCCCTTTCCCGCATAGTCGTTGGAATCGCCTTCGAGGGTCAGGGTGATCCCTCTCGGCACGAAGGCACCGAAGCTCTGGCCGGCCGAGCCGGTGAACTTGAGCTTGATGGTGTCGTCGGGCAGGCCGGATCCGCCGTGCCGCCGGGTCAGCTCGCTTCCCAGGATCGTCCCCACCGTCCGGTTGACGTTGCGGATCGGCAAGTCGAGCGAAACGGGCTCGCCTCGCTCGAGGGCAGGGGCGCAGGCAGGCAGCAGCGTCGTCACGTCCAGCGTCTCTTCGAGGCCGTGCTCCTGCGCCGGACGCGCCGGACGGCGACGTCGGGGCCCATGTCGGGCCGGTAGAAGATCTTGCTGAAGTCCAGCCCTCTGGCCTTGTAGTGGTCGATGGCCTTGCGCATGTCGAGGACGTCGCTGCGGCCGATCATCTCGTCGATGGTCCGGAAACCGAGCTCGGCCATAAGCTCGCGCACTTCCTGGGCGACGAACCGGAAGAAGTTGACCACGTGTTCGGCCTTGCCCCGGAACTTCTCGCGAAGCTTGGGGTTCTGGGTGGCGATGCCCACGGGGCAGGTGTCAAGGTGGCAAACCCGCATCATGATGCAGCCCATGACTACCAACGGAGCCGTGGCGAAGCCGTATTCCTCGGCCCCGAGCAGAGCGGCGATCACCACGTCGCGGCCCGTCTTCATTTGCCCGTCGGTCTGGACGATGATCCGGTCGCGCAGCTTGTTGAGTACCAGCGTCTGCTGGGTCTCGGCCAGGCCAAGCTCCCAGGGGATGCCCGCGTGCTTGATCGAGGTCAGGGGGCTGGCGCCGGTGCCGCCGTCATGGCCGCTGATCAGGACGACGTCGCTGTGGGCCTTGGCCACGCCCGCGGCCACCGTTCCCACGCCGACCTCGGCCACCAGCTTGACGCTGATTCGCGCCCGGGGATTGCTGTTCTTGAGGTCGAAGATGAGCTGGGCGAGGTCCTCGATCGAGTAGATGTCGTGGTGGGGCGGCGGGCTGATCAGGCCGACGCCCGGGGTCGAGAACCGGACCTTGGCGATCCAGGGCCAAACCTTGTGGCCGGGAAGCTGGCCCCCCTCGCCGGGCTTGGCCCCCTGGGCCATCTTGATCTGGAGCTCATCGGAATTGACCAGGTATTCGCTGGTCACCCCGAACCGGCCCGAGGCCACCTGCTTGATCGCGCTTTGCTTGCTGTCGCCGCTGGGCAAGGGCTTGAACCGCTCGGGGTCTTCTCCACCTTCGCCCGTGTTCGAGCGGGCCCCCAGCCGGTTCATGGCGATGGCCAGGGTCTCGTGGGCCTCGGCCGAGATCGAGCCGTAGCTCATCGCACCGCTGGCGAATCGCTTGACGATCGACTCGACCGGCTCGACCTCCTCGATCGGGATCGGCGTGCAGTGGTCCCGGCGGAACTCGAAGAGGCCGCGCAGGGTGCAGAGTCGCTCGTTCTGCTCGTCCACCATGAGGGTGTACTTCTTGAAGATGTCATAGCGGCCGGCCTGGGTGGAGTGCTGGAGCCGGAAGATCGTCTCCGGGTTGAACAGGTGGTACTCGCCGTCCCGCCGCCACTGATACTGGCCCCCTTCCTCGAGCAAGGAGGGGCCGGCGTCGCGGATGGCGTGGGCCCGGTTGTGGTGCTCGAGCGTCTCGCGGGCGATCTCTTCCAGCCCAACGCCGCCAATCCGCGAGGCCGTCTTATCGAAGTAGCGGGCGATGAACACCTCGTTTAGGCCGATGGCCTCGAAGATCTGGGCGCCGCGGTAGCTCTGGATGGTGCTGATGCCCATCTTAGACATCACCTTGACGACCCCCTTCTTGATGGCCTTCCGGTAGCGGTAGACGGCCTCCTCGTGGGTGAGGCCCTTGAGCAGGCCCTGGCGGATCATGTCATCGAGCGTCTCGAAGGCCACGTACGGGTTGATCGTCCCCGCCCCGTATCCCAGCAGAAGGGCGAAGTGATGGACCTCACGCGCGTCTCCACACTCGATGAGGAGGCCGGCTCGCGATCGATGGCCCTGGCGCACCAGGTGGTGGTGCAGTCCCGAGCAGGCCAGGAGCGACGGGATGGCGGCCATCTCGGCGTTCACTCCCCGGTCGGAAAGGATGATCAAGCTGGCTCCCGCCTCGATGGCGGCGCTGGCCTTCTTGAAGAGCGACTCGAGAGCCCGCTCCATGCCAGCGGCACCGTCGGCGGCCACGAAGAGCATGGGGAGAGTGACCGACGTGAACCCGTGCCATCCTTCGAGAAGCTTGAGCCGGGCCATCTGGTCGTTGTCGACGATGGGCAGATCGAGTGCGATCTGGCGGCACGCTTCGGGCTTCGGCTCGAGCAGGTTTCCCTCGCCGCCGGCGCCGGTGAACACCGAGGTCACCAGTTCCTCGCGGATTGCGTCCAGCGGAGGGTTCGTGACCTGGGCGAAGAGCTGCTTGAAGTAGTTGAACAGGGGCTGGGCGCGGTCGGAGAGGACCGCGAGCGGGACGTCGTTGCCCATCGAGCCGATCGCCTCCTCGCCGTTCGCACCCATCGGCGCGAGGATGAACTTGAGATCCTCCAGGGTATAGCCGAACGCCTGCTGTCGCTGGAGCAGCGTCCTGGGGTCGGGGCCGGGGATGTCCGGGGCCACCGGCAGCTTGGCCAGGGGAACCATGTACTCGCGAAGCCACTTGCCGTAGGGCTTGGCCGAGGCGATCTGGTGCTTGAGCTCCTCGTCGTTGACGATACGGCCCTGCTGAAGATCCACCAGGAACATCTTGCCCGGCTCGAGCCGCCCTTTCTTCAGGACGTTCTCCGGCGCGATCGCCAGGGCGCCGACTTCCGAGGCCATGATGACGCGGTCGTCCTTCGTGACGATGTACCGGCTGGGCCGCAGTCCGTTCCGGTCGAGCACGGCGCCGATGTTCTTGCCGTCGGTGAAGGCCACCGAGGCCGGCCCGTCCCAGGGCTCCATCAGGCAACTGTGATACTGATAGAAGTCTTTCTTCACCTGGGACATGCTCTCGTGGTGGTCCCACGCCTCGGGAATCAGCATCATCATCGCGTGGGGCAGGCTGTAGCCCGATCGGACCAGGAGCTCGATCGCATTGTCCAGGCAGGCGGTGTCGGACAGGCCCTCGCGGATGATCGGCTTGATCTTCGCGATGTCGCCGGGCTCGTAGAGCTCGGAGGCGAAGAGCGCCTCGCGGGCCCGCATCCAGTTGATGTTGCCGCGAAGCGTGTTGATCTCTCCGTTGTGCGAGATCATCCGGTAGGGGTGGGCCAGTTGCCAGCTCGGGAAGGTGTTGGTGGAGAACCGCGAGTGGAACATGCAGATCGCGCTCTCCAGCAGCGGATCCGCCAGGTCGTCCTTGAAGTAGACGGCCACCTGGCTGGGCGTGAGCATTCCCTTGTAGACCAGCGTCCGGCACGAGAGGCTGGAGAAGTAGAAGTACTTGTGGTCGTCGAGCCCGGACTCCTCGATCTGGGTCTCGAACTGCTTGCGGATCACGTAGAGCTTGCGTTCAAAGCCGTCGGAATCCGTGATCCGGGGGTCTCTGCCCACCAGGGCGTGGAACATCCTCGGCTCGACCGCCCGGGCACTGGCGCCCAGGGGCTCGTTGCAGGTGACGAGTTGACGCCAGCCGAGGAAGACCTGGCCAAGGTCGGCAACGATCTTCTCGAAGATCTCCATGCCGAACTTCTGCTGGGCCGGGTCGGGTGAGGTGAAAAACGCCCCCACGCCGTAGGTTCCGGGCTCTCCCACCTCGATGCCCATCGCCCTGCAACGGTGGGCGAGGAACTCGTGGGGGATCTGGATCAGCACGCCGGCACCGTCTCCGGTGTTGTTCTCGCACCCGCAGGCGCCGCGATGATCCAGGTTCACCAGCGCCGTCAGGCCATCGCGGACCAGTTGATGTGATTTCCTGCCCTTCAGGTCGACGATGAATCCCACGCCGCAACCGTCATGTTCATAGCTCGGATCGTAGAGACCCTGGGGCGATGGTAAACCTGTACCCATGGCTGATGTCCTTCCAGGACCGTTCTGGCTCGGGGAGGAAGAGGTTTAGACTGCTTGACAAGTCACGGTTTTTCAGTTCGGGGGCCGGCATGAGGCTCCGGCCGCGCAGGGATTTCGGATCGGGGTCTCTCGATCAAGGGGTGACATCGCGTCGGTCTTCCGCGACGCTCTCGCCGGTCAAGCCCGATCCGGTTCACAACCCGGGCTATCGGCCCGGCCATCGTTCGGATCCTTACCCGCCGGCCCGCATCGAAAGCCCGCGCCGGGCTTCGGGCGAGCCCGGCCGCGGGGGCTGCCGCTCTTCTCAGGAGGAAGAGGCGGCGACGGTACGCACGGTCCCGTATGAGCGGGCCGCCGGCTTGTCGACCTTCGATTCCGTGAGCAATTCCAGGAACCGCGAGGCCGTCAGGTCAAGGTTGTCGTTGCGGCGGTGGATGATCGCCAGCGGCCGGTTCAACTGGTACTTGGGGTCCTGACCGCCGATCCGCACCGCGGCGAGCGAGCCCGCGCGAACTTCGCGCGAGGGAAGGTTCGGGAAGCACTGACACGCCGGCCTGGATCTCGACGGCCCGCTTGATGTTCTCGATGTTGTCGAACTCGAGCACGATCTCGACGTTCACATCGTGATGGCGAAGGCAGCGATCGATGGCCCGGCGAATCGACAGCTCGCCGTCGAAGGCGATGAACGCCTCACCGTCGAGCTCCCGGATATCCACGGTCTCCCGCCCGGCAAACCGATGCGACGGGTGCACCGCCAGGCTCATCACCTCTTCCCGCCAGGGAATGACAGTCAACTCCGGCCATTTCCGCGGGTACGAGATCAGGCCCAGGTCGGCCCCTCCTCCCGCCACGCGTTCGACCACCCGGGTTGGATGCAAGTACTCGAGCCGTACGCTGGCCTCCGGAAACTGCTCCTCGAACGTCTTGATGTACTGGCTCATGTGGTGCATCCCGACCGAGTAGATCGAGGCCACTCCCACCGTTCCGATCACCTTGTGCGCGTCGAGCTCGACCTTGACCCGGTTTTCCAGCTCGATGTACCGGCCCACCAGCTCCTTGCACCCCTCGTAATACACCTTACCCTGGGGAGTCAGCACCAGGGGCCGCTTCGAGCGGTCGATTAGCTTCACCCCCAGACGAACCTCGAGCTGATGAACAGCCTGGCTCGCCGAGGATTGCGAGATGCCGTTCTCGGTCGCCCCGCGCGAGAAGCTGGCCCAGCGGACCACGTCACAGAAGATCTTCAGGGACTCGAACTGCATACGCCTCCGCCGATCAGCATTTCCTCGATACTGCGCACAATGTGTTATCGAATTTCATAATAGTAAACTTGCTCGGCTACCGCTCGTCAAGCGGTTTCCGGGAAAAAAACTGAAGGAAGGACCAGACCGGCGCCGGATTGTCCAAGACATGGGGATTGATGTGTTTGCGATACGTGGCGTGGATGCAGACGACTGCCGCGACGAGCGATTCCTGGAAATTGTTGTATTGATCGGCCCGCTCGAGGTACTAACAGTCGAGCAATACGGAGGGAGTCGGCCATGCAAACGAAACGTGCGGGCATCGAGGTGGCCGGGGGCCTTCAGAGCCTGGTCCAGTCGGGGAGTCTGGTGGGACTGTGTGAGGAGGAACTGCTCGCCCGGTTTATCGAAGGCAAAGACGCGCGGGCGTTCAAAGCCATCATTGACCGCCACGGTCCAGTGGTCCTGGCCGTTTGCCGCCACCTGCTCTCTGACCCGAATGACCTGGAGGATGCCTTCCAGGCCACGTTCCTCATCTTGATTCGCAAGGGGGGCACGATCCGTCGGCCTGCCAGCCTGGCGTCGTGGTTGCACGGCGTGGCGCACCGCACCGCGGCGCGGCTGAGGCGGTCGCCCCGGACCATCCGACTGATGACCGACCCGGCAGAGCGACCACTTCCCTGCCCGGTTGAGAACCGCGAGCAGATCGGCCATCTCCACCGCGAGATCGAGCGCCTGCCCGAGAAGTACCGCTTGCCCATCGTCCTTTGCTACCTCCAGGGCTTGACCTACGATGATGCCGCCGCGCAGCTTCGGTGGCCGGTCAGTACCGTCCGCGGCCGCCCCAGTTCGTGCGGGTCTCCTACGCTGCCACAATATGGGCCACTGGTTCACCTGTTCGGCGCGGGTCTCCGACCCCACCGAGGAGGGGTGACAAGGAGACCTTCGGTCGCCCTCGTGGCGAGGTCGGGAGACCTCGCCCCAACATGGGGCCCTTGGCGCGAGCCCTGGGATCACTGAGGGTGCTTCTGTCGCCCCCAAGTGGCTAAAACATGATTATGTTTATTCACTCTCTCAAACCCAGGACTAACGCCCTGGGCCATGGACTTCCGCCGCTTTGCGGCTGGCGAACACCGGCTCACACTTCTAGCGATTCGATCGCCTGGAGAAAGCACCGCCGAACTTCCGAGGCACCACTCAGGCTGGGCTCGATGATCATGGTGAACCACGAGGGGTCGCCGGTGAGGAAGTGGGCATGGAGATCGACCAGGCAGCCGTGCCGCGATGCGACCGCGGCGATGGCGTCATTGACGCGGCGGAAGCTGGCACGAGCCAGCCGTGGATCGATTCCCAGGAAGTTGCGGGCGTCGTCTCCCATGGTCGGATCGTAGACATTTCCCAGGAGCAGCGGGCAGATTGGCAGCGCCGACACAAATTCTTCGAGGGCCAGCGCAAAGGCGTCAAGTCCCGGCCCGCGATCGACCACCAGCCCCGCCAGGAGGTCGTTTCCGCCGATGGTCACCATGGCGATGGCCGGCTCCTTGACTTTCAGCCCCAGAACCTGTTCGGCGAGGTGCACGATTCTTGCTCCATCGACGGCCCGATGCTCCAGTCGAAACGCACGTCGCGCTGAGAGCTCACGGCCCCGGAACTCGGGGAAAAGCCGGTCCTCGTTCTTGATCATCAGCGCAGCGGGGGTAATCCCGTGCGGATTGTAGCGTCCGCAATCGAGGATGGAATCTCCGAACGTGTAGAGCGTCGTCGTCTGGTTCGTGCTCAAGACTTGCTCATCCATGCCTCTTATCCGGGCTCTGATCTTCCGGGGGTTCGACGTCGGACCAGGTCCGCACCACCTCGGCGATCGTTGCGACTTCGGCCATGGCGCCGAGGCCCACGTCGCCGCAGGCCAACCGCTTGGACTGGGGGGGAATCAGGATCAAACTGGGGGCGTGCCTGGCGAAGTGCTCGGGAGCGGTGTCCAGGCTCCAGCCGCTCGGTAGCGAGACGGAATCGCCGTGGTCGAGCAGCAGTTGTCCGATCTGCCGCGCTGTCACGGGGTTCCGCCACATCAGCGTGTTCATGGCCGGGGCCAGGATGACGGGCTTCGAGAAATCCCAGGCGCGGAACAGGCAGGTGAGGAAGTTGTCGCACAGACCCAGCGCGAGCTTGGCCAGCGTGTTGGCATCCAGGGGGGCGACGACGAGCAGGTCGGCCCAGTTGCGAAACTCGATGTGGAGCACGGGGTCGCCGCGGTGGTACCGGCTGCCCGGCCACTCATCCCGGTCGCGGAACAGGGGGCCTGGGTGGCTGTCGGCTGCTTCTGCATCCTCGCCGCGGGCCGTGGTCAGCTCGCCGGGGTGAAAGAAATAGAGTGAGGGCTCCGTGGCGACCACGCGAACGGCGTGGTTCTGGGCGCGGAGTGCGGCGAACAGCGAGGGAGTTCGGATGGCGGCCACCGAGCCGGTCACACCCAGGACCACTTGCGCCATGGTCCGGCCTACCTCTCAGGTCGGGAAACCGAAGAAAGGAATTCCCTTCGAGACTCCTCCGCCAGCGTTAGTCCGCGGGAGTCGCGACCTCGTGGAAACTCGGCACCGGCCTGATGGGGGGAGTGAGAGGGCCTGCACCAGCGGAGCCGGGCAGGCGCGCGTCACTCCCCGGCGCTCAACGGTGCTCCACCGACAGGGGTTCAAGCCCCTTGTTGATGGTCTCGGTCAGGTTGTTCCAGAGCGACCTCCGGAGTTGCTGGGACTGGCGCTTCGAGAGGAGCAGCCGCTCGGTGGCCCGTTCGGCGAGGATTGAGACGATGACTTTGAGATCGCTCTGGACCACTCCCGTCAGGTCCTCGAACTCCGGTGGCAACTGAAGAGTATGAACCGACGTTCTGTGCATTCGAGTGGACATTCGAAACCCTCCTTGGCCAAGGGAAGAGCGGTCATCGGTTCCGTTCCGATCGACAGCTCGTAAGGTGAAATTGTGCTCTGTCCCTTGGTCAAGCCTGTGACGCGATGTTCTCCGTTCCGGAGCGTTGCCCGATCAGAACGGGCAACTCATAAAGGATCCTCTATCCTTGAATATTCCTTCGTGTCGCGATCGGAAGCCCTTTGTCCCTGGCCCTCTATCTTACGATGTCGCCGGGGCGGGTGTTGGAGTACACTGGGAAAACTGAAAAAGTTTTTTTCACGGTGGGGACCTCGCGACCCCGACCGATGAGTCCGGGGGACCTGGTCCGCATGTGGATTAGCCCTGCAGGAATCGTGCCGGGCCGTTGCGCGCTGGGGATCGAGACCGTCAGGCGCTAGAACCAGGCGGGCTGCGGCTCCCGGCGGGCGCCTGGGCCCAGAGCTTCCTGGACCAGCTCGACCAGCCTCGGGCCGTCGATCAGCTCAATGGGATGATCGGCGACGAACTTCTCGGCCGCAAGGGAGAAGGTACTCGTCGTGACGAAGAATCCCTTGTGGCTGCGGGTGTGGTGGATCGTGCCGAGGAACTTCTGGAGCTCCGGTGAGCCCACCACACCCCGCTTGTGGTACTTGCACTGGACGATCGCCAGCAGGTCCTTGCGGCGGAGCCGCAGGTCGGCCCCCTCGTCGCCGGTACCGCCGGTCTGCTCCACGGTGTAGCCCAGGGCCTCGAAGAGCTCGGCGACGAACTCCTCAAAGGTCTCGGGGGAGAGCGACGTCAGTTGTGCGAGCTTCAGCTCGGCGCAGCGCGCCTGGGTGCGCAGCCGCTCGGTCTTCTCTCGTCCCGCGCGGATGGTCTCTCGCAGCGCGGCAATCTCGGGAGCCGTGCGGAGCCGCTCCTCGGGATCCGTCCGCTCGAAGTAGCGATCGATCTTGAACAGTGCGTTCTCGATCGTGTTGTCGAGCCGTGTGCGTTCGGCACGGGTCAACTGGTTTTCATACCGTCGGAAGACGGCGTAGTGCAGATGCTCGACGGCGCCGGCGAGCTCCGCGGATGAGGTGATGACCGGCGTCTCCTCGCTGTACGGCGCCGCCTTCCAGAGCAGGCCCTGGCGCGGCATCTCGGTTGCGGTCCGGGGTGACAGACTCTGCTCCGCCTCGCCGCTTCGTTCTCTCAGCCACTCCAGCATCATCGCGGCACATTGCGGTCCCAGACACTCCATCGCAACCAGACTCCCCAGATCCTCCCCGTCGGCTCGATCCCGACCGCGCGGCCGGGAACGCCTCCTGCCAAGACACTACGGTCTGCGCGCGGGCGGATCAAGGTTGCAGCCGCCGGCCGATGATCAGGCCCGCCGCAGCGAAGCCCCGATCCCTTCCATGATTCTTGCTCCCTCGATCGTTGACTCCACCTCGAGCCGGCTGCACAATCAGGGCGTTGGTGGTGCACGGCCGGAAACTCAGGAGTCCGAGCCATGGGACAGTTCGCCGTGATCCTTCCCGCCGCCGGACGATCCACGCGGTTTGGCGATCCCAGGCAGAAGAAGATCTATGCCGAGCTCGAGGGCCGCGCCGTCTGGCTCCGCGCCCTGGATCCGTTCCTCACCCACGGGGAAGTGGAGCAGATCATCGTGGCGATCGCGCCCGAGGACCGGGAGATGTTCGACCGGCGGTATCGTGACCAGGCCGCGTTTCTCAACCTCGATGTCATCGACGGGGGAACCGAGCGCTCCGACACCGTCGCCCGCGCTCTCGAGCGACTCCGGCCGGCCTGTCAGTTCGTGGCGATTCACGACGCGGCCCGCCCCTGTCTGAGCGAGGAGCTGGTGACGGCCGTCTTTGCCGCGGGCCGCGAGCACGGAGCTGCCCTCCTGGCCGTGCCGGTGAGCGATACGATCAAGCGCGCCGGCGACGACCGCCTCACCACCGAGACGATCCCCCGCCACGACCTGTTCCTGGCCCAGACCCCACAGGTCTTCCGCCGGGACTGGCTGGAGCAAGCCCACGCCCGGCGCAGCAAGCTGGGCACGGAGGTCACCGACGACACGCAGCTCGTCGAGGCTCTGGGACATCGCTGCGCCATCGTTGCCGGTTCGATCTTCAACCTCAAGATCACAACCCAGGACGACCTACGACTCGCTGGCGCGATCCTTCGCACGCAGTCGAAGGATCATCGCCCGGCCTCCAGGCACCCGTTCGCCGACGAAGCCGCGATGTGGAATGACTTACCCAGACTGAAGCCGACCGATCTCTTCGATTCCTGATCGCCGGCCCAGCCTCGAGAGGAGAGCCACCGCGCGGTTGGCGGGACCGCCGCCCTGGCCGCTCGCTCGTGGCACGATGCGTGACGGGGAAACGTGACGGGTGGCGGGGACGGCGCGGTGCGCCTCACCGGCTCCGCGTTCACCTCGTCTTTCCGCCCTCATTCAGCAGGCGCCAGAGTGTGGGCTCAATGGCATCGGCCCAGAGGCGATACCCCTTGGCGGTCAAGTGCAGGTAGTCGGGCATGATCTCGCGTGACAGGGTGCCGTCAGGGTTAAGGAAGGCCTTGGCGATGTCCAGATAGGTCACGTGCGATCCGTCGTCGAGCCGGGAAACCTGGCGGTTCACCTCCTCGAGCTTCGCGCGGGTCGCGTCGGGCTTCTGGCCTCGCGGGAAAATCCCCAGGAGCAAGACCTTCGTCTCGGGCAGACGCTGGCGCAGCTCCTTGACGATGGCGGCGATTCCCAGGGCGATCTCGTCGGCGGTGTTCGAGCCCGAGTTGTTGGTTCCGATCATCAGGACCACGACTCGGGGATGAATACCATCGATCTCCCCGTGCTCGATTCGCCAGAGCACATGCTCGGTCCGGTCGCCCCCGATGCCGAAGTTGGCCGCATGCCGGGGCCCGTAGAACCGCTTCCAGACGCCGTTGCTGTTCCATCCCTGGGTGATTGAGTCGCCCAGGAACAGAACCTCGATGTTCCCTTTCTTGGCCTGGTCGAGGAACGACTCGTGAAGCTTCATCCACCATCCCTCGCGCGGGGCCGGGGTCACAGTGGCCGGGGGCGGGGCCTGGGCAAGAGCCGAGCTTGCCGGGGCGAGCAGGCCGCAGAGCCCGATTCCAGAAACGAGGATTCGCCAGCGAATTCCGGTTTGCTTCCGCATGGTGGGCACCTGTGGAGGGAAACGGTCCAGAAGTTCCCAAGTGGCCTTCGGCCGGGGTGACGAGGTCCATCCTAATGCCCGCGTCCCCATGATGCCAGACGCCACTCTCGTCCGACGAGCCGGGCCGCGCCTATCCCATCGCGTGAGGCGGCGGGCCATCGCCGAGCGTCCAGGGTTGACCGAAGTGTTCCTCGTAACAGAGCTCCGAAAGACCGAGCCGCCCGAGGGAGCGACTCTCCTTGGCGGAGTAGCCAAGGGCTACCAGGCAGCAGACGGTATGGTCGTCGGGGACGCCGAACGCTTCCATCACCGCCTCCGGATCGAAGTCCTCGATGGGTACCGAGGAGAGTCCGAGGCTCTCCGAAAGAGTGTGAGAAGGTAGCTATACGGGTTTCAGACGCTTGCGCATCAGATGGATCATAGCCAGTTGGACTATCGCCTCACTCGACTCCGTCCGCCTTTCGTAGTCGCGGGCCAGCCGGCGGCTGCGGACCAACCAGGAGAACGTCCGCTCCACGACCCAGCGCCTTTTCTGGACCACGAAGCCTTTCTGGCCCGCCGGCTTGCGGACAAGCTCCAGAACCCAGTTGCCGAACTGCTTCGCCCAACCGACTGCCGCCTCATAGGCGGCATCGGCCCAGATCAGCTTCAACCGGGGGAACCGGCCCTTGACCCGTTCCCCCACCCGCTTCACCCCGTCACGGTCCTGGAGGCTGGCCGAATGGACCACCACCGCCAGGAGCAACCCCATCGTGTCCCCGATGATGTGTCGCTTCCTTCCGGGAGTCCGCTTGCCAGCGTCGTACCCCTTTTCGCCTCCCGAGGCAGTACGAACCGTCTGGGTGTCGACGATCGCGGCCGTGGGACTCTTCTTGCGGCCGTCGGCGTGTCTCAGGCGGGCCCGCAACACCTTGAGGATCTTCTCCCAGGGGCCGTCCAGCCGCCAGCGCCGGTAGTAGTAGTGGACCGTGCCCCAGGGGGGCAGGTCATGCGGCAGCATCCGCCAGGGTACGCCACCGCGGATGACGTAGAAGATGCCGTTAAGGATCGCCGACTCAATAACTTCCCGATCCGCCCTACGGGTTGTATAACCGTAGCAAGGACAATCAAGACCTCGCCACGGACGCGCACCCATGACGTACAGCCCCGAGATTGAGCACTCGATGCGGATGTTTCACGACTCGCTCTCGGAGAAAGACCGCAGGCGGTATGCGGCCATCGAGGCCGCCAAGCTCGGCCATGGGGGTATCGAGTATGTCGCCACCCTCCTGGACTGCGATCCCAAGACCATCCTCCAAGGTCAACATGACCTGGATCAACTCCCGGACGAGCTTGGCAAGCGGGTCCGTAAAAAAGGGGCGGACGCAAGCGATGCATAGATACCCTCCCGCAGTTGGAGGAGAACTTGCTGCGAGTGCTTCAGGATCGCACGGCGGGCGACCCGATGCGGCAGGAGGTGCGTTGGACCGACTTGACCCTTCGAGCAGATCGCCGATCACCTGGCCGAGGCGGGCACACCGGTCAGCGTACCCGTGGTCAAGCAGTTGCTCCGCAAGCACGGCTACGTCACCCGCAAGGCGCAGAAGTCCCAGGCGATGGGCGGGCACCCCCACCGCAATCAGCAGTTCGAGAACATCGCCCGGCTCAAGCAAGAGTACCTGGGGTCCGACAACCCGATCGTGAGCATGGACACGAAGAAGAAGGAGTTGCTGGGCAACTTCTACCGGGCGGGGCACCTCCTGACCCAGGGGATCATCGAGACGTTCGACCATGATTTCCCCAGCTCCGCCTCGGGCGTGATCATCCCGCACGGGCGGTACGACGTGAAGCGGAACAATGGTCATGTGAACCTGGGAACGAGTCACGACACCAGCGAGTTCGCCTGCGACAGCATCGAGCAGTGGTGGGAGGGCCAAGGCCGGTCGCTCTATCCTCGGGCGACCTCGATCCTGCTGCTGTGCGACGGCGGCGGCAGCAATAGTTCCAGCCAGTACCTTTTCAAGGAGGATCTGCAACGGCTGGTCGATCGGCTCGGCATCGAGATCCGTGTGGCGCACTATCCGCCATACTCGCTCGAAGTCCAACCCGATCGAGCATCGACTGTTCCCGCATCTGACCCGTGCGTGCCAGGGGGTGATCTTCGAGAGCGTGGAGTTGGTGAAGGGATTGATGGAGAAGGCCAGGACGAGCACGGGGTTGCGGGTAACGGTGGACATCCTGGACAAGGTATACCAGACGGGGCGGAAGTATGCGGAAGGATTCAAGGAGAACATGGAGATCGTGTTCGACGAGATCCTGCCGAAGTGGAACTACAGGGCGGTCCCGAGCCAGGGTCAGCGCACACTAAACTGTAGCTCTAGCAACGACTTGCAGCAGGTAGTTGTCATCCCAGCCGCAACTGCGACGTTTCATGGCCAAGCTCGTGCGGTCGGAATGCTGTTTCAAGAGTGACAAGGTGAAGCGATTCAGCCAAGCGAAGTTCTCCCGCAACGCCTCTTGTCGGATCCGCGACTCGTCCTCGCGGTACGTCACGTCGAGCACCCAATGGCAGCCGTTCTCGATCCCCCAGTGGCTTCGGACTGCTCGGGCGAGTCGTCTCACGTTCATGGGCAGGCTGCTGATGTAGTAACGGACCTCGATGGTCTCCTTGCCGTCGCGGACGCACCGCAGCGTTACGATCGCGACCGTCTTCAGTCCCTTCCACAGCGTGAACCCGGGCAGGCTCTTGGGGGCTGGAAGCTGGAGATACGTCCGCGTCTCCTCCCGCCCGTGGCCCTTTTCCACAGTCACATGTTCGCAAGCCTGCTTCCGGTCGCCGTCGAGTTGCTTGTCGATGTAATCGATGACCGCCTGGTGCAGGGTCTCCTGGTTCCCCTTCAGCGCCAGTACGTAGTCGCCCTTGCCGTCGATGATCTCCGCGGCAATCGCCTTCTGAGTCCCCATGGCGTCGATGGTGATGATCGCTCCCTTGATGTCCACCAGCCTCAGAAGCTCGGGAATCGCCGTGATTTCGTTCGATTTCTCGGCGCATGCCACCTGCCCCAGCGAGAGCCCGAACTCGCTGGCCCAGATGCTGACCGAATGCAACGCGCCCAGGCCGTTCTTGCGATCGTGGCTCCGCCGCAGCGTTTTGCCATCCACCGCCAGGATGGGTTGCTCCACGCCAGTCGTTGCGGCCGCGGCCGCACGCAACGACGTCAGCCAGGTCGCGAAGCACGCCTGGAAGGTGCCCGGGCGCAGGGCCATCAAGACACGCCGGAAGACGTCTTTACGGGGGATGCCGTTGGGCAGGTCCAGCGCGTCGAGGAGGAACTGCTCCTTCAAGGCCGCCCACCGAGCGATCGCCGTGGGCCCGCCGGCGCCTGCCAACACCGCCAACATGGCAATGACGACCACGCTGACCAACGGGTGCTGCAGATTGACGGTGGAGCGAGGGTCCTCCAGTTCCGCGAAATGCGGGACGACCTCATCCAGGGTGATCCGTTTGGTATCCGCCATGGTTGGTTCTCTGTGTGGTCATCGCGAGGTCAGTTGAGACACAGAGACTTGTATACACAAAATCACACCAGGGCGCAAGCGGCATAAATTGCCAGGAATACCCAGAGTGTGCGCTAGCCCTGGGTCCCGAGCAGATCATGACTTCGGGAAGTTATTGAGTCAGCGATCCTAAGGACCTCACGGAGGTCAACGCTACGGGGCCGGCCGCCGGGCTTGGCCGCAGGCAGCAACGGCGCGATGAGCTTCCACTGTTCATCAGTCAAGTCAGTTGGATAACGTTGGTACCTCATGACCGACTAGAGCGGTTTACCCATGTGTTGCGCACAGCTGCGCGAGCTGGAACCAGCCGATGATGTCCTGTGTGGTCACCTTTTCTAGCGCCTTTCCCAGGGCCTCGTAGACGGCATCCTTGTTCTGCGCCGCGACCCGGCGGAGGTACGCCTTGACCTTCGACTAGAGTCTCTCGATCGGCGTGTAGTCCGGGCTGTAGGGCGGCAGGGGCAGGAGCCTGGCACCCGCCCGCCTGACGGCCGCCGCCGCGGCAGAGGCCTGATGGGGGGACAGGTTGTCCCATACGACCACGTCGCCGGCGTGCAGTTCCGGCACCAGCACCTGCTCGACATACTACTCGAACGCCGCGGTGTCGGTCGACCCCGGGAACACCAGGGGGGCACGTACCCCGTCCAGACCCAACGCGGCGATCACGGTCAGCGATTCCCACGAGCCGGGGGCCGAGCCACTGCCCGCTCGCCGCGCGGCCCAGCCGTAGGCCTGTGTCATCGCCGTGGTCACCCCCGACTCGTCCACTAAAACCAGCCGTTTCCGCTCTACCCGCTTCACCTTCCTCCGGAACGACCGCCGCTTCTCCTGCACGTCTGGCCGGTCGCGCTCGTCGGCGTGCTGGGTCTTCTTCTTGCAGGTCAATCGCTGTCGCCGCAGGGCGCGCCAGATCGTCGTCAGGCTGCAGTTGAAGCTGCCCCGCTGCTTCAGTTGGTCCAGGTGTCGTCGTTGTGCTCCCGTACCAGATCTTCCAGTCGCCGCAGGTCGTCCGCGCTCAGCACGCGGGTCGGGCCGCCCCCGTGCGGCTCAGTGGCCAACCTATCCTTCTGACGCCGCCGCTGCAGCAGCCGGGAGACTAACGAGACGCTCACTCCGAAGAGGCGCGCGATCTCGCGCTGCGGGCCCTCGTCCTCATCCACGGCCGCCGCGACCCGCTCCCGCAGGTCTATCGAATAGGGACGCATCGCAGATATCTCCTGATCCGTTGCCGTCTCCTTCCTCGATCGTGTCCTTCTATGTGAATTGTTTCTGTCCGCAACCCGAATGCAAACCGCTCTAGACTGCACAAACTAGGCCGGAAACCCGCTTCTCACACACATTCTCAGCCGCGAGCATCAACGTCCCCGCGGCAAGCATGGCCCAGCGTGTGGCCCAGTGCGACGCATCGGGCCTCCGCTCCATCGCACCGAGCGCCCGGCCGCGCAACTCGGCGGCCTCCTCGGGCGTGATGGCCCCCAGCGATTGCTGGGACGCGACGATGGCGTCCAGGTGGCTCCGATGGGGGTGATGGTAACCCAGGACGATGACGACGACAGGCGCCTCGGTCAACCTGGGATGGTTGAACGCACACGCCCGCAGTCGCCGACGGTTCCGCTCGTCGCGGACCACCAGGAACCGCCATGGCTGGAGGTTGAAGCTCGAGGGCGCCAGGGTGGCCAGTGCGAGAACGTGCCGCAAGAGGTCGTCAGGAACGGCCCGGGCCGGATCGAAGCCACGAATCGCGGGGCGGCGGATCGCGTCCGGCACCGAGAGAGGCCAGGCTTCCTGCGAGGACGCCGCCCGGTGAAGACTCATCAGCAGGCTCCCAGGTTCTTGTGATCGCACTCGTCGGCAGATCGGTAGCCCCTGGCACCGCCGTTTGCCGGTGCTCTTGACTCGCTAGCACATCGGACCGTGCGATGCAATCTGGAACCGAGATGAGGCGACCCTCTGGATCACCGGCCTCTCCATCCCCGCGACCCGGCGCCAGTCGCGAGTGTACCGGGGCGGAGAAGACCATGAGGCACCAGAGAGGAATGGCATTAAGCGAAGGGTAATCCTCTTCCCCGAAAGGGCTTGAGGAAAGCAAAGGTCTCCTGACCTCATGGGGTTGTCACACGACCCATGGGACAGGAGGCCCTCGGATGCATCGACGGATTGATACCACGCTGCGGCAACTTCGGCAAGACCCCTGCCAGTACCTCGATCGCTCTGTGGTGGAACGGATTTGCCGCGCCGCCGGGCACGTTTGGCGCTACGGCGTCCTGACGCCCTTCGCCACCCTCCACTGGTTCCTGCTCCAAGTCCTCAGCGGCAACACCGCGCTGGAGCATGTGGCCACGCTGGCCAAGAAGGCTTTCACCGACTCGGCATACTGTCAGGCGCGTGTGCCTCCCCTTGGCGGTCTTTCGGTGCTGCTCCGTCACCTCATCACGGCCTTCGTTCCGGATACCCACGACCACCTGTGGTACGGGCATCGCACGTTCCTGCTCGACGGGTCCTCGTTCTCGATGCCCGACACCCCCGAGTTGCAGCGGTCGTTCGGCCAGCCCGTCGCACAGCAACCGCGCTGCGGGTTTCCCGTCGCCAAGATCTTGGCTCTGTTCCACGCCGGCACGGCGCTGTTGCTCGAAGTGATGGCCGCCCCCTTGCGCTCTCATGAGATGGCGCGTGCTGAGGACGTCCATCCTGCCTTGCAGCCAGGCGACGTCCTGGTGGCCGACCGCGGCTTCTGCTCGTTCGTGCATCTAGCCCTGCTGATGGCCCGGGCATTCACGCGGTGTTCCGCATGCACCAGCCGCAGATCGTCGACTTCACGCCTGATCGGCCACACGCCCGACGCGTGACAAGGCCGCCGGCAAGGGCTGCCCCGTTCCAAGTGGCTCCGCCGGCTGCGCACGCTCGACCAACTCGTCGAATGGATCAAGCCCAAACAGAAGCCCAAGTGGATGTGCGCCGAGGTCTACGCGGCGCTGCCTGAGACGCTGGTGGTGCGCGAGCTACGTTACACGCTCGACCGGCCTGGCTTCCGGACGCGTTCCGTGACGCTGGTGACGACGCTTTTGGACGCGGAGACTTACTCTGCGGAAGCGCTGGCGAAACTCTACCGCGCGCGAGGGGGGTGGAGACGAACCTGCGTCACTTGAAGCAGACGATGAAGATGGATGTGTTGCGGTGCAAGAGTGAGGATGGTGTGCTGAAGGAACTGATGGTCTACGCGATGGTGTACAACCTGATCCGCGTGGTGATGGGGGAAGCCGCACGACGGCAGGGTGTGCTTGTGGAACGAATCAGTTTCATCGACGCGATGCGTTTGGCTCCTGGACGCCGAAGCGGGCGACTATCTGCCACGCTTGAAAGTCAACCCCGACCGCCCTGGGCGGGTCGAGCCGCGCGTCCGGAAGCGAAGACCGAAGCAGTATCCGCTTAGGAAAACACCACGCTTTAAATTGCGCAAGAACCTTTTAGGACAAGTGCTTGCGGCTTAGCTTAATGCCATTCGCACCAGAGAGTGTTTCTGACCAGGCTCGCGGTACGAGCCGCATCCGCACATCAAGATCTCGATCAACGGCAAGCTGCTCTACGAGTTCCTCGATCACAACGACACCTGGAAGGAAGGGTATTTCGCCTTCCAGCAGCACGACCCGGGCAGCCGGGTGGAGATTCGCAAGATCGAAGTCCTGGAGTTACCCTGAAAAAGTCGGGTATGGTATAGTCTCCCGGTCCAACCGTCCGCCTCGCCGGGGACGGTTGTCCGGGCCACCGACCGCCAGCGGAGACCTGCAGGCCCACAGCCCTCGAAGTCACGACGCTTCCAAGTAGCACTTCTTGACCCGAACGAGAGACAACGACCGATGGCCAATCTGTGGGTTCGCAAGTCGATTTCCGGGCTCAAGGCCGAGGCGGCCGAGAGCCACGAGCACGGCCTCAAACGCACCCTCACCGCGACCAACCTCGTCATGCTGGGCATTGGCGCGGTGATCGGTGCGGGCTTCTTCGTGCTGACGGGGCACGCTGCGGCCGAGAACGCGGGGCCTGCCATCTCTCTGTCCTTCGTGCTGGGAGGGATCGTCTGCGCCTTCGCCGGCCTCTGCTATGCCGAGATGGCCTCGACCGTACCGATCGCCGGATCGGCATACACTTATGCCTACGCGACGATGGGCGAGTTCATCGCCTGGCTGATCGGCTGGGACCTGATCCTGGAATACATGGTGGGAGCCACAACCGTTGCGATCGGCTGGTCGGGCTACGTCACCAGTGTCCTGCACGATTGGGGGATCAACATTCCGGCCCAGTTCACCCAGTCGCCGGGCACGAAGCTCATCGAGATTCCCAACGAGATCGCCGACAAGCTTCACATGCGGCACGGCTGGTCGGTGCTGGGCGCAGTGGAAGAGCTTCTGGCCAAGAACCAGATCGATTTTTCGGCGTTCCCCCAGGTGACGGCGGTGCTGAACGTCCCGGCGATGATCATCGTCGCCCTGGTGACGGCCCTCCTGGTCGTGGGCATCCAGGAATCGGCCAGGGTCAACAACGTGATCGTCGCGATCAAGGTGACCATCGTCGTCCTCTTCATCCTGATCGGTCTGCCCCTGGTGACCTCGGCCAACTGGGGCGGTCAAGTTCATCCCCGAGAGCGAGGGCTGGTTCACTTCCAGTACGGCTGGAGCGGCATCTTCCGCGGCGCCGGCCTGGTCTTCTTCGCCTACATCGGCTTTGACGCGGTGTCGACGGCGGCCCAGGAGGCCAAGAACCCCCAGCGCGACATGCCGATCGGGATCATCGGGTCCCTGGCGATCTGCACGCTGCTCTACTGCCTGGCCGGGTTCGTGATGACGGGCGTCGTGAACTTCAAGCAGCTCAACGTTCCCGACCCCGTGGCCGTCGCCATCGACGCGATGAACAAGAAATGGCTGTCCGGGCCGGTCAAGCTGGGAGCGATTGCGGGCCTGAGCTCGGTCATCCTGGTGATGCTTCTGTCCCAGCCTCGGATCTTCTATTCGATGGCCCGAGACGGGCTCCTTCCCAAGATCGTCGCCAATGTCCATCCCCGGTTCCGGACTCCCTGGATCACCACCATCATCACCGGGATCATCGTCATGATCGCCGCCGCGACCATTCCCATCAGCATCGCCGGCGAGCTGACCTCGATCGGCACCCTCTTCGCCTTCGCAGTGGTCTCGGCCGGCGTCCTCTATCTGCGGATCACCCAGCCCGAGGTCGAGCGCCCGTTCAAGGCCCCGCTCATCTGGTTCACCGGGCCGATGGGTGTCATCACGTCTCTGATCCTGATGCTCACCCTGCCCATCGACACCTGGATTCGCCTGGTCGTCTGGATGGCGATCGGCCTGTTGATCTACTTCCTGTATGGAAAGCACCACAGCGTCCTGGGAACGAAATATCCGGCGGGAAGCCAGGCAGCCGCAATCGCGGCATCGGCCCCGTGAGGGCGTCATCGCCGCGAACCAGGGCGGCGCCCCGCTTGTGCCATCTTCCCGCCGTGTTAGATTGAAGAAGAATCCCTTCATCGGTCCTCGCTCGGTTCGTCGTGAAGGAGGCCCGCCATGTCTGCCTCGCTGCTGGTTTTCCTGGGATTGCTGACGACCAGCCCTGTGCCACGGCTGGAAACCGGGACGTCACGGCCGGCCGCGGAATCGGTGACGGGGGGAGCCCCAGTTCGAGCGTCGCTGAGCTTCTCCGGCAGGCTCTGGTTTGCGAGCGCCAGGGACTGGAGAGCGAGCGGCGCCGCTTGCTGCAGCTTGCGGTCGAGACCGATCCGACCAACGTGACCGCGCGGGGATTGCTCGGCCAGATGCAGGTCGACGGCCAGTGGCTCACTCCGGAGCAGGCTGCCGACAGGGAGCAGACCGGCGACGAGCGGGCAGCCCTGCTCGCCGAATATGAGACGCGGCGAGCCGCGGCCACCGACACGGCCTCGGCGCAGTGGAAGCTGGCTCTCTGGTGCGAGCGGCATGGGCTGAAGGCGGAATCCACCGCCCACCTCACTCAGGTCACCCGCCTGGACCCGACGAACCGGGCCGCCTGGCAGCACCTGGGCTGCCGCTGGTACCAGGGCCGCTGGATGAACGAGGAGCAGATCGCTGCCGAGGAAGCCGAGATCCGCAGTCAGAGGGAGGCCGATCAGTACTGGCGTCCCCTCCTGACGCGGTGGAAGGGCTGGCTCCTGGATCCGGCGAGGCAAGCCGAGGCCACCCGGGAGCTCTCCCAGGTGCGCGACCCTCGCGCTGTGGCGTCGGTCTTGCGGGTGTTCGACGGCGGAACCCGGTGGCAGCGATGGGCCGTGTACCTCCTGGGACGCATCGACTCGCCCCGGTCGGCGCAGGCTCTTGCCACCCTGGCGATCACCGCACCCACCAGGGAAACCCGCGAGGCAGCGATCCACCGGCTGCGGACGGCCGATCCGCGAGCCTACGTCGGGCTCCTGATCAACGGCATCAAGGAACCGACTCGGTACGAGGTGGAGTGGCCCGCGCGAGGAGACTCCGACGCAGTGGTCCGCATCGATGAGCCTCAGGCCCAGATCGAGCGGCACTACCGCCCGACACCGACACCCGAGCCGGAGTCTCCGGCGCTGCCGCCGGGCCAGTCCACGAGCCAGGTCTCGCGGTTGCTTCCCAATGGCCACTATGGTCTCTTCAACCAGGAGGTGCGGGTCTCCAGCGCACCGCCGGCCGAGGAGGCCGAGCGTGCCAGGACCGCGGTCAACCAGAGGGTCGCCGAGGACCTGCAGGCGATCGACCTGGCCAATCTGCCAATCAAGGAGATCCAATCTTCGCATCCTCCACGTCCTGTACCAGCTCACGGGAAAGGCGTTCGGAGCAGACCAGGCCGCCTGGACGACCTGGTGGAACGCGCAGCTCGGCTATCGCTACGGATCGACCCGCACAAGCTCGAAGCCGGTCATCGTGCAGGAGGTCGCTGCGACTTACACTCCGCCGCCCCCCACGGTGAGCATCACGCAGAACCAGGCGATTCCCCGGCCACATAGCTGCTTCGCGGCGGGAACCCCGGTCGTCACCCGAGCGGGCCACCGCGCCATCGAGACGCTGAAGATCGGTGACCAGGTCGTGACCCAGGACACCTCCACTGAAGCGCTCGCCTACCAGCCGGTCCTCGCAGTATTCCATAACCCCCCATCCGAGGTCCTGAGCGTGGAGCTCGACAGCGGCGAGCCGATCGTCGCCACCGACATCCACCGGTTCTGGCAGTCAGGCAAGAGCTGGAAGATGACGCGGGAGCTCGAGCCAGGCGACCACCTGAGACTGGTGGGAGGAACGGCCCGGGTGATCGCCGTCGTCCGCGGAGCCAAGGCAACTGGTCTACAACCTGGAAGTGGCAGGCCCCGGCGACTTCTTCGTCGGCCGAGCCGGCGTCCTCGTCCACGATGCCACGCTTGTCCCACCCGTCGAGAAGGCGTTCGACGGGACGGCCGGTCCTCGTCCTCGCTCCGGGACGTGCATCGCGGCGAGACGCCCCTGCACGACCGAGGCGAATGAGGCGTGTGGTGCGTCGAGTCTTCGAGACGCACTTCGTCGCAGACACGTCCCCGACCGATGGTCCGGGCATGCCGATGGGACGGTGCGTCATCGGACTCGCGCACGCTACCCGAATGACTCGGTTCGTCGGTCCGAGCAGCGAGGGACGATCATACTTGTCTTCTCGAACGCGATGGACCGGTAGGCTTGACGTACCTCGCGGTAGGGGAGTTCCGGAAACTCCATGACGATCGTGAGTCGAAAGCCGCTGAGTGCGTTTCCCGTCGTGAGGAACCTCCGGGCTGCGCGACCGGACTTTCGACAGCGAGAAAACTGCGGCCGAGTGCCAAGCTCAGTTTCCGACAGAGGCGTCGGCTCGGCAGCAGCTCAGGGATGTCACACCAGCCGATTCTCACACGAGCAGGAGCGCTCGGCTTCGGACCGTCATAAGCGTCGAGACTCATCAAGACGGCCGTCGCACGCCCGCTTACAGCGGCTCACGAGTCCTTCACGTACTTCAAGACGCGGGCCCTCCGTCAGTCCGACACCGGAACATCGCGAACCTTGGCCATAGATCCTCCAAGATCGTACTCACGAGCGGTCACCCTGCACTGCTGGTCGTCCACGCCCTTCGATCCCGAGATCGGTAGGGTGCGTCGACTGCGATGACGCCCTACGCAGGCTACGAGACGCCGAGCTGGCGCGGCGAGCTCATCGGCGTCGGCCAGGATCACGGCCACGCAGGCCAGGAGCATCAGGGTCAGGCCGATGTTCAGCCAGCCCCGGGCCACCTCGCCCGCGGCGATCATCCTCGAGAACTTGCCGGTGATCTCGTAATAGCCCGTGGTGGACGTGGTGGTCGCGACGAACAGCATGGGCAGGAGTGTCACGGCGGCGTAGCGCCCGCGGCCCGCGTTGATCAGGCCCGTCGTCACCACGGCCAGGGCGATCACGGCCAGGAGCTGGTTGGCCATGCCGAACATCGGCCAGATCGTCTCGACCGAGCCGGTGTAGATGAAATAGCCCCAGCCGAAGACCACCAGTCCCGTGGCCAGCATCGACGCCGGCAGCCAGTCCAGATTGCCCAGCGGCTTCCAGACCCGGCCCAGGAATTCCTGGACCAGGAAGCGGGCGATCCGTGTCCCCGCATCGATCGTGGTCAGGATGAAGAGGGCCTCGAACATGATCGCGAAGTGATACCAGTAGGCGATCAGCCAGTCGCATTCCGGGAAGCGCCTTGGAGAAGATGCGGGCCATGCCCACGGCCAGGGTGACCGCCCCGCCGGTCCGGCCGTGCAAGCGACTCGCGGACGTCTCTTCTCCATTGCTGACGAGCTCGTTGGCCGGCTCGCCGGCCCCCTGCACCAGGGTCTCGCCGTGCAGATCGACATCGGAGGCCTTGAGGAACTGGGCGAAATCAGGGTGCTGGGCCATGAATCCGGGACGCTTGGCAAGGTCGATATTGATGTCATAATACATGGAATTCGGCAAGGCGGCCGCCGCGATCAGAGCCACCACGCCGACCAGCCCCTCCATCAGCATGGCGCCGTAGCCGATCATCCGGATCTCGCTCTCCTTGTTCACCATCTTGGGCGTAGTGCCCGAGGAGACCAGGGAGTGGAATCCGGAGATGGCCCCGCACATGATGCAGATGAAGACATACGGGAAGATCGGTCCGTCGAAGTAAGGACCCCCTCCCGCGGCGAAGTGGGGGCTGATCGTGGGGGCCTCGAGCTTGGGATTGGCCAGCACGACCCCCGCCACCAGGAGCATGATGGTGCCGATCTTGAGGAAGCTGGAGAGATAATCGCGCGGACAGAGCAGTAGCCAGACGGGCAAGACCGAGGCGATGAAGCCGTAAGCGGCGAGGGCGAAGACCGTCCACTCGCGCGAGAGCGAGAAACAAGGCTCGAGGGGAGAGCCGGGTATGAGTGCGCCCAGGACGGTCACCCCCAGCACCGCCACGGCGCCGAAGAGCGAGGCCTCGACGACCCTTCCCTTCCGCAGCCGGTACATGTACCAGCCCACGAAGAGGGCGATCGGAATCGTGCAGGCGATGGTGAACGTTCCCCAGGAACTACCCGGAACCAGCCGGATCGCCTTTTCGGGAAGGACCAGACCCTTGCCCTGGGGGTTGGCTCGGAGAGTCGAGTCCCCCGGGACCGCCAGCCGGAATGGCTCGTGGAAAACCATCGACTGGTCGGGCGTTTCGCCGAACCGGTACGTGCGTCCGAGGGGGAACCTCGTAGATCCTCGGGCCTCCGGCCTTCAAGGACGTCTCGATGCTCGGAACCCTCGGGGTAAACCAGCGAGGCACCCGCCTTCATCGGCACTTCCTCGCCGCCGAGAGCCTTGACGACCACGATGCCCAGACCGGCTAGGGCGATGATGATGATGTAGAGGATCGCGACTGTCGCCGCGATTCCGGCGGGCTTGCCGATCTCCAACCGCGCCAGTGCCGGCCAGGCTCTGGCCCTGCCGCTCGGGTCGATAGAGCGAGCACCATCATGTCCTGGACAGCCCCGGCCAGGCAAACGCCCACGACCAGCCAGATCAGGCCCGGCAGGTAGCCGAACTGGATCGCCAGGACCGGTCCGATCAGGGGTCCGGCGCCCGAGATCGCCGCGAAATGATGGCCGAAGAGAACCCATCTGTTGGTCGGATGAAAGTTCTGGCCGTCGTGGAACGTGTGTGCGGGGGTGGCTCGCGCAGTCGTCGAGCACGGCGACCCGGGCCGCCAGAAATGCACTGTAGTAGCGGTAGGCGATCGCCAGGATCGCCAGCACCCCGAGCATCACCGGCATGGCATGTAAATTCATCGTTGACGAATCCTCTCGCTTATCTCCGCCTGGTCTTGTATCCCATCGCCTGAAGGGCCTGGTCCACGGCCTGCGCATGGTCGCCCTGAAGCTCGATGCGGCCATCCTTGACGGTGCCGCCGGTGCCGCACGAGGCCTTGAGGCGGGCGGCCAGCGCCGGCAGGTCGTTTCCTTCAGGATCCAGGGCGCCGATGACCGTGACGATCTTGCCCTTGGGCCGCTTCTCCACGATGACCCGCGCCGTCTGGGTCTCGGGTGGAAGCCGCCTGGGCTCGAGACGGCTTCCGGCGGACAGTCGCACTCGGATTCCAGCTTTCCGCACCGCTCGCAGGTCGGCGGGCGATCCCAGGGGGTTCCCGCAAAGAGACGTGTCACCGGTCTCGCTCCCCTCTGCAGGCGGATCGTCTCGCCGGTTCGCTCGGATGGCCTCAGGATGTCAGGTCGCTGTAGCGGGGCTGGATGGCCATCCCCAGGTTGGCCCGCTTGCCGTAAAGGAACCGAAGGTGATGGTCGAGGTGAGTGACGTAGCCGGCCACCAGCTCGGCGAGTGTCAAGCGGCCGCGCTCGGAGTGCTGGCCTGCCCGTGCGAAATCGGCCTCGGCACAACCGCGAAGCACGCGCGTCATCCAGTGGCGGTTGGCTGCGAACAGGTTCACCGCCTCCTCGACCGGCATCTCATGCGACCGCAGCCTCTGGATCCAGGCGGTCTCATCGTAGGCGAGCAAGGTCGGCCCATCCTCGGCGATCACCCGTTTCATCCGGTCGCTGCCAACGAGGTCGCTGTCCACCAGGTGGGCGACGAGCTCCGCGATGCTCCACGTTCCCGGGCCGGGCCGGGCCTGCTCTTTCGCGGGCGTCAGCCCGTCGGTCGCGTAGACGAGAAGGGCACCGCCGGCGGCGAAGCGGTCGATCAGGGTCTCCCGTGCGCTCATGGGCGTGTCTCCCGGAAGGGGCAAGGATTCACTTCTCCTGGCCATGGTTGTTCCTGCGCCAGATGGCCAGTTGCGGCTGGTGATATTCAAGAAACCAGATTTCCTCCTCGACGCCAAGCTCGTTGGCAAAGCGATGCGCCACCAGGTGGTTGACCACCTCCATCGACGCCGCCAGGAAATCGGTCCTGGAATCCGTCGGGCCGGCGGGATTGTGGAAGATGAACCGGATCACCAGCACGCGCTCATCGACGGGGCCGTTAGCAGAGAGGTAGCGGCCGTCCATCTCGTAGATCGAGTAGCCTCGGGAAGCCTGGCAGAGCGACTTGACCCAGGCATCCTCGTCGAACTCGGGATCCCGCTTGCGGCGGGCGATCGACTCCTTGACGAAGGGGATGGACCGGATGGCCCGCTCGTCGAACAGGTCCTCGAGGACCTCCTGGACCTTGCCAAAGTAGCCGAGCTTCTTGGGCAGGATCACCTCGTACATCCGGGCCGGTTTCGGCCCTTCGAGCTTGTAGCCGCTCATGGGGATGGCCTCGCTCAACGACGCTCCGAGGGAGGGAGAGATGTCAGCCTGCCGGGTCGAGCGGGCCGCCCTCGGGCAGCAGGCAGCTCAGCGGGCAACGCTCGCACCTCGGCGACTTCGGGCCACAGAACTGGCGGCCCACCTGCCCCAGCCAGCCGGCCAGCCGGTGGATCTCGTTCGGGTTGTGGCCGGCCTGGTGAGCAAGGAGCTCGCTGACCTCGTCGTAGTCGGCCGCCGGATCGATCCAGCCGTGGCGGACGAGGATGCGGTAGGTGCCGCGGTCCACGGGATAGGCGGGCCGGCCCAGGGCCAGGAGAATCGCGTCGGCGGTGGCGGGGCCGACGCCGCTCAGGGCCACCAGCCCTGCCCGGATCTCGGCGGTCGACCGGGCCGAGTCAGCGATCGCCTCTTCCTCGCCCGGAAAGGTAGAGGCCAACCAGGCGGCCAGGCGCTTCAGCAAGGGAGCGGCGCTGGGCGCCAGCGTGACGCCCGCATCGCGCAGCGTGTCCCGGATCTCCAGGGGAGCGGTGCCGGCCAGAGCGACGGGGTCGAGGAGACCTGCATCGCTCAGCACCGCGATCGCGGCGTCGGCGCGGCGGGGGTCGGCCGACCGGGCCAGAGCCGTGGCCAGCACGGTCTCCAGCGGCGAAGCCCGCTCGGGGCGAGACTGCGGCTGGCCGTAATGGTCGGCCAGAGATTCGACCAGCCTGGAATACGACTCAGCAAGGGATGGCATCGCGGTTCGGCCCGGTCAGGAAGCGAACTGGGGATTCAGCCCGCGGATCCGTTCGGCCGTTCCGCCATGGCTGCCGGCTGCAGCTCAGCTCTGCTTGGCCTTGGCCAGGGCAGCCGCGTAAGTCCGGGCGAGCTTGCTCTTGCGTCGCGCGGCCGTGTTGGGATGAAGGACGCGCCGGACCCCGGCCTTGTCGATCTTCGCCATTGCGGCCCGGAAGTCGACCTCGGCTTTCTCGAGGTTCTTCTCGTCCACCGACACGACGGCTTTCTTCATCGAGGTCTTGATCACCTTCTTGGCGATCCGGTTGCTCAACCGCCGCTTGTGGCTTTGACGCAGCCGCTTGGCTGCCGAGGGAGAATTTGGCATGGCTCCTTCTGTGATTTCGCTGCTGGAGTGAAGGGAGTCGCATTCCCCGGCGGCCTGGGCCGGTTACGGACCATCCAGGCTGCAGTCGATCAAACCATGATCGGCCTGGACCGGAGCGGCGAGTTCCTCGAGCGTTCGTCCGGACGAAAGAACCAATCTACCACGAGTTCGCGATTCAGTTCAAGTTTCGAAGCCGCTGGGCGACGTCAAGATAGGTGTAATCGTTGGCGGCCACCTCGTTGTAGTGCTCCTCGGCGACCTCGTTGTTTCCCATCGCCTCGGCAACACGTCCCAGGCGGTAGTGAAGCGCGTTGAAGTTGGCCACATCCTCGCTCTCGAGTCCCTTGAGGGCATCGCGGTAGGCTCGTTCCGCCAGTTTGAGGGCGTTGTTGGCCTCGAAGCTGAGACCGACCTGGAGGAGGGCCTGGGTCTTCAGCGTCGGGCTCGAGCGGGCCTGCTGAAATTCGGCGATCGCCTCGTCATGGAGCCCCGCCCGGGCCAGGCAGAGGCCGAGCTGATAATGCAGGTTGGTATCCTCCGGGCTGAGGGCCACGCGGCGGCGGTATTCCTTGATCTCGTAATCGCTCAGCAGCTTGGTGATCTGGTCGAGCTTCGCCTTGGCCCCGGTGTCGTCGGGGCGATCCTTGCACCGCTGGGTCCAGGACTCGATGGCCCGTCTTCATGCGGTTGAGCTGCACATCGCCATAGGCCTGCAGGAGCATGGGATCCTTGGGATTGGCCTTCAGCCCCTGGGCGAGGATCTTCTCGGCCGGCTCGAGCTGGCTCCGGTTGCGATGGTGCTCCGCCAGGTTCAGGTAGGGCCAGATCTGGTTCGGGTTCTCCTGAATTTCCTTGAGCCAGCGATCCTCGGGGGAGAGCTGTTCCTGCTTGAGCCGCTCGAGCTTGGCCCCCAGCTCTTCGACCTCAGCTGCTGGCTTTCCACGCTTCTCCAGGGCCTCGTCCAGGCCTGCGCGCTTGATCGTCGCACTGGCCGAGAGGGAGTTGATCTGCCGATTGGCGCTCTCGTCGTTGGGATCAAGCTTCTTGACCTGTTCCCAGCAGGCGATGGCCTTTTGCCAGTGCTCGTTCCGCTCGTGAACGTGCGCGGCATGGCGGAAGAACTCCGCATCCTTGGCCTGGGCCTGCACCGACTCCATGTACCACTCGGCGAGCGCCAGGTAGCCGGCCGCCTCGGCCGCCTCGGACGCCTCTTTAGCCGTAGAAGTGTCCCAGGGATTGTGGGTGAAGGCCTCCTCGCAGATCTCGATCGCGTGGGCGTGCTTCCCCTTCGACCGGGCCGACCGCGCACGCATCCGGATCCGCTGATTCCTGGCCCCCGCCAGCATCCCGACCTTCGAGGGATCGTTGTTGAACTTGCGCCGCTGGGCGCCACGCAGAGACTGCCGGTACGACAGATTACTCGGCGCAAGCTTGCAAGCCTGCTTGTACATGTCGATGGCGTAGTCGAAATTCGACTTGAGTGCGGCCTCGTTGCCGTATTGAAAGAAGGTCTTCGCCCTCTGTGCGTCTGGCAATTCCGACTCCGATGGCATTGCGAGCGCTCCTACCCAACGAGTGCCCAGGGCCTGACCACGATGGCGGCAAGTATGGATCGTATCCTTGAATCTTTCATTCTAGTGCATCCCGCAACAAGCCACCACCGTTCACGGAGAGCGAATGCGAATTCGAGCACGCGGCGAGAGGTTATGCTGAATGAGGCGAAGCCGTGGCGAGGTTTTTGAGTGTCCTGTCATCGAGGTTTTCCGATCATGCTCACCATTCTCCGCGACGCTGGCCTTTCCCGGTTGATCGAGAGTCCGGACCTGGAGCGGCTGGCCGGTGGTTTCGAGTTCACCGAAGGTCCGCTGTGGTGTCCCGATGGTTCGCTCCTGTTTCAGGACATCAAGGCGGAGCGCACCTACCGTCTGGGGGCGGACGGAACCCTCGGGGTTCTGCGGGAACAGACAGGGGCAGCCAATGGCCAGACCTTCGCCAGGGATGGCAAGATCCTCTTCTGCGAGCAGAACGGCCGCAGGGTCTCGCGCATGGGACAGGACGGGACCCGCGTGGAGAGGGTGGTCGAGACCTGGTCGGGCCAGCGGTTGAACAGTCCCAATGACATCGTCGCCCGCTCGGACGGGCTTCTGCTGTTCACCGATCCCCCTTACGGCGTGGAGCCCCGCCAGCGCGCGCTCCATTTTCAGGGTGTCTATGCTCTGGAGCTCGATGCGCCGGAACCAGGCCGGCTCCGGCTGCTCGCCGACGATTTCGAGAAGCCCAACGGTCTGGCCTTCGCTCCCGACGAGCGGACACTCTACGTCTGCGACACGGCGCGGTATCACGTCAGGGCCTTCGATGTGGAACCGTCGGGGGCCCTGCGGGCCGGTTCCAGCCGGGTCTTCGCGCGACTCGACCCCGGCCAGGCCGGAGGTCCCGACGGCATGAAGGTCGATCGGGAAGGGAGGGTCTACGTGGCCGTGGCGCTGGGGGTCTGGGTCTTCGAGCCGTCCGGCCGGGTGCTGGGAATCATCGAGACCCCGAAGCGACCCTCGAACCTGGCCTGGTGCGAGCCCGATGCCCGGACCCTGGCGATCACCGCGGTGGACGCCGTTCACCGTGTGCGGCTCAATGTCCCGGGAATCCTCCCCCCGTTCACGCCTCGAAACGACCCCTCGTCTCTCTGAGGGTCCGTTCCGCATTCCAGATTCCTGTTTTCAGATTCCAGATTGCAGATTCCGCATTCCCGAGGCTGATTTCGCCGCTGTTCAAGCCGGGCTTGATCGAGTAGACTCAAGGCGATGTTTCCGCCGGGCCAGCGCGAGGCGATCCCAGGCCGGCCCGCTGGCGAGTCGTTGAGGCCTCTCCCGCCGTTGAGGCCCGACCGACCGCGACCGATCGATCCCGGCGGACCGGAAACCCGATGTCGTGCCGCGGCCCGCGCCTCGCCCGATCGGCACAGTTTGTCATAGGAGCTCCGCGTGCCCAAAGAAGAACCGATCCGAACCGAGGGACGCATCGTGGAAGCGCTCCCCAACACACAGTTCATGGTCGAGCTGGAAAACGGCCATCGCATTCTGGCGCACATTGCGGGCAAGATGCGCAAGAACTTCATCCGCATTGTCCCCGGCGACCGGGTGACGGTCGAGATCACGCCGTACGACCTGACGAAGGGCCGAATCGTGTACCGCGAACGTTGAGGCCGGTTCGTCCTCGGCCGTGCAGAGCCCGCCCCTCGAGAATCACCAACCCCCTGCCCGGAACCTGTCACTTCCTTCGCCACCAGACATCCGGATCGAGTCCTTGCGCGCGAGCGATCGACTCGATTGAGCGTCGAAACCGCGCAGCGTCCACAGGGTAGCCGGCGGTCGGCCGCAGGCCGGCCACGCGGGAGGTCCAGAACGCGTTGAACACGTCCATCCAGACCTCGCGGACGGTCTTGCTGACAATCGATGCCAGGGCCACTAGGCCGTTGGCCGAATCGGCCCGTGGGGTCAGGCTCAAGCTCAGGGCTCGGCCTGGCGCGCGCAACGAGTAGCGGCTGAGGTCCGGGCCCTCCGGTCCCCGGGCGATCCAGATGTCGGGAAACGCCTCGAGGAGCGGCTCGAGGTAATAGTGGCGGCCGCCGTGCTTGTCGCTGGAAACCGCTGTCAGCCTGCCGTCGCCAGCCATATCCCAAGCAAGCTGCAACAGCTCGCGAAATGCCGTGAAATGGACCCTGGCCTTCGACTCCAGGCGGGAGAGCCGGCCATTGAATCGCTCGGGCCCGAGCACCACTGAACGAACCGCCACGATCCGCCAGGAACGGTCCGCCGGCTCCAGTGGCCCGCAACTCAGCCGCGCTGGCAGACCCGCCAGCAGAGATTTCCCGGGCCAGACGAGTCGCTGACCCGACGGATCGAGCCAGCGGCCCAGCTCGGACTGGCCGCTCGTCCCGGCGCCGACAGCGGCCAGAAGGCTTTCCGGATCACTGGGTAGCTCGCAGCCAACGGTGCGGAGCAAGGCCATGCAGGTGGCTTCAAGCCGCTCCCGGCCCCTGCCGCTGCGCAGGATCGCCTTCGAGTCGTCGATCCAGAACCGGCCGGGATCACCCCCGGCGCGATCCACGGAGCCGGCCAGATCTTGCCAAAGGTCGGGCACCGGCGCTTCTTCAAGGTCGGGGTTTGCTCCGGGAGCTTCGGGAATCTCGGCGATGACTGCCGTCATCACCAGCGGCCCGATGTTGGGCCCGTACCCGGCTTCGTCGATTCCCAGCCACCTCACCGTGCGGCCTCCTCTCATGCTTTGCACGGGGCATCCTATGTAAGAAGTAGGCGAGGAGAAAGTCCGGATTCCTGGAGACCACCTCATGACCGGCCGACGCAGCACACGAGACGCCCGCCCCGTGGTGGAGAGCCTGGAAGGGCGACAGCTCTTAGGCGACCGGCAGGTCGAGATCTACCCGGGATTGAGCTTTCCCGCCCCTGTGATATGATGCGAGACTACGGCCCTGTCTCTCGCCGTCTCTACACCAGGGAAGGGAACCGTCATGGAAGGATCCACCGAGTGCTTCGACAGCGCACGAAGCTCGATTGGAACGATCGGCGACCCTGCCGAAGTACGACATAACCATCAAACCGAGGAGCTTCGAGCACCAGGTAAAGTAATTCCTGCCGCTCGCCTTACGTCCGTACGGCCTGGCGTGAAGGCCAACGAACCCATCTATGAGAGGGGCGTTGTCAAGCGAGGCGGTGCAGATTTTGTGTCGGAGGGCTCCCGCACATCCCCTTCGCCGTCGGCTTCGGTCGATCTGGCCCATCTCAGACCTGTCCGCGGACGAATTGGTTGTGCACCCCGCAACACATCCTTTGAGCCTGAGGCCGAGGGAGATTGCTCCCCCTCAGTGCCGGCAGTGTACGAAGCGTTAGCCGACGTGACGTGATTCGCTCAACCATCTATTCGGGATCACCGGATCGCTCCGATGTCGCCACTCAGCCGGAATCCAAGGGACGCCACCATTCAATTTCACGACAGTTGGTGATGGGGTCGCTGTCGGGGTTCGTTGCGGGGTCGTCCTCCTGGTCGTCACGTCCACCGGCCTTCGCTCGACAGGTGGCTCGCTCTCACAGAGATTGTGTTCGATTCGGTCTTGGCCTCCCCTCCTTTCTGGGGGTTGGTGGGCCCGCTAGGCAGCCATCACCTTGTAGGGAGTCGACGTCCTGAGCATGGCGTAGAGCACGCACAAGAGCTTCCTGGCCACCGCCACGATGGCTCGCTTGGTGCCGCTGCGCTTCCTCAACCGGGAGAACACGGCCATCCATTTCGGGCTCGTGTTCACCAGCCGCCAGGCCGACTCCACCAGGGCCCACCGCAACAGTCCCGATCCTTGTTTGCTGATTGCAAGATCTTTGGATCTCTTGCCCCCGCTCTGCTTGACGACGGGTGCCAGCCCCGCGTAGGCACAGACCGCCTTGGCGTTGCGGAATCGGCTCACATCGCCCAGCTCGCTGAGGATCACCTCGGCGGTCACCGTCCCCACGCCGGGCGCCGTCTTGAGGATCGTCCGGGCCTCGGCTTCCCGCTTCGATGCCTTGGCCGCGAAGGCCTTGATCTTCTTGGCCAGGGCCAACAGCTGGGCTTGAGAGTCCTCGAACTCCGACCACAGCTGCCTGATGACGAACCGCTCGGCGTCGCTGAGGGGCACCTGCTTGAGGTAAGCCTTGCCGCACTGGGTCGAGAAGAGGTCCTTGCGGTCGGCGTTGTGGTCGGCCAGGATGTGGCGGATCTTGCACCGCACGGAGGTCAGGCACTCTCTGAGATACTGTCGATGGCGGACCAGAATCCGGTGCTGCCGTTGCCTGGGTGTGGGCATGTAGGCTTCGGGGATCATATCCCGGGCCAGGAACTCCGCCAGGATCTGGGCGTCGAGGCGGTCGGTCTTCTTGGTGGATTCGGCGATTACCCTCAGCTTCTTGGGATTGGCCAGGACGACCTTCTCGGCCAGGGGTTCGAGCCGATCGACGAGCCAGTGGTAGTTGGCCGTCGCCTCCACGACGACCTTGAAGGGCTGGAATTTCCGGAAGAACTCAACGATCTGGTCAGGCTGGTTGCAGTAAAGGGTCTTGCGTGCGAGCACGGTACGGTTCTGGTCCATTACGCAGACGGTGATAATCTTCTTGTGAAGGTCGACGCCGATGTAGTTCATTGCAGGGCTCCTGGTCTGGGTAAACGGGGAAACTGGGATAATTCCTCAAGTTTTCCCCAGGCTCAGGGGTTCTGCAAACCGTCGCGTCGACCTTCACCTCCCTCTCATAGCTTCAATTGTGGCACGCCGACCGAACGGCGGACTCGCACTGACATCGGAGGATCGCACTTACGTGCGAGGTTGGCAGGTTCCCCCGTTTGAACCAACGCACTCACGTGCGTGGTCACTGAGCCCACAGCCAGAATACCCGGTGGAGATCAGCGAGAACTCTCCGTGTTCCTCCTGCGAGACTGGCGGGCAGGCAGGCAGTGCGAGCCATTTGCCTCGCCTCACCTCACAACGGCCTGGAACGACACCTCACCCGAGGCGCCCGGGGCGATCACGCCGGGAAGGTCCCATTTCAGCTCGGTCGAGCCGACGCGGTTCTCGGCCGAGGAGAAGGAGGTGCCCTTCGGTCCCCTGGCCGATCCTTTCACGTACTCCAACCGGGGAAGGAGGCTATCGACGATCAACGCAGAACGGATGGGCGTGTTGCCCATGTTCCGGTAAGTGATCACGAAGGTGATGGTGTCTCCGGGCTCGGCCTCGGTGGCGCTGACGCGCTTGATGATGGCCATGCCGGGCCGGTTGGGCGGTGTCTCGATGCCGGTCATCATGTGGGGCTGCCACGACATGACCGCCTGGCTGGGCCCCTCGACGAGCCCGGTCATCACCGCCGACTCAACGGTCTTGATGCCGTCGAGCCAAATCTTCTCTTTTATCAGGGCCGGCTTCAGGCGGTTGCGGGCGATCTCGGCAGGCTGCTTTTGAGACCCGGTCTTGACCTGCTGGATGTTGTGATAGACGTCGCTGCCACGGAGGTCGGAATCCTCGCCGGCGAAGACCCGGCCGTCCATGTCCTGGACGCGCCGCCGCTCGCGAGCGAGCTCGGGGGCCTGGTTCTGCACCAGCCGGCGCGAGTGCGAGCGGCTTTCGGCCAGGGCGTACTTGTCGGTCGCACGGTTGAGCGAGGCGCCATGAACCTCGACGGCCTCGTTGGTCCCCGTGCTGATCCGGACCTCGGCGAACCGAGGGGCGTAGACGCAGACGCGGTTCGTGGGCAGGATGCGTGGCTGCCGGCGGTCGTCCAGGCCGACATCGAACCGCATGACGGCGTCGCGCGGGTCGATGCCTTGCAGGTTGCCGTCGCCGCCGACTCCGGCCGGTGCTCCCTGGTCGCCGCCGTCGCAGAGGTATTCGTCGCGGGGCAGCCAGGGCCGTCCCGGCGGCGGAGGCGTGCCGCAGACCGGGCCGCAAGGAAGCTGGCAGGGATCGCCGTCGGTGCTGATGAAAGGGCAGCGGACCGTTCCGACCGCGGCCAGAGAATCCAGGCCCAGATCGCCCGTGGCTCCGGCGTTGATCTCCTCGCTGGTCGGTCTTCGACCGCCGATCCGCACGATCGCCATCACCCGCCCCAGGGCCTGGGCCACCTTCAGCAGCTGCTCGGTCGGGTTCAGGGTGACGACCGGGATCTGGTCCTTGGGCAGCTTGATCGGGATCGCCTGCTCCGGCTCTTCCAGGTAGATCACCTTGGTGACAAGCCGGCCGCGATCAACGACGTCCCAGAGATCCTCGTCGCTGAAGACAACGCGGATCGGATACTTCGCCGGGTCGATCTCACGAGGCCGGTGGAGATGGCCGACGACCTCGATCACCGGAAAGAGCTCGACTCCAGGACGCTCCGTGATGTTCGTCAGCCGGAGGCGATAGCCGACTCCCCGCTCCAGGCCGAAGGTTCCCATGCCCCCCCCGTCGCCCATGGGCACAGGGCTTGGCGAGGGGGCGATGACCTCGACGTTCAGGCCGGCCGGGCCCTGAAAGCGAACCACCTGCACCCTCGGGTCCAGGGCGGGCGGGCCATCGGGGCCGTGGTCCTCAGGCGTGATGATCGGGCCGACCACCGAGAGGCCTGGGGGCATGCCGGGCTCCATGGGTAACCCGGGTGTCACGTTCGGGGGGCCTAGCGACGGTGCGGGCCGCTCGGTGAGTGCAGGAGACGAGGTGGTGGAGGCCGACGGGGGTTGCCCTCGGTCCTGTGCTCCGGCGTGCACCAGGCTGGCGGCTGCCGTGAGTGATAGCCCTAGGATGACGGCCGGGATGGTCCGGGTCCCCGGCTTGACGCCGCGATTCATTCCATGTCGGCTCATCGGCTCTGATCCTGCTCATGAAAGCCGGGTGAAGTCAGGCTTCCCTGCCTGACGTTGACTGGCCTGGTTCGACCACCTGCTGCACCTCTCTCGCGCCAGGACCCGAGCTGCGGGGGAGGCGTTCGTAAAGCGACCCGGCGGAACACATCGCGGTCGTGCGGTTCCTCCGGGGGAGTTCGTCACATCGGCCCGAAGAGCGTTGTCTCCGCCTCGAAGGGAAATTCGGTCCGGAGGCGCGGTCGGCCCCCGGTCACCGATCGATGTCACGTCACGGCTTGGGCTCTGCGGCAGGCTCCCTCGCCGGAGTCGACGGAGCCGGGACGGGCGGAGCCGCAGCCGGCTTGGGGGCAGGCGGGTTCAGGTTGCCGGGGGCGGGAGCCGGCGGCGCCGCTGCCCCCGGAGCCGGGGCCGTGTCCACCGGCACGGTTTCCGCCGGAGCCGGCGAGATCGAGGTCACACCGGGGGGAAGATTGCCTGGAGGAACCTCGGTCACGGGCGCGGCCACCGGAGCCTGGGCTCCGCCAGGAGCAGGGGCGGCCAGAGGACCGGGAGTGCCGACCACCACGCCGTTGACCGGGGCACCCACCACGGCGCCGCCGATCGGGCCGCTGGGCATCTCCAGGTCGATCGCACCGAGCCGAACGATCAACAGGATGGTTCCCCGCTTGTCGGCCTCGAGGATCGGGTCGACTCCCGGCTCGAGCCGGGTGGACACCAGGGTCTCGACCCCCGAGACGGCCAGCTCCTGGTACTTCGGATCGGGCAGGTAGATGACCTTGGTCACGAAATTGCCGCCGTCGATCACCTGGTCGAAGTCCTCGGCCGTGAACTGGACGGGGATGGCATTGTGAGCCAGGTAGGCATCCGTCGCCGGAGTGGTCGGCGCCACCTCGATCGTGGGATAGAGGGAAACCCCTTGACGGCTCGGGATATTCGACAGCTTCAGCCGGTAAATATATCCCTGGTTAAAGTTATATCGTGCAGGGACGACAAGCTGGCTAGCCATGTAGGTCCGCTCGCCGCTGGGCCCGGTGCCGTTCTGCCAGCCGACATTCATGCCGTCGGGATCGAGGAAGTAGATCTGGCTCTTGGTATTGACGAACCTGCGGCCGCCTGCACCCATGTCCATGCCGCCGGAGCCGCCCCCCATGGTTGCGGCGGTGTACGGGGGCCCTCCCGGGGGCGGGGCGTGCTCCGAGACGACCGCGTGGGGGCGCAGCCACTTCTTCAGACCGACGCCCGGCTGGTCATATCCGAATCCGTCGCCAGCGGTCGCTGCCGCCAGCAGCAGCACTCCGATCGTTTGCATGGAACTCCTCCCACTCCCACGACCGAAGCCGGCCGGCTCGAGGCCCCTTGCTTCCGATCCGCCGATCGGGGAAAACGCTTGTCATCCTGACTTCCACTGCGACCGACTCGGCCACGGTCGAGTCGAGGCTCCTCTCGCTGGAATCTTCTGCGGGTCGTCTCGAAGGATCTACCAACCTGGTCGAGTCGACTCGTCCGGGACCGGACCACGGTTCTCAGGTCAGACCGGCGAGTTCCGCCTCGCAGCCCCCATCCTGGGGACGGCCCGGCGGTGCTCCGCAGCGGGACCATCTGCCAGACTTGCGTCTCAAGACGCCTAGCGATTATGATCGGGCATTCTTCCTCCTTCCTTGAGAAATTGCCGTATATCCAAACCATGCAGCATAAACGGACCAACCACCCCGTCGCGGCCTTGTTCACCCTGTTCTTCATGGCGGCGGCCTTCGCCTGGACTTCCCGAGGCGAAGCGCAGGCGCCTCAGCCACCTCAGGCACCCGCGGCGGCTTCGGCAAGCGGCAAGCCCGCGGAGCCGGCCCAGGAACCTCCCACCGAGGCGGAACGCCTGATCGACCTGGCCATCAAGAAGATCGCCGGTCTCAGGTCGGTCTCGGCGGACATGGTTCAGGAAGTCCAGATGCTCAAGCAGAGCTTCTCCATCAAGGGGCGCTACCTCAAGGCCCCCTCGTCGCGGATTTACCTACAACTGACGGTAACCGGCCTTCCCGACTCTTCTGGAACGATGCTCCAGGTCTGCGACGGCGAGACCAAATGGGACTACCAGCGGATCCTTGAGACGCAGAACTACCGGAAGCTCAGCATCAAGCCCATCTTCGACCGGCTGAATTCGCCGGAAATCGACGCCAAGACTCGCGACCAGGTCATGACCCAACTGGGATTCGCCGGTCCGGAGGCCCTTCTGATGGGACTGCGCAAATCGGTGAAGTTCGACCAGAAGGAAGAGGATACGCTCGACGGCAAACCCGTCTGGGTGCTCCGAGGGACCTGGCGGAACCGCAACGGGCTGGTGGGCCCCGATCAACGCCCGCTCCCCCCGACCGGACCGCTTCCCGCGTTCGTCCCCAGCCTGGCCACACTCTACCTGGGCCGCAAGGACGGCTGGCCCTACAAGATGGTCCTGGTGGGCAAGATCCCCACGATCCTCCAGGACACCCGCCGTATCGGCCCCGACGGCCGACCCATAGGCTCCCGTGCCTCCATCGAGAAGATCGAGCCAAGCACCATCCGCCTCACCTACTCCAACGTCCAGCTCGATCCCGCGATCCGACCCGAGGAGTTTGCGTTCCAGGCTCCCCCCGGCGCCAGCGTCGAGGACGAAACCGAAACGACTCTCAAGATCCTCGACCAGGCGATCCAGATCCAGGCCATGCAGAAACGCGCCGAGGCCGCCAAGCAAGAGGGGCCTGTTCTCGACCAGTCCATCGAGATCCCCAAGGTCCCCGCCGATCCCACCCCCAAGTAAGCCTCAGCCCTCACGACGACCGCGAGCGCTTGTACCGGGCCCGGCCATACCGTTGATTACTCGTCGCCTCTCCCCTAGAATGGGGCAACCTGACTAACTTTACCTGGAAACCAAACATTCGCGGTGAGCTGCGACCAAGCCCAGGCGCGATGGCACTGCTGGCTCACCCTCCCGATGCCCTGAGAAAGAGGACGCCGATGGAGCCCACCGCTCCCGGAAGCGGCCCCAAGCCGAGCAAGGTCGAGGCCGTCAAGGTCGCCAGCCAATACCTCAAGGCGCACGTCGCCGATGAGCTCGGCAACGGCCAGGATCATTTCAGCGAGGATGCCGCGTCGATCCTCAAGTTCCACGGGTCGTACCAGCAGGACGATCGCGATCTCCGCACCCAGCTCAAGCGTGAGAAGAAGGACAAGGCCTACCAGTTCATGATCCGGGTCCGGATCGTGGGGGGCAAATTGACGGCGGACCAGTTCCTGGCCTGCCACGAGCTGGCTCGAACGATTGGCAACGGCACGCTCCGGATCACCACCCGCCAGGAGTTCCAGCTTCACGGAGTGCTGAAAGGGGACCTTTCGGCCACCATCCGCCGCATCAACGAGGCGCTGCTCTCAACTCTGGCCGCCTGCGGAGACGTCGAGCGCAACGTGCTCTGCTGCCCGGCGCCCGTCCACGATTCGCTCCGTGATCAGCTTCAGCGCGATGCCCATCGCTGGGCCGCCCACGCCGCCCCACGAAGCTCCAGCTACTGGGAAATCTGGCTCGACGGGGAGAAGATCGAGTCGCTTCCGCCTGCCGGCCCTTCCCAGGTCCCGACCCCGGCCGACGATGCGGTCGAGCCTCTGTACGGCAAGGCGTATCTCCCGCGGAAGTTCAAGACGGCCTTCGCCTTCCCCGAAGACAACTGCACTGACATCCATGCCAACGACCTTGGCTACCTGGCCGTGGTCGAGGGGAAGCACATCGCCGGGTACAACGTACTGGTCGGCGGCGGCCTGGGGATGACGCCGAGCGCCAGAAGACCTTCCCGTTCCTGGCCGTTCCGCTCTGCTATGTGGACCGGGAGGGCATCCTCGAGATCGGCGAGGGCGTGCTCAAGGTCTTTCGAGACTTCGGCAACCGGTCGGATCGCAAGCGAGCGCGGCTCAAGTACATCATCCACGACTGGGGCATTCCGGCTTTCCGCGCCAGGATCGAGGAATATCTGGGCCACCGGCTCGCTGATCCCCAGCCCGTCACGGTCACCGACGTCGACGACCACCTGGGCTGGCGAGACCAGGGAAACGGGAAGCTTTTCCTGGGCATTCCCGTCGAGAACGGGCGCATCAAGGACGATGGCTCGCTGCGGCTCTTCAGCGGCCTTCGCGCGTTCTTCGAGAAATACCGGGTGCCAGCGCGGCTCACCTGCCAGCAGTCGATCCTCCTAGCCGACCTCGACCCGGCCTGCCGTGGCGAGATCAACGCCTGGCTCGAGGAATACGGGATCGCGACGATCGAGCGGATCTCCACGGTTCGCCGCTGGTCAATGGCCTGTCCGGCCTTGCCAACCTGCGGCCTTGCCGTCACTGAGGCCGAGCGCGCCTTGCCCTCGGTGCTCGACGAGCTCGAGGCCGCGCTGGACCGCCTTGATCTCTCCCAGGAGCGGCTTACCGTGCGGATGACCGGCTGCCCCAACGGCTGCGCCGCCCCTACAACGCCGATATCGGCCTGGTGGGCCGGTCCGCACACGTGGGCGCCGACGGTAAGCCGGGGCCGGGCACCTACACCATCTTCCTGGGCGGCCGCACCATCGGCGACCGGCTCAGCCTCGAGTTCAAGGACTATGTCCCCCACGACCGCGTCGTGGCCGAGCTGATCCCTGTCTTCCAGCAATTCAAGACCGACCGTCACCCCGGCGAGTCGTTCGGCGAATACTGCGCCGGGTTGGCGTCGAATGGCTCGCCGGATTCGCTGCCACGCCCGATTCCGCCTGAAGCCAGAGCAAGCGTCATCATCAGAAGAATGGCTCCGGGGCGTCATCGAATGTAAGAATGAGAAGGCGTGGCAAACCGGGGGGGTACTGCGCCGCTCCCGGGGCCGGTGACTTCACCTTTGCGCGACGGGCGGGAAACGCTAGACTCTCGTCAATTGGGCCGTTGCCGTCATGACTCGGGACTCGTGGGCCGTTGGCGCCAGGGTCAAGTGAGCCTCCCATCCAGCAGGCAGGGCCCGATCGCATTCTACCATGGAGGGAACGACGATGCGGCGGATCGCGGTGCTGAACCAAAAAGGCGGAGTGGGCAAGACCACCACGACGGTAAACCTGGG
Source organism: uncultured Planctomycetaceae bacterium (assembly GCA_963816015.1). GTDB lineage: Bacteria > Planctomycetota > Planctomycetia > Isosphaerales > Isosphaeraceae > Aquisphaera. The sequence continues at coordinate 19,590 of CAWFJM010000072.1, read as the reverse complement.
GGCCGCGCTGGCCCTGGAAGGGCACAAGACCCTGGTCATGGACCTCGATCCCCAGGCTCACGCCACGCTTCACCTGGGGCTGCTCCCCGGGCGCTCCGGCCCCTCACTTTACGAGGTTCTTGCCCAGGGCGCGAAGCTGGAGAGCGTGCGCCGGCAGGTCACGTCCCACCTGCATATCTGCGGCAGCCACATTGACCTGGCAGGCGCAGAGCTCGAGCTGCTGGGCACGGTTGGCCGCGAGGTCATCCTCCGCGACCAGCTCGATGCCGACACCGAGAAGTTCGATTACATCTTGATGGACTGCCCCCCCTCGCTCAGCGTGCTGACCCTCAACGCCCTCTGTGCGGCAACCGAGGTATTCATCCCGCTCCAGGCCCACTTCCTCGCGTTGCACGGCCTGTCCAAGCTGCTCGAGACCGTCCATCTGGTCTCCAAGCGGGTTAACCGCGACCTCAAGGTCGGGGGCGTCATCCTCTGCCTCTACGACGCGGGAACGCGGCACGGCAGCGAGGTCATCGAGGACCTTGAAAGCTTCTTCGCAGCCCGCCGCAACAACGCTGCGCCCTGGGCCGAGGCGCGGCTCTTCCAGACCCGGATCCGCCGCAACATTCGCCTTGCCGAGTGCCCGAGCTTCGGCCAGTCGATCTTCCAGTACGCCCCCAACAGCCGGGGTGCCGAGGACTACGCCTCGCTGGCCGCCGAGATCCAGGGCCGGGCCCCCGCCGCGATCTGGTGCACTCGCGAGGACAAGACAGACGCCCCCGCCGAGACGGGCGATTCCGCCACCGCGGCGTGACCGTCAACCCGGGCACCGAGAGCGAGCCCGGTATGCGTCGGTCGGGAACGAAGCGACGACACGCCCACCGGTCGGTGGCAATCCGTCAGCTTTTCCACTGATTGGCCCGCCGGTTCTCGGTGGCCAGCCGGGCGGTCTCTTCGACTCTTCTCGCTCGCGTTTCGGGCCGCTTGGCGATGGTGATCCACTCGAGGATTGCGCGCTTGACCGATCGAGGGAACGACTCGAAATGCTTCCTCGCCTCGGCATAGCCGCCCAGCGCCTGCTCCAGGTCGGGCGGGATCTCGAGCTCCTCGACGCGGTCGAGCTTTGTCCAGGAACCGTCCTGCTTGGCGGCCTTGATCTTGGCCAGCCCGGCAGGCGTCATCAGTCCCGCGGCGGTCAGCCGCTCGACGCGCTCCTTGTTTGACCGCGACCAGCCGGTTCCTGGCTTCCTGGGTGCAAACCAGAGCTTCGAACGCTGCTCATCCAGAGTGTTGACCTTGCTATCGATCCAGCCGAAGCAGAGCGCTTCCTCGACCGAGTCGCCACACTCGACGCGCGGCTTGCCGGTCGCCTCCTTGTACGAGATGAACCAGATTCCCTCGGTTCTGGTATGGTTTTCGGCCAGCCAGGCACGCCACGCGGTGCGGGTCCTGGGGTGGACCGAGTTGCCCGGCGCACGCACGATGCACCACCTCTTGTCTTGCTGTACGTGTGGGGCCTTCCCCTCGAACCACTTCTCCCTATCTCGAACAAACTCCATCTGCACCAGGTAGTATCGCTCTTCGATGAAGAAGCGAACCCGTCATATGCCCCAAGGCTCGGTCCCTGGCAAGACCTTCGCCGGAGCTTCAGGCTTGTTCTGATCAGCGTCTGCCTCAGCGCGTCGGGGCCACCTGCTTGAGCACACCGATGGGGATCATCGCGCCGTTGGGCGCGAACCCGGCAACGGAGGTGATGTCGTTGCCCGGCTGGGTCTGGGTCCAGAAGGCGAAGCGGTACTTATGGAGGGGCCAGCCTCTGGAGGGGAGCTGGCTGGTGTTCAGGTAAACCCGGACGACCGAGCCCTGGATCTTGATGGCGGACGGGGGAATGGACTGGGTCGCGCCGGTGGTCAGGTCGGTGAGGGTTCCCGAGGCCGCAGAGCCGTATGGGCCCACCGTGAGCGTCACCAGCGCGTCGGGCGTGATACCCGGAACGCTGGAAAAGGTCGGGCCCAGACCCGACCCCGCGCCGCGGTTGAAGGCGAAGACGTAGGTGGACGGGGCCGGGTCATGGAACGGCCCGCGCATTATCGCGCCCAGCTCCAGAACGTTGCCCTTGAAGACGGCCGCCCCGGCCGCCGTGGGCAAGAGCTGGTCATAGAGCTGGTCGCTGAACTGGGGCTGAACGCTCGGCGTCTTCACGGTGAATCCGGAAACCGAATACGCCGTCAACCGCCCGCTCATGAAGCGGCCGACGATCGACGCTAGGTTCCGCACCTGGCCGCGGACCAACTTCACCCACTCCCTGCCCATCCCGCCGTTCAAGGCGTTCATGATTGCGGCGGCACCCACGGGATCCCAGGCGATCGTGGGACGCAACTGGGCGACAATCGCCGATCGGATGACGGCCGGAAGAGTGAGGCTCGAACCGCTTAAGAGCTGTCGCCCTTCCAGGCTCTCCACCACGGGGCGGGCGTCTCGTGCGCTGCGTCGGCCGGTCATGAGGTGGTCTCCAGGAATCCGGACTTTCTCCTCGCCTACTTCTAACATAGGATGCGCTTGCAAAGCATGAGAGGAGGCCACACGGTGAGGTGGCTGGGAATCGACGAAGCCGACCTTGGAGTTCCGGGGGAGCCGGGGACACCATACTCAACTCCGGCGGGACTGGTCTTTGCTCAACCTCGATCAAGCGATGTACGACCGCGTCAGTAGCGTCGCTGCCATAGCACGTAGTGAAGCTTCGTACTCTTTACGCCGGAAAAATCCACACTGGAGAGACTGACGCCAGGTTCGAGCCGGGTGCAATGCGACGACCCGCTAACCGTACCACGACCGCGCCAAGGCGAGGTCCGGCTGGGCCTCTTGTTGGCTCAGAATGGTCCCCGTGGTAGTCTCTCAAGAATATAGGGAGACCATGATGGAACCATTCATCGACGCGCACTCGCACATCTGGGCTCCCGATGTCGCGCATTATCCCCTGGCGCGCGGCTTCACCGTCGCCGACATGAAGCCGCCGTCGTTCACGGCGGAAGAACTGCTTGCTCAGTGCCGTCCGGCGGGCGTGGGCCGGGTCAACCTGATCCAGATGTCATTCCATGAGTTTGACAACTGCTACATGTTCGACATGAGCAAGCTCTATCCCGAGCGATTCGTGGGCACGGCCATCGTAGATCCTCTCGCGGACGATCCCGGGGGGGCGATGGAGCAACTCCATAACAGGGGCGTGCGTGCGTTCCGGATCCAGCCCCACTACAGCATGCAGCCCTCCGGGCAATGGCTGGAGCCGCCCGGGTACAGGGCCATGTTAGCGACCGCGGCTCGCACCGGTCAGGCGTTGAGCTGCCTGATCGACCTGAGCGGGTTTTCCGAGCTCGATCGGATGTGCCGGCTCTACCCGGACACGAAGGTGATCATCGACCACCTTGGGCGGATCGGCGAGGACGGCATGATCCGCGATGCCGATGTACAGAGCCTGTGCGCGCTGGCTGCACATCCTCATGTGTTCATAAAGGTCGGGGCGTTTTACGCCCTTGGTAAGAAGACCCCACCTTATCTCGGCCTGGGGCCGCTCATTCACGGCATTGTTCAAGCGTTCGGAGCCCGGCGGTGCATGTGGGAAAGCGATTGTCCCTTCCAGGTCATGGCGAACCGCTACGTGGACAGCATCGCCCTGATTCGCGACCGGCTCGACTTTCTGAGCAAGGACGGTCGCGACTGGCTGCTCTTCCGCACGGCCGAACAGGTTCTCTTCCCGACGACGCGTGCTTGACGGACCTCGGCACGCCTCTCTTGCCCGTTCGGTGGCCTGGCGGGTGCGTGGCTCGAGGAGCTGGAGGCATGATCGAGGGGGGTCGGCTCGACTTGACCGATCTCGCCCCGGAACACTATGATTCATCCGGATATAAGGTTTGAGGCATTGCCCGGTTGCGCGACATGGGGCGGGCCGGTGTGAGGTGAGAAGGATGAAAAGAGAATCGTCGCGTTCCGCGTCGCAACCAAAGCCCATGACGGGCCGGCACCAGTTCGAGCACCAGGTTCCGACCCATATCCACGATCCGGAAGAGAACATGATGGTCCTGGCCCGGTGGACGCACCGGGCCATGCAAAACCCGACCCGGTTCTGGGGTGCCATCCTGGGGATCGTCGTGGGTCTGCTGGCCCTCGTTCTGCTCGCCACCACCTTCTGGAGCGGACTGTCCCGGAATGCCGAGGTCTGGTCCCAGCTTGAGACCGTCAGGTCACCCGCGGACCGTGTGAAGATCGCCGAGGATTTTCCCGACTCTCCTGCCTCGAGCTGGGCTCGCCTTGAAGCGGCAAGCGACTATTACCACCAAGGAATGGACGATCTGCCCAATAACCGGGACGTGGCACTCCCCACTTTGAAGAAGGCCCTCGACAACTTCGACGAGGTGGCCAAGTCAGCGCCCAAGGACTCGCCGCAGGCAAGGGTGGCGGCCATGGGCAAGGCGCGAACGCTCGAGGCCCGCGGCGAGCTGACCAAGGCCGTCGTGCAATACGAACTGGTAGCGAAGACCTGGCCCGGCACGTCGGAAGGCGAGCACGCCAAGCGTCTCGCGGCCGAGCTCAAGAGAGCCGATGCGGCAACCTTCTACAGGGACCTTTACGCCTACACGCCAACCAAGGTGACATTGCCTCCCCTGGGCCAGCAGGACTTCAACATGCCCTTGTTCCCGTCACCCGTGAGCGGCTCCCCGACGATTCCTGCCGAGGCCAACCCGGGGGGACTGATTCCGTCCATTCCCCTGCTCCCTCCTCCTCCCAGCCCGGCCGCCAAGACCGAGTCTGCACCGGCCAAAGGGAAGGAGGCTGCCCCGCCTCAGCGGCGGTCCCGCAGCCGGCGCCGGTGCTTCCCGCCAGCCCATTCGATTCGGGTGGCCCGGCGGCGAAGCCCCAGCCCGCGGTCGCTCCGGCCGTCAAGACGGAAACGCCTAGGTCAGCGGCTCCCAAGACGGAAACGCCAAAACCGTGAGGCCGGTGGAGGGGACGGAGCTCCCCGCGGCCACCCCTTCGATCCGACAGACCTTGCCCTGAGTTCGTGGAACGCGTCGTCCTTGCATGTGGCCCACTCCCCTCTCGGAAACTCCCCAGGAATTCGAAGTGAAGCCGCGCACCGACGGCAGGCGGATCGACGCGTACCTGGCCAGCCGGTTCACCGATTATTCCCGGAGCGTGATCCAGCGGATCATCGAGGCCGAGGCCGTTCACGTGAACGGCCGCCCGGTCAAGGCCTCCTACAAGGTGCGCTCGGGTGACGTCGTCCGGGTCTGGCTCCCCGAGCTCCTCGATACCGCGTCCGTTCCCGAGGACATCCCGATCGACGTCGTCTACGAGGACGAGTCTCTCACGGTCGTCAACAAGCCGCCGGGGATGGTGACCCATCCCGCCAAGGGCAACTGGAAAGGGACGCTGGTCAACGCCATCCAGTTTCATTACGACACGCTCTCGACGCTGGCCGGCGAGAACCGGCCGGGGATCGTCCACCGGCTCGACCGCGACACGACCGGCCTGCTCGTCGTCGTCAAGGATGATCTCGCCCACCGCCGGCTCGCCCTCCAGTTCGAGCTCCGCGAGGTGCACAAGGAGTATCTCGCCCTGGTCTACGGTGTTCCTGAACGCGACAGCGACTACATCGAGCGGCCGATTGGGTTTCACCCCGTGACCCGTGAGAAGATGGCGATCCGCTCGCCCGAGGACGGCGGCAAGCCGGCCGTTACCTTCTACGAGGTCCTGGAGCGGTTTCAGGGCTTCGCGCTGGTGCGCTGCAAGCCCCAGACCGGCCGCACCCACCAGATCCGCGTGCACCTGACCCACATCGGCCACCCGATCGTGGCCGACAAGGCCTATTCCGGCCGGGACAAGCTGACGCTCGGCGAGCTGCTCGGCCCGGGGCCCTCTTCGCCGCGAACGGCTTCGCTGGCCCAGCAGCCCTCGGGTGGGGGCGCCGACACCGTTCTGATCGACCGCCAGGCGTTGCATGCCTTTGCGCTCAGGTTCACTCATCCCACGACTGGCAGTCCGATCTCCCTGACCGCCCCTCTGCCCGAGGACATGGAGCGGACACTGTCCGCCCTGCGTGCGCACCGAAAGACCGGCACCGGGCTTGCCCGAGGCCTGGGGACACCCTGAGCAGAGCCGCGTCGGCCTTTCCGCCACGTGGAGCCCCGCCGGATTCTCGGCCCTGGTTTCCCCTTGTTCCACGCCTCGGCGTCGTCTTGGCCGAATGGCCCATCGCTTCTACCACGTCGTCACCCCCTTGCCTGGGCTTTCTTATCACACGTGGTCATTTTCAACCACCTATCTGTCGATTTTTTGTCTTTCACCATCCTTTCTCTTGACCTGTTCAAAAGTCCATGATACGTTTCCGTACATGACGACCCGAGTACGTTCCACAGCAGTTGGTCATCTGGACGCCGACTGTTTTTACGTGTCGGCGGAGCGGGTGCGGGATGCGTTCTTGCGCGGCAAGCCGGTGGGGGTGCTGGGGAACCAGGGGGCGTGCGTCATCGCCAAGAGCTACGAGATGAAGGCGGTGGGGGTCAAGACGGGGGAGCCGATCTGGGAGGCGCTGGTCAAATGTCCGGAAGGGATCTACGTCAAGCGCGATTTTCGCTGGTACGAGGTCTTGAGCCGGCGGATGCTCGACGTGGTGCGCGAGCTGTCGCCGCGGGTGGAGTATTACTCGATCGACGAGTTCTTCTTCCAGGCGGTGGCGGACCGGGGTCAAACGCCTCCAGGAGCTGGCCCTGGCAATCCGCGACCGGATCTGGGATCGGGAAGGCGTGCCGGTCACGGTGGGGATTGCCCGGACGCGGACCCTGGCCAAGCTGATCTCGGACGCGGCCAAGCCGTTCGGGGCCCTGGCGGTGATGGACCGGGAGGCCGAGGAGACGCTCCTGGCCGGCCGGCCGGTGACCGAGATCACCGGGATCGCGGGGCGGCGGGCGGCCCGGCTGGCTCCCTGGGGCATCACCACCTGCCTCGACCTGGCACGGACCGACCGGCGGCTGGTGCGGTCGCTGCTCACCGCCACGGGCGAGGCCCTCTGGTGGGAGCTCAATGGCGATCCGGTGCAGGCCATCCACACCCGGCGTCCCGCGCACAAGGTGCTGTCACGGGGGGGATCTTTTGGCGAGTCAACCGCCAGGCCGGTGGTCCTTTACGCCTGGCTGGTCCGCAACCTCGAGCGGCTGATCGAGGAACTGCGGTTCCACGGCGTGGCCACGAGCAAGCTGACGGTCGCGGTGCAGTACAAGACCGGCCATGCCGGCGTCGGCCAGAGGGCGTTGCCGGTTCCCAGCGACCGGTTCGACCTCTTGCTCGAGGCGGCCCGCCCCTGCCTGCGCAAGGCGTGGATGCCCGGTGTCCAGGCCAGCCACATGCACCTGATCGCCGAGGACCTCTCTCCCCGCGGCCAGCACGCGCTGGACCTGTTCGACCCTCCCGAGCAGCGGACCAGGGCCGAGGCCGTCGCCCGGCTCAAGGAACAGGTCAACGACCGCCATGGCCGGTTCGCCCTCCGCAGCGCCGCCACGCTCCACCTGCCCGCCATCTATCGCGACGTCGCCAATGCTTATGATATCTGTGACATTCGAGGGAAAATATGTTTTTAAATAGTGGGCAGTGAGTGGGCAGTGCCTGTTGGCCACTCCTGCTGTCTACCCTGTTCGCGAGGCCTTTGCCGGGCCTGGGTGCCATGCTCACGTTTTCGTGAGCATGGAAAGCCTGGGCGTTCGTCGGCTGCATCGGGCTCTCTACAGGCTTGGCCGGAGCGAAGGCACTCCATGCTCACGCGGACGCGTGAGCATGCCACCCGACACTGTCCACTGCCCACGACAACCCATGTGCGTCGGAATTGCCCTGGCATGGAGCGAGTTGCCCACGGAGCTGATTGCACGACACGGGCTCGAGCGTCGCGTTCACGAGCGTGGAGGCGAGCGGGAGCTCCATTTTTTCTATCGCGATCGCCGGCCCCGCCTGCCGGTCTGGCGCGACGGGCGGCTCCAGATCGTGCGCTGGGGTAATGGCCGTGGCCAGAGCCGGCTCCTGCCCGCAACCGGCTGGACCTGGCAGACGACGATCGAGGAAGGCTACTGGCGGAACCTGGAGCCTGTCTTCGTGGACATCCCCGCCACCCTCGGCTTTGATCATGGAGTCTGGTTCCGGATTCGTCAGGGAATCCGGGGACTCCTCGTCCCCGACGAGCAGGGCGCGGCCGTCGTTTACATGATCTGCGAGCCGGCCAGCCACTACTACCAGATCATGACCCGCTCCACCCGCATGCCCCTGCTCATCGAGGAGCGGATCTGACCGGGCCGGCGCCGATCATGCCGAAGTTGACCTGGGGTTGCGAACAGAGCGAGCGTTCCTTGGTACTGCTCCAGCGAAATGTGGACTGGAATTCGGGGGGCCGAGGCACCCGCCGAGCCAGGATGATGTAATGGCTTCCAAGGAGGCTCGCCCGAGTCGCCCCCGCAAGCGAGGTTGCGCCCGGACCCGACCCCTCAGTATCGGGGCGATCCTCCGCTGTCGGTGCGAGTTCGCCGCTTGGGCGGCCTGCCACAATTGAAGCTATGAGAGGGAGGTGAAGGTCGACGCGACGGTTTGCAGAACCCCTGAGCCTGGGGAAAACTTGAGGAATTATCCCAGTTTCCCCGTTTACCCAGACCAGGAGCCCTGCAATGAACTACATCGGCGTCGACCTTCACAAGAAGATTATCACCGTCTGCGTAATGGACCAGAACCGTACCGTGCTCGCACGCAAGACCCTTTACTGCAACCAGCCTGACCAGATCGTTGAGTTCTTCCGGAAATTCCAGCCCTTCAAGGTCGTCGTGGAGGCGACGGCCAACTACCACTGGCTCGTCGATCGGCTCGAACCCCTGGCCGAGAAGGTCGTCCTGGCCAATCCCAAGAAGCTGAGGGTAATCGCCGAATCCACCAAGAAGACCGACCGCCTCGACGCCCAGATCCTGGCGGAGTTCCTGGCCCGGGATATGATCCCCGAAGCCTACATGCCCACACCCAGGCAACGGCAGCACCGGATTCTGGTCCGCCATCGACAGTATCTCAGAGAGTGCCTGACCTCCGTGCGGTGCAAGATCCGCCACATCCTGGCCGACCACAACGCCGACCGCAAGGACCTCTTCTCGACCCAGTGCGGCAAGGCTTACCTCACAGCAGGTGCCCCTCAGCGACGCCGAGCGGTTCGTCATCAGGCAGCTGTGGTCGGAGTTCGAGGACTCTCAAGCCCAGCTGTTGGCCCTGGCCAAGAAGATCAAGGCCTTCGCGGCCAAGGCATCGAAGCGGGAAGCCGAGGCCCGGACGATCCTCAAGACGGCGCCCGGCGTGGGGACGGTGACCGCCGAGGTGATCCTCAGCGAGCTGGGCGATGTGAGCCGATTCCGCAACGCCAAGGCGGTCTGTGCCTACGCGGGGCTGGCACCCGTCGTCAAGCAGAGCGGGGGCAAGAGATCCAAAGATCTTGCAATCAGCAAACAAGGATCGGGACTGTTGCGGTGGGCCCTGGTGGAGTCGGCCTGGCGGCTGGTGAACACGAGCCCGAAATGGATAGCCGTGTTCTCCCGGTTGAGGAAGCGCAGCGGCACCAAGCGAGCCATCGTGGCGGTGGCCAGGAAGCTCTTGTGCGTGCTCTACGCCATGCTCAGGACGTCGACTCCCTACAAGGTGATGGCTGCCTAGCGGGCCCACCAACCCCCAGAAAGGAGGGGAGGCCAAGACCGAATCGAACACAATCTCTGTGAGAGCGAGCCACCTGTCGAGCGAAGGCCGGTGGACGTGACGACCAGGAGGACGACCCCGCAACGAACCCCGACAGCGACCCCATCACCAACTGTCGTGAAATTGAATGGTGGCGTCCCTTGGATTCCGGCTGAGTGGCGACATCGGAGCGATCCGGTGATCCCGAATAGATGGTTGAGCGAATCACGTCACGTCGGCTAACGCTTCGTACACTGCCGGCACTGAGGGGGAGCAATCTCCCTCGGCCTCAGGCTCAAAGGATGTGTTGCGGGGTGCACAACCAATTCGTCCGCGGACAGGTCTGAGATGGGCCAGATCGACCGAAGCCGACGGCGAAGGGGATGTGCGGGAGCCCTCCGACACAAAATCTGCACCGCCTCGCTTGACAACGCCCCTCTCATAGACGGGTTCGTTGGCTTTCACGCCAGGCCGGCCAGACGAGAACAACCACTTGCCTTGAAGCAGCTTACGACGCGAGCATTTGGCTTCGTTCGTCGCAGTTTCGCAGGGGCGTCTGAACCACGAAGGACACGAAGAGTAGGCTGGCCGAGCAGTCCATGACGGAGCCCGGCTCAGCGGATCGAAGCGGGCCTGGCGCTCTTCGTGGTCCAGCCCTCAATGCGGCCGAACGAGAGCGGCGATTCCAACAACCGAATTGGCAAGGAGCGTCAGGAGCCCGCAAGGCCCCTATTATTAGATTGCGCCCGTTTCAGCGGTTTCCGCGCCTTCGGCAGGGACTCTCCACACCCCGCCGCTGCTACAACCGGACCTGGCTCTGAACCAACGACCGCTGCCTCCTCGCGAGACTCGACGGCTCCAGCCGAGCCCCAGCTCTCGCGAGTCTTGAGGTACAAGGGACCGGAAGCGCACGGGGGGATGGAGGCTGGCCGAATTCCTCATGCCCTTTCCGTTGTTACTGTTGGATTGCCTCCCCTTCACTATTCAAAGAGGCGCCGGTCGTGCTACAAACGGTCGGACTTGAAGGGCAGCCGGGCCAGCCGGTGGTCGCCGCGACGCCAGGGTGTTCCAGAGCAAGTCCGATTAGGGGATGGCCATTTGGTCTGCGGGTTCCTGAGGGCATGAAGGGGAGGAAGCCGGTGATGGGGGTAGGCCCGCTCTCCATCGCCTGGGAAAAAAAGGCAATCCCAAGGGGCAAAGGGGGCGCTCGTCGGCTCAGTCGATCGTCAAGAATCGGGCGTCGTGTCCCTGGCTGTCTGCCAAAGCCCTCGAAAACCGGAAAACGGCCCTTCTATGAGTTCGCCGAAGTCAAGCTCCACGGTTCAGTTTTCTCCTTCGGGTCGTGTTTCTCCTCTCCTGGGCGCACCTTCCACGTGTCGATCCCACCTCCTGGTTCCCCGACTCGCCGGTTGCGGCAAGTCGGGGAACCAGGAGGTCCTCGTCCCTCGCACCCCGCGTCACTATTTTGTTCTCATGCTTCCTCCCGGCCTCTTCAGTGTCTCTCGAGCTCTCGGGCTGGTGGCTTCGTCAGGTGTGCGACCTCGTCGGGTCGGCACGACCTTCTATCCGTTTTGATCATATTACATGATCAACAACACAATACTCTTTACGTCTTCCGACGCTCAAAGCCAGGACGGGGGAGCGTACCCATCTGACCCACGGCCCCTCACGGGAAGCCCGGGCGGGAATTTCGGTCGCTCCCGCCAGCCCTGTCCGCTCGTGATCCACTCCAGAGGCCTGCTTTGGTTTTCCCTCTCAAGGCTCTTCCGTCCTTGATCCTATCCGGTCCGCGATCCCTCCTTCTTTCGCCTCGACTTCACCGCCCTGAACCTGGGCTTGTTATCCCAACCAACCTCCACCGCTCCCGCAGGCACCTCACCCCCTTCCAGGTACTTCCACAACGCGATCAACAGCTTCCTGGCCAACGCCACAATCCCGACCTTCCGCAACCGCGTGTTGCCTCGGCTAAATCTCCTCTTGTACCATTGACTCAGCTCGCTTGCCGGCTGGTACCGTAACCAGCCCCACGCCAACTCGGTCATCATCCATCGCACCCGCCGGTTCCCCGCCTTGCTGATGCCTTGCTCCCGCCGGCTCTCTCCGCTGACATAAGGCGTTGGCGTCAATCCCGCAAGGCTTCCCAATTCTCGCCGGTTCTTGATCGTCCGCCAGGCAAAGAACTCATCCACCAGCAGCCAGGCTCCGTTGTCGCCGATCCCCTTGAGATTCAAGAGTCGCCGCACCTTCTCGACATGCGGCGTCTGGTCGTCGCGAATCTTCGCCATCCGCTCCGTTTCCAGCTCGTGGATCTGGCGGTCGATCCATTGCCACCGCTCGAATTCACGCAAGAGTCGCTGGTGCAGCCGCAGCGGCAGCTTGGCGCCATCCCACGGCCGAACTTTCTCCAACTGTGCGGGCAACGTCTCATCGACGATCACGCACAGCCCCAAGCCGGCCAGAAGCCCCTTGATGCTGTTGGACTGCGCGGTCCGCTCCGCCGTCAGCTTGATCATCTCCCGGTGCAACTGCCGTTGATCCTCCTGCGCGACGGAAGGGGCATGAATCACGCTCCAGACCTTGGGCTCCCCGTTGTGCCAACGAATGAGCATCTCCACGAGTTTAACTGCATCGAGACGATCCGATTTGGCCCTTCTCTGACGGCGGTTCACCTCGATGCTAGAGGAGTCGACGACCTGGTTCTGAACTCCATGGGCCAGCAGGAAGCGATGCAGCCAGAAACCGTCGCGTCCTGCCTCGTAGCAACTGAGCACCGGAGCATCCTCCGGCAGGCCGAATCGTTCCTGGGCGGCCTTGATCTCCAAGAGCAGACCCAAAGTGCTGCGGGCCGTGATCGTCTTGAGCCTGGGCTTCTGGCCCAGCCCGACGGTGAAGGCCAGCTTCCAATTGCCGGCGCCCAGATCCAGAGCCAGGTAGAGCACAGGGGCACAGGAGGCAGTACAATTCGTGTTGTGAGTCGCTGTCATGGCTAGGCTCCGTTGGAAAGAGTCGTGACAACCCATCAAAAGGAGCTTACCTACAGCGGCTCACGTTTTGAACTACGCCCCTACATAGTATCTGACCCCGCGAAGCCGCCCGACGGCACGATCGAGATCCCGTCGGCGACCGCACCGCCTGGAACACGTCCCACCAGCTCGCCATCACCCAGAATCTCCGGGACGCGGTCTGTGATCAGATGAGCGATCAATCGGCGGGGCAGAGCCGCGCCGACGTCTGCCAGTACGCTGGGGACGAGAATCTGCTGGGGCGGAGCACAGTCATCGACATCGTGCATCAGGAGGGCGAGCAGCTGATCGTCGCGCAGCGCGCAGCGCCCGCGCGGTCCTAGGACTGCTAGTACCTCAGCGTCGGTTGTGCAGATATCAGCGAACGGGGATCCTCACGAGACCAGCCACACCTCGCACAGGTCGTCGCTCAATCCCAAGCTGAGACAACCCTCGCGGTCGGTGCCCAGGGGCTGGACGAGTGCCTCGCGAATGCGATCCGCCAGGCGTCCCTCGACGCATACCAGGCAATCGACCTCGCAGAGGACCTCGACGTACTCCGGCCGCGGCTCCTTCGCCATGACCCCGTACTTCCGCTGATCGCATTTCCGGATCGTCAGGGCGACTCGAGACTTCGTCAGATGCTGGACGGAGACCGAAGAATCGGGGTAAGCGCGGCGGTCATATTCACCAATGAGGGAGAGAAGCACCTGCTTGGCAGCCCGAGGCGTCACCTCCTCGGATGTCTCGGCATAGGACCGCGCGAACGGCTTCCGCAGGGTCGCGAACGGAGCACGGAGGCGCACCCGTGGTCTTCACTTCACGCCTCCGATTCGTTTCTTGACAGACTCGACCGCCTTGCGTACGCCATAGTGGACCTCGACCCCCAGCTCCTTGAGCTGCTGGCCCTCACCGGTTGCCGGATCGAGTCCGCCGACGATCAGCTCCTTGGGGCTCAGATCGCCGCACCGTACCCTGGCGATGAGCCGGGCGAGTGTTGCCCCGCCCTTGGTTCGGTCGAACGGGTGAAGGAACCCGTGCGAGTGGCGATCGCTGATCGAGAGCACAAGGACCTCGGGCGAGAAGTCGAAGAGGAACCGCGAGTGCGAGCCTGCCACGGGGGAGGATCGAGAATCCCATCGAGAACGAGCGAAGCTCGCTCCGGTTTCTTGAGCTCGCCCAGGCTCAGGCCGAAGGCATACTGGTACCGCGTCGTGTGCACCTCGGCTGAGAACAGGCTCGTGCTGTCCTTCTCTTTTCCGGCGCTGCCGAAGGAAAGCTCACCCTGGTATGGCTCGAGCGAGACGGCGCGGGCTACTGCGAGTGGGGCGCGGCGCTTCGCGATCGTCCCCTTGGGCTTCTTGCGCTTGCTGCTGGCGGCCTCTCCCTCCCCGGGCTCGCTGTCGCTTTCCTTTGCGGCCTGGGCGTTCATGAAGCCGAGGATGTCGTCGTCGGCAAACTTTTTCGGGTCGTAGACATCCTTCTCGCGATAAGACCACTTTCCCTCCTCGACGTTGAAGACCCGGTTAACCTGGTTGCTATCCTCGAGCTGGGCCCTGAGGCGGATCGCGAACCGGATCGCCTCCGACGAGACCGTCGTGTGGTCGTGGCCGCCCCAGAACACGTGTTGCAGCATCGCGATATTGCCGCTGTTCTCGCCCCGATTGTTGCTCGCGACTGCGGGCCTGGTGGGAATTGCGCCGTACAGATACCTTGCCATGTCTTTCACCTCTCATGAGTCAGTGATTAAGCTGTGACGGTTCCAGAGGGCTTCAGTTCACTTCGCCTGGCTGCTCGTCGGGGAGCCCTTGTCCCGTGTAGGAGCACAGGGCGAAGAGGCACAGGTTCACGACGCGTTGCCAGTCGTCGCCAAATACGAGTGATGCAACCTGGGGCGGCACCCGAACGCCGTGGCGCGTGCAATAGCCCACGACCCAGCGCGCGGCGGTATCGCCTCCTCGGATTCTCAAGAGCTCGGTGCGGACCCGGTCGCGTTCCTTATCGCAGAGGCGACCGTAGTCGGCATGTTCCTCCTGGGCGCAGTTCCCAGGCCTTAGAGACTGTCCCATAAGGTAGTCGAGGAAGCACTAGAATGGTGTATGAGAACGCACCATTACCCCAGCGACGTCACCGACGCGCAGTGGGCCCTGATCGAGCCCCACATCCCCGCCTCCACCGGCGGACGACCCCGCAAAACCGACATGCGGGACGTCGACGACGCCATCCTGTACATCCTCCGCACCGGCTGCCAGTGGCGCTACCTCCCTATCGACTTCCCGCCCAAGAGCACCGTCTGGCGGTACTTCGACCGGTGGCGGCACGATGGCACCCTGGACCTGATCCACGACCGGCTCCGCCGCAAGGTCCGCACGATGGAGAAGCCTTACCACCCCCGCACCTCCGCGAGCGTCGACAGCCAGTCGGTCGACACCACCTCCGGCGGCGAGCAGCGGGGTCGCGACAACTTCAAGAACGTCGACGGCGGAAGCGCCATATCGTGGTCGACAGCCTGGGCCTGCTGCTGGCCGTCCTGGTCACGGCCGCGGACGTGGACGACGCCCGGGCGGCGACCGAACTGTTCACCCGGCTGGACGGCCAGCCGATGGGCAAGGTCGTGCGGATGTACGCCGACAGCAAGTACCACAACTTCAAGCTGTACGAGTGGGTCGAGGCGAACGCGCGGTGGGAGCTGTCCATCGTGCGGCGTCCCGAGGGGTCTGAGGGCTGGGTGAGGCTGCCGATCCGGTGGACGGTGGAGCGGACGTTCGCGTGGCTGGGCCAATGCCGGCGGCTGACCAAGGACCGGGAGAAGAGCGTCCAGTCGTCGGAGGCCTTCATCAAGCGGCCATGATCCACCTGATGCTCAACCGGATCGAGCCCACGGGCACGGACGCCGAGTTCCACTACCGCGAGGCGGCCTGAACTCGACTTATGGGACAGTCACTTAGCGAAAGCGACCTTCAGGCCCTGGTGGATCGCGTTGATCAGTTCTCGTTCGACGGAAGGAAGTTCTTCGATCAGCATGGAGAGTCCTCGACGATGGTAGTAAAGGTCTTCCCGGAGATCGGAGAATCCGGTGAGCCAGTGAAGACCCAGAGCCAGATTGCCAGCCACCAGAGCGGGCAGAACGGAGCGGGAGGCCAGGTATTTGCTACCCTCTCTATTCGTCCTGTACTTTCCGCGATTTGGTTCCCTTGGTCGTTGACGTGACTCGGGTAGACGAATGCCGGTCCGGCCGGGACGATGGCGATGACCAAGCCTGCCAATCAACCCCGGACGGAGTCGGCCGTGACATCATCGCACCAGGACGCGACATCGTGCCAGTGGTTCTCTTGCCTTGCTTCACCCCTGGATCGCAGATCTGCCGTCAGGCTGGTGTGGCTCTTTATCGGCGCGATCCTCGCCTGCGGCCGAAGGACCGTCACCAGCTGGATCCGCGTGCCAGGCTTGAGTCGACAGTATCAGCCTTGCTACACGACCGTCGCAGCAGCCGGCAAGCGGGCGGACAACATCGCCGGCCGGTTGATCCACGAGGTGGTCAAGCCTTTGGTGGATGGTCAGACGCGGCTCACCGTGGCGCTGACGACACGCCGACACAGCGGTATGGGCCCTCCGTGCAGGGGGCTGGCATCCATCACAACCCGACCCCCGGCCCGGCTGGCTCGCCGCATGTCTACGGCCACGTCTGGGTGGTGCTCGGGCTCCTGGCGGTCCATCCTGCATGGGGAGTCATCGCTCTGCCGCTGTTGGCCCGTCTGTACGTGCGGGCCAAGGATCTGCCGTGCATCGACCCAAAGCATCGGCCGGAGTTCCGGACCAAGCTGGAGATGGAAGTCGACTCCTGCGGTGGGCTTGGTTCTGGCTCCGGTTCCTGGGCAAGCCGCTGTGGGTGGTGGTCGACGGGGCCTACGCCAAGGCCCCGTTCCTCAAACCGGCGATGTTGCTGGGAATGACGGTCGTCAGCCGGCTGCGAGGACGCGGCGCTATGGACAATCCCAGGGCCCCGGGTACCAGGTCGGCGCGGTAGGCCGCGGGTCTACGGAGAGACGCCATCGACTTGGCCAAACGGGCCGGGCAGCGTCGCGGTTGGACGACTAGCATCTTCGACTTGTATGGCAAGCGGGCGAAGAAGCGGTATAAGACGTTCGTGGCGATGTGGCGGCCCGTCGGCGGGGCAATCCGGGTGGTGTTGGTGGAGGAGCCGAGTGGATGGGTGGCCTTCTTCTGCACCGACGTGTCAGCGACCGTAGCAGAGATTCTCTCGACGGTCGCCGACCGGTTCTCATTAGAGATCGCGTTCCGCGACTGCAAGGAGATCGTCGGAGCCGGCCAGCAGCAGGTGCGGTTCGTGTGGGCAAACATCGGTGCATTCCACATCTGCCTCTGGACGTTCACGATGACCGAAGCTTGGGCATGGGGTCGGGAGGAGGACGACTTGGTGGACCGCCGAGCATCGCCATGGGACGATCCGAACCGTCGCCCAAGCCACGCAGACAAGCGTCGGGCTTGGCGCCGTGAATTGTTGGCCGAGGAGATTCGCGCGGTTCTACGCCCCGGGGTCACCGAGGAGGAAATTCGGGCCGTCGCCGAGCGGTTGCTTGCCCTGGCGGCATGAGAGCGAAGTCAATCGCGGGAAAGTACAGTTCGTCGCAACCCTGGGGCGCCCGAGAAGTGATTCGACCTTGCGAAAGAGACGCGATCCAGCCACTTCCCGAGTGATTCGCGAGACGCGTGATCGGTTCCGCTGTTTTGGGTCCCAGGCAACCGTTCCCATGGTGAAGACCACCGCCTCTTCGCTATCCAGGTCCTCTGCTGTCTCGCCGGCTTCCAGGTCGGCGATGAGGCGAAGGGCCGCCTCTTCCGCACCGGCCGCGAAGCGGCCACACACGCCGAAGCAAAGTGCGTCCGGACTGGCCAGTCGGTGAAGGCGAATGGCGAACTTTCGCAGGTCCCGGACTCTGGGAATCACAAGGCAGGTGCGGAAGCGTTCGTCCCCGCAGTGGATCGAGAACACGGGGCAGGCGACACAGAGGAAGCAGGAGGAACTCCTCTTCCTTGCTCACCGGCAGGGGCAATGCTCCGGTCGGAGACCCTGGAATAAGGTCCTGTGTGAGCTTGCCGCGAAAGGGCTTCTGGTGGGCGTACCAGAGACATTCCCGATACGAGATCGGGATCGACTCCTCATCGACATTGATGACACCAACCTTCTCGGGGCCGAACTCCTTTTTCTGGAAGTGCTGGAGAAACGTCACCAGCAGCCCCTGATGGACAGGGAGAAGCTCCAATGGGTGATCCGCCGGAATGCCTGTGCCTGGCAGCCATATGAGCCCACGCGAGAGCGCGAATCCTCCTTTGATCGCGAGCGACAGGTCTCCCTCGGTCTCGATCCAGTCCGCCCCGACCTTCGCCGAGAAAGACTGCTCACCGCTCAATAGGACCCCATCCTCGAATGCAAGTCCCTCGGGGATCAGATCGCGTTCCCATGCCCGGACAGTGGCAGCGAGACCTCCCATGGCTGCGTCTCGAATCAGATCTCCCTTGATAGTGAATCTCACGGGCTTGTTCCTCTGAGATGTACGGGATCTTGAAAGCTCCAGCTTCAGATAGGTCGACTCGGTTACCGGTGATCGCGCCCGCCGACGCCGGCCGTTTGGTGACAAAACTCCCAGCTTCAGATAGGCCAGCTCACTCGCCGTTCGCTCGTTCCGCTCCCTCGAAAGCACGGCTGTGTGGCAGAAGCTCTAGTGCCTCATCCACCTCTTAATCTTAGGGTACACCGCTTCAGTTTTGTTCGGGCGTCGTCGATTTTAAATTGCCAGTCCACGCCGCGTTGTTTGGCGTTGGTCTTGTCGGCCCAGATCCCGATCTCCGATTGCAGTATGGCAGTTCGTGAAGCGGCGGCCCGTGAGGCATTGCCTAGTCATCGAACTCAATTCGTTTTCGGCGATGTTCAACCAACTGCCGTGCTTGGGCGTGTGGCAAAATTCGATGCGGCGGACGTAGCACGCGCCCGCGCCGGCGCGAATGCTTCGTAAAACGCGCCTTTGGTGTGCGTGTTCAAGTTGTCGCAGACCAGAATCACTTTTTCGCACTTCTCGTAACGTGCTTCCAGCAACTTTGCCATTTCCCTCGCCCAATCGACCTTCGTCTCTCGTCGGCCGGGCGGTCGCCTCGCGCCATCCCGAAGAGGCTCCGTGAACATGAAAATGCTCGCCGTGCCCGCTGCGCTCGTATTCGTAATCGACGCGCTCGCGGATGCTTCGCGGTGGCCGCAATCGGCTCTCGCGTCTCCTTCAGCAATTGTACCGGCTGCTCGTCCATGCAGAGCACCGGATTGCGGTCATAGGCTTTTCGTAGGTTTCGAGCACCTCTTCCATGTGGGCCGACGAATTCGGCGTCGGCTTCGGGCGGAATGACCCAGTATCGATCTTGCGATTCGGTCATCCCATTTTTTTTAGCGTCCGTCGCACGGTCTCGTGACTGATCGATCCACGACTTCCAACTCCACCACCCTGCCGGCCAGCAGCCGAAACGTCCAGTGGGCGTAACCCGTCGGCGGCGACCCGAGACGCATCGCGATCATCTTCGCTTCCTCCCCATCGAGCAACTTCGCGTCGGCGGCTTCGCCGCTTCTGGCCTTCCAACGTGGCTTCAAAGCCTGCTGTGACCAATCGCTCACGGAGTTCTCCACCGTCCGCCCGACAACCATAGCCTCGCGATCTTCGCATCCGGCCAACCCGGACCATCCGCATCCGCCTTGAGCAGGGATTTGGGCCCCGATTTCACCTTCTCCGACGTCCCCTTGAGCCACTTACGCGACGATATCCTGGCAGACACCACACGTTCATCATCCGACAGCCGGACGATA
>CAWFJM010000071.1:0-29396 GCA_963816015.1 uncultured Planctomycetaceae bacterium | reverse complement strand
GCACCCCGCCACGGGTGCCCGATGCCGATCGGCCAAGCGTCCGTCTCGCCGAAACGGAGGAGGGAGCAATTGGCGTGGGTCGCCGGCCCCTTGCAGCCGAGCTTGTAGAGGCAGTAGCCCTGCCGGTGCCCCTCGTCGCCGAACTTCTCCGCGAAGCGGCCGGCGTCGAAATGGGCCCGACGCGGACAGTCCTCGTGGATCGGCCGCCCGTACGCCCACTTGGGCCTTCCCTTCTCGTCGAGCGCGGGAAGGGTTCCCAGAGTCACGAACTGCAGCACCGTCCCCAGCAGGTTGTAGGGATTCGCCGGGCATCCGGGGATCGTCACCACGGTCTTCCCCTTGAGAACCATGGGTGCGCCGGTCGCGCCGGTTGGGTTCGGGTCCGCGGAGGGGATCCCGCCCCACGACGCGCAGGATCCGATGGCGATGATCGCCCCTGCCTTGTCGGCGACTTCCGTGAGGAGGTCGACCGCCGTCCTGCCGGCGATCTTGCAGTAGATCCCGTTGTCCTTGGTCGGGATGGCGCCCTCGACGATGCATACGTACTTGCCCGCGTTTTCCGCCATCGCCTTCTTGAGCGCGTTCTCGGCCTGGTGCCCAGCCGCTGCAAAGAGCGTCTCGTTATAGTCGAGAGAGATCAGGTCCAGGATCAGCTCGGCAATAGCGGGATGTGACGTCCGGAGAAGCGACTCGGTGCAGCCCGTGCACGCCTGGAAGTGCAACCAGACCACCGAGGGCTTCAGGCCTCGCGTCGCGGCCTCCGCGATCCTGGTGGCGGCGCCCGACGTGAGTCCGACGGATGCGGCCGCCATGGTGATGATCTTGATGAACTCGCGTCGGTTGGTGCCACCCGCCGCGAACTCGTTGCCCTGGACGCTGAATGGATGGCGCATGCGAACTCTCCCTTGCGTACGTGGGTGAACTTTAGCGTGATTGTGTTCGCTAAAAAGGGGGTGCCGCGGCGGTTGCCTTTCCATTTCAAGACACACAGGCTCACGCAGGACCTCCTCCTGCGAAACCACGTTCAGCGATACCAACGGAGAAGTTTCGCTCTCCTTTCGCCTGTTCATAGGAGTGCTCCCTTACGACCGCGGATGTGTGCCCTGTCGGGCGTGGCCGCGATGACCTTCTCGAGGAACTGGTAGGAAGTCCTGACGAACGTGGCTGAACACCTCCTCAGTGACAAGTGTGCTGCGTCAAAGCACACTGCCACCGCCGAGCAATTCCCCCTAGGGGGGCAGGAACTAAGTAGGTGGGCATGGATTTCTTGAGTTTGTCGCACAGTGACCGGGTCTGGGGGGCATTACAGCGCGAACCGTCACCCTCGCCGCACGAAAGCGATTGCTGGTCCCGAACCTGCCGAATCAGCGGGCGCAAGGCGCATAAAAAAAACTCCGCCTATACGAGCACTCGTACAGTGGAGCTATCGTAGCCAACCTGGCTATACCCATCTCGAGTACAGCGCCTACCGTTATCGTAAAGTGGCTACAACAAGTAGTCAAGATGTGGTTCCAAAAAAAAGTTGATTCTTTAATTAGTGTCGTGGCATGCCTTCTTATTCCTTGGTCTACCTCGAGGTATTGGATGTATGGGGTGAGCCTGAGTCACCTCGGTAATGTCACTACGGTCTCGATTTCTTTCACTATTGGGGGCGGGGCACATTCCACGTGCCGCCCCCACGTATTAGGGAGGGCGCCTCATCCATTCCCTCCTTGCTCCGGAGCCACGGGAAGCTGTTTTCGGTAGACGTCTCCTAAGAGCAGTCGGGTGGCCGAAAGCCGCGAGGTCAGCACCTGGGCGATTGGTCCCCCTTGAGGACGATGGTCGGTGATGGGTCTGCCCGCCTCGAACTGCTTCTCCGATCGCCTCATCAAGCTGACCTGCCCGTAGCGAGAAGGCGACCCAACCTTCGAGGGATCGCGGGCGAGGCCGGCAACAGACCTTCTTTGCCCCCGATGATCGCGCGACATCACTGGGACACCTGGTATGCCAGTTTCCACGTCTCGGGCGAGCGCCACAGCCGCGAGATGTGCAGCTCGCGGTCGAGCAGGAATTCCTTCGGCATCTTGCCATTGAGCTTGAGCGCCAATTCTTCGTCCAGAAGCGCCTCCCGGCTCCAGTCCTCGCGGTCGACCTCCATAAGCTGAAAGAAGTCCTCATGGGTGAAGCCATCCATGTCTTGGAGGTCGATGTCATCACGGCGCGGCATCCAGCCCAGCGGGCTTTCGATCGCGTAAGCCCGCCCGTGGATGCGGTCGACGATCCATTTGAGCACTCGCATGTTTTCGCCGAAACCGGGCCAGAGGAAGCGCCCGTCGGCGTCTTTGCGGAACCAGTTCACGCGGAAGATGCGAGGCGGGTTGGGGATGTGGCGACCCATGTTGAGCCAGTGGTTGAAGTAGTCGGCCATGTGATAGCCGCAGAAGGGTAGCATGGCCATGGGGTCCCGGCGGACCTCTCCCACGTTGCCGGTGGCCGCGGCCGTGGTTTCGGAGCCGATGGTAGCGGCGAGGTAGACGCCGTGGCTCCAGTTGAACGCCTGGTATACGAGCGGCACGGTGGCCGAGCGGCGGCCGCCGAAGATGAAGGCGCTGATGGGCACGCCCGCGGGATTATCCCACTCCGGGTCCAGTGTCGGGCACTGCGACAGCGGCGCGGTGTAGCGGGCGTTGGGGTGCGCCGCCTTGCGGCCGCAGTGCGGCGTCCACTCCTGGCCGGTCCAGTCGGTGAGCCGGTCCGGGGGCGTGTCCGTCATGCCCTCCCACCACACGTCTCCGTCCTCGGTCAGCGCCACGTTCGTGAAGATCGTATTCTTCCGAATCATGTCCATCGCACTCGCGTTCGAGCGGTACGACGTGCCGGGCGCCACGCCGAAGGAGCCGGTTTCAGGGTTGATCGCGTAAAGGCGTCCGTCCGGACCCGGCTTGATCCAGGCGATGTCGTCGCCCACCGTGGTGATTTTCCAGCCCTTGAATCGCCTGGGCGGGATCATCATGGAGAGGTTGGTCTTCCCGCAGGCACTCGGAAACGCTGCGGCGACGTACGTCTTCTCGCCGTCGGGCGATTCGACACCGAGGATCAGCATGTGTTCTGCGAGCCAGCCCTGGTCGCGCGCCATACAGGATGCGATGCGAAGAGCGAAGCACTTTTTCCCCAGCAGCGCATTCCCGCCGTAGCCGCTGCCGAACGACCAGATCGAGCGCTCCTCGGGGAAGTGAACGATGTATTTATGCTCACGGTTGCAGGGCCATGGGACATCCGGATGCCCGGGCTTGAGCGGCATGCCGACCGAGTGGCGCAGGGCACGAAGAACCCGTCGCCCAGAGCCTCCAGCACCGCCCGGCCCGTTCGCGTCATGATCCGCATCGAGAGCACGACATAAGGCGAATCGGTGAGTTGGACGCCGATGTGAGCGATCGGCGAGTTGATCGGTCCCATACTGAATGGCAAGACGAACATGGTGCGGCCACGCATACATCCGTTGAAGAGTGTCCGCAGAGTCTGCTTCATCGCGACGGGATCGATCCAATTGTTGGTCGGTCCCGCGTCGTCCTTGGAGACACTGCACACGAAGGTTCGGTCTTCGACCCGAGCCACATCCGATTGGTCCGAGAGGGCCAGGTAACAGTGGGGTCTCTTCTCCGGGTTCAAGGGGCGAAAAGTCCCTTTTTTCACGAGCAGTTTGCAGAGCCGGTCGTATTCGTGCTGCGAGCCGTCGCACCAGACCACATCGTCGGGCCGGCACAACGCTACCATCTGCTCGACCCAGGGCCGCAGCAGTGGTCGCTCTTGCTTCACCTCCGGTAATGCGCCAGACATCATACGAGTGCTCCTCTCGAATGGGTGCTCCTCTTGAAATCGTCCATTGGCTCATGGGCTCAGGATGGTAACTGGCCGGACCTCAATGCTGCTTCAAGTACCTGCAAACAAGTCGCTTGGGTGAATTGGTGGGCACGTCGCCAGCGATCTGAGCCCATGAGCCTCGTCCATTCACATCCTGTCAAAGATTCCGCCGTCTGTTTGATTGACTGTGCGACCTCCTTATAATCGATGAAGGAGGCAGTAACGTTGCTCCAAGATTCGTCTTCAAGTTCCGCGATCGAACTCCGCGGTTTATGATTTTGCCCACCGTGGCAGGATCGCCGGGTCCGGGGTGAGACGCGAGCAAATCTCACTGATGACCACGAGTGGGACAAGGAGCGCCGAAAAAGAAGGAGGCTCATGTCGGTCAACTGGTGGCACCCGGCCATTGGGTGGCCGGGTCAAAGCACACCGTGGCCCGGTGTCCCCGAGCCAACTTCTTTCCACTTCACCACAAAACTGACAGGAGCCAGGCTCGATTGGAGACTGGCCATGAGGGGGGCAGATGAGGTAATCCCCTGCCGTCGGCCACCCTGCTATTGGGACCGGCCCCCCCTTGACGACTCCCATGAAGCGAGCGAATCGTAGCTGCCGACAGTGGGCGTACCATATCTGCCTAACCCGGTCTCCTGTACGCCTGGCCCTGGTTGCGTCCATTGGATTGGCTCCATCAGTCTCCGCGGGTGCCACTGCTCTGATCTCTGTCTAATGGTGGATCATACGCACCCCCGACGACGAAAGTCAACCGTAAGTCGTTACCCTACAAAAATTTACGACATACAGTTTCCGGGAAGACCCGCTACTGTGGACCGTTGTCACGGTTACGAGACGAACGAGCCGATTGTAATTAAAATCGGGATTGACATATCGTTACCGGGACTCGATGTCCCGATTCGCGCTGGAAGTACTATCGAATGAGGGGGACCGGCGAACGGTCGAACTCGTCGCTCATCGCGTCCCTCTGGAGTCCTACTCAAGGGCACAATTGCCTCCAGAACAGCGGTTTTCCCGCAGCCTCAGATGTGTCGGGGGACGAGCGCAAACGGCTCCCGGTAGCTCCGCAACAGCCTCGATTGAGGTATCAAACATGGATGATAGCATAATTTTTGCTATATGCTCGCGCTTCCTGACTTACGGGAAAGTGAGTGCAACCGCGGTAGCCCGCTGGGCCCAGAAAGAGCTTGGGAGGGACGACATCACCCGCGAAAGAGTCTACCCCATACTTCAGGAAGGGATGCGACGCGGTTTCCTGGTGCTGCGGCCGCCCAGAAACGAACTGCTGGCCCAGAGGATTGCCGATAGGTACAAGGCCAGGCTCGGGAACGTCCGAGTCTTAGACGTCCAAGGTCCGGGTTCGCTGGAACACGTAGCCTTAGCCGGGGCGGAGTTGACAATCTCGCTCATAAAAGAATTGGGATCCAGGAAGGATGCGGTCCATGTTGGCCTGGGTTCCGGTAACACACTAATGACGGTTTCCAGACAGCTTGGGCGACTCTTGAAGTCGGAGAACGACCTTCCCGATCTCATCTTTCATGCCCTGACCTCCGGCTTCTCTGTCCGCGAGCCCATGTCAGCTCCCGTCGCCATGTTCAGTTACTTCAACGAGGCAGCAACCAACGTCGGGTACGTCGGGCTCTTCGCCGAGGCGGTTGTCCGAAGTGGGCAGTATGAAGAGGTCATGAAGCTGCCCGGTGTGATCGAATCGTTCGAAAACAAAGATCAAATAGATATCATAATAACATCTCATGCAAGTGCAAATGATGAGAGCTGCCAACTCTACCGATTCATGAAGCAGTTCGCTCCCGCAGGGTTTGATGCTCTTAAGAAGGCAGGTTGGACTGGAGATGTGCTATTCCGTCCCTACTCAGAGTCGAAGCCAATCCTGATCGATAGCGGCATCCGAGCGGTTACGCTGTTCGAGATAAGCGAACTTATTGAAATATGTAAGAATGATCGCAAATATGTAGTTCTCATTTCCGGCCCATCGAGCCGATCTGTGTCCCTCAGAACCAGGAGCGATGCCCTGAGGCCCTTGCTCAGCCAAGATCTCCGCGTCTGGACTCATCTTGTTACCGATGCCCGTACTGCTATCGAAGTCCTACAAGACTGATTCTCAAAATTTCGACAGGCATCTTGAGCCCGAGCGCGACACCCAACGGCCTAGCCGGCGAGTCTTCCCTGGTCGTCTCACGACAGGTCCGCTTCTGCGGTCATCGTCGTCTTGCCGTCGGGGCCTTGGGCTTCCAGGTGCACGCGCTGGCCCTCCGGGGTGCCGACCAGCCGGAATGGTGCCAAGTCAAACAGGGGCTCCAGCCCTCGAAACGCGAAGGTAGAGACCGGCCGCGGCGAGTGCGAGCGCACCAGCTCCATGAGCAGGACGGCCGTGAGCGGTCCGTGAACCACCAGGCCTGGATAGCCTTCCCTGGCCGTGGCATAATCCCGGTCGTAGTGGATCCGATGGGCGTTGAAGGTGAGGGCTGAGAAGCGGAACAGCAAGGTCGGGTCAGGGGTTATCATGCGTGACCACGAGCCCGCCGGGGCCGGCGCGAATTCCCTGAGCTCGGGGGCGGTGACGGGAGCGCCCGCTTCGCGATAGACGATGTCCTGCTCCTCCTCGATGCAGATCCCAGCGTCCTGTTGGATCTCATGCCAGACGCTGACGAACGCCAGCTTCCCTGTCCGCCCGGCCTTCTCGGAGACCTCACGAATCACGGACTGCCGACGGGCCGGCTTGCCGATAATCAGCGGTTTCAGGAAACGCATTCGGGCCCCGGCGAACATCCTTCGGGGCAACTCGATCGGCGGCATGAATCCGCCCCGCTGAGGGTGTCCGTCGGGGCCGAGCCGCGATTGAGGAACCCGTGGGAGAAAGAAGAACCAATGCCACAAGGCGGGTAGCGCTGACCCCGTCATGAACTCCGTGGATGTGTCGTCGAGCGTGGCGGCGGCGGCTTGGACCGGGGCCAGCGAGATCAACTCGTCCGTCTCTTCGGTCCTGCCGACCCACTCCGAGATCGAGGTGGTCATGGGCTTCTCCTACGTGAGTTCGATCGGGCCGGCGACCACGCGACTGTCGCGAAGTCGGCCGATCTCCGCAGCGGACAGGCCGAGTCGCTCGCTGAGCACCTCGTCGGTATGCTCGCCCAATATTGGGGCTCGCCGCGGCGGAACACGCTCGGCGCCGGAGAATTGCAGCGGCGATCCGGGAACGAGATAACTGCCGATTCCAGGCTGTTCGAGCATCGAGAACAGTGGATTCCGGGTCGAACACCGCGGGTCCTCTTCGACCATCCGCCGGAACGTCTGATAGGGTCCCCAGCAGACCGCAGTGCCTTCGAAGGCCTTACTGATCTCCTCGAGCGTGTGCTCGCCGAACCAGGGAGCCAGCACCGCCGAGATAACCTCACGGGCCTTGAACCGGTCTCCTTCCCGGGAGAGGTCGACGCCCAGCAGGGGCTCGATCATCGCGAGCCTCTCGGACGTCCCGGTCGCCTTGCCCAACGCCTGCCATTGTCTCGGGGTGATGGCGACAACGTAGACAATCCGTCCGTCTCGTGTCTCGAAGTCGCGCCCATAGGCGCCGTAAAGGTAGTTGCCGGTCGACTGCCGATCCTCGTCGTTGACCTGGACTTCGGCGATGTAGCCCAGGTTCCCTACCATGGCAAAGGCGACGTCGGCCAGCGGCAGCCGGATGTACTGCCCTTCCCCAGTGAGCCGTCGGCGCCGTTCGGCCGCGAGGATTCCCAGCGCCGCGGTCACGCCGGTGATCGCGTCCCACGCCGGGAGAACGTGGTTGACGGGATTGACGGGTTGGTGGCCGTGCGCGGGGCCGGTGATGAACGGGAACCCGACTGCGCAGTTCAGCGTGTAATCGACGGCCGTACTTCCGTCCGGGTTCCCGGTCACGTTCATCATGATCAGGTCCGGGCGTCGCTTGCAGAGATTCTCGTACCCGAGCCAGCCCGAGGTCGGGAAGTTCGTGAGGAAGATACCTCTGCCCTCGCCCGGGGCCGTAATCAGCGCGGTGATCAGCTCCTGGCCCTCCGGGCTGCGGGCGTCGATGGCGACCGACCGCTTCCCCTTGTTCAGGCCCGCCCAGTAGAGGCTCTTGCCATCGCGCGTGATCGGCCAGCGCCGGGCATCGAGGCCTCCCTCAAGAGGATCGAGACGAATCACATCGGCACCTAGCTGCGCCAGAGTCATCCCGCAGAGGGGCGCGGCGACGAAGGCCGCCCCCTCGATCACGCAAAGATCCGCTAGAATCTTCTTCATCGAAGCTCCCATGCACCTGAAGGCGCTTTGCCTTGAAGATTCTTGGAATTGTCGAGTTTCGGTCTACGGACTCTTGACAAAACAGTATCTTGCGCGTAGTTCCTATAAGTCAAGCGAAAAGTATCTTCTGAGATGCTGATGGGGCCTCGACGTCCAGATCGAGCCTGGTACCGAGGAAAGCGTGTGATTCGATGATTCCCCGAGGCTCTCCTAGCGCTTCGCATCCAAGGCTCTCGAGGCCACGGACTCGACCGGTCGGGAGCGAAACACGATCATGGCGGCCGTTCGCTGAAGGATGGAAGACAGTCAGCCAGGGTGCTGAGACACGCACTGGTCTGAGACAAGATCGGATCTCTTCTGCGCAATGGGGGTTGAGATGGAAACCGTTTCGGGGAGCGAACCTCCGCCCTCCCGGACCGACGCCAGAACTCTGGAGGGCCATCCGTCCCGAGGAAGAACAGCAGGGTGACGCGGCCGAGCGGCCGCTGCCGCTGGCCGGCATTCGCGTCATCGATGTCGGCACATTCCTCGCGGGACCTTACGCGGCCTCGATCATGGGCGAGTTCGGCGCGGAGGTCCTGAAAGTCGAGTATCCGATCGGGGGCGATCCGATGCGCCGCTTCGGCATCCCGACGAAGCGGGCCGATGCCACGCTCGCCTGGCTGAGCGAGGCACGGAACAAGAAGTCGGTCACGATCGACCTGCGCCGGCCCAGGGGCGTCGAGCTGTTCATCAGACTCGTTTCCAAATCCGACGTCCTGGTCGAGAATTTCCGTCCTGGGACGATGGAGGAGTGGGGACTGGGCTGGACGGTCCTCAGCGAGGCGAATCCCGGGCTGGTCATGTTGCGTGTCTCGGGGTACGGGCAGACCGGGCCTTACCGCCGCCGCCCCGGTTTCGCGCACATCGCGCATGCCATCGGCGGGCTCTCCTATCTGGCGGGCTTCCCCGGAGAAACGCCAGTGGTTCCCGGCGCCGCCCCGCTGGGCGACTACATGTCCAGCCTCTATGGCGTGATCGGCGTGATGCTGGCCTTGCGCTACAAGTCGAAGACCGGCCTCGGCCAGGTCATCGACGTCGGCATCTACGAAGCGGTCTTCCGACAGCTTGACGAGCTTGCCGCCGCCTACGGAATGTTCGGCAAGATCCGCGAGCGGGAAGGGGCCGGCAGCTTCGTCGCCGTGCCCCACGGACACTTCAGGACCAAGGAGGGCAAGTGGGTCGCGATCGCCTGCACGACCGACCGTATGTTCGAGCGGCTCGCCGAGGCCATGGAGCGCCCGGAGCTGGCGTCGCATAACATGTACGGCGAACAGCGCAAGCGGCTCGCCGCCCGCGACGAGGTCAACAAAATCGTCATCGAGTGGGCGCTCTCCCTGGACCGCGAAGAACTGATGCGGCGATGCATCGCCAAGGAGGTGCCGATCGGCAAGCTCAACAGCATCGCCGACATCTTCGCGGACGAGCATTTCCAGGCGCGTCACAATCTCGCCGAGGTGGAAGAGGAGGGGCTGGGCAAGGTCGTCATCCCCAACGTTGTCCCCACGCTGTCCGAGACGCCCGGGCGTATCTCCAACCTCGGGCCCGCCGCTGGGCAACGCAACTTACGAGGTGATGCGAGAGCTCCTCGAGCTCCCGGGTGCTGAGATTTCCCGGCTGCGACAGCAAAGGATCATCTAACATGAACGAGCAAGACACAGCAGACCTCCCGCTCTCCGGCATCCGCGTGATCGACGTCGCCACCGTCATTGCGGCACCCTACTGCGCGTCCATCCTCGGAGAGTTCGGCGCGGAGGTTATCAAGGTGGAGCATCCCCTGGGCGGCGACGCCTGCCGCAACTTCGGCACCCCGACCAGGCGCGGAGACACGTTGACCTGGCTGAGCGAGGCTCGCAACAAGAAATCGGTGACCATCGACTTGCATAACCCCGACGGCGCGAGGTTGTTCAAGGCACTGGTCGAGACAACCGACATCCTCTGCGAGAACTTCCGCCCCGGCACCCTGGAGAAATGGGGGCTCGGCTGGGACGTTCTGCACGAGATCAACCCGAGGCTGATCATGCTCCGCGTTTCGGGCTACGGGCAGACGGGCCCCTACAAGGACCGGCCCGGCTTCGCCCGCATCGCCCACGCCGTCGGGGGCCTCGCTTACCTTGCCGGCATGCCCAAGGGCACGCCCGTCACGCCTGGTTCAACGACCCTGGGCGATTATCTCTCCGGGCTTTACGGCTGCGTGGGCGTCTTGCTCGCCCTGCACTACCGCGAGAAGACGGGCCGCGGCCAGTATATCGATACCGCCCTCTACGAATCCGTCTTCCGATGCACGGACGAACTCGCATCGGCCTATGCCATGTACGGCACAGTCCGCGAGCGGCACGGGCCGCACATCGAAAGCGCCTGTCCGTACGGCCACTTCCCGACCAAGGACGGCAAATGGGTGGCCATCGCCTGCACGACCGACAAGCTCTGGTTCCGCCTGGCCGAGGCCATGGGCCGTACCGAACTCTCGTCCAGCAGCCTCTACGGCGACCAGAAGACGCGCCTGGAGAACCGGCCTGACGTCAACGAGATCGTGCGGGACTGGTGCGGTTCTCTGACCCGGGAGCAGGTTCTCGAGAAGTGCTTCGCGACCGGGGCGCCGGCGGGGCCCCTCAACAACATCGCCGACATCTTCGGGGACCGCCAGTTCCACGCTCGGAGGAACATGGTCGCCATCGACGATAAGGATCTCGCCGAGACGATCATCGTGCCCAACGTCGTCCCGCGGCTGTCCCTGACCCCGGGCCGGATCAAGCACCTCGGCCCCAGGCTGGGCCAGCACACGGCCGAGGTCTTGAAGGAATTGATCGGCCTTACCGACGAGGACGTCAACGAGCTCCGCTCGCGACGAGTGATCTGAGCCCCGCAGGCCGGCAGCGCCGGCCGCCCCAAAGCGATCCTCATCCCGGCTCCATCACATCTCCGAAACCAGGAGGCACCTGATGAAACTGCCCAATCACTTCTACAAGCCGCTGGCCATCGGAGCCCCGGCGCCGCTGGGCGAACTGCCGGTTCGTCCGGAGCGGATGATCCACTTCTTCCCGCCGCACATCGAGAAGATCCGCGCGCGGATCTCGGAAACGGCAAAACAAGTCGACGTGCTCTGCGGTAATCTGGAGGACGCCATCCCGGCTGACGCCAAGGAGGCGGCGCGGGCCGGTTTCATCGAGGTGGCCAGGAACGTTGATCTGGCGGGCGCGTCCCTCTGGACCCGCGTCAATGCGCTCAATAGTCCCTGGGTCCTCGACGATATCTTGCAGATCGTGGCGGCGGCTGGCAACCGGCTCGAAGTGATCATCATCCCCAAGGTCGAGGGGCCCTGGGACATCCATTTCGTCGATCAGTTGCTGGCCCAGCTCGAAGCGAGACACGGCGTCACCAGACCAATCCTGATCCATGCCTTGCTCGAAACCGCCCAGGGCGTCCAGAACGTGGAAGAGATCGCGGCCGCGAGCCCGCGGATGCACGGCATGAGCCTGGGGCCCGCCGATCTCGCCGCCTCGCGGGGCATGAAAACGACTCGGGTCGGCGGCGGCCATCCGTTCTACGGCGTGCTCGCCGATGCCGCCCCCGGCAGTCCCGACCGGGCTTTCTTTCAGCAAGACCTGTGGCATTACACGATCGCTCGCATGGTCGATGCCTGCGCCTCCTGCGGCATCCGCGCCTTCTACGGGCCGTTCGGCGACTTTCAGGATGAAGCGGCGTGCGAGGCCCAGTTCCGCAACGCCTTCCTCATGGGCTGTACCGGCGCCTGGACCCTGCACCCGAGCCAGATTGCCATCGCGAAGCGCGTCTTCAGCCCAGACGTCAACGAGGTTCTCTTCGCCAAACGTATCCTCGAGGCCATGCCCGACGGTACAGGGGCCGCGATGATCGACGGCAAGATGCAAGACGACGCAACCTGGAAACAGGCCAGGGTGATCGTGGACCTGGCGCGGCTCGTGGCAAAGCGGGACCCCGAACTTGCCCGGGCCTATGGCCTATGACCTCATCGCGAGCGATAAGATGAGCAACAAGACAAATCCCGGAAATTTCTTCGAGGACTTCCGCCTCGGCCAGCGGATCGTCCACGCCACGCCGCGGACCGTCAGCGAAGGCGACGTTTCACTCTACACGGCGCTCTACGGTACTCGGTTCGCGCTGAACTCGTCGGCCACCTTCGCCGCGTCTCTCGGACTTCCCCGCGCACCCGTCGACGATTTGCTCACCTTCAACCTTGTCTTCGGCAAGACGGTCCCGGACGTGTCGCTGAACGCGGTCGCCAACCTGGGCTACGCCGCGGGCTGGTTCGGAGTGCTCGTCTATTGCGGCGATACAATCAGCACGACCTCGACCGTGATCGGGCTGAAGCAGAACAAGGACGGCCAGACCGGCGTCGTCTACGTTCGCTCCGTCGGCGCCAACCAGCGTGGCGAGATGGTCGCGGACTATTGCCGCTGGGTGATGGTCAGGAAAAAGAATGCGTCGGTCCCGGCCCCGGAGCCGGTGGTCCCCGACCTGCCCCAGGTGGTCGATCCGTCGGATCTGACCCTGCCGGCAGGCATGTGGTACAGCGGCTACGACACCGCCCTGGCCGGCAGTCCTCACCTGTGGGACGACTACGAGGTCGGAGAGAAGATCGATCATATTGATGGCATGACGATCGAAGAATCTGACCACATGATGGCAACTCGTCTCTATCAGAATACGGCCAGGGTCCACTTCAATCAGCACGTTGAGAAAGAGGGTCGATTCGGGCGCCGCATCATCTACGGCGGACACATCATCAGCCTGGCGCGCGGCCTGTCGTTCAACGGCCTTGCCAATGCCATCAGGGTCGCGGCCATCAACGGCGGTCGACACGTTGCACCGACCTTCGCCGGCGACACCATCTATGCCTGGTCGGAGGTGCTCGACAAGATGCCCCTGCCCGGGCGTAGCGACCTGGGCGTCTTGAGGCTCCGTACGGTCGCGACCAAGGACCTTGCCTGTGACGGATTCCCCTATCAGAGCAGCGAGGGGAAATACGACCCGGCGGTGGTGCTTGATCTTGACTACGAGGTTCTGATGCCCAGGCGTGCCTGACGTCGTTCCAGAGTGTTATTCCGTGGTCTTGATGCTCACCCCGCGTCCTCGGGCCTGCTCCTCACCGTTGGCTGCCCTGGGGCCCTCGGCTCGGGGAGTATGGGATGCGGCACCGTCGGGTTGGACCCCGTTGGCATGGACAACCTGACCGTCCTGGATCTCGAGCACCAGGTCGTCGGGAGTGATGAAGCGGCGGTCGTGGGTGACCACGACCAGGGTGCTTTGAAACGTGTCCTGCATCGATCGGAGGATCTTGTAGATTTCATCCCCGGTTTTCGAGTCGAGCTCTCCGGTCGGTTCGTCGGCCAGGACCAGGAGCGGCTGCTTGACCAGCGCCCGCGCGATGGCGACGCGCTGCTGCTCGCCGCCGGAGAGCTGGTAGGGATGATGGTCGAGGCGATCGCCGAGGCCAACCTGCGTGAGCAGATCGACGGCACGCCGCTTTTGCTCGGCTGAGACTCCGCGAGGCAGGAACGGCACCAGCACGTTCTCGAGGGCCGAGAGGTTGCTGATCAGGTTGAACGACTGGAAGATGAAGCCGACCTGCTCGCGGCGGTAGAGGTTTTGCATGGCCTCCGACATGGTGACCAGGTTTTGCCCGTCCACCAGGATCTCGCCCTTGGTCGGCCGGTCGATGGCCCCGAGCAGGTAGAGGAGCGTGCTCTTGCCCGAGCCGCTGGGCCCGACGATGAACGCGAACCGGCCGCGTTCGATCCGGCAGTTGATGCCGCGCAGGGCTTCCACCCAGCGGGTTCCGCTCCGGTAGGATTTCCAGACGTTCACCACTTCGATCATCGGGTGGCCTCAATGTGATCCGATGCGGATCGCCTCCATGGGAACCAGCCGCGCCGCACGCCAGGCGGGATAGAGCCCCCCCAGTGTCCCCATGACGACGGAAAGGGCGAGGCCCATGCCCAGCATCGCGGGAGTGACCCCCAGATGCACGCCGCCGGTGATGAACTGGTTGGCGATTGTCGTTCCCATCACGGCCAGGGCACAGCCGACGACCCCCGACAGTAGGCCCAGGAAGGCGCTTTCCAGGGTGACCAGGGTCAGGATATTGGCTTCGGACCAGCCATTGGTCCTGAGCACGCCGAACTCGACGAACCGCTCGGTCGTGCTCATCAGCATCGTGTTGATGATCCCCACGATCCCCACCAGAAGCGCGAGGCTGACGGTCATCATCAGCAGCTTGTCGACCTGGCCCATGAGGGAGCCGAAATTCGCCTGGACCTCGTTCATGCTCCGGGCGTCGACACCGGGATTGGCCTTCTCGATCGCCGAGGAGAGTGCGTCGTATTCGCGCGGATTGGTGGCCTCGACGTAGATGCTCGAGATCGAGTCCTTGGCGAAGTTGAGCACGCTCCGGGCCGTGTCGATGTCCATGACGATCACGACGTCCAGGAGCATCGACCCTGTCTCGTAGATGCCGATGATCGTGTAGTTCTTGTCGGCGATGCGGAGGCTGTCGCCGAGCTTGCGTGGCTTTCCCTGGGCGTCGGGGAAATCCGCGGCGATCTTGCGGCTGATGACGATGTTCGTCTTCCCCTGGTCTTCCAGGGTGAGGAATCGCCCCTCGCCCTTCTCCTTGAGTGCCCGAGGGAACACCGCACTGTTGAGGTTCATGTGAGCCGCGATGTCCTGGCCCGAGATCACCGGCTGGTCGAAGACCGACCTCATCCCCTTCTTCGAGATCAAGCTCCGCACGAGCATGCCGCGGCCTTCGATGTTGGGAGCGATCCCCCAGACTTCCGGGGCAACCGCGCGCACGCCCGGCATTCGCCGCAGGTCGTCGGCCAGGCTCGCGGGCAGCGTGCTGAAGACGGGGCTGGGCACATTCTCCCGGATGACCATCACCCCCTCGATCTGGCTCAGGGTGTCGCCGACCAGGTTGCGAAGCCCGTCGGAGACGCTGAACAGACCCATCACTCCCAGAATCGGCACCGAGAGCCCGATCAGGGCCAGGATGGTGCGAAGCGGCCGGGTCAGCAAGTTGCGCCAGGCGAAAGTACCCATTTCCACTCGTCCCGAGCAAGGGCCGTTCAAGGCCGACGAACTGAAGGGTACCGCTTACCCTCATGCATTCACGATCCACGAGGTTTGACGAGGTCAACCTCGGCGAGCAAGCAGGGCCAAGCGATTGAAGCCCGATCGAGCCGGCAATAACCTGCCGGCTT
The DNA here is from genome assembly GCA_963816015.1 of uncultured Planctomycetaceae bacterium. Classification (GTDB taxonomy): domain Bacteria; phylum Planctomycetota; class Planctomycetia; order Isosphaerales; family Isosphaeraceae; genus Aquisphaera. Next base: position 13,983 of record CAWFJM010000071.1, on the reverse strand, counting down.
CTCTTCTGTATGAATCCACGACAGCGGAAGATCCTTGGACGACCCGTTTTGTCACCTGCTTGCCTTCCTGCCGGGCGTCCTTTGGCCTGGTGCCGGAGGGGGCCCTCGGGGCCAAGCTCGCTCGGCTGCCGCTGCTTTGACCAGCCCTGCCTGAAATTGTAGTCAATCTGCGGAGCCTGGGACAGAGACGGACTGCGTGGCACCAACCCGGTTGCCAGCTGCCGCTCTTCCGGAGGCTCGACCAGATCTCGTGGTCATGGCGTGCTGGAGTCTTCCGAAGGAGATTCCGTGGTCGGCGGATTCTGATCTGGCAAGTTAGGATCAGGGGGCTGGGTGGAATGCGTCGGCCCAGTGTCCACGGAAGAGTGACCTTCCGCCACGCTGGGCTGCTCACCCTCGGGCTCCTCGACGCGTGCCTCCCAGAGTTGCTTGAGCTGGCCGAACGTGCGCAAGGGGACGCTACCGGAGAGGGCCTCCTTGGACAGGGGGGGAGGCGGAGGGCCCGGCCGCGAGGGCCGGCCGGGTCCGCGTGGCCCCTGGGGGCGCTCGGACCGTCCCGGTCCCGGACGGCCGGGGCCGGGACCATGTCCGAAGGGACCGCCACGAGGGCCGCCGCGCCCAGACCCTGGCCCTGGCCCGGGACCTGGGCGGTGACCCGGTGCGGCGTGTCCTCCTGGAGCAGGACCGTGTGCCCCGCGTCGCCTGTCCCGGGATGCCCCTGTGGACCCGGTCCTCCTGGACGATCGCGGTCGCGCTCATGCCGCCTCGCGGCGGGCTCGGCCAGCGACGCGATCGGGGCCGCACCCACGGGGGGAGAGGTCAAGGCCGAGCCGCTGGGCCGCGGAGTACGTCCGCGGTCGCGCCGTCCCTGCCCCTGCCCTTCGCGCGGTTCGCCGGCTGGCTGGCCCTGGCCCCGGCGCTGGCCTCCCTGGCCGCCTCCACGGGGCCGCTCGGTCCCTGGCTTGACCATGGTCAGCGAGACACGCTTCCGTTCCTGATCCACGCTCATCACCCAGACCGTCACCACGTCTCCCACGCTCACGACATCGTGCGGGCTCTTGATGTAGCGATTGGCGAGCTGGCTGATATGCACGAGGCCAGAGTCCTTCAGACCGATGTCCACGAAGGCTCCGAAGTCCACCACGTTGAGAACCGTGCCCTTCAGCTCCATGCCGGCAGTCAGGTCTTCAAGCTTGAGAATCCCCTTCTTGAAGATGGGCTTGGGCAGGTCGTCACGGGGGTCTCGCTCGGGACGGCCGAGGGCCTCGATGATGTCCTTGAGAGTGAGCTCGCCGACGCCCAGATCCTTGGCCAGCTCGACCGGATTGGCTTCCGAAAGTCGGTGCTGCAATTCGGGAAGCTGTTCCTTGTCACGGAGAATTTCCGGTGCGAAGCCGAGCTTCTCGAGCAGGCGCGTGGCAATCTCGTAGCTTTCGGGATGGATCCAGGTTCGGTCGAGCGGGTCGCCTCCCTCCGGAATCTTCAGGAAGCCGGCGGCCTGGGTGTAAGTGGCCGGGCCGATACCCTCCACGGACATGAGCTGGTCGCGGCCGGTGAAGGGCCCCTTTTCCTTGCGGTGATCGACGATCCTCCGCGCGGTCAGTTGATTGAGGCCTGAGACGTGCCTCAGCAGGGGGACGCTGGCGGTGTTGAGATCGACGCCCACGAAGTTGACGCAACTGGAGATCACGGACTCCAGCGTCTCCTTGAGCTGCTTCGGATTGACGTCGTGCTGGTAGAGGCCGACCCCGATGTTCTGAGGCTCGATCTTGACCAGTTCCGCCAGCGGATCCTGCAGCCTGCGTCCGATCGAGATGGCGCTGCGGAGCGTGGCATCGAACTCGGGAAGCTCATCACGGCCGACCTGGCTGGTCGAGTAGACGCTGGCCCCCGCCTCGTTCACGATCACGTAGGCGAGCTGTGCCAGGACATGGTCGGCAGCGTGGGGTGCGGGGGGGCTTTGGAGGGGAGGCGGAGTCGAGGCCGGCCGGGTGCGAGGGCCCCGGGATCGACCGTGCTCGTGCCGGCCTGAGCCGCCTCGACGAGGCTCGCCAGCGGGCCTGGACTCGCCGCCGGCCGGAGACGGGCCCTGTGCCGATGGCTGGTCTTCCGGCTTGGAAGCGGCAGCCGACGGTACCTCTTCTCCCCCCTCATGTTGAGGTATTTCGGTGGTGCCTGTGCCGGCGACGGCAGCCTCGTCCGGGCTACTGCCCGACGGCGCATCATCGCCGGATGAAGTCGCCTGGCCAGCCTGCGCGTCATCCGCCGGAGCTGGTTCGCCAGTCGGGGAGTGGGACGCGACGGAGGTCTCGGTTTCCACCGATGCGGAGAAATGGGTCTCGTCCCCGGCATGCGCGTTGGCTCTCGTGGCGGATCGGGTCTCGCCGTCGATGCCCTCTGAAGCCGCAGCGTGGCTCGAGTCGGAATTTTGCCGAGGTGCCGGATGGTCTGTCGAGGTTTCAGGCTCCGTTGGCCCTTGATCCGAGGGCAGCGTCGTGTCGGCCTCCGTCGAGGCTGGCTCGGGAGCGCCTCCGGAGATTGGCGGCAGGGACTCCTCGGTCAGGGCGGGGGAGGGGCCGGGCTCCAGGGCGGCCATGTGAGTGTTTTCCGTGCTCTCAGTCGCGGAGGATGAGCCCGGCCCGAGTCCGTCTCGATCCCGTTCGGATCGGTGTTCGTGTGCTCCGTGCTGCTCGTGTGCTTCGTGCTGCGGCTCAGGCAGGTGCGGGGCCTCGGGCTCGGATGTTGACGCTGAGGCGTCGGCGGCCGCTCCGTGCTCGCGCGGAGCCGAGGAATCCACCTCGGGTTCTGCCGCCGGGGGAGTGAACTCCGAGGGAGCGGCCGTCTCCCCTTCTTGCGCTGGACGGTCGGCGTCGTTCGCCTCGGGGGACGGCTGACCCTGGCTGAACTGAACGCCCTCGGCGATGATCTCGGCAATCAGCTCCTCGGTCTCCCGGCAAGCCGTTCCATTGCCGATGGCAACCACCCCGACCTTGAACTTGCCGACCAGATCCTTGAGCGTGAGCTTCGCCTCGGAGCGGCGATTCTGGGGTGCGTGGGGATAGATGACCGTCTGGTCGAGGAGGTTTCCATTGCGATCGAGCACGGCGACTTTGCAGCCGGATCGTAGTCCGGGGTCGATGGCCATGACGACCTGCTTGGGGATCGGGGGTTGCAGGAGCAGGCTGCGGAGGTTCCTGGCGAAGACCTCGACCGCGTGCCGCTCGGCAGCCTCCGTCAGGTCGCGCCGGACCTCTCGCTCCATGCTGGGGAGGATCAGCCGGTCGAGTGCGTCGATGGCCGCAGCCCGGAAGACCTCGGCCTGGGGATGCCCCTCGAGGGGAAGCTGATGGAAGAAAGCGGCCTCCAGCTCCGGGCGAGAAACGTCGAGCCGGATCTTCAGAGGCCCTTCCTTGTCGCCTCGATTGATCGCCAGAACGCGGTGCGGCGGTACCTGGGACAGTGGCTCGGAATAGTCGAAATAGTCGCGGTATTCCAGACCCTGTCCGTCGGGAATGTCACCCTTGCTGGTGACGATCTTCCCGGTCTTCCAGACGATCTTGCGAATCGCATCGCGGACAGCCGCCATCTCGCTGATGGCCTCGGAGAGGATGTGGCCCACCCCTTCCATGACCTTCTCGGGAGTTTCCAAGCCCTTCTCGGCATTGACCAACTCCTGGGCCGCCGCGTTCAGGTCGGTGAGCGCCGTCATCACGGTTCCAGATCCGCACCGCCAGGGGCTCTAGCCCCTTTTCCCGGGCGTCGGAGGCCTTGGTTCGCTTCTTCGGCTTGAACGGAAGATACAGATCCTCCAGCCGCTTGGGGTTCTCGGCGGCACGGATGGCCGCCGCCAGGTCCGGGTTGAGCTTTCCCTGGGCCTCGATCGCCTTGAGAATCGTCTCCTTGCGCTCGGCCAGCTCGCGCAGCCGCTGCACGCGAAGCTGGATCTCTCGGATCACAACCTCGTTCAGATTCCCGGTACGCTCTTTGCGATACCGGGTGATGAACGGAACCGTGTTGCCTTCGTCCAGGAGCTGGACGACACTCTCTACCTGAACGCGCCGAATCTGCAAATCCTGCGCGACTCGGCCCAGGTCAACCGGAATCGGGTTGTCCATCGAGACTTAACTCTGCACCAGGAGTGACGACGGCGACGACGAGAGGCAGATCAGGAGGCGATCGGCTAATCCCCGCCGCGAAGGCGGCTCGCTCGCGAATCGATCGGAGCGCACGATGACGCCTAGGTCTTGAAACAAGTTCGGACAATTTAAAGGATCAGTCCCCCCGTGTCAAGCGTCCGCCTCCCTCTCGAGTCGCTCCCAACTTCCTTGAACAAAGCACGTTGCGACCGGCAAGAAGGGGTTCTGGGAAAAATGGAGGACGGGATCGTGCCACCGGACATCGGGTTCTTGCATGATCCCGATCATAATGCGTTTCCACGATGCGTGCACGGTTGGCTCCTCATGGTCGGTTGGACTTTCTGCTCCCGCCCGCGGATCGAGGTCAGCCGCTGGTTTCACCGGCGCTCGCGGGTCCAAATCCTTGCACGCCAAGAACGAATGGCTTCCTCGGCCATGGCGCCATCGCCTCAGCCGAGGAGTACCTGCTCGGTTGTCCCCGGGCTCGCCTCCGGGGTAGGCGAGGATGCCGAGACGGGGGCTCGGGCGGGATCAGCCCCCCTTGAACCAGTTGAAGTAGAAGGGGAAGGGGTAGGGGCCTGGCCCCGGAGCGATCGGGTCGAGATCGTAGATCGGCACATAGCTCCCCATGGAGTAGTACATTCCGACCGGACGGAAGGGGTGAGTGACACCCTGCAAGTACCGGAAAGAGCGATGCCAGGGGAGACAGGACTCGTTCACCTTGGTTGTGCCCGGGCTCCCGTAGAAGAAGGGATAGACACTCTCGGTGCATGCGGCCTTCCAGCCCAGGCCGTAGAGTCCTTGGTCCTTGATTCCGTCGGGATGCTTGATCAGTCCCCGGTCGGCATATCGGGTGTTGTAGAAATTGTCGCGCAGGGGATCGGGAGGAAGTTGTTCCCTTGTCCCGGCAAATCTCATCAACAGGCCACTTCGCTCGTTGAGATCGGGAATATGCGCCGGGGGATACTGTGCCTGGGCGGTGGAATCGGCCAGAACCAGCATTAGCCCTGTCAGTACCCAGCACGCAGGTGAGTTACGCAAGATCGCCTTCCCCGGGTCTCGGCGTCGCCCCTCTTCTCGCGGGGCCAGCGGCACTTGGACTCGCATGGAATGATTCTCCTCTCATCCTGGGTCACGGCCGTCCTGGCCGGGTTCGAGACGTGTAAGCAGAAGGCCCGGCGCGGCGCCGGGCCTTCTGGCCTGGACCAACTTCCCACACGCTATGATCGTCAGGGATCGTTGGGGTTCATTGGCGGGAAGGCAAAAAAGTCACGGGGAGATCGGGTCGTGACGATGTAGGGCACGTAACCGGGGGTCAGTGGCACTGGCCCGCCGGGGCCCACGAACCAGTCGAACTTGTCGTGATGGAACAGGCCGAGTGTCGAGCCAGCAAGCTGGCTCAGCAGCCCGTGCGCCTTGGCGGCGGCACCATGAGCACCGTTGGCAAGTCCGGCAAGGCAATTCGCACATCCCTTGCCGCCGCAGAGCCCGCAACCGGTCCCGCCCTGGCCAAGACCATGCTTGCCCAGGCCGCACCCGCCGCACACCCCACAGGCCCGGCCCGCTCCCCCGTGGCCCAGGCCGCCGAACAGGCCGGAACCACCGCAGCCCGAACAGGGATCACCTAGCCCCAGACCGCCGCACCCGCCACAGCCTGCCCCGCCGCAGAACCGGCAGCGGATCTTGCCCGCCAGGTTCGCGAGGTGCGAATGGCGTCCCAGGATCTTGCAGCCGGGATCACCGCACTGTGTCTGCACGGAGGGCGAGACCACGGCCTGGCCGGCCGGCTGGATCTGGCCGGTCGCGACGATCGTGGACGCATGACAAGGAGCGAAGTGCTTCTTGTGCCCCAGCCCTGAACCCAGACCGCTCGACGCGTCCAGGCAATTTCCGCCACTGGTACCATGGCTCAAGATTCCAGCACCCCCGGGCCCCATGCCGCCCGTTGCCGTGCCGCAGCCGCTGCCGGCACCGTGACCGAACAGTCCGAGGCCGGAGCAGAAGCCGCATCCGCTCGCCGCGATGCCTCCGGTTCCCGAACCTCCACAGCCGTGTCCCACGCCGCAGCCATGCCCCAGCCCGTCTCCGCAGCCAGATCCGGTGCCATGTCCACATCCCTGACCATGACCGCAACCCTCGCCGCAGCAGTGGAACAAGCCCACGGTCTTGTCCCAGAGGTCCTTGAGACATCCGTGAAGGGTTCCAGCGCCCATGCTCGCATAGCCATGGAGCTGACCGACGGCCTTGAGGGCTTCGTCCTGGTAGTCCTTCGCGTAGTGTCCGTAGGGAATCGGCGGCGCATAGTAGGGGCCGCCCGTCGTGAAGTCGTAGGCTGGAACCTCGCGGGGAAGCGTGTTTTGCAGATGCCAGCCATCCGCCCGAACCCGGCTCGAGCCCATTCCGACGATGGCGGCCAGTGCCAGCGCGAGCGGTAGTCCTCGCCATTTTCCGAATCGCATGGTCAATCCCTTACCTGTCTTCCATGAAATCCTCCTGGAATGTCCGGAATCAAGCGAGCGAGCGGCGGACGTGCCCGAGCTTTCCTGCGCACGGGCGACACCATCTGCCCTGGCCAGTCACTGACCGAATCGTCTCGAGATCATTCCTGCCCGGGAGGCCGCTGCCGTTCCGCGGATCAGAACCACACGAATCGTCGGGCCGCCTGGGCTCACAAGCACTCCACCGGCGAGGCGCGGATGCGGCCTTCGGTCCGTGATCTGGCCTTGCCGTTGTCCATCGGCCCGCAGCCGCAACCGACTCGAACGAATCCCGAGACTCGCGCATGCGAAAAGTCCGATCTCCCGCTACAGGCGAGGAGATCGGACCATCTTGACGGGTTCACCGCGACCGACCGGTTCGGCTCAATGCCCCTTGCCGTAGACCATCGCAGCCGGCAGCTCGGTGACCGGCTGGGCCGGGGGATCGTAGGAGATCGACGCGTGAGCTTCACGCTTCCTGTCCTCGCGCTCCTCGCGGACATGACGGCTGATCCCGCCGAATCCGAACAGGTGGCTGATCACGTGGGGACGTCCGCTCGACGGGCTGGCAAGGGCCGTCTGGGCCGGGATCATGCTGGAAGGCATCACCGAGGGATCGTAAGGGCTGGCTCCCGGCCGCGGTCCGCCTGCGGCCATCCGGGGTGCGTTCCAGCGGGTCTGGCCTGCCCGCGACACGCCCACCGGAGCCGGATCCCCACCGGCCATTGCCGGGCCGCCGCTTCCCCCCACCACGGCATAGCCCGGCGGAGTAGTTCGCAGCCATCGCCGGTCCACCCACGACCGCGTGTCCAGGCGGATACGACTCGACGACCGTCACCGGCCCCGTGACCACGGCACCAGCCTGGCAGGCTGCGCACCCAGCCCCCGGGCTGTGATCATGAACGACCTGCCCTGGGACCACGCCCGCCGGCACGTTCGAGGGGGGAGGGGGCACGTCCACTCCATCATGTTTCTTGGCCCATGCGCGCTGGCACTCGACGCAATGCCGCCAGCCAAATAAGCCCTTGTGATGATGGCCCGGCGCCTGAGCATTCAGAGCGGCGGTCACATCGGGCGGAGCGGGCGAGTCATCCGCCTGGGCCGCAGAAGCAACACCGAGCACCACGCCACAGAGCCCCAGGCCAAACCGTGCAAGGATACGCATTACGGGGAACTCCTTTCCCAGGTTCGCGCCCGTGCCGCGCCAGCATCCGGGCGGAGGCCTCGAACCATTGGACAAATGCAGACTCGATCGGGCCGGCCTACATGGTCTTGTTCACACCCTACACGACGAGGGGCTCCATCCCGCCCGGCCCTCACTCGTGCCGCCAGAACCGATTCACCCGGCGGAACGTGAAATCGCCGGACGCTCGGACCTCCCGATACATTCCCTAACATCGGCACGACCCGACCGCGGCTTGACTTCTCTTCTTCTCTCTCGCGGCTCCTGGCAAGAAAACCAGTCCGGGACCGGGCTCTGGCCCGACCGGACTGCAGACGGGAACACCGATGGGACCATCACCTTCCGGGAAACGATTCTGTCTGGAGACAAGGACTCTCAAGGCGGGCCGTCAAAGGAGCTGTGTCTCTGCCTTCTTCCCAGGGCACCCTCCTGGCCGCGGGTTCGATGGACGAAACGATCGCATTTCTCGACCAGGACCGGGTCTCGAACCGGGCGACGATCGATCGGCCACAGGGGCGATCACTTCCCTCGCCTTCCGCCGGCTTTGCTTCACCCGAACAGTTCGCCCACCACCTTCCCGCCATCGACGACCTTGATCGGCCGGCCGATGGAGGTCTGGACCTCCTTGGTCGCGTCGACCTGCAGGGCGTGGCAGAGCGAGGCCATCAGGTCGGGGACGGTGACCGGCTGGTCCTTGACCTCGGAACCATCGGCGCTGGAGGCGCCGATGACCTGGCCGCCCCTGACTCCGCCGCCGGCCAGGGCCACGTTGAAGACCCTGGGGAAATGGTCGCGGCCGGCGTTCGGGTTGATCTTGGGTGTCCGGCCGAACTCGCCCATCCAGACGACCAGGGTGCGGCCGAGCATCCCGTGCTCCTTCAGGTCGCGAATCAAGGTCGCGAAGGCCGGATCGACCTGCTGGGCCAGGGTCGCCACTCTCTCGTTGTTGTTCTGGTGGGTGTCCCAGCCGTTGGAGCGGACCTCGACGAAGGTGACCCCCGCCTGGACGAGCCGCCGGGCCAGCAGGCAGCCCTGGCCGAACGGGTTGCGGCCGTAGGCCTCGCGGGTGGCCGGGCTTTCCTCATCCAGTTGAAAGGCCTTCATCTGGGGAGAGAGGACCATCCGCGCCGTCTGGGTGTAGAGGGCGCGATGATCGCGGACCTGATCGGCCCCGCCGGCCTGGGCGAAGCCCGCGGTCTCCAGGTGGTTGAGCAGTCCGAGCCGGCGCTTGAAGCGGTCCACGGCAACCCGGGGCTGGGTGTTGTCGGGAGGCCGCTCCGCGTTCTGGACCACGAACGGCTCGAGCGCCGCGCCGAGGAAGCCGGCCCCGACCGTGGCCCCGCCGATGCTCACGATGTGCGGCAGGTCGAACTTGCTGTCGCCCAGCTCCGCGGCGATCGAGCAGCCGAGGTGCGGGTGCTTGAGGGTGGCTGTCGGAGCGTACCCGGTGTGAAGCTGATAGCTGGCACGCTGGTGGTTCCCCTCCTTGTTGGTCATCGACCGCACCAGGGCGATCTCCTTCATGACCTTCGCGGTCTGCTCCCAGCCCTGGGCGATCGCGATCCCCGGGACCGACGTGTCGATGGCCTTCGTCGGCCCGCCGTGCTCGGTGCCGGGCTTGGGGTCGAAGGTCTCGAGCTGGCTCGGGCCCGCCGGCCATCCAGAGCAGGATGCAGGCCATCTGCCGCTTCCGCAGCTCGTCGGCCTGAAGCACCATCAGGTCGGTGAAGCTGACCGGCATGGCCCCGAGGCCCGCCAGCCCGGCCGCCCCCCAGCCCAGCGTCCTGAGGAAACCGCGCCGGCTCACGACCCCGTCTCCGCTCATTCCCACCTGGACGATGCTCGATTCGATCGGCATGGCTAACCCCTCAGCGCCGTGAGATGAACTCGGTCGAATTGATGAGTGCCCAGTAGATGTCCTCGAACACCTCGGTGCGGTTGCCCACCTGGCCCAGGTACTGGGAGCAGGTCTCCACTTCCTTCGCGGTCGGATGCCGTGACAGCACGCGCAGGTAAAGGGCGTCGAGGGCGGCCCGGTCGTCGGGTGCCGTGGCCAGGATCTCTCCCAGCACGGTTCCCGGCCGGGCCTGCGTCCGGTTGTTGATCATCGGGCCGTTCATGAGGAAGAGGGCCTGGGGAATCGTCCCCAGCACCTCGTCGTTGGAGAGCGACGGATCGACGCCGAAGAGGGCATTGAACAGCATCCGCGGACCGCCCAGGCGGACGACCTTGCCCTGGCCCTTGGTCGGCCGCGGGAGCCCCCGCCAGGCCGGCGGCCTCGGCCGCCTTCTTGGCGTTCCCGGGCGAGGTCTGGCCCTTCGCCGCCGCGGCGAGCTTGCCCCCCGGCCCCCGGTTCTCCGCGCTGGTCGGCACGGCGGACAGGTCGGCGGGCAGTCCGAGCGCCTCGATCAGGGCCTCGACGATCTGGTCGGACCGGAGCCGGCTGGGACAGCTCGAGGCGAACGCGGTCTTGCCGGCCGGCGTCGACGTCGGGCGGACCCGCCGCTGGTAGGCCTGCGTGCCGGTGATCGTGCGGAAGAGCCAGCGGATGTCGTATCCCCCCTTCTGCCACTGCTCGGCCAGGGCCTCGATCACCTCCGGGGCCTTCGGGGTTCGCTCCGGTCCCAGGTCGTCCACCGCGTCGTAGAACGACTCGCCCAGCAGCGCGTACCAGATCCGGTTGACGTACGCCCGGGCGAACCAGGGGTTGTCCTGCCCGGTGATGTACGAGGCGCCGAGTGCCCGCCGGGCGACCGCGTCCAGGTTCTCGGGCAGCTTCGCGTCGGCCTTCGACGAGGCCAGGAAGAACCTGGGGGCGAGGGGGATCTGCTTCGCGGGGTTGTCCTTGTCGGGCATCGTGTACCGCGGCCGCCCCTGCGCTTCCACCTCGAAGACGGGCAACTGCCCCGGCATGCCCCTCACGACCGGCTTCGCCCGGGTGCCCGAGAAGAACGCCGCGAACTCGTGGAACTGCTCGCGCTTCCACGAGTCGGTCTTGTGATCGTGGCACTGGGCACACTGGATCTGGACGCCGAGGAAGATCCGCGAGACCTCGCCGGCCAGCTCCACGGGCTTGGCCTCGTGGGCCAGCGGGAAGCTCACCGCACCGTTCTCGTCCACCCGTCCCGGTGGCCGTGATCATCGCCGAGGCGATCTCGTCCCACGGCCGGTTCTTCTGGAACTGCTCGGCCAGCCAGTCTTCCAGGGCGTCGTACCGCACCTGGATCACGTTCTGGTTGGTGGCGTGGAACCGGACCACGTCGCGCCAGTACCGCGCCCAGTTGCGGGCGTACTCGGGGCTCTGCAGCAGCGCGTCGATCAGCCTGGCCCGCTTGTCCTTGGTCCGGTCGTTGACGAAGAAGAGGACCTGCGCCGGGCGTGGGCGGCGCTCCGGCCAGGTCGAGATGCACGCGCCGGACGAACTCGACGTCGCTGGTGAGCTCGGCCGGCTCGACCTTGGGATTGGTCTTGGCCAGGTACTTCTGAATCATCCGGTCAAGGTCGGCGGACGTCAGGCTCGGCGGCGTGACCGATCGCGTGGGCCGCGTGGGCAGGGGGGCCTTCGCCTCCTCGGCCTTGGCCTTTTCCTTGTCCCCCTGGTCCCGCTTCCGCACCGCCGCCCGCACCTGCTGGAGCGCCTGCATGACCTCGCGCGAGGCCTTCTCGTCGAGCTGGTCGCCCGCCTCGTCAGCCCCTGGCTTCGTGCGTCCCGCCTTGTCCTGAGCCCGGATCCCCCCGGTCAGGCCGACCGCGCTGGCAACGGCCAGCATGGCGACACTCGAGACCAACGTGCGACCCACGCGCATGACGTGCCTCCCCGCTGCCGTCGATTCTCACGGCCGATCCGCGATCCGATGGAAATCCCCTCGACTTGCATTCCTTCCATTGAACCCCGCCGCCGGACAACAGTATCGCAACTTCGTGAGTGATGCTGCCAGGTGGTATCTGAGCGTGAATCAGGTTCTCCCCAGACCCGGATTCGCCCGGCTCAGCGGATTGGCTTCCGTGGCTTCGTTTGTCGCCTCAGTTAAACCCAATTCTCGTTCTATCTTGTTTCTGGAAATCATCTTGCGTTCGCTAGAAAATTGGCTTCGATCGTCATCTTTTGAATTCCCCACCGCGCTGCCACCCCGTGCCGGGAGAACAGAGCCCCGTCATGCCACCCCGGTTCTCCACTCTCCCGGTCGAGCTCCGGGCAAACCAAACATCTTCGTCCGAATTGCCAAGGAGCCGGCGCCTGATACGCCATCTCTAACATAGCATGGCCAGAGTCAACGCGACGTCACAAAATTGCCAGGCTGGCGGGTCTTCGTAACCGATTCGAGGATCTGGGCCGAACGACCGAAATGATGTATGTCCCTCTTTTTCCGTGCGGTGCCAAGTCTGTTAGCGTTTATTGCGCCGTTGCTTTGGTTTAGCAGGGGAAACTGGCGTCGCGGGCAAATCCCGGTTCATCTCGGCGTTGATGAAGAGGTCTTCGCTGTGAGTGGGCAGATCTCGGGCTTTCAGTCCGGCATGAGTCGCCAACTTCCGGCACTTGCCGTCATGGCTGTAGAAGACAGACGCGCCGCCGACTTTTGCTGTAGAAATGATCAATACGTCGGCTTTGAGAACGGTTCGAGAGACTTGCTCACTCGAAGGGAGTCCACGACTGTACTGCCAAAGTTCGGCAGCCAACGACGCAGCTCGAATGTCGAAAGGCGGGCAGAAGAACCGCTGGGTGAGAACGGCAATAAACTCACCGTGTTCCCTGGGATCAAGGGGACAGAGGAGTTCGGCGACTGTCACTGCGGGGACGATCACCTTTTCCTTCTTTTCGTCCAGATCGCGGAGAAGGATTCGGGAGCGCCGTTGCATCTCGGCATCGTGATCGCTCAGCGTTCCCTTTTGAGGATTGCCCTTGCGGAGTCCCCAGATCAGCACCATCGTGTCGAGTGCGACGCTCACCTTTCCAGGAGGATTGCAAAGTGATCGGTCCCTGAGTTATCATTCTGCCTCTATCCATTGGAAGGACACCCTTTGAGGCTAGGTCACGGATGGCCGCACCCATCGCTTCGCTGCTTGATGCCTTTGATCAAATCGCCGACCCCCGTAAGCCGCGCGGGGTCCGCCACCCCTTCACCTCGATGCTGGCCCTGACGTTCCTAGGCTTACTCTGTCGCCAGACCGATTTTGCCTCGCTGCAGCGTTGGGCCAACGATCATTGGCGGGTCCTCAAGGGCCCCTTGGGCTTTACCCGCAAAAAGCCGCCTCATGCCACGACCATCAGCCGCGCCATGGCGCACTTCTCTCTGGAGCAGTTCCGCGATGTCTTCGCTCGCTGGCTGGTCACTCTGCCGCAGACCGCGTTGGCCGTCACGGCGTCCGCCGACGGCAAGACCAGCAAGCAAGGGCACGATGCCCAGGGCGATCCCGTCCACATGCTCAACGTTTTCGCGCACCAACTCGGTCTGAGTTTGGCTCAGTTCCCCGTGACCGACGGCAAACCGACGGAACCTCAGGCGTTGAAAGCCGGCCTGGCGGAGTTGCTGGAGCATTACCCATTGCTCCGCCTCTTCACGGCCGATGCCCTGTTCACGCAACGCCCCTTGGCCCAGGTGATCCTTGAAGCTGACCGCGATTTCTTGTTTGCGGTGAAAGACAACCAGCCTGATCTGGTCGAAGCCGTCCGGGCCAGCTTCGCCGCCGCCCCATGCCCCGACGTGGAAACTCGGGAGAAAAAGGGGGCGAGATCCACACCCGCAAGCTCTGGATCCGTGCGGGCGAATGCGTCGACTACATCCGCGAGGCAACCTCATTCCCCGGCATTGAACTGATCCTGCGGGTCGATTCCGAGGTCCGTCTCCGGGGGACCGTCACCCGCCATGAGACCCGTTATTTCATCGCCAGTCTCTCGGCCGATGAGGTCAGTCCTGAGCAACTGATGCACTTGGTCCGGGGCCATTGGTGTGTCGAGAACGGCCTGCACTTCATCAAGGACCGGTGGTGGGACGAGGACCGCCAGTGGAGCATACGGCCGGGCTTGGCCGAACGACTCGCCTCGCTTCGGAACGCCGCGTTAACAGTTCTGCCACTGATCCCAGGACTGCCCGACCATATTCCCCATTCGAGCCCGTGCTGATCACTTGGGACGAAGGTTGCGAAAGGCGGGTCCGAAGTTTATCGGGGCGATCAAATGACGACTTTG
>CAWFJM010000070.1:0-73339 GCA_963816015.1 uncultured Planctomycetaceae bacterium | reverse complement strand
GGCCTGATCCGATGGGGACAGGCCGACTCGCGGGCTGCAGCTCCGCCACCACGAAGTTAAACAAGTCGCGGCGGATGGCGTACTCCGGACCGGCCACGGTCAGGATGTCGTTCCGCAGCCAGCGGGCTAACAACGCCACCTCGTCAGCCCACGCGATCGCGTTGGCCTCAGCCAGCCGTGCAGAAAGCAGCTTCTGGACCAGAGACTGATCCTTCCGGCCACGCCGCCGCTCGGCGGTGGCTTGCTTTCGCTCGAGCTTGGTCCGGGTGTCGATGGCTTCGTAGGCCCGGTTCTCCAGGTAACGGACCAGCGGCCCAACGTCGTCCAACGCATGACAAACATCACCGCGGCAGGGACGCCCAGGCAGAGCCTCCTGGTGCCCGGCGCAGAGCCCCGAGGCGAAATCGGCGCTGGTGGCCTTGGGAGCGAAGCCCCGGTCGACCAGTTCCAGCAGCCGGATGCCCCAAGTATCGGCGTCGCGATGCCCTTCCAGACTCAGCAAGAAGCAGAAGGTCGAGGCGGCATCGACCCCACCATGACGGGATCGCCCCCCTGGAAGATCTCATCGAGGAGGCCGACGAGGATGCTGGAGAGGTCGTACTGCGGGTTGATTCTCTGGGCCTGAGCGACGGCGCTGTGCACGATGTTGTGCACGGTCCCCAGGGAGATCTGATGATCGAAGAGGTCACGCAGCAAGTCGACCACGCCGCGGGTCGAACTCTGGCAGATCAACACCAAGCCCAAGACCAGTTGCCGCAGCCAAGCCTTGGTGACCGGTAGGTAGAAAAGGACGTCGTCGGGTCTGGATGAGGGAGTGAAGGCCTGGTCGAGGGCCGCTTCGGCGGTATGGGCCTGTTGATCGAGGAACTTCCTGCTGACCTCGTGTTGCCGGGCGAACTCGGAGACCGTTTCCGTCCCGGCGAGCACCTGGATGGCCAGGTCTTGCCTCTGCTGAGGTAGCAGTCGCTTGGCGGGACCCGAGCCATCGCTCTGTGCCGGAGAGGGCCAGCCTGGGCCGGTGGTCGAAGTGCAATCGCATTGCGGGACCGAGAAGGGCGAAGTCAGCCGGACAATCCATGTCTATTTCCTCCGTGAAACGGTGTTTGTGCCGACAAACAACCCCAACATGGAGGAAACAGACAGTTTAGAAAAACCCACCCCACCGGTCAACTGTAACCTGGATTTGAACCGAGCCGTCACTTCAATTGCCCCGTATCCATTCCTCGACGGCGAGAAGGGCGCGGGCGCGGGTGGAGTGGGGGAGGGCTTGCCAGGTGGGCTGGGCGCCCAGGGGGCTGGTGATCTCCTCGATCCATTGCTGGATCAACTGGGGGGACTGGCTGACCATCGCGGCCCGGCGGACCATGCTCCCGGGCAGGGCCTGCTCGTAGGTCACCGCGTAAAAGGGCATCATGTCGAAGCCCTTCTGCCGGGCAAGCTTCTTCAGGTAGGCGTCGATGGCCTTGTCCA
Source organism: uncultured Planctomycetaceae bacterium (assembly GCA_963816015.1). Lineage (GTDB taxonomy): Bacteria > Planctomycetota > Planctomycetia > Isosphaerales > Isosphaeraceae > Aquisphaera. Next base: position 71,869 of record CAWFJM010000070.1, on the reverse strand, counting down.
CCTTGGCCAGGTCCTGGCCGAAGGCCTTCCGGAACTCGGCCAGGTGGTCCTCGGGCGTGCGCGGTTGGAGCGGCGGGATCTGGCTCATGGTCTTGAGATACCCGACAAAGTCGTCCTTATACTTGACGGCCAGGTAATGGGTCATGGCCCAGGCCAGGGCGTACTCGGTGGGGTTGAGCTGGGACTTGCGGATCAATGACTCGACAAGAGGCTTTCCCGGCTCTCGCCTCAGGGCCTTGGCCTGGGGAACGCGGCTGTGGACGGCGGTGGACGGCGGGTCTTCAAGCTCGCGGATCGTGGCCATGTGCAGGCCGTTGATCATGCCCAGACCGTCCCAGGTGGGCTTTCCTCCCTTTCGCGGGTTGGCCGGGGTGGCACAGTACTCGGCCAGACCCTCGACCAGCCAGATCGGCCAGGCGCTCAGCCTGGGGTGAACGCCGATGTTCTGAAGGATCTGATGCGTTCCTTCATGGGCGACCGTCTGGGGCTTGCGCAGAGCCGACACCTCGGGTGCGTTCGCGTCGAGTTCCGAGCTTTCGTAGAAGAAGATCCGGTTCGTGTAGATCTCGTAGAAGGCCTGGACCTCGGGATCGACCCGATGGCTGGCCCGGAACGCTTGCTCGGTCTTGTAGATCACGGCCACGAGCGGAAACTCGGTGTCGTGGACCGACATCTCGTGCTTGCGAAACGCATCGAGCAGCCGACTGTAAAGGTCCTCGAGCCATCGGCCGGCGGATTCGGCAAACGGCTTGCTGGACTGGTAGAAGATCAGGTAATGGGGCGTCCTCAGGACGGGGAACTCCGAGAAAGGGCCCTTTTTCAGCCGTGCCAGCAGCTCGTCGGCCGTGAACGGCCGGAACGGCTCCGTGGTTGTGATGAGCTTGTTGATGAGCTTGTTGGGGATGCCAAGCTGGCCGTCGGGTAGCAGCAGCACCGACTTGCCGTCGTGCTGACCGTGCTCCCGCGCCACCACCGGCTCCCCGTTCTCATCCCTGACCTTGAACCGCCGCTCGGCTGGCGCAACGCGAGGGGGATCGTCCACCGCCTTTGGCGGCACCGCTGGGGGCGCGGAGCGCGGAAGGGGCGGGGGTACCCGGTCGTCCTCCTGCATGTCCTCCTTCGATGTGCTGAAGGGCCAGTCCGGAAACGCTGTCGATTGCCACTCGAACGTCGGTTGCGGGTCGGCCGACGCCTCGGGAGGGGAGAGGCCTGAGGGGCTCTCGCCGTTCTCGTCGCTCTCGCTCGTCGTGCTTCGCAAGGCCAGGAGCGATCCGCCGTTCGAGGTCGGGGGGCTCTCGCACGTCGTGGTCACTCCCGCCGTGGGGCGTCGATCGGCGGCGATTCCCGTCCACCGCGCTCCCACGCCGCCACGAGCAGCGCCGAGGTGAGGACCGCGGCCAGCGTGGGCAGGACCAGCTCGAGGGAACGCAGTCGGCGGGTGAGGTGACTGGCGCTGGCGGGCTCTGGCACGGCTCCCCGAGTTGCACCCGCGGGCTCGCCGCAACCGAGACTTTGGAGCAGGACGGGGCCGAGCAGCAGCGCCGTCCCGCACTTGGGGCAAGACCGGCGACCGGCGACCTCGGGATGGCGAATGCGGATGGCCGCGCCGCAACCGCCGCAGGCGATGACCACGGGTTCCATGGCCAGTGTTCTCTCGCGGAGTTTGTCTGAAGGAATTCGGCGAAAGGGTCTCATTGATCGTAACACCGGGCCTGCCTGGCGCTAAGCGGGTTGACCGGATCCGCGGAGTGGGCTTTCCGGGCCCTTGCCGATGCCGGCCGGAGATGAGGTGTGTTTCCGCACACTCGAATCGCCAGGCGGTGGTCAGCGATCCTCTCACAGTGTATATTGCCCATTCAAAGGCTGGCAGAAGGCCAGCTTCGGCTGGCGGCAGGCCAGCGACGTGGTCCGAGGGCACGGCGGCCTTGCGGGCGAGTACTGTGGCTCTTGACCTTGTTTCGAGACACCGGCGATGTATGACCTTGTGGTGATCGGTGGCGGATCCGGGGGGTTGCACGCGGCCACGGCGGCGGCACGGCTGGGGGCGAAGGTTGCCCTGATCGACAAGAGACGGCCGGACGGCGAGAGCCGGTTCGAACCGTGCGTCCCCAGCAAGGGCCTGGTCCAGGCGGCCCGGCTGGTTCGCCAGATCCGGAAGGCCGGGGAAATCGGAATCCAGGCCGGGTTGCCCCACGTGGACTTTCCCCAGGTGCTGAGCCGGCTTCGCGGGGTGATCGCGGCGAGCGCGGCGGCTGGATCGGACGAGGCCCTTCGCGCCGGGGCATCGACGTCTATCACGGCGCGGCGGCCTTCGACGCCTACGATACGGTGGTGATCGACGGGGGCACGCGCCTCGAGGGGAGCCGCTTCATCGTGGCGACCGGCTCGCGGCCAGCCCGGCCGACGATTCCCGGACTTGTCGAGGCGGGATACCTCGACAGCACGACACTCTGGTCGCTGTCGCGCGTTCCCGACAGCCTGATCATCATCGGCGCCGGTCCGATCGGCCTGGAGTTCGCCCAGGTCTTCGCGCGGTTCGGCTCCCGGGTGACCGTGCTGACCGATCAGGAGCGAGTGCTCCCTCGCGAGGACCCTGAAGTCTCCGGCCACGTGGCCTGCATGCTCACCGGCGAGGGGATCGACATCAAGCGCCGCGCGGCCATTGAAAAGGTGGAGGCCCGGGGCGACCAGAAGGTCTGCATCTTCCGCGACGGCGACACGGGTGAGCGCGCCGAGGCGGCCGCCTCGGAGATCCTGTACGCGGCGGGTCGTCTTGCCAACGTCGAAGGGCTGAATCTCGAGGCCCTGGGGGTTCATGCCGACCCGGAGCACGGCATCGAGGTGGACGACCTGCTGGAGACGCACGCGGTGCGGGTCTTCGCCATCGGCGACGTGCTTCAGCGCTACCAGTACACTCACGTGGCGGAGCGCGAGGCCGAGGTGGCGTTCCAGAACGCCGTGCTCCGCAAGCGGAAGAAGATGGACTACGGCAGCCTTCCCTGGGCGACGTTCCTGGATCCCGAGGTTGCCACGGTGGGGATCTCGGAGGCCCAGGCCAGGAGCACCGAGCTTGACCACCGCGTCTTCCGTGCCTCGTATGCCGACATCGACCGGGCCCGCATCGACGGCCGCACGGAAGGCTTCGCCAAGGTGGTCGCCTCGCCGGCGGGCAAGGTCCTGGGTGCGACGATTCTTGGCGAGGAGGCAAGCCTGGTTCTCCAGCAGCTCGTGCTGGCCATGGATTCGGGGCTGGGGCTTGGCGATCTCGCCGGAACGACGCAGATCTACCCGACCTACGCTGGGATCGTCCGCAACCTTGCCGACCAGTTCCAGGCCACCCGCCTGGAACGGGGCCTGCGGGCAGCCGCCCTCAAGCTCTTCTACGGCTTCCAACCCCGGACCGGCTCGGCCAATGGAGCATCTTCCCGCGAAGGAGAAGTTTCCGTCGAGTCTCATGGTCATGCCGAAACGGAGGCCCTTTCCCCCCCGACCAGCCATGGTCATGAGCATGAGCATGATCATGGCCATGGTCATTGAGCCATCGGCTGTTTTCCGGCCGGGGTGTTCGAACCATGGAAAAGAAGACCGCACTCGTTGCCGGGGCCAGCGGAGTCATCGGCAGGGGTATTCTCGAGTGCCTGCTGGGCCGCGAGGACTGGGACGTGATCGCCCTAGCTCGTAAGCCCCCCGACGCGGTGAGCCGGGCGCGGTTCATCTCGGTGGACTTGCTTGACCCCAGGGATTGCCGGAACAAGCTGGGTGGCCTGAAGGAGGTCACCCACGTCTTCTACTCCGCCTACCGGGAACAGCCGACCGAGACCGGGCAGGTCGCCGTCAATGGGGCAATGTTGCGAAACCTCGTCGAGGTCCTCGAGGCTGCTGCCCCGGGTCTGGTTCACATCAACCAGATGCAAGGAACCAAGGCCTACGGCTGCCAGTTTGGACCGTTCAAGACACCGGCCAAGGAGACTGACCCCCGGCATCCGCCCCCGAACTTCTACTACGACCAGGAGGACTTCCTTCGCCAGCGGCAGCAGGGCAAGTCGTGGACCTGGTCGGCGCTGCGGCCCAACCTGGTGATCGGGCCGGGTGCGGGCCACCCGATGAATCTGATCATGGTGATCGCGGTCTACGCCTCGATCTGTCGCGAGCTCGGCGTCCCGCTCTGGTTTCCCGGCACGCGGGCCGGATTCAGCATCCTTTTCGAGGCCACCGACGTCGCCCATCTGGCTAGCGCCGCGGTCTGGGCCGCGACCGAGCCGCGATGCGGCAACGAGGTGTACAACATCACCAACGGCGACTATTTCCGCTGGGAGCATCTCTGGCCGGGCTTCGCCGAGGAGTTCGGCATGAAGCCTGCTCCTCCCTTGCCGATCCCGCTGGCCGAGATGATGGCCGACAAGGGCGCAGTCTGGGACCATCTGGTGAAGCGGCACGGGCTTCTACCCTACCGGCTGGAGCAGCTGGTTTCCTGGCGGTTCGGCGAGTTCGTCTTCCGGATCGAATACGATACGATCTCCGACACCACCAAGGCCCGGCGTCACGGTTTTCACGGCGTCGTCGAGACCGAGGAGATGTTCCGGCGGAAGTTCGCCGAGCTGAAGCAGCAGCGCTACGTCCCGTAGACCTGGCTGCTCCCTCACTCCGGCAACAAAGTGCATCAGCAAGCCATGATCGGCCCTATCTTGGGCTCAGATCATGCCGTCGCCGCCTCGAGCGGACTACGCCAGATCGGCTGGGCCGGGAGGAGGATGCGGGCGGCGTCGATCGCGGTCGCCGTCGAGGCCACGAAACCCTCTTCGCCCGCGGAGGTGTCAATCCCTGTGTGGCCCATGAGCAGCCGAACCAGTGTCGAGGGGCTCAAGGTCAGATGGCGACGGCTGAGCTTATCGGGCTCGACCCGGGAGTTCTTGCCCTCGATGTGGATCAGCCAGCGGTGGTCGTCGCTGGTGATGCCAAGTTCGAGGGGCAGGGGGCAGCCGGATGCCACGGCCCGGCGGCTGAGCTCCGGGAGGATGCACCTGAGGAACCGGCCGACATCCGGGATGTGGGACATGAGGACGGCGCCGTCGATGGTGTCCTGATCGAACAGCCGGCCGCCGGCGCCCAGGAACGCCTCGATGACCGGATGGTTCGCCGGGGCATGAACCGTGACCTGAGGATAAGCGCGTTCGAGGGCCTCGGCGCGGACGCGACCGAGGAGGGCCTTCAGTGCCTGGGGATGGGCCGGATCGGAGGCGATCTCGAGGATCTTGTAGTCCTTGACAAAGGCGTAACCGCGCACCGTTTCACCCTGGCAGGCCACCCAGATCACGTGGGCGTATCGACGCCCGATCAACCACCGCCAGTACTCCTCGGAGCGGATGACCGATCCGGTCACCTCGGCGTATTGCCTCTCGTACAGCGACATCAGGTCAGAGAGCTCGACCTGCCGCCAGGGCCGCACGTGCCAGAATGCTCCCCGTCCCTCGATGACTCCATCGCTCACCTGCGGGAGGTTGCGGCTGAGCGCCTGGGCATAGGTTTGCCGTCCGCACACGCCCCACCCCAGCGGACGGTAGAACTGGGGCATGCCCGTCGTCAGAGCCTGGAGCGGACGCCCGGTGGCCCGTGCCCGTTCGTCAGCCAGACGCATCAGGTTTTGGGCAAAGCCCAGCCCTCGGAACTCGGGCAGCGTCCCGACCCACATCACCCCGTTGATGGGCAGCGTCGCACAGCCGTAACGGATTTCCCGTTCGGTCAGGTGAGCGTGGCTCACCACGCGGCCGTCGACCTTGGCCAGGAGACGCTGCTCGGGACGGTAAGCCGGGTCACTCAGGGCGCCGAGGAACGACTCGCGGTCCGGTCCGTGAAACACATGAAGCAAGGTCTGGTAAACCGCTTCATGATCCGCCTCGGTACCGAGGCTGTATTCGACCGAGCCGCGGCGAAACGGCAGCCGGATCGCCGACGATGAAACTTTCATCGGGTCGACCATTCTGGGGACGCGCCGCGCAGGGCGGGGCCTGTCAGTCGAAGACCATGGAGATCCAACGCTACTCATCACGCGACGCCTTGCTCACATTGTACGAGCAGAAAGTGACGACTTCCTCTGCCTAGGTCCTCGCCGTCTTGCTTTTTTGATGGTCAAGTTTGCCCGCTATGACGCCGGTATCCAGGGAAGCCGGTGATCCGGCCGGAACCTACACCGGTTTTTCAGATCTCAAGGCTCCGCTCCAGCATGCTCATCATCTGATGCAAGCGACGTGCCGAATGGAGGACGAACGCATACTCCCGATGATGCACCACGCGGTTCCAATCCAGCTCCGCAACGACTTGCTCACGTTGAACTTGTAGCGATTCGACCTGCTCTCGAACCTGGCTTTGTAGAAGGTCGTTCATCTGCCGGATTGCCCGGAATCGCGCAACCCGCTCGCTCCTTGTGCTTCCCTCTGCCGCAATGGCCAGTTGCTTGTCTCTGATCAGACTACGAATCTCGGGCGGCAGTGGTTCGGCGAGGTGGCGATCCGGATTGTAGACGAGGTCTCGGAGAGTCCTGTCGAGTGATGCAAGCTTGCTGGCGGCTGTGGCCCGGTCGGGCAGCCCCAGCCAGACGGTCAGGGAGAGTGTCAGGAACCCTGGCGGATCGATTCCGAAGAATCGGCGGGCGATGGAATCGCCCAGCTCGTCGTACTTGGCGCCGCCGATCCCGTGGAGAAACAGGTCGCCCAGCAGGTAGCGGCAGAACATGGTGGTCGTCAGGGCCCGTGTCCGCAGGCGAATGGCCCGCCCGGCCAACTCGGCGAGCCGCTCGACGGCGCAGCAGGCCTCGCGATCGGGGGAGAGCGGAAGCTCGATCAGCGGGTCGTCCTCGCCGGCGATCCGAAGAAGCATGGACTGCTTGCCTTGCCGGACCAGGAGAGCACGACGTCGCGGCTCGCCCCGCCGCCAGACCCAGAACGGCGCCTCACGCCACTCCCCCTGCATACCAAGCGCGGAGACGGGATGATGCGTGCTGCGGATCCCGTACAGCTTGCGGTACTCGGTAAGAGCCTGGTTGTGAATCTCCTGGAATCTCGGCAAATGGGCCAGAAGGTGAGACGCGAACCAGAAGAAGCCCTCGGTCTGACAGACGCGGCTGAGAGGAACCTCGAGGTTAGAGACTCCCCAGGCCGACTCGACCTCATGCCGGGCCGCGGCCAGCCTGAGGCCCGTGACCGGCTCGTGACCCGCCCGGCGAACTGCCCGCGGCCAGTAATCGTCGAGGATCGGGTCGGCGATCGCTCGATCCAGGACTTGCCGGACACGTTCCTGAAACGAGGCGAAGAGCCGCTTCGTCATGGACAGTCAGGTCCTCGTAGGGCGCTTCTCCTTTCCAGTGATCGAACTCCACCCGGACCGTTCGCGCACGGTCGCCGCTCGTCACGGGGACGCGTATCGACGTGGCCTTGGGCAAATCGTTGTCGACGATCAGATTGAGACCGAGGCCTCCGTGAGCCCTGGCAAGAGCAGCCGTCGCGAAGTTCTTGACCCAGACTCCCGGATGGAAGAGCTCGGGCTGATGGCCGGTCACCACGAGGGGGGTGGCCGCCGCACCGCCCGGCCCTCGGTTGATCTCGGGGGCTTCCAGGCCCCGGCGGCCCAGGTAGTCCATTGCGGCGGAGATGACCTGCTGATGAACCTGGACGCGAAGGCGACCAGCTCGGCGGCCCTGGAAATCGTGATCCCAGGTGGCAAGGTGTTTCGCGGTCTTGGTGAACTCCTGGACAACCTCACCCAGGGGAGGAACCGCCAGCAGGGCGCCGTCGGTTGCGGGAGCCCGCAAGCGGTGGCCCTTCATCCTCGACATCCTCCGGCCACTTCCAGCCCGGCCCGGCTCAGAGAGTCCTGGAGGACCTGACGATAGTGGTTCAGCCGGTAGGACGAATCGTCGAGCGCTCCGCCGAATGCCCTTTCCTCGTCGAGGTAGATCAAGGGGACGGGGACCTCGAGGATCGAAAGCCCGTGCTGCACTGCCTGGACCCAGACCTGCAAGGGCATGGCATAGCCGTTGTCGGTGATGTCGAACACCTCCAGGGCCGACCTCCGGTAGGCCTTGAAACCGCAGAAGGCATCGGTCAGGTTCAGTCCCAGGCATTTGTTGAGCCAGCGAGTGACCTGGGCGTTGATCCGCCGGCGCTCCTCGGGAGGGCGCTGATTGGGGTCGAAGACGCGAAGATAGCGGCTTCCGGAGACGAGGTCGGCATCCGCCAGCCGGGAGGCCATCTCGGGGATGAGTGCCGGCTCGTGCTGGCCGTCGCAGTCGAGCGTTACCAGACCGTCATAACCGGCGTCGATCGCACGCCGGAAGGCCGTCCTCAGCCCCGCGCCATACCCGAGGTTGCGGGGATGGCGGATCACCTCGACGCCGGGAAACTGCCCGAGCAGCTCCGGCGTCCTGTCGGTGGATCCGTCATCCACCACCAGGATCTCATTGGCGTGTCGAGAGACCTCTCGGAGAACCCCGGCCAGATACTTCTCCTCATTATGGACGGGGATGGCGGTGAGTAGTCTCATCGTGGCGACGGCTCGGGCTCGAGAGGGAAGATCGGGGGCGATGCGATCCGATACGGCGTGTTCAGTAGACTTGCCCATTCTAGGTCAGGGGAGCCGGAAGTCAACGATCGGGACGGTGGCGAATGCACGCTGGCATTCCCACTCCTCTTGACCCAATTGGTCGGGCCCTCCTAGCATAAGGTTTCTATTTTCCGCTCGACCATGTGCGAGGTCGAAGCGCCATTCGCGCCGTCTTCCATTGATGATAGCGGCTGATCCTGATGACTCAACCTGAAGCATCTCCACCAGTTCCGAGAAACGAAACGTCCGCCACCTCCGTGGCGGACAAGCAAGCCTCGAGCGATGCCGCCCTTGCCGGTGTGGGCCTGGAGGAGGAGGCCCCACCACAGCCGTGGACTCCGGAGCGCGTCTCCGAATGGAACGCCTATTATGACATCTACGTCATGCTCGCCGTTCTCTTGCTGACCTTCGTGGTCTCCGCGGTGAAGCTGAGCAATTCGTCGCTCTGGACGCACCTGAAGACCGGCCAGCTGATCGTCCAGCAGGCCTCTCCTGTGGTTTCCGATTCGTTCTCCTACACCGAGACAGGGCAGCGGTGGATCAACATCCCCTGGCTCTTCCAGCTGAGTCATGCGGTGCTCCACAAGCTGGTGCGGGACTTCGTGTCCAGCGATCCCAACGACCTGACTGCGAATCAGGGGTCGGCCGAGCAGATTGCGATCGGAAGCCTGATCGGTCTCAATGCCCTGGCACGGCTGATCACCGCTTGGATCCTCTTGAAGATACGCCGACGGGGTCCGGGGCTGTGGTGGTCGGCCGTTTGCGTGACCCTTGCCCTGGGAGCGATCGTCGGGCCGGCCTGGATTGCGTACGGGGGGATCGCCGGTGCTGGCGTGGTCGCTCCCCAGACCTGGGGATTGCTTCTGCTGGCCATCGAGATGCTGGTTCTGCACCGTGCCTACAACGAGGGCCGTCGAGGGGCGCTCTATGCCCTGGTTCCACTGTTCTTGATCTGGGCGAACCTGGACGAGTCGTTCTTCGCGGGGCTGCTGATCCTGGCTGCCGCGGTCATCGGCCGCCTGCTCGACGGTCGTTCGGCCGACGCGTTGATCCAGCGCGATCCAGCCGGTTCCCCGAAATCAGGGACCGCAGTCAATCCGGCCGGCTGGCTTGCTGGTCCTGGGGCTCTGCTTTGCGGTCACGCTCATCAACCCGTCAACCTTCCGGATCTACTCGGCCGTCCTGGCGCCGCTGTTGGGGATCTTCGGGCCGGATACCGATTCCTACACGCTCGGTGAGCTCTCCTATTTCGGCAAGGCGATCCAGAAGCTCCAGGCCGACTGGTACTGGTACACCCTTTACTACCTTGTCGTGGTCGCGGTGGGGCTGGGCTCCTTCCTGCTGAACGCCGCCCGGTTCGCGTGGAGCCGTTTCCTGCCGTTCGCTGTGATGGCCGTGATATGGGGGATCTTCATCGGCTTCGGCCCGGAGTTCGCCATCGTCTTCGCCGTGGTCCTGGCGCTCAATGGCCAGGAATGGTATCTCGATCGGTTTGGCACCGAGGGCCGGCTGGGCCTGGGCTGGACCCTCTGGTCCACGGGGGGACGCCTGGTGACCCTGCTGGCCCTTTTTGCGTGTGTCAGCCTGGCCATCACGGGTTACCTCAAGTCGGCGGGCGACCCGCAATTCGGCTTCTCCTTCGATCCCAACGAGTATCCCCTTCGAGTTCGCCGAGTACCTGGCTCGCCGCGAAGACATCAAGGGGAACGTTCTGAACACCACGGCCAGCCAGGGCGACGCCCTGATCTGGAAGGCCTACCCCGCCAAGAGAACGTTCCTGGATGGTCGCGCCCACCTGTTCTCTCGCGAGCTGCTGGACGAGCACCATCGCCTTCGAAACGCCATCCGTGATGACGACCCCGCCGTCTGGAAGCCCGGGCTCGACAAGTACGGCATCACCGCGGTGACGATCGATTCGATGGATTCTCCGAGGACCTATCGCCGTCTCATGCAGAGCCCGAACTGGATCCCATTCTACGACGACGGCCGGGTGGTCATGTTCGGCCGCGCGGATGCCGCCGAGCCCGACCTGGCCGCCTTCAAGAACAACCGGCTCGAACCTGATCTGCGTGCCTACCGCGTTGCTCAGCCGGTTCCTTCCGTCGATCGCCCACCGACCCCGACCTCGTGGCTCGACCAGTTCTTCCGGAACCGGCTCCTGGGCCGGCCCCAGTCGCACACCAATTCCGCCGGTCGGTGGCTCCAGCCGCCGACCACCTCGGATGAGACCCAGGCCGGCATGCCCGACCCCGCGCGGTGTCTGCTGGCGATTCGCGAGGCGCGTACCGCTCTGGCCAAGAACCCCGACGACTGGGTCGCCTATCGCCTGCTCGATGTCGCCTACCGCTCCCTCATGCTCCAGGAGACCGCCCTCCTGGCCGGCATTCCGCTGACTCCGGAGAACGAGTCGCGAATTGCGATGCTGGCCCCCAACATCGATCTGCTCAATACCCGGTTCCGACAGCGGGTGACGGCCCTGAACTATGCGATTCAGACCACCCCCCCACCCGCACACCCGAGGCCCGGCGCGAGCTCGCCTCGCTCAACCTGGGGTTGTTCCAGCTCTTTCTCCAGGCCGGCTCTCTCGACCTGGCGCGTGACCGGCTTCAGGTGGTCCTGGATCAGACTCAGCCGGGGGATTTCACTCCCGAGGTCAAGGCCCAGTACGATCAGCAGCTCGAGCAGCTCAACCAGCGTGTCAATCAGATCGAGGAAGCCCTGCTGGACCTCCAGGTGGAACGCCAGGCCGGCCCGATCGAGAAGGCCCTGTACGCTCGGGGCCAGGGAGCCCCGGGGCTGGCGATCGGGGAGCTCGAGGAGGCCGAGCGAGGCAACATGAGCCCGGTCATCGTCAAGCCCCAGCTCGTGGATCTCTATTGCAACACCGGCCAGCCTGACCGGGCCCTCGAGCTGCTCTCTCTGGGGGCCAACGAAGACACGACCCTCGGGCAGGAACCAGGGTCCTCGTTCCTCAGGCAAGGGCAGGTTTACTTGCTGCTGGGCAATTACCTGTCCGCAGCCTCGCTCTGGCGCGAGAGGGCCATCCCCAGGCTGCGGTTCGACCGCAGCATGAGGGCGCTCTCGCTGGGGCAGGTGCTGGGCCGAGGCGATCTGATCACCGCCGCCAACACCGATATGAGCCTGCCGCCGCTGATCAACCGGCAGGCTTACTGGGAGTACGAGCTGGGCCAGTGCCTCCTCGAATCAGGCTCTCCAGACCAGGCGGCCGAGTACTTTACCCGTGCGCTGAAGCTGGTGCCCGATCTTGCCGTGCGGCCGATCATCGCCTATTACCTCGAGAAGATGGGCAAGCCCGTTCCCGAGTTGCCGAAGAAAGTCGCGCCGGAGCCATCCACCGCCAAGACCCCGGTGGACCAGCTTCTCCAGCGAAGTCTCCCCGCCGCAACGCCCGTCGGTGCGCTGCGTCCCGCAACGCCTCCACCGGCTTCTGACGCCGCCAAGTCATCGTCCGGGTCCACACCCGCGGCCAGGCCCGCTGAGGTGAAGAAGCCGTAGAGTCACGTTGCGCCCGGGCGAAGCAGGTCATCGGCCTTTCGGAAAGTCGGCGGCCTCACCTCGCTTGATCAGCACCACGTTGTCCACCCGGCAGACGACGTCCTGGAAATCGTCGTTGGTGGAGTATTCCCAGCCGATCAAGTAGTTGTGGGGATGTGCTTGCCCGTGGCCTTGTCGCGGTTGGGATATATCATGGCCTTGTAGGGCTGCCCGGCGAGTCGCTTGTTGATCCGAGCAACGAGGGCCGGTTCGGTGAAGACACCGCCGTCCGTGAGGCCGTCGTTCGAGGCCCACAGGCCGAACGGCTCGTCGCCGGGGTCGAACGTCGTCTTCGATCCCTCATCCAGAGGCGGCGGCAGGTTGCGGCCCGTCTTCACATCGTCGCTGGTGTTCTTGAAGGCATAGCTCCAGAGCGGTGTCCTGGCAGGCTCGCCGCCACCCGCGGGGGGACGATACCACCCTCCGCGAGTTCGGCTCGTCAAGCCCAGCGCGATCGCGGGGGCGTAGGTCACGGGCCCTGGCCCTGCCTTGCGAAACAGGCCCGGCGTTGCCTCGGCCGTGGTCTCGACCGGGTTGAGCAGGTCGCCGAACATCGAGAGCCCGTATCGCTCGGCAAGCACCACGGTCCAGTCAGGCTCCTCGGGACCGGGCGCGACCTTCGGCTGGTGAGGTGTCTGCGCATGAAGCCTGGCCGGGTGCAATCCGCTCGCGGCCAGTAGGGAGAGGAGAACAACCAGACGGCGATTCCAGATGCTCATGGCAAGATCCGGCGGTTGGTGGTTCAGGGTGGGACCGGGAGTTCGGCTCGCCTCAATGTAACAGCCGGCACGGTCCCGACCAAGCGCTCGGAGTCACTCGGAATTCCGGCCGGGCTCGCGATCCTCAGCTTGCAGTGTTCGCGCATGAGGGCGGATCTTGCAGAAGACGGCGACGAGGGCGAAGGCCGCCAGACCGGCGAGCGTGATCGCGCCGCCAATCCGGAACGAGCGCGGCTCGTAAGTGTAAACCAGCCGGTGCCGGCCCTCGGCCACCGCTGCACCGCGCATCATCTGGTTGACGCGATAGATCGGCGCGGGTTGATCGTCGATCGTCAGCCTCCAGCCCGGATAGTACACGTCGGCCAGGACGACGATACCCGGGCTCTCGAGGTTCGCTTCGATCTCGACCCGTTCGGGGCTCGGGTAGGTAACCTTCGCGGTCTCGCCCGGGCGCGGAGACCTGCCCGTCAGGAAGGTGCGGAGGGCAAGTCGCACGTCAGGGTCGATCCAGACCAGGCGGTGGGGGTCGAACGCGGTCAGCGTGGAGTCATGCCAGATCGGATCATCATCGTAGAGGATCTCCTGCATGGGCCCGCCTCGCTCGACCCGCGTCTTCCCCTCCAGGGGAGGGAGGGAGCGCGAATCGTGCACCACCCAGGCTCGGGGATAGGCCTGGCGATTGCGGCGCACCTGGTAGTCTTTCGTCTCGATCCAGGCTTTCAGCTCCTCGTTGCGGTTGGGCCCTTGAAACCGCTCGGGAGGCGGAAAGACCTGCTCGGTTTCATGGCGAAAAGCGGCATAGCCCCGGAACTCGTCCATCCACCCGTTGGGGAACTGGGGCAGGAGGAAGTACCTGGTATTCCACATGTCGAACGACCGGCGGGGGAAGTAAACGACCTTCTGACCCGAAGGGACCCCGAGTGAGCGGGCGGTCTGGTCGCGGACGGTGAACGGGAACCCGCCGAAGAACCACTCGTAGTCATAGAGCTCGGCCACCCCCATCGTGTGGGTGTATTCGATCCCCTCGGTGATCCCGTACTTGGGCTGGATCGTCCCACGTTCCCAGGCCACGAATTCGCGGACCCGGTCCGGGGACGACCTGGAGAGCCAGCCTGTCGGGTTCCACTGGGGCATCCGGTAGACGCGAAACGGCCCAGGTGACGGGCTTTCCTGCTCGGCTTCCCTGATGATTCGCACCACCTCCGGCTCGTCGTCGAAGAGTGCCTGCGGAACCGTGGTCACGTAGCGAGCGTTGGCGACGGCCAGGTCGGCCGAAACGAGGATCAGTGCAAGCAGGCCCGCGATCGCGGCACGCCGCCTGGCCAGCAGGATCAGTACCACGGCCAGAGCAAGCATCACGGAACCATGGGCGAGCCCGCAGATCAACTCGCCGATACCGGCCCGGGCATCAAGCGGACCGAAGCTTCCGCTGATGCCCCTGCCCTCGAGAGCCGCAAGCAGCGGCTTGCGCTGAACCAGCACCGTCACCAGAAGTGCGAGGCTGGCGAGCAGCAGCAGCGTCGCCAGGCTCAGCAGTCCTGCGGCTCCGGCCGGGCTGCAGTTGCAGGCTGTCCCAGCCCATGCCGGCCAGGGCGGCAATTCCGAACGCGACGAACGTGAACAGCTTTGCCGGAAAGCGGAACTGACGAAAACCCGGGAGCACCGTGGTCATCCACCAGTAGAGCCCTCCGTCGCCGTCCCTGAGGTAGCGATCCAGGCGGATCGGAGTGCTGTCGTGGGCGTCCAGGGGCCCGATGTCCGGGACCTTGAGGGAGGTGGTTCGGGCGAGCAACCGCGCACCCCAGATCGGACTGGTGTATTGCCCGAGGCTGCCGATCAGACTGACGATGACGATGACCGAAAGCCAGACGCGCGAGGCGGGCCCGCGGCGGAGCGTGAAGGCCCCGGCGGCGAGAATCAGGGCCAGGCTCCCGAGGTAGAGCGACGGGGCCCAGATCTTCTGTCGGACTCCGGGTATCCGCACCGCCTCCACCCAGTAGGCATTCTGGCCGAAGCTGGTTCCCAGGACGCTCGGCCAGACCAGTTCCGCCAGCCGGAAGGGCTCGATGCTGAAGGGGTAGATGTCGTGCGGCCCTTCTCCCTCGGCCCGGATCGTTTGCTGCATGAATTCAAGGACGGGAAGCAATTGCGCGGCGGAAAGGGCGGCCGCCAGGACCGCCGATCCCGCCAGCCCCGCAAGCATGATCCCGAGTGCCGGCCATTTTCCGCGGGCTTTCCACCTCATCAACAGCCATAGCCCTGCCAGGCACCAGGCCAGGAGCACGGCACCGGGAACATAGCACATCCAGGGAAGCGCGGGAGCCGGGACCCCCGAAGGCCGGACTCGAGGGAGCGCCTCGGCCAGGAGGAGTGTGCCGGCCACCCAGAGAACCAGGGCCAGGACAACCAGGAGTACCGGCCGCCAGAGACTGGAGGACCAGCGCCGAGCGGGCTCGCCTCCCGGGTGGTTGGCTGGCCTTCCTCGTGCGCGGCTCCAGGACAGCCCCGCCGCATAGCCTCCGCCGCAGAGCCCCAGGAGATACGCCGACTGGGGGTCTCCGCCCAGGGTCTGCATGGCCAGCACGACGGCCAGTCCCAGGAGCGCCCAGTGGCTGCCCTGGCGGAGCCAGCGCTCGACGGCAAGGAAGCCGAAGGGGAGCCACGCCGCTCCGACCAGGTAGATGACATTGCAGTACTGGAAGAGTACGGGAGCACCAAACGCATAGGTCAGCGCGGCCAGTCCGGATCCGACCCAGCTCACCTGCCACGAACGAACCGTGATCAGCATCGCCAGGAACGCGAGCGCGGAGTGAGCCATGATGTAAACGCGAGCCGCCCAGGGGTAGGGGAGGACCGCGTAGATCAGCTTGCCGGGGTAAAGCACTGCGGCGGTCGGATTGCCCAGAAGGGGCATTCCGGAGTTTTCCTCGGGCTCCCACAGCGGCCATCGCCCCTCCCGCCATTCCTGCTGAACCCGAAGATAAAGTGGGTAGTAATAGTGCCCCGCGTCGCGGTAGCCGAACTGGGTGTGGCCGTTCATGGCCTTGCCGAAGCAGACCAGGAACACCGCGCAGAAAACGCCCAGAATCAGGCAGAGCGTGAGCCACCGCGAACCAGTCATGGCGTTCCCTCGGTCGATGATGCGGGCGATCGGCCTGCGGACCGGCTCACGGGTCAGGTCGCCAGGGAGGGCTCCATGTAACGGACTGGCCGGACTCTGCCTCGCCCGATCGTTCGGTCATCCTAGCATCTTCCGCAGTCGCCGCGCAGAAGACGAGCCCGGAAGCCATGGGAAGGCCCCGGGCCCGCGGGATTGGCCAGTGGTGGCGCCGGCCCGTCGAGTCCTCGGCGAGAATCAACGCTTGGTCGGCTGGAAGATGCCAGCCACGTTCTTGGTGGGAGGCGTCAACGCCGCCCGCGGATCGGGAGCACTGCCGTCAGCCCCGGGGGGAAGCGTGGGGATCAGCTCTTCGAGGCCCTTGTGCTCGCCGGTCAGCGCCTTCATGAAGGCAACCAGGTCGGCAGACTCCTGGGAAGTCAGCTTGAGGGGTTTCATGTCCGGGTCGAGCGACGGATTCGGGTTGCCTCCCTTGTCGTAATGCTCGACGACTTCCTCGAGCGTTTTCAGGCTGCCGTCGTGCATGTAGGGAGCCGTGAGCTCGATATCGCGTACGGTTGGAGTCTTGAACGAGCCGAGATCGGCGTCGGACTTGGCACCGATCGGCACCGGAGCCCAGCGTCCCACGTCCTTGAACTTCTTCGCGGTCGCGTCCCAGCCAACGCCCAGGTTATGGAATTGCTCGTCGGTGAAGTTGGCGCCGACGTGGCAGATGGTGCACTTGCCCTTCTGCAGCTCCACCCCGGGCTTGAACTCGTCGTCGGTGTTCAGCCGGAGGCCGAAGAGGACCATTCCGCGCTTTTCGCTCTCCGAGAGGGCGTTGTTGTCGCCCGCGTTGTACTTGTCGTACTTGGAATTGCCCGAGAGGGCGGCAACCCGCTCGAACGTCGCGATCGCCTTGGCCATGCCGTCGAGCGTGACGTTGGTGCCGAAGACCTTCTCGAACTGCTCCTTGTAACCGGGAATGGTGCGGAGGCGATCGACGATCTGCTGGTGCTTCTGTGCGCCCATCTCGATCGGGTTGACCATCGGCCCCTGGGCCTGTGCCTTCCAGCGAGGGAGCGCGGCCATCCCAGAACATCGTCTTGCCGTAAGCGGTATTAAACACGGTCGGGGCGCTGCGGTTGCCGGTCTGCCCCTTGATCCCGGTCGAGACCGGGGCTCCGTCGGTCCAGCCCTTGGCGGGGTTGTGGCAGGTCGCACAGCTCACCGTTCCGTCCTCGGAGATCCGCGGGTCAAAGTAGAGCTGGCGGCCCAGTTCGTACTTGCCTTTGGTGATCGGGTTGGCGGCCGGCACGACGACCTTCGGGGTCAGCGGCTGGAGGCCCGCCGGCACCGTCACCATGAGGGGTTCATCCTTGATCAGCCCCGGGTTGGGAGCTTGCCAGAGGTAGCCGGCGGGGCTGGTCGGATCTTCTTCGGGCGGCTTGTGCGGCTCCTCCTGGGCCACCGTCACGGGGGTCAGCATCCTGCCGGCCCAGCCGCTCAGACCGCCGAGCAGCAGCAGAGCGGGCACCGAAAGAGCCAGCAATCTCTTGAAGTTTTGCATGAATCGTCTCCGGTCCAGAGTTCGCCCATGAAGCGGGAGCAGGATACCGGCGCACAGGCCGAGCGGGATGCTACCGGCGCACCAGTTCGTTTGCGATCTCTCGTTCGCGATCTACATCAGCCCGGCACGCACCGGGGGAGGAACGCATCGCCTAGCAAATCCAAGAGTCGATCACTTCTTCTTGGCCAGCAAGCCTTCCGCGTTACGCTGCGCGGCATCGACCAGATCGTCCCATTTCTCCTCGATATACTGAGGAGGTCCTCCCTTGACGGCCACGTGATAGGCCACGTCCATGGTGTCCACCATGTCGATGGCATCCCACGGGCAAACCTGGGCGCAGTGCTTGCAACCGATGCAGCGGTCGAGGTCGATGTCGCAGAACGCCTGGAGCCCCGGATATTCCCCTGGACTCACCTTGTAGATGCAATCGACCGGGCAAACTTCCACGCACGCTTCACAGCCGGTGCAGCCGTCGGCATGGATCACTGCCAGGATCTTGGGGATCACCTTGCGCGGCTTGCCAGCCAGGGACGCTGCTGCCATTTGTCGGTAAACTCCAGGTTCGAGAGAAGGCGTCGTAAAACCGCGTCGATCTCGACCGCTCGCACAGAATTGCTCACACCGCGAAACTGGGTATAACCGGACAGATCTTATCCGAGCACGATCGGCAACGCGATGGAGCAGCCCCGTAATCTCAGGCTATCGATAATCATTATCGTTGGGAAGGGGCCAAGGGTCAAGGAGAACCACGGATCGCGGATGTTTTCGGGAAAGTTCCACGATGCTACCGGTCAAACGTTCCAGGTCGACCTGTCACGTCTCGAGTGGTCGAGCTGGCGTCCCCTGCGGATCGAGTTCGCCGCCGCCGCCGGCTCCCACTGGGGCGGAGGCAACGACGGCATTCCCCATCCCCCGCTGACCTGGGTAGCGCTGCTCCTCATCGACTCGGCCCGCCGCCAGCACTCGCACCCTCAGTCGATTCTCGCCGCTTTGCCGTTCTACATCATGGACCGATGAGCCCGGCTCGACGTGTCGCTGCCAGGTCGCTCCGACGCTCCCCTGCGTTCACAAGAGTGCGCCCCCAGTCATCAGCGGACTGAGGTGATGGCTGGTGAGAGCTCTCCCGCCCGATGGCGCCGCGCCTGGTCGACGTAGTGCGGCCACGAAGCTGGGCCGCGAGTCCACCCTCAAGTAGACGGGGAAGCCGCGGCTGAATGGTCATTTCCCGTTGGCAATATGTTAACCTGTGCAGAACCAAGTCACACCGTCGACCGCTCTCCCGAAGAGGGCGCGTGGATGGGGCTTCGGGGGAACAGGCAAACCATGGCCAATATCGAGATCTCGGGCAAGACCATGGCCAATATCGAGATCTCGGGCAAGATCGGAGGCGATATTTACCCCTTCGAGAGTGGTCTCTCGAAAGGATCGTTCGTCGTCGAGATCGTGGCGAGAGATCTTCCTGTGCTCCAAGGCAAGGTCGACGACACGATCATCGGCAAGTTTCGGGTCCAGTTGCGCGACGCTCAGGGGAAGCTGGTCAAGACCCTCCACTGGAGACACCCGCAACTTCGCCACAGGGTCTTCAACACGGCGGCTGGTCCTGGCACGTGGAAGGATGGACTCATTTTGAGCGATGGCCCCGACGGGATTGTGCTCCTCTTCACCAAGCCCTTTCCCGAGATCGGCGCTGTGATCCCGACCGACCTCGGTCGACTCCGTACCGGGCTCGAGACCTCACTGGTCTATCTCGGGAATGGATCTCGTGAGCTGTCCGTGACCGAGGGTTCGGCCAGGAGGGTTGGCGACTGAAGCCAGCAGATCCGGAACTCCCATCGCCGCGGCTTGATCGCTCGTGTCCTTCCAGATCCGCCGGACCGTTTTCGGACCTCGAGGAGAAGACCGAGAGCCGGTGTCACTCAGATGCTCGAGGCCGGCCGGATCGGGAACTCTCCCGCTCGGTGGCGCCGGGCCTGGTCGACGTAGTGTCGCCAGATGCGGTCGATCCGCGCCCGGGCCTTTTCATCGACCGGGCGGACGACCTTGGCCGGCGAGCCGACCACGAGCGAGCCCGGAGGGACCTCCGTCCCTTCCAGGAGGAGAGCGCCGGCGCCGATCACGGAGCCCGTTCCCACCTTCACCCGGTTGAGCAGGATGGCACCCATTCCGATCAGGCACTCGTCCTCCACGATGCAGCCGTGAAGGATCACCCGGTGCCCGACCGTGACGCGATCGCCGATCAGGCAAGGGATGCCGGGATCGGCGTGAACCATGGTGAAATCCTGGAGGTTCGTGTTCTCCCCGATCCGAATCTGTTCCGTGTCGCCGCGGATCATCGTGTAGTACCAGACGCTCGAGCCGGCCCCGAGGTGGACGTCCCCCAGCACGACTGCGCCGGGAGCGATGAAAACGTCAGGGTGGATCTGGGGGGGCAAGGTGGGTGGTCCTTATCGTCCCGGAGGTGCGAGCAGATGGCCTTGACGAAGCGATTCTAGCAGATATCCCCTGCCAGGCGAGGGCCTGGCCCGTTGTCGCCGACTTCGGGGCGGGGCCATAATACGAGGGAAGCTTCCACAGCTCCGGCAGACTCCGGGCACGCCTTCCCAGGCCACCTTGAGGAAACCATGCGATCGGTCCTCATGCTCTCCGCCGTCACCACGGCCGGGCAGCAGTCGGCGCTGGGGGGGCGTCCCGAATTGCCCAAGGTCAGAAGTCCGCCTGGGTTCGTAATCCGATCGATGCCTTCGTGCTCGCCCAGCTCGAGGATGAAGGGCTCAAACCGTCTCCCGAGCCCGATCGAGCCACCCTGATCCGGCGGTTCTCGCTCGACCTGACAGGGCTGCCGCCGAGCATTGCCGAGGTTGAAGGCTTCCTCTCCAGCCGATCGGCCCGCAGTTACGAGGAGCTGGTGGATCGGCTCCTCGGCTCCGCCCACTACGGCGAGCGGATGGCCATGGACTGGCTCGACGCGGCCCGGTACACCGATACCAACGGTTACCAGAACGACTTCGCCCGGACGATATGGCCCTGGCGCGACTGGGTCATCGCCGCGTTCAATCGCAATGAGCCCTTCGACCAGTTCGTCGTCGACCAGATCGCCGTCGACCTGATTCCCGGCTCGAGGCGGCCGCAGAAGGTGGCCACCGGCTTCAATCGCAACAACCGCACCGTCACCGAGGCCGGCTCGATCGACGAGGAGTGGCGGATCGAGAATGCTGTCGATCGGGTCGAGACCACGGCGACCGTCTTTCTCGGGCTGACGATGGGCTGTGCCCGCTGCCACGACCACAAGTACGACCCGATCTCGCTGAAGGAGTTCTACCAGTTCCTCGGTTTCTTCAACAGCATCAACGAGAAGGGTGTCTACACGGAGCAGCGCGTTAATGTTGGCGCCGCTGGTCGCGGTGCCAGGCCCGGAGCACGAGAGCGAGCTCAAGCGGTTCGACGAAGCTCTTGCACAGGCAACCGCGGCGCGCGCCGCGGCCGAGAAGGCACTGGCCGAGAACCAGGCACGGTGGGAGCGCGACCGGCAAGCCGGGCCGGAGCCCGCCGAGACGCGCGACTGGTCCATTCGATGTCTGCTCGACGGCGACCTCCACTTCCAGGGGCCTGCGGGCGACACCATCGAGCGCCTGGCGGGGCAAGCAGCCGCCCGCGTGGTGCGACGGCCCTCGCGGCCAGGCACTCCGGCTCGACGGTGCGAGCATTCGTTCGTGGAGCTGGACGCGGAACGAGCCTCGATCGGACCAATCGCTTTTCCTACGGCGGCTGGATCAGGCCGGTGGGCGCCGGTGCCTGCCTGAGCAAGATGAACGATCAGGACGGCTATCGGGGGTTATGATCTCCTGATCGAGAACGCCCGGGTCGAAGTTCACCTCGTTCATTCCTGGCCCGGCGACGCCCTCAAGGTGGCGACTCGCGAATCGTTGCCGCAGGACGCCTGGACCCACGTTTTCGTCACTCATGATGGCTCGGGTCAGGCCAGCGGACTGAAGGTCTTCCTCAATGGCCCGCCTGCGGAGTCGAGGTTCGAACGACTCGCTGGGGGGCTCGATCGTCTCCGGGCAGCCGCTCCGGCTGGGCAAGCGGTCAGTGTCGCTGCCGTTTCGTGGCGACCTGGCCGATCTCCGGCTCTATCGCCGGACGCTCTCCCCTCAGGATGTCCGCGAACTCTCGACGTGGCCCGTGCTGGCGATGGCGCGTATGCCAGCTGCCCGGCGATCGAAGGCCCTGGCCGAGCAGCTTGCTCGCTACTTCAAAACCTGCCCCCAGCTTGAGCCGGTTCTGTTCCGAGCAGTGATTTGAGGACTGACTGTCCACACCAAGTCAGCCTCGCTACGTCACAACAGATCGTCGGACAGACGAGTACAAAAGTTGCACGGCGATCGGCGGCACCGGGGCGGCAGGAATCGCTGTCGCCGTCCGACGACACCGAGCGGCTGAGTGGAGACGGCGAGGTCGGGTCTGCTTCAGATTTGAATACCAGGAAATCCAGGGCTCTGCGCAAGAAAACGACGGACACACGACCAGGACGGAACGGCATGGAGTCAGGTCCAAGTGAAGCGAATCCTAGACAGGGTGGGTAAGAGGCTATCCGGAAAGCTAGGCGGCGGCTCTTCGCTTGTACATGAAAGGGGTTGTCTTCCGTTTTGCGTCCGGGGCTAGCCTCCGCAGCGTCTGGCTGATCGCACTGATCCGCACCCAGGACTCGCTCGACTCCGGATACCACTCGTAGTCCTTGCTGTGCCGCCGGTCACGGCCCAGCCACGCGAAGCTCCGCTCCGCCACCCACCGCTTCGGCAGCTTCACAAACCCCTCCTCTCCGTCGCGACGCTTCACCACCTCGACGCGAAACGGGGCCTTCCGCTGCACCAGCCAGTCATCGAGCTCCCGGTTGTTGTACTTCCCGTCCCCGTACACCACTTCCAGCCGTGGGTAGCGTGGCCGCCCGAGTTGCCCCAACACCTGCGGTGCCGTCGCCCCGTCATCGGCCGAGGCCGCCGTGACCACCACCGCCAGCAGCAAGCCCAGCGACTCGAAGGCGATGTGTCGCTTCCGCCCGGTGATCTTCTTGGCCCCGTCGTAGCCGCGCTCACCGCCCAATTCGGTTGTCTTGACCGTCTGGCTGTCAATGTAGGCGACACGGGGTGTGGGCTCCCGTCTGGCGGCCGTCCGGACTTTCGGGCGCAGGGCATCGACCATCCGCTGCCAGGTGCCGTCGTCGCGCCACTGGGCGAAGTAGTCATAGACACTGCTCTTGGGCAACAGGTCATGCGGGAGCATGTCCCACTGGCAGCCGGTGCGGGCCTGGTACCGCAAGGTGTTGAGGACCTCCCGCATGTCGATCTCACGCGGCCGCCCGCCGGGCTTGGCGGGCGGGATCAGAGGCTTGATGAGCTTCCATTGGGCGTCGGTCAGATCGGTCCGATACGGCTTACGCATTGAGGGATAGGCACAGATGCAACGGGGTAGATTCCGGTTCCTACGGGAATTCTAGGCGCGAATCAGCTTTCCGGATAGTCTCTAAGAGGGAGTCAGCTTGCCCGGAAGTCGCTACCTGCCGAAACCCTTGCTCGAAGCAGCCCGGCTCAACCGAACTGATTCGTCGGCGGCGAATTGAGAACTTTGATGATCTCTTCCCCTCCGACCCGGTAAATCTCCCCTTGATACGAGTTGATCGTGATCCAAACGTTCTCTTTGCGCAGAGTCGAAATCTGCTTGAGAACTTCTTCGTTGAACGAGTCACAATGAAACTTGGCTGTATGTTTCGGTTCGAGCAATTCGGCGCAAGCATGGTTGAGATTTGAGAATATCAACTCTTCTTTCACTCCGTCGCTAGAGATGTAGTGGCAAGCGACGGATTGAATGTGGATTTTCGTCGATCCTTCATTATACTGTACTTTCCGCGATTGACTTCGCTCTCATGCCGCCAGGGCAAGCAACCGCTCGGCGACGGCCCGAATTTCCTCCTCGGTGACCCCGGGGCGTAGAACCGCGCGAATCTCCTCGGCCAACAATTCACGGCGCCAAGCCCGACGCTTGTCTGCGTGGCTTGGGCGACGGTTCGGATCGTCCCATGGCGATGCTCGGCGGTCCACCAAGTCGTCCTCCTCCCGACCCCATGCCCAAGCTTCGGTCATCGTGAACGTCCAGAGGCAGATGTGGAATGCACCGATGTTTGCCCACACGAACCGCACCTGCTGCTGGCCGGCTCCGACGATCTCCTTGCAGTCGCGGAACGCGATCTCTAGAGCGGTTTACCCATGTGTTGCGCACAGCTCGCGAGCTGGAACCAGCCGATGATGTCCTGGGTGGTCACCTTTTCGAGCGCCTCTCCCAGGGCCTCGTAGACGGCATCCTTGTTCCGCGCCGCGACCCGGCGGAGGTACGCCTTGACCTTCGACCAGAGTCTCTCGATCGGCGTGTAGTCCGGGCCGTAGGGCGGCAGGGGCAGGAGCCTGGCACCCGCCCGCCTGACGGCCGCCGCCGCGGCATAGGCCTGATGGGGGGACAGGTTGTCCCATACGACCACGTCGCCGGCGTGCAGCTCCGGCACCAGCACCTGCTCGACATACGACTCGAACGCCGCGGTGTCGGTCGACCCCGGGAACACCAGGGGGGCACGTACCCCGTCCAGACCCAACGCGGCGATCACGGTCAGCGATTCCCACGAGCTGGGGGCCGAGCCGACGGCCCGCTCGCTGCGCGGGGCCCAGCCGTAGGCCTGGGTCATCGCCGTGGTCACCCCCGACTCGTCCACGAAAACCAGCCGTTTCGGCTCGACCCGCTTCACCTTCCTCCGGAACGACCGCCGCTTCTCCTGGACGTCGGGCCGGTCGCGCTCGTCGGCGTGCTGGGTCTTCTTCTTGCAGGTCAATCGCTGTCGCCGCAGGGCGCGCCAGATCGTCGTCAGGCTGCAGTTGAAGCCACCCCGCTGCTTCAGTTGGTCCAGGGTGTCGTCGTTGTGCTCCCGGACCAGATCTTCCAGGCGCCGCAGCTCGTCCGGGCTCAGCACGGGGGTCGGGCCGCCCCCGTGCGGCTCAGGGGCCAACGTATCCTTCTGACGCCGCCGCTGCAGCAGCCGGGAGACGAACGAGACGCTGACTCGGAAGAGGCGGGCGATCTCGCGCTGCGGGCCCTCGTCCTCATCCACGGCCGCCGCGACCCGCTCCCGCAGGTCTATCGAAGAGGGACGCATGGCAGGTATCTCCTGATCCGTTGCCGTCTCCTTCCTCGATCGTGTCCTTCTATGTGAATTGTTTCTGTCCGCAACCCGAATGCAAACCGCTCTAATGAGAACCGGTCGGCGACCGTCGAGAGAATCTCTGCTACGGTCGCTGACACGTCGGTGCAGAAGAAGGCCACCCATCCACTCGGCTCCTCCACCAACACCACCCGGATTGCCCCGCCGACGGGCCGCCACATCGCCACGAACGTCTTATACCGCTTCTTCGCCCGCTTGCCATACAAGTCGAAGATGCTAGTCGTCCAACCGCGACGCTGCCCGGCCCGTTTGGCCAAGTCGATGCGCGTCTCTCCGTAGACCCGCGGCCTACCGCGCCGACCTGGTACCCGGGGCCCTGGGATCGTCCATAGCGCCGCGTCCTTGCGCAGCCGGCTGACGACCGTCATTCCCAGCAACATCGCCGGTTTGAGGAACGGGGCCTTGGCGTAGGCCCCGTCGACCACCACCCACAGCGGCTTGCCCAGGAACCGGAGCCAGAACCAAGCCCACCGCAGGAGCTCGACTCCCATCTCCAGCTTGGTCCGGAACTCCGGCCGATGCTTTGGGTCGATGCACGGCAGATCCTTGGCCCGCACGTACAGACGGGCCAACAGCGGCAGAGCGATGACTCCCCATGCAGGATGGACCGCCAGGAGCCCGAGCACCACCCAGACGTGGCCGTAGACATGCGGCGAGCCAGCCGGGCCGGGGGTCGGGTTGTGATGGATGCCAGCCCCCTGCACGTAGGGCCCATACCGCTGTGTCGGCGTGTCGTCTAGCGCCACGGTGAGCCGCGTCTGACCATCCACCAAAGGCTTGACCACCTCGTGGATCAACCGGCCGGCGATGTTGTCCGCCCGCTTGCCGGCTGCTGCGACGGTCGTGTAGCAAGGCTGATACTGTCGACTCAAGCCGGCAGCGCGGATCCAGCTGGTGACGGTCCTTCGGCCGCGGGCGAGGATCGCGCCGATAAAGAGCCACACCAGCCTGACGGCAGATCTGCGATCCAGGGGTGAAGCAAGGCAAGAGAACCACTGGCACGATGTCGCGTCCTGGTGCGATGATGTCACGGCCGACTCCGTCCGGGGTTGATTGGCAGGCTTGGTCATCGCCATCGTCCCGGCCGGACCGGCATTCGTCTACCCGAGTCACGTCAACGACCAAGGGAACCAAATCGCGGAAAGTACAGGTGGTCATGTATCTTCTCGATTTGGGGTTTTCGTACCATCTCGCAATCGACCTCAACTTCAGCGGGAAGGGGCAGCCTGGAAGGCCGCCGCAGCGATCGCTTGGGGCAAAATATCAAGGGTATCAATCAGTCGTCCCGGCTTCATCACTCAGGGTCAGTCGGCTTGAAGCGCTGGCTGACCGTCCATCGAACCAGCATCTTCCCGAGTTGTGACAACTGGACAATGGCCTGGGGTTACGCTTGTTTGAGGACTAGATCGTTGCCGCACCTTTGAGGAACGGAGGGAGCCCGACGGAAGAGATGAACCGTCCGGTTGAAGGATCGTAATAGAAGTGCCGGCGGCTGTCGGATGCGACCTCCGTGATCAAGAAGTAAATCTCCCTGCCATCCTCCTGGTAGAACTTATCCAGCCGCCGAGTCGCCTCATCGAATGCGTTGTCGGCGAGCCTGGGGTGGCTGGGGCTGACCGCAGGGAAGCCCCAGGGCCGGCGCCTGGGGATCTGGGGCGTCGCCTTCGGCTCCGCCGCCAGCCACCCGGATCCTCGCAGTCCTCGCCTGGTGGAGTTCAGCGAGGAGTCTCAGAAGATCGGCTCGTTATGGAGGGCCGCTTGCCGGACCAAGTAGCGCTTCACGGGGGGGGACATCAGGTAGATCGACAGGAGCGCATACAGAAAGATGACGGTCAGTCCCAGGGTGATCTTCTGCTGATCGATGCGCTCGGCGATGGGCTTGATCTCCATCTTTTCCTGGCGACCCGGCTGACCACGGTTTCTCGATCCGCAAAGTTGGCCTGAAGGATGGGAAGAGCGATGAGGGAGACGATGTCCACGAAAACGCCGAGCGTGAGGGCCAGCATGAGATACTTCGCCGACCTACCCACGAAGAACTGGATTGCTCCGTAGATGCCAAAGCCGGAGACCAGGGCCAGGCAGAGCCAGCCGTACTGGCTGACACCGGGTTCGCCGCGGATCGACTGGATGAGCGAGAGGATGAGGAGGATCAGCCCGGTGAGGCCGGCGAGGAAGCCGATGATGGCAATGTGGAGAGGAGGGCCCGTGGACGGAGCCGGAGGAGGAGGCACCAGGTCGTCATCGAGGCCGGCCCGGATGCCCGTTTCCTGATCCAGGCCGCAGGTCGCGCAGATCGACATGCCGGCCGAAACCACTCCGCCACAGCTCGCGCATCGGCGGGCCTTGGCTCGCGCCTCGGCACCCTTGGGCTTCCGCCTCCGGGCCGGCTCTTCGTGGAAGAGGGCCTCGGCGTCGCTCACCCCCGGCTCCTGGCCGGAGACGGCTGCCTTCTCGATCGACGCACCCGTCCCGAGAGGAAGCTCGAACATGTCGCGAAGGTCACGTCCCGGGAGCGGGATCGGCAAATCGTCATGGCTGGGAGGCCTCTTGCCGAAATCGCGGGAGGAGAGGCTGGCAGCATCAATCACACCGGGGGTTGTCGACTCGGAGCTGGCGTCCTTCTCCGAGACCGCGAAGCGATGGGCGCACTTGGGGCACTTCATCCGCTTCCCCGGGGTGACGTGATCCGGAAGGTTCAGAACGATCCCACATTTCTGGCACAGGATGGTGCGCGGCATGATTCCGATCGCCAGGTATCTCGTTCTCGGTTCTACGCCTCGTTCCGACCGCCCCAGGTTTCCCGTGTCGGAGGTGCCGAGCCCTGGGTGCGGCTCGGGCAAGCAGGACTCTCCATCTTATCAATGCCAGGCTGCCCCGGAACCGGCAAAAACGCCCCTCGGCCTGCGGTTCCATCGAAAACTCAGGCTCCGAACATCAGTGATGGCTCCGTTGCCGGCGCAGGCCCGGGCTTTCGCATCGTGATGAGCGCCGGCCGGGGATCAAGGGGCCTCCCGCCGGCCATCGCTCGCCGTGGTGAACTTGCCGGACTCCAAGATCTTCCTTGTCGCCTCGTGCCGATAATCAAACATCTTCTTGAGTTTGGACTCCAGAAACCTGGCTCCAAGCAGGTCTCCCAGCTTACCCAGAGGTGGACGGTAGTCAACCTCGTCGCGGAGGATCGTCCCGCCCTGGCCGTCGTCGAGGAAGCGATGCCGATGGAACCAGTAGGCGAAAGGACCCCGGACTTGACGGTCGGCGAAGAGCTTTCCCTGCACGTACTCGGTGTGCTCGGCCACCCAGGTCACGGGGAAGGGACCCACCTTGGTCTTGAGGACGACCCGGGTACCCGGCTTGAGGGAGTTCGGCGGATCGACGACGCGCACGTTCTCCCAGGGGGGGATCAGCGCCTCGAACGCCCCCGGACTTTCATGAAACGCGAAGACCACGCCCGGCGGGGCGGCGATCCGTGATTCCTTGATGAAATGGTGCATCCTGTTCGGAGCCTTACCCGCCGTCGCCGATTCGGCTTTCTGGATGGCGGGAAGGAGCCTCCCACCTTCCGCTCCGGACATCGGGACCGCAGCTCTTGTGTTCCTCGCAATTCTGCCTCTCGCTCCAAGAGTATTCTGGGAGCCAATGTTCGAGATGTCAAACGAACGCCTTCGATCCTCACCCGGGGCTTCCGCCGTCAACCGTCCGCCCCACGCCGCCCTTCCCGGAAGGCCCAGGCCGTCCCGGCAAGTGCTTGACGTGATGCAGACTGCGGCGTAGCCTGAAGCTTGTTTCCTGGTTTGGACATCGGATGGCCGCCGGGCTGACTTCTTGCTCCCCTTGCGCTTTATATCGTGCCCCGCCAGCGCCCGGCTGCCTCCAGGTGGGGCTGAGGCCGGTTCAGACCAGCGTCCCCTGCCTCTAGCTCATTACGTACGTGCTGCCTTGTCCCGACCCACCGCGAATCGGCGGTCGTACATCTTTCCCGTCAACCTGGGCATCCAGTCCTACCGCGAGGGCAAGGCTCTCTACTTCAACAAGGAGAACGGCCAGGTCGTTCCCGCCGACGGCTCCTGGGCAGTGCGCTGGGAAGAGCGAAGCGACCTTCGCGGCAAGCCCAACCAGGTCATCGGCTGGAAGGCCGGCGACACCGGCTCGCTGCTCGAGGCCCCAGGCTACCAGAAGCTCGAGGGTGACTTCATCAACGGGAAGGATCCGGCGGAAAACACCTGATCAAGGCCCTGCCGGTCGCTTCTCAAATCCACGCCGCGCTGGCTTCTGCCCAGCCGCGGCGCGGGTTTTTTCGTCGACACCGAACCAAGGACTGGGACTTGCCCTCACGGTGGCTCGTGCCACACACCATCGACGCACGTACGCTTGAGCATGAATCCTCCCGGCTCATCGAGCTGAAACAGAACGAGGTTCGCCGGCTCGCCGGGGTCCAATCTCGGGACGGGATGGCCGAGCAACACGGCCGGGTTGCACATGACCGAGGCGAGTGCATCTCCGACCGTCCACGAGATGGCCGCTATCAGTTTCGGAGAGCGACCTCGAGCGTCTGGTTCGAGCCGGCCAGATAGGGAGTCCCGGCAACAACGATGCGCCCCGACGATTCAACTCCCCAGTCCCCATAGGTTCCCGGGGGCAAGCCCGACAGCGGGCTGGCGTCGGAGACCAGGATTGTCTTGCCCGGTCCTTTCGCCCGGGCCAGGACCCGCAGAGTCGCCGGGTCGAGATGATGGCCGTCCGCGATGAACGACGCGAAGAGCGCGTCCTCGGCGGCCTGGTGCCAGATCGGATTGGGGTGGCGCGACAGCTCCGCGGCGATGCCGTTGCCCAGGTGCGTGCTGAGCCTCGCACCGGCGTCCACGGCCTGCCGGATCGTCGGGCCATCCGCGGCGGTGTGGCCCAGGGCGACGGTGACTCCCGACGCGGTTGCCCGCCTGATGAACTCGATTGCGCCTGGCCGCTCGGGGGCCAGCGTCACGAGGACGATTCGCCGGCCTGACGCCGTCTGCAGATCTTCGAACAAGCCCCAGTCGAGATCGCGAATCGCCTCTATCGGGTGCGCCCCGCGATAGCCGTCGCGCTCCGAGAGGAACGGTCCCTCCAGGTGAATGCCCAGGACCATCCGCGACGTCGGCATAAGCCTCACAAGCCGCGGTGATGGTCCGAACTCTGTGCCGCATCGCCTCCCAGGGCGCCGTGATCAGGGTCGGGCAGAGCCGCGCCGTGCCCAGGGTGCCTGGGCTCGGACAATCTCCGCGACCTCTTCCACGGCCAGGTCGGGACTGGAAAACGAGTGTCCCCAGCGCCCGTTGACCTGGATGTCCCAGAACGCCGGGGCGGCCCAGTGGTGTCGGGCATCGAGACTCGCCGGCACCGGGAGCGGGCGAACCGCGGCAATGAATCCGCCTTCGATCTCGATCGTGTTCCACTCCGAGGTCATCTCATCTCGAGCGACGATCGCCATCGCGAGTACGTCTCGTCAGGTCCTCTGCCTGGTTCACGACTCCGCGATCTCACCGTCCATCCACGCCTCCCCGACTCGTTCCACGACGCTGCAGCGCGGCGCCGACGAAGTCGCGGAAGAGAGGATGGGCCCTGGTCGGCTTGGACTTGAATTCCGGGTGGAATTGCACCGCGAGGAACCACGAGTGGTGGAGCAGCTCCACGATCTCCACGATGGTTCCATCGGGGCTGCTTCCCGAGGCCACCAGTCCGTGCTGCTCGAACGCCTTGCGATAATCGTTATTGAACTCGTAGCGGTGGCGATGGCGCTCGCTGACCTGATCCACGCCATACGCCCGGCGAGCGAGCCGGTCGGGCGCCAGCACGCAGGGCCAGGCACCCAGCCGCATGGTCCCTCCCCGCTTCTCGACCGAACGCTGATCTTCCATGAGCGCGATCACGGGGTGGTCGGTCGTCTTGTCAAACTCGGTGCTGTTGGCGTCCTCCAGCCCGAGCACGCTCCTGGCAAACTCGATGACCGCGCACTGCATGCCCAGGCAGATGCCGAAGAAGGGAATCTGGCTGGTCCGCGCGTAGCGGATCGCCTCGATCTTGCCCTCGATCCCGCGCATGCCGAACCCACCGGGCACGAGGATGCCGTCCACGCCTCCCAGCAGCGCCTCGGCGCCGCGAGTGCTGACCTCTTCGGCCTCGACCCGCACGACCAGAACCCCTGCCCGATGAGCAACTCCGGCGTGATCGAGCGACTCGTACACCGACTTGTAGGAATCGCGGTGTTTCATGTACTTGCCAACGACCGCGATCCGGACCTCGTGCTGGGGATTCTTGATCCGGCTGACCATCTCGCTCCACTGCGAGAGGTCCAGCGGGGCGGCCTTGAGGCCGAGCCGCTGGACGAGGATGTCGTCGAGCCCGTGCTTGACCAGGCTCAGCGGCACCTCGTAGATGCTGAACTGCTTGTCCCGCTCCTCGATCACGGCCTTGCGATCGACGTTGCAGAAGAGGGCAATCTTGTCCTTGTCGTCCGAGGAGATGGGCACCTCGGTCCGGCAGATTAGGATGTCCGGCTGGATGCCGATCTGGCGGAGCGCCCCGACGGAGTGCTGCGTGGGCTTGGTCTTGAGCTCGCCTGCCGCCTTGAGGTAGGGGACCAGGGTCAGGTGGATGTACAGGCAGTTCTCACGGCCGGCATCAAGCGCAAACTGGCGGATCGCCTCGAGGAACGGCAGGCCCTCGATGTCGCCGACGGTGCCGCCGATCTCGGTGATCACCACGTCCACGTCGTCGGTCGCCAGACGACGAATGGCGTCTTTGATCTCGTCGGTCACGTGGGGGATCACCTGGACGGTCTTCCCCTCGTAGAACCGCCCCTCGCGCTCCTTCTGGATCACCGACAGGTAAATCTTGCCCGTCGTGTAGTTGCAGTCCCTGGTCAGAGGCGCGTGGGTGAACCGCTCGTAGTGCCCGAGGTCGAGGTCGGTCTCGGATCCGTCGTCCAGCACGTAGACCTCGCCGTGCTGGTAGGGGCTCATGGTCCCGGGATCGACGTTGATGTAGGGGTCGAACTTCTGGAGCCGCACCCGCAGTCCGCGCTGCTCCAGGATCAAGCCGATCGAAGCGCACGTCAATCCCTTGCCGAGCGAGCTCACGACGCCGCCCGTCACGAAGATGTGCTTGGCCATCGCGTTACCTTTGATTCGTCCGTCGGGGCA
The DNA here is from genome assembly GCA_963816015.1 of uncultured Planctomycetaceae bacterium. Classification (GTDB taxonomy): domain Bacteria; phylum Planctomycetota; class Planctomycetia; order Isosphaerales; family Isosphaeraceae; genus Aquisphaera. The sequence continues at coordinate 39,897 of CAWFJM010000070.1, read as the reverse complement.
GGTAAAAGCACAGTATATCAAAACCGGCCCGGCGGGCGAGACGTGCGTGCCTCTGGCTTCGCGATCCGCCGTCCGACGGCTGAAATCTGCGGCCCGGCGCGCAATGCTGCGGGACGAGGGCCCCCGCTGATCGCTGGCCGTTGCGGCTCAGTGGAGGCCTCGCGCTGTCTGCGCTGGCTTTCTTCGCGCTTCTCAGTGCGGCAGCTCGGGATAGAGCTTCCAGGAGCCGGGTGAGTGCCAGAGCCGCGAGATCAGCAGCTCGCGGTGAAGGAGGAACTCCTTGGGAAGCTTCCCGTAGAGGTTGAATTCCACCTCCTCAACGGCGACAGCCTCGCGGAGCCAGGCGTCGCGGTCCACTTCCATGAGCTGCGTGAAGTCCTCCTTGGTGAAATTCTCCATGCCGTCGAGGTCGAAGTCCTCCAGGCGCGGCATCCAACCCACTGGGCTCTCGACGCCGTAGCCGCGGCCGTGAAGCCGGTCGTTGATCCACTTGAGGACGCGCATGTTATCGCCAAATCCGGGCCACAGGTAGCGGCCGTCCGGGCCCTTGCGGAACCAGTTGACGCGGAAGATTCGTGGCGGGTTGCGGAGGTGGCGGCCGATCTCGCGCCAGTGGCTGAGATAGTCGGCCATGTGGTAGCCGCAGAACGGGAGCATGGCCATCGGGTCACGCCGGACGGTACCGACGTTGCCGGCGGCCGCTGCGGTGGTCTCCGAGCCCATCGTCGCCGCCAGGAAGACGCCGTGGCTCCAGGTGAAGGCCTGGAAGACCAGGGGGACCATCGTCGACCGGCGGCCGCCGAAGATGAAACCGCTGATCGGCACCCCGTTGGGATTCTCCCACTCCGGGTCGAGCGTCGGGCACTGGGAGAGAGGTGCTGTGAACCGCGCGTTGGGATGCGCTGCCTTCCTGTCGCAGTCCGGCGTCCACGGCCTGCCGGTCCAGTCGGTGAGCCTGGCCGGCGGCTTCTCGGTCTTGCCCCTCCCACCAGACATCGCCGTCCTCGGTCAGGGCGACATTGGTGAAGATCGTGTTCTTCTTGATCGTCTCCATCGCGTTCGGGTTCGAGCTGTACGACGTGCCCGGCGCGACGCCGAAGAAGCCATTCTCCGGGTTGATCGCGTAGAGCCGGCCCCGATCCCCGATCTTGATCCAGGCGATGTCGTCACCCACCGTGGTGATCTTCCAGCCCTCGTACCGCTTGGGCGGGATCATCATGGCAAAGTTGGTCTTGCCGCAGGCGCTCGGGAAGGCCGCCGCGACGTACGTCTTCTCCTTCTCGGGCGATTCCACGCCCAGGATCAGCATGTGCTCGGCAAGCCAGCCCTGGTCGTGCGCCATGCACGAGGCGATCCGCAAGGCAAAGCACTTCTTGCCCAGGAGCGCATTGCCGCCATAGCCGCTGCCATACGACCAGATGGCGCGTTCCTCGGGGAAGTGGACGATGTACTTTTCCTTGGGATTGCAGGGCCAGGGAACGTCCTGCTGCCCGGGCCGCAACGGCATGCCTACGGAGTGGCGCAGGGCACGAAGAAGCCGTCTCCCAGGGCGTCGAGCACTGCGCTGCCCATCCGCGTCATGATCCGCATCGAGACCGCCACATAGGGAGAGTCCGTGACCTGCACCCCGATATGAGCGATCGGCGAGCCGATAGGTCCCATGCTGAAGGGCACGACATACATGGTCCGCCCGCGCATGCAGCCGTCGAAAAGGTCCCTCAGGGTCTGCTTCATGGCGATGGGATCGACCCAGTTATTGGTCGGTCCGGCGTCATCTTTTCGACGGCTGCAGACGAACGTACGATCCTCGACCCGGGCCACGTCCGTCGGGTCCGAGAGAGCCAGGTAGCTGTTCGGCCGTTTCTCCGGGTTCAGGCGGCGAAACGTTCCTTGTTGCACAAGCAATTCGCAGAGCCGGTCGTACTCCTCCTGCGAACCGTCGCACCAGACCACCTCGTCGGGCTGGCACAGGTCGGTCATCTGCTCGATCCAGGGCCGGAGCTGCGGCCGTTCCATGCTCACCGCGGGCAAGATTCCCGAGATCACAGGTGCCGTCGTGGACATCATTGGCAGTCTCCTCACGGTCTAATCGGAAAGCCCAGACGCGATGGTGGAGGAACCCGATGGGGCCATGACGATCAGCCGCCAACCACCCGGCCCCGTCCCCTTCCACCCGATCGCCTTCATTAGCGAGTCCCTTCGCGGACCCCACCCGGGGAGGAACATCCGACCCCGGGACCACCGGCCCGCGACCGACGCATCGCGCACCTCATCGCTTCGTGGGTCGGCCTCCGCAACATTCCAAATCGTATCCTAACTCGCGCGAGGGCGGGACTCCAGACCCTTCTGCTGCAAACGCAGCAAAATGCGCAAGTCGAGATATGACCGGGTCAAATGCCAGTGCGCCGGCTGGAGCGACCGGTCGCAGGGCAGAACGGCAGGCGTTCGGTGCTCGCGGCCTGGAGCCGCCCTGGGCTGTGACACGCTCGAGGTGATGGTCCGGGAAGACGGCGGATCACCCGGCCGGCTTCCAGAGCCCGATCGTGTTGCCCTCGGGATCGGCGAACCAGGCAAACGTACCGTTGGGGATCGTGACCGGCGGTACCAGAGTCTTTCCTCCCAGCGATTCGGCCCTGGCCAGGGCCGACGGGGTATCCTCGACCTGGACGTAGAAGATCGTGTAGTGATGGGGTTCGTGCCCCAACGCCGTGAAATTGCCCTGGATCCCCTTCCCGCTGGACCAGGTGTCAATCATCGATGCCGGGCCCGAAGGGGTGACCGACCAGCCGAAAAGCTCGGCGTAAAACGCCCCGGCCTTCTCCCGATCACGGCAGCCGACCTCGAAATACACCACGGGCTGTCCCATCGTCCGATCCCCGAGCGCGAAAGTCATGCCTGATCGGTGTTCCCCAGCGGACCCACGGCCGGCCATTGAACAGGCTGCCGAAGGCCCCCATCAAGCAAAATCCCGAACGAGGCCGGCAACCATCGAACGAGAACGAGTCCCGGTCGTCATCGTGGCCGGTCGGGGCGGTTGCTCGAGAAGAGGATGAAATGCCCGTCGGGCGAGAAGGCGAGGTCCCTGATCAGATTGTCGTCCCCCTGGGGCTCAAGACGCCTGGGCAGCCCCGGCTTGCCCTTTTCGAGCGAATAGAGGGCCATCCCCTTCAGACCGCGACCCACGAAGACGCACCGGTCCGTGGCGGGCGAGTAGGCAGGTTCCATGGGATCGATCTCCGGACCGCTCCTTTTTTTCCACAAGATCGTCTCGATCCTGGCCGCCTTGGGCTGGGCCAGGTTCACCAGCGCCAGCGTATCACCCACCGTGGATCCCGCGGCGCCGATCACGGCCACGATGGTCTCGTCGTCGGCCCAGGCCGGGATCGAGAAGATCTGGTAGCCGTGAATCTGAACAGCGCCGCACTTTCTTGCGGAACGGTCGTCAATGACGGTCACGTTGCAGGGGTTGGAGAAGCTGACGATCAGGAACTGGTGGCCGTCGGGCGACCACTTCGGCTGGCCGTAACCTCCCAGCCGCCTCCGCTCCGACCCGTCGTCCTGCATGATCCAGACTCCCGTCTCGGCTCCGGGCACCTGCTCCGCGTTGAGAAGGAAGATCACCCGGTCGCCCGCCGGCGAGGGAGTCGGGCAGTTGCCCGGTCCCAGGTCGAGAAGTGCCCACCGATATCCTGCCCTGCCGATTGCCTTCAGACGCGTCTTCTCGAGATGATCTCGCGGCTGGGCGTCGAAGTAGATCCGTGTCCCGTCCTGGGTCCACGAGGGAGAGCCGCAATGGTCCAGACGCGGGTCAGGCTGGCCGGCAACCAGCGTGACCGCACCGGATGCGAACTCCATCGCGTAGAGGCTGATCTGAGGGCACGCTTTCGCCGCAGGGGGAGGATCCTTGAGGAGCTGATCCACGAGCAGACGGGCAGCCTTGGCCGCGCGTTCCGACCGTTCGATGGTCTCAACCGGAGCGTCCTTGCCGGCGATGAGCCGGGCCGTCCGGCATGATGACGGTCATCATCACGCCGGTATACGTCCCCTTCTGCTTGACGAAGTCCTGGCCCCAGCGATCCCGGCCGCCCCCCAAATTGGCCCCGTAATGGCTTTTCGCAAAGGTGGAGCGGCTCTCGGCACCCTCGAGGTTGAGCTCGCTCGCGGGGACATTGTCGATGCTGGGGTTGCCGGGACAGAGGTACGCCGAGACCTGGGTCTGGACCGAAGTGGCGTTGGCCGTGTGCCAGTTCTCCAGGTGGAGGTTGTAGCTGTTGAAGAGGGGTGCCTCGTTGAGAAAGGGCAAGATTATCGAGAAGACGCTGTGCCCGTTGGCGTGGCCCTCGCCGCGAACCTGGCTCATGGGCAGGGCATTCCACGCCGATTGATAGTTGAATAGTGCAACTCCCATCTGCTTGAGATTGTCGATGCACGACGCCCGCCGCGCGGCGGCCCGGGTGTCTTGCACGACGGGCACCAGCAACAGGATCAGGATGCCTCCGACAAAGATCGTGACCACGAGCTCGAGAAGGGTGATTCCCCGCCGCCGCGTGTCCCGCATCATACTAGACTTTCGGACTTTTTTCGAGGCACGGTATGCTCAGAACTGCCGCAGGCCGCATTTGTCCTTGGTTTCGAGCAATCTGGAGCGATACCACGTTCAAATAATTGTCGGTGAACAAACCAGTGGGCGCCGAAATTTCGGCGCCGTGCTCTTGGGCAAATCCTGCCGAAGCGACAACACACGGGATTTTCGACGAAGGGAACCTTCGACGTTTGTAAAAGTCCGAAAGCCTAGTCATAGCCTCCTCCCGGATCCAGAACTCGAAGATCGGACAGATGTGCTATGCGGCAGGTTAACCCCGAAGGAACTCGGCGGCAAGCCGGAGTCCCTCAGAGCAGCGTTCCGTGGAGGATCACCATGGCCACGCTGAAGTAGATGATCAGCCCGGTCACATCGACGAGCGTTGCGACGAAGGGGGCCGACGACGTGGCCGGGTCGATGCCCAGTCGCTTGAGGATGAACGGGAGCATGGAGCCGGCGAGGGTTCCCCAGAGGATGATGCCCAGGAGCGAGCAGGCGACGGTCAGGCCGATCAGCACCCAGTGCTCGCCGTAGATTTTCGAGAAGGCGCTCCAGATGGCGATCCGCAGGAAGCCGATCGTGCCCAGGATCACCCCCAGGAGCAGGCCCGAGAAGATCTCCCTGCGCATCACCCGGAACCAGTCGCGAAGCTTGACCTCGCCCAGGGCCAGGGCGCGGATGATCAGGGTGGCGGCCTGCGAGCCCGAGTTGCCGCCGCTGGAAATGATCAGGGGAACGAAGAGGGCCAGGACAACGGCCTCTCTCGATCTCGTGCTCGAAGTAGCCCATCGCCGTCGCGGTGAGCATCTCGCCGACGAAGAGGATGACCAGCCAGGTGGCCCGCTTGCGAATCATCTCCAGGATCGGCGTGGTGATGTACGGCTCGTCCAGGGCCTCGAGGCCGCCGAACATCTGGATCTCGCGGGTCGCCTCCTCCTCGGCCACGTCGAGCACGTCGTCGAGCGTGACGATGCCGACCAGCCGCCCTCGGTCGTCCACCACGGGAAGCGCCGTGCGGTCGTACTTCCGGAAGACCTCGACGGCATCCTTCTTGGCGTCGGTGGCCTTGAGGCTGACGATCCGGTCGTCGCACAGGTCCGACACCACGGCATGGAAAGGCGCCAGAAGGATCTCGCGGATCCGCAGGTCATCGATGAGGCGATGATCGTGGTCCAGCACGTAGATGACGTTCAGGGTCTCGCTGTCGCGCCCGTGGGCCCGGACGTGGTCGAGCACGTGGCGGATCGTCCAGTCCTTGCGGACGGCCACGTAGTCGGGGGTCATGAGCCGGCCGACACTGCCTTCGTCGTAGGTCAGCAATGCCCGGGCGACCTCGCGCTGGTCGGGATCGAGCATCGCGATCAGCCGCTCGGACTGCTCCGGGGAGAGCTCGGCCAGAAGGGCGGTCCGGTCGTCGGGCGACATGTTGTTGAGCAGGCTGGCCGACTCGCGCTGGGAGATGGATTCCAGCACCGAAAGCTGGCTCTCCAGGCCGAGGTAGGCGAAAGTCTCGGAGGCGAGGCCCGGGGCGAGCAGCCGGAGCGTCCAGACCCGCTCGCCGGGCGTGAGATGGCTGAGAAGCTGCCCGAGGTCAGCCGGCAGCCACCGGTTCAGGACCTCGCGGAGCGTGCCATCGTCGCCCTGCTCGATGAGTTCTCGGATCTCGGGAAAGACCAGCTTGCCCAGCATCGCCGCACCATGATCTCGAACCCGGGGCCGTCTCGATGGACAATGAAGGTAACCGGTCGAGAGGAATCTCGGCGGCGCGCCGATGCGCAAGGCCGATGAGGCGAGTCCGGGTGAATGTGTTATGGCAAAAGCTACAGCCTGCCGCAAGGTCCGCCCATTCTCGCCGTCGGAAAGGAACCATCAAGAGGCCACGTTGATCCCTCGACTTGGATGTCCCTCGGAGTTACATTCGATTAAATTCGGTATTCGATTTCCTTTCCTCTTTCCCTCGCGTAATCAGGATTGAGCAAGAAACGGGACATTTGGCAAATCGAAGCGATCGCCACGGAATTCCAGATGAGCCCGGTCGAGCGACGGGAATTTGGTGATTACGTCGAAGAGTGCAAGCGGAGAGGGGTGAAGGGTGCCGGCATGGACGGAGACTACACTTACGAGGAATTGCAGCAAAGGGCCAACGAGTTTCGCGGGAGAGATGCATGAGCACTGGCTTGATCGATCTCAGAGGCGGGACGGGCGAACGGCAAGACGATCTGCCCGGCCTCCGTGTGAAACTCGTTGAGGTGCTGGGCGCCCCTTTTCAATTTGCACGAGTCTCGTACGGAGACGAGTTAACCATTCATTTCGGCGATGTTCGTCCGGCCCGATCTCGGAAGTTGAAGAACCTCCCTTATGGGACGTACGTTCTGGGTGTCCGTGGGTCATCCTGGGTGCTTAAGTCTGGACTGGAACCAGTCGTCCTGGGCTGCGGCGTCGTGCCAATCGACGGGGATCGGCCGAATGTTATCAGGCCTCTCAGCAACGTGGAGCTAGAGAGTGGAAGGTATATCGAGGCCGGCAGCCGCGTTTTGCAGGCCGAACCGTTCTCCGTAAGGCCCGTAGAGGGAATCGGGCTCCAGATCACGATGTCTGATGGAAGTGAGATCGTCGTTCTTCCGTCTGGTGAAGAGCCAGACGAAAAGGAAGGGCTTCTAGAACTCGCCGATTGGAATCTCGTGTCTCCCCATGGCTTCATCCAGGCTGGACCAGGTCTGCGGTGGAGCTTTGAGCCGCACTCTCTCTCTCAACCAGCATAGTTCGCCAGGTGTCCGAAGGGGGAAGAGGTCGGGAGCTGTTCGTCCCATGTTCCCGACGACCCGCAACTGCTCGGGCAACCCGCGGCGAACTCGCCACTGACCCGGTTCTTCACCTCGGCCGACAAGCTGACCGACCCTCGCAAGGCGACGTGGCAGAAGATGCTGAACCTGTTGAGCGGGGCTCGGATCACCAACGTTGACGTGGACAAGCAGCGGGCGGTTGAGACGCGGGCGGCTCTAGAGCAGATGATGAGCGGCCACCCCGAGTTGAGCAAGTACACCAGCTTCTATGTGAAGCCAGAGGATGCCTTCAAGCTGACGCCTGAAGACATCCTCGTGATGCGGAAGTACTCGATGCTTCAGGACCAGGCGAGGCTGTACGCCAAGCAGAAGCGGGAGCAGATCGGCGTCCAGCAATAGCCAGTGCCAACTTGGCACTCCGATAAACGCTCAGTACTTGACACAAGGTGTGTCGATCGAAGACGATGAAGTGTTCGCTAGGCATGTGGCAGCGCGAACGGCCGGGCTTTACGACTGGCGGCAGCTAGAGATTGAATCGTTCTTCATTTAAGAGATCCCGGGTCACACGGGAGAGTTGATGGATGGACAACCGCTTCACGATATCGTTTTGGTGTGGCCCTCCGGACAGTTTTCTGAATGGGCCGACTCCTGAATCAGTCTTCATCGCGATGAAACAAGCCGGTTTCAGTTTGGCTACACCGGCCTGTAACCAAAGCTATGATCCACCCACGGTAAAGCGGTTTCTCAAGGCCGCTGCAACTGCGGGCATTCAAACCTTGATCGCAGACAATCGGATAACCCCCTACTCATTGTGTGCGGGCGGAAGCGGAAATCCTGATTGGGTCCACATCGAGTCAAGTGTTGATTCGGTTGTTACCGACTACTTATCATTCGACAATCTTTACGGTTATTTCTGGAGTTTTACAAAGTCAGGCTAGGCCCAATTGGGCAATCACATGACCAAACGGCCGCTCCCTCTCTGTTACTTGCTGGATTGCCCAGGCCAGCGTCGTGCGCAGGTTCTCCCGGAGCATTGCTCGACAGGCTTCGCCGATTGTCGTCAGTCGATGGAGCGCCACTCACGCGCACAGCTCTGCCGCAACTGGCTCATCAAGAGACTATACGCCAGCATGACCAGATACATGTGCCGGGTCTGGCCCTGGGCATCACGCAGCTGACAGTCGCCGAGGCCGAGTTGTTGCTTACCGTCCCGATGAAAGGTCTCCGTACCTGTCCAGCGATGCCGGTACACCCGCACGATCCGACTCACTTCCCAGGTGATCCGATTGGTCACCAAGATCTTGCGGGGTTGGTCATCGTTCCTATACCGCCAGAGAATCACAATCCGAGCCTTGTGCTTCACGTCGGGGATCCGCACGGTCACTGTGAAGTACCACTGCCGTTTGTCACCGATGCGCATCTCCTTGCGGTCAGTCGCCGAGATCGAGGCTGCCAGGTCCCTGGCCTTGATGATCTGTCCCTTCCACTCCAGCTTGCGGTTGCTCTTGAGGTCGCCGACGTAGCCCCGAGGCCGTCCCAAGCGATCCTGCTTGCCGTGAATGTGATTGAGGATCTCGGCACAGGTGAAGTACGAGTCCATCGCGAAGTCGCCGGGAATCTGGCGCTCACAAACCCAGTCGATCAGTTCACAGCACAATACAGTGTGGTTGCGGAACGGCTCTTTCAGGGCCTCACATACCTCCTTCTTGCGGAAGAGCCGGAACTCGAGGGGATAATGCTTGCCGCTGGTGCCGACATAGCTGGCGAAGAGGTAGTCCTGAGCAATCTTGTTCCGTTCTTCGGCGTGGTCCCAGTACCATCCGGCGTCGGGGATCAGCAAGCCATCACGATCGATCAGGGTGTTGTCGATCGGGATGACCCCCTGGTCGCTGTACCGAGTAGAGGGATCTTTCTGGAGTTCATCCAGCCGTCGTTGGTTGAGGGCTCCGGCGTCCCACTGGGCATCGGTGAGGAATCGGTTGAGGCAGGATTGGTCTGTGGTCTCGGCGAATTCGCGGTTGATCCCGAGCACCGTCTTACGCTCGGCCACCATCAGTCCCGTGAGGTACTCAGCGAAGTGTCGCCGCTGGCATTCGTTGGCGAAGAGACCACCGTACTGGGCCAAGGCGTCCTGCACGACCTGGGGAAATTCGATGATTCCTGGCATGAGCAGATGCTCCACAGTCCATTTGCGCCAGGCGAAAAACGGTCAAAACCGGCTCCATCTTCCACATTTTTACACAGGCTGCCGTGAGTTTGCAAAGAACCAGTTATTTCTTGGGTGACGAGCCAGGGCCGCCGCATCAAGATAGCGACCTGACGTAGCTTGGGGGAAGCTCGCCGGCGTACAACGGGGGGTCTTCACGAGGCTCCTCTGCCGGACCCCAATGGACGCGATCATGCCCAGCGACGGACCCACCACGTTCCACGACCACTTCCAGGACCTCACCGACCCCCGCGTCGAACGCACCCGCAAGCATCCCCTGATCAACATCGCCTTCATCGCCGTCTGCGCCGTCCTCTCCGGGGCCAACTCGTTCGCCGCCATCCACGAATTCGGTACCGACCGTAGGACGTGGCTGACCCGCTTCCTCGACATGACCAACGGCATCCCCTCCGAGGATACGTTCCGGCGCGTCCTGGCGCGGCTCGACCCGACCGCGTTCGAGACGGCTCTCCTGGGCTGGATGCAGGCGATGCAGGAGATCACCGGCCATCGCCTGGTCGCCATCGACGGCAAGACGCTGCGTGGCTCGTACAACAAGCGGGACGGCAAGGCGGCGATCCATATGGTCTCGGCCTGGGCCACCGAGAACAAGCTGTCGCTGGGGCAGGTCGTTGTGGACGAGAAGTCGAACGAGATCACGGCGATCCCCGCGCTGCTGGAGTTGCTGGAACTGTCCGGGGCGGTGGTGACGATCGACGCGATGGGCTGCCAGAAGGAGATCGCCGCGACGATTCGTGAACGCGGCGGCGACTATGTGCTGGCGGTCAAGCTGAACCAACCGACGCTGTATGAACAGGTCTGTAAGGCCGTCGATGAAGGCCTGGAGCAGGACGCCGCACAGATCGACGAGCATCAGACGGAGGAGATCGGGCACGGTCGTCAGGAGAGACGGACGTATGCGATCTTCCCGGCCCCGGAGGGTGTCGATCCGGAGGGCCTGTGGCAGAACCTCAGCGCCGTGGGGGTAACGTTCTCAGAGCGGACCGATTCGCGGGGAGGCACGAGCCTGGAGGGCCGGTATTACATCCTGAGCCGGCTGCTCACGGCGAAGGAGTTCGCCGGAGCGGTACGGGGCCACTGGGGGATCGAGAACCATCTGCACTGGCAGTTGGACGTGAGCTTCCGTGAGGACGACTGCCGCGTCCGCACGGGCCATGCAGCGGCGAACCTGAGTGTCATCCGGCGGTTTGCCCTCGGGCTCCTCAAGCGCGAGACGGATTGCCGACGCGGGATCGAGACCAAGCGGCTCAAGTGCGCGTATGAGCGATGACTACCGGGAGAAAGTCCTGTTCGACACATGAGATAAGATGCTGTTTCCCTGGGTGACGAGCCTGGTGGACCTGGTCAAGTAATTGCAACTCGGGCTTACTTTTCCAAGGTTGCTCGCATTTTCAACGAACTGCGAGCAAAAGATCCGCACCGAATCGGGTATATCAATCTATTGCCGCTTGGCTATCCACCATCATTTGTTGATCCAAATGAGTACAAACAATATGTTACGGATTACATCACAATTGCAAACCCCCAAATTTTGTCCTTCGATCACTATCCTGATGATTGGAAGGGAGTTCAAAGTGAGAAGTTTTCGACAAACTGCAGCGTCATGAAGGAGGTCTGCTCGTCATACGGGAAGCAGTATTGGGTGATCATCGGGGTTTTCCCACCAGGTCATCGCGAATCGACGACGAGCGAACAACTCAGGTGGCAGGTCATGGAAGCCATCCGTCTCGGTGCGACAGGAATTCTGTATTTTACGTACTTCAACCCTCCCTGTGCACCGGCGGCTGATTCCGCCCTCGGTTTGATAGACACGTTTGGGAACAAAACTCCCCGGTTCGATGAGGTGGCAAAATTGAACGGAGATATAAACTCCCTTGTCAGTCACACCGGGGAGGCACTACTTGGAAGAGTAAGAGCAACACCAGCTAATCCGTCCGGAGAAGGAGATCTGTGGCTTTGCAACTCATCGAATCCTCGTACCGGAGATGGCGTTAATACTGCTCGTCGGCTCTCTGCGGCCCCTTGGACCTGGGGGACCCAGGGGATGCCAGGATATAGCTTTCTAAACGCAGTGATTGAAGTGAATGGTTTTTGGCTCTCGGCGAGGAACGATTTGGCGGATCGGACTTTTCTAGTCTGCAACGTGGTGGACAATTTCCACGGAGGAGCTGGAACTCTTTACAGGGTCACGAAGAGTAAAGTCGAGAATCTCTGTGGCGCCGGTTGGGCAGATGCAAACGGCCGCCACGTTATAGGCAGATACTTCGATTCTAGCGGTTTTTGGGTTGCCATTGAATGACCTTTTCCCCGCCCTGAAGGAGACCATGAGCGATATCGATGACCGACTCACTAAGGCAGATTGGATTACCATTCCAGCGGCGACCCAGACGAAGACAGTCCAGGGTTCCGAAGTGGTGGTCCGTCTCGGAATCAGCGCCGATTTTGGCGGTGTAGGTGTCGTGTTCGAGTTGGCTAGGATGCGGTCGGACGGCTCTGTTGGTGGGTCAGTCAATATCCTTGAAGCGCGAAGTGCCGCTGGGTGCGGGTGGCAGACCTCGTATGGTTTCACCTACACCGACGCTGCTGGCCGTGCCCGTTCGGCGGTCTTCAACCAAGCGGCGGGGAACTCGACACCGTACCAGTGGGGCTACGGCAACGATTACGACGAACTAGCTGCCTTTCATTGGAACCCCGCCGTCAGCGACCACACCGAGGCAGGGCCGACGAACCCATTCGACGGATCTGGTGTTTGGGTGGACGACGGCAAGCTCCACATCGGGACCGGGACGATCGACACGGGGCCTGGCCGTGCCGTTGCCATTACCAACCAGTATGCCCTGCGGGCTCACGAGGACCAGACCTGGGGATGGTGGTACTCGGAGCAGGCTCTCTACTTGAATAAATCAGTCTCCCGGGCCTGCAACCTCCGCGTGTACCTGCGAGGAGCGCGAGGTGCCTGGACAGAAGGCCCGATCTCGCCTTACGAGGACTTTGAAGTGAAGAACAGCGACCAATCTTCGGTCGGTCCGCTCGAACGCGGATTCCGAACGAAGCCGCTGGATTACGCCGTGTTCGTATGGAAGATCGAAGACACGGACCTCGGGATCGTCATAGTACTGCCCAGATCAGGTGGCTACGGTCATCTAAATGCATCAAAGAGTGTATATAACACAGCGCATCCTGAGCGGGACACAAGCGGTTCTATCGACTGGCACACGGTTGTCGCAAACACCGCCCCCGACATCGCGCTTCCCGAAATATGACCCGAGTCGCCCGGAAACGATCCGCTACTATCAGGTCGATTATCGCGTCGGCACGCTCGCACAGCTCGCGCGATTGGGCTTCAGCCTTTCGAGCGACTCCGCACGCTTTTAGCTCGGCTTCTGCCCGTCCTGTACTTTCCGCGATTGACTTCGCTCTCATGCCGCCAGGGCAAGCAACCGCTCGGCGACGGCCCGAATTTCCTCCTCGGTGACCCCGGGGCGTAGAACCGCGCGAATCTCCTCGGCCAACAATTCACGGCGCCAAGCCCGACGCTTGTCTGCGTGGCTTGGGCGACGGTTCGGATCGTCCCATGGCGATGCTCGGCGGTCCACCAAGTCGTCCTCCTCCCGACCCCATGCCCAAGCTTCGGTCATCGTGAACGTCCAGAGGCAGATGTGGAATGCACCGATGTTTGCCCACACGAACCGCACCTGCTGCTGGCCGGCTCCGACGATCTCCTTGCAGTCGCGGAACGCGATCTCCAATGAGAACCGGTCGGCGACCGTCGAGAGAATCTCTGCTACGGTCGCTGACACGTCGGTGCAGAAGAAGGCCACCCATCCACTCGGCTCCTCCACCAACACCACCCGGATTGCCCCGCCGACGGGCCGCCACATCGCCACGAACGTCTTATACCGCTTCTTCGCCCGCTTGCCATACAAGTCGAAGATGCTAGTCGTCCAACCGCGACGCTGCCCGGCCCGTTTGGCCAAGTCGATGCGCGTCTCTCCGTAGACCCGCGGCCTACCGCGCCGACCTGGTACCCGGGGCCCTGGGATCGTCCATAGCGCCGCGTCCTTGCGCAGCCGGCTGACGACCGTCATTCCCAGCAACATCGCCGGTTTGAGGAACGGGGCCTTGGCGTAGGCCCCGTCGACCACCACCCACAGCGGCTTGCCCAGGAACCGGAGCCAGAACCAAGCCCACCGCAGGAGCTCGACTCCCATCTCCAGCTTGGTCCGGAACTCCGGCCGATGCTTTGGGTCGATGCACGGCAGATCCTTGGCCCGCACGGACAGACGGGCCAACAGCGGCAGAGCGATGACTCCCCATGCAGGATGGACCGCCAGGAGCCCGAGCACCACCCAGACGTGGCCGTAGACATGCGGCGAGCCAGCCGGGCCGGGGGTCGGGTTGTGATGGATGCCAGCCCCCTGCACGTAGGGCCCATACCGCTGTGTCGGCGTGTCGTCTAGCGCCACGGTGAGCCGCGTCTGACCATCCACCAAAGGCTTGACCACCTCGTGGATCAACCGGCCGGCGATGTTGTCCGCCCGCTTGCCGGCTGCTGCGACGGTCGTGTAGCAAGGCTGATACTGTCGACTCAAGCCGGCAGCGCGGATCCAGCTGGTGACGGTCCTTCGGCCGCGGGCGAGGATCGCGCCGATAAAGAGCCACACCAGCCTGACGGCAGATCTGCGATCCAGGGGTGAAGCAAGGCAAGAGAACCACTGGCACGATGTCGCGTCCTGGTGCGATGATGTCACGGCCGACTCCGTCCGGGGTTGATTGGCAGGCTTGGTCATCGCCATCGTCCCGGCCGGACCGGCATTCGTCTACCCGAGTCACGTCAACGACCAAGGGAACCAAATCGCGGAAAGTACAGGCCCGTCGTCACGGCTAGGCAGAGGGGACCATGGCCGAATGTCCGTCTGTCAGTGAATCGCCCTAAGTTCAAGTTTCGCAGATTTGAGTGAGGTTCTCTGACCAAAAAGACACGTCGGCTTCCTCGCTGTTTCTTGTGTACTTGTCTAGGTTCTGTACTTTCCGCGATTGACTTCGCTCTCATGCCGCCAGGGCAAGCAACCGCTCGGCGACGGCCCGAATTTCCTCCTCGGTGACCCCGGGGCGTAGAACCGCGCGAATCTCCTCGGCCAACAATTCACGGCGCCAAGCCCGACGCTTGTCTGCGTGGCTTGGGCGACGGTTCGGATCGTCCCATGGCGATGCTCGGCGGTCCACCAAGTCGTCCTCCTCCCGACCCCATGCCCAAGCTTCGGTCATCGTGAACGTCCAGAGGCAGATGTGGAATGCACCGATGTTTGCCCACACGAACCGCACCTGCTGCTGGCCGGCTCCGACGATCTCCTTGCAGTCGCGGAACGCGATCTCTAATGAGAACCGGTCGGCGACCGTCGAGAGAATCTCTGCTACGGTCGCTGACACGTCGGTGCAGAAGAAGGCCACCCATCCACTCGGCTCCTCCACCAACACCACCCGGATTGCCCCGCCGACGGGCCGCCACATCGCCACGAACGTCTTATACCGCTTCTTCGCCCGCTTGCCATACAAGTCGAAGATGCTAGTCGTCCAACCGCGACGCTGCCCGGCCCGTTTGGCCAAGTCGATGCGCGTCTCTCCGTAGACCCGCGGCCTACCGCGCCGACCTGGTACCCGGGGCCCTGGGATCGTCCATAGCGCCGCGTCCTTGCGCAGCCGGCTGACGACCGTCATTCCCAGCAACATCGCCGGTTTGAGGAACGGGGCCTTGGCGTAGGCCCCGTCGACCACCACCCACAGCGGCTTGCCCAGGAACCGGAGCCAGAACCAAGCCCACCGCAGGAGCTCGACTCCCATCTCCAGCTTGGTCCGGAACTCCGGCCGATGCTTTGGGTCGATGCACGGCAGATCCTTGGCCCGCACGTACAGACGGGCCAACAGCGGCAGAGCGATGACTCCCCATGCAGGATGGACCGCCAGGAGCCCGAGCACCACCCAGACGTGGCCGTAGACATGCGGCGAGCCAGCCGGGCCGGGGGTCGGGTTGTGATGGATGCCAGCCCCCTGCACGTAGGGCCCATACCGCTGTGTCGGCGTGTCGTCTAGCGCCACGGTGAGCCGCGTCTGACCATCCACCAAAGGCTTGACCACCTCGTGGATCAACCGGCCGGCGATGTTGTCCGCCCGCTTGCCGGCTGCTGCGACGGTCGTGTAGCAAGGCTGATACTGTCGACTCAAGCCGGCAGCGCGGATCCAGCTGGTGACGGTCCTTCGGCCGCGGGCGAGGATCGCGCCGATAAAGAGCCACACCAGCCTGACGGCAGATCTGCGATCCAGGGGTGAAGCAAGGCAAGAGAACCACTGGCACGATGTCGCGTCCTGGTGCGATGATGTCACGGCCGACTCCGTCCGGGGTTGATTGGCAGGCTTGGTCACCGCCATCGTCCCGGCCGGAACGGCATTCGTCTACCCGAGTCACGTCAACGACCAAGGGAACCAAATCGCGGAAAGTACAGCTAGGTTCTCAAGACTGGACAGGCACCAAGGCAAGGAAGCCGACCCATGGAACTTACTCCCTCGTTCGCGTCTCTGCTACTGCACTTTGCGTCGGTCTTCACGGCTCCGACGTTCCGGACTTTCATTCAGATCGTCACTGGCTGGATTCTCTCCCAGCGACACCGCTACATCACTGAGGTCATCTTCTCCGGCAGCAACGTCGGCAACGGCCATTGGTCTCGGTTCCATCGCTTCTTCAGCCATGCCTCCTGGGATATCGATGCCTTGTCCATGGTCCTGGCTAAGCTCGTTGTCGCGATCCTTGCTCCTGGAGCTACGCTGCTCTGGGCGGTAGATGACACCCTCTGCCGAAAGCGCGGGTTGACGCTCTATGGTGCCGGTATGCACTACGATCCGCTCATCTCCAGTCGCGCCAAGTCCCTGGTCAGTTGGGGACACGACTGGGTTGTTCTCTGCCTGCTGATCGTCAATCCATTCTGGGCGCCTACCAAAGTCTTCGCCTTGCCGGTTGCCGTACGGCTGTACCGCAATCGGCAGGGGCTGACCAAGGGGAAGAAAGGGAAGAAGCCTCGGCCGAAGCACGATCCGAACCATCGCACACGGCCTGAACTGGCCCTCGAACTCGTTGAACTGGTGGCTAAGTGGTTCCCTGACGATGAGATCATGCTCTCGGGTGACAGCGCCTACGGTGGGAAAAGCATTCTCTCGAAACTACCTCCCAAGGTGCATCTCATCAGTCACGTCCATCCCAAGGGAGCGCTCTATGAACCGGCACCTCCCAGGACGACCAAGACCAGAGGGCCTGCCCGCAAGAAAGGGAAGCGATTGCCGGCCCTGAAGCAGTGGGCCGAGGACACGACCCAACCCTGGACTCGACTCGACTTCAATCAGTTTGGGCTCCATGCCGCTCTCGCGGTCAAGACGATCAAGGCTCTCTACTACAAGGCCGGAGGTGACCGGCTGCTGACCATCGTCTTGGTGCGCGATCTGGAAGGGAAGCGTCCCGATCAGATGTTCTACTGCACCAAACTGGACTGGACTGCCAGGCAGATTCTCTCCACCTACTCCTGCCGCTGGGCCATCGAATGCACATTTGAAAACTGCAAGCAACTCCTGGGACTTGAAGACCCTGCCAACCGTCTTCCCAAGGCCGTCCGGCGAACCGCGCCCATGGCGTTGTTCCTCTACACCATGATCATCATATGGTTTCACCGAACCGGTCATCGGTCGCTCCGGTTTCCATTCCGGCCATGGTATAGCAAGAAGGAAGAACCCTCATTCGCCGACATGCTGACGACCCTCAGGCGAGTCAGCTACCAGGAGAAAACCGCCAGACTGCTTCCAGAACGGTCTCGACTGAAAACCTGGATCGCCCAGTTGACCGAGCTTCTCAGCCGAGCAGGTTGAGCGACAGTTCGGCCCAAGATTCAGGCCTCTCAGGTCAGTGCACGATCGACTTACCCGGGGTAATTTCGCCCTCCGGACGGGTCGAGATACGCCTCAGAATCTGCGAAACTTGAACTAAGAGGCCACTGGTTCATTGCAGAAGTTGCATCAGTGGAATATTCCTACTTTTCGGCATGGGTAGGGATTTCCTCGGAGGCAGCGCAACTTCTGGGCCTTCGCGGGGTGTCTGACGAGAGCCTGCGTCTTTTCTGAGCAGAGAAGGCGCATATCTGAACACCCGCACACGCAGTGGGCTAATCTTAGTCCGTCTGCTTGCTGGGAGTGGACGGGCAGAAGGGACAACCCCATGCCATGACGCGACCGTTCCATCCCAGGCGGTTACGTCTATGATGCGGACAAACTGTTCGCGCCTAGCCCGGCCTGACTTGGTTCACCACTTCGAGCAGCAGGCTCTTCTTCTCACTGATGTGCGAGTAGACCTTGGCGATCATCTCGGCCGAGGTGCCAGTCACTTCGGCGACCAGCGCGATCGAGATGCCTCGGGCGAGGGCATCGGTGATGTACTGGTGACGCATGGCATAGGCGACGGCCAGGTTGTCGTCTAGCCCCGCCTTTTTGCGGGCCTTGGATACCGCACAGTTGATGGCGTAGTTGGTCCATGGCTTGCCACGCGAATTCCTCAAGAGTTGGCCGCTCGGATAGAGTGCCATGAGGCTTTTCACAATGGCGAGGGCGGCGTCGTTCAGGTGGATCACGCGGGGTTTGCCAGTCTTGCCGCTGGTCTTGTCCTCGCCGATCTTGAACCTGACCTCGCGGTTCTCCAGGTTCACGTGACGCTTCTCCATCATTCTGGCTTCGCCAGGGCGGCACCCGGTTTCACGCATGAACAAGAGGAGTTGCCTGAGCGCGGGGTTGGCCGCAGCCACGAACGCCGTGATCTCCTTGTCGTCGGGGATGTCTTCCCGCCGTCCAGGCCGAGGCTGCTTCATTGGCTTCAACTGGTTGACGGTGATGTGGCCCTCTTCGAGAGCCCAGGACCACGCCCGCTTGATCGCGGTGATGGCGTTGTAGCGGGTCGTCTTGTTCCAGTTGACGCGGGCATTCAGGAACCCGCTCACGTGCTTGGGCAGGACCGCGTTGCCGTCCATGCCCTTTGCGGTCTCTGCGAATGGCTCAAGGAATCGCACGTAGCCGCTGACCGTGTTTGGCTTTAGGTGTACCCTGGCGTGATCCAGGAACATCTCGCAGATTGCCTCGGCTGAGGACCGGGGGGCGGTCGCCGGGTCACACTTCTCGGTCAGCTTGAGGAACTCGCGATAGGCTTCCTTGCGGCTGGCCTTGCCTTTGGCCAGGCGAATCTGCTTGCCATGATGCATCACATACCAGGCGTCGTTCGACTTGCGATACCAGGGCTTGGAGGGGCGTGCCATGGAAACTCCAAAAGGCGAGTGGACATCGAAAAGTGGGCCTAGATAACTCTCTATCGAGAGCCTAGATCCACTTTTTCAGTCTACTTTGCCTCGGAGTTCCGTGCATTACTGTCGTGCAGAACCTACATGCACTTCGCCGTAAGTCCTTATGGGCAGAGTGAGAGTTGAACTCACGACACCAGGATTTTCAGTCCTGTGCTCTACCAACTGAGCTATCTGCCCCGAGTGCTCATGAACGTATGCCAGGATAAGGCGAGGGCTCGAGGTTGTCAACAGGCTCAGCGTCATGGAGCGTGGTGGCGTTCCGGACAGCCGCAGGCGAGTCAGGAGGGCTCTAAAGAGGAAAGTCGAGGCCTCAAGCGTTCCCGAGGAAAACGATGCAAGTCGCCTGGCAATGAGAGTTTCCGCAGTTCTGCGTCGGACAGTTCTCACTCGCGCAAGGAGTTTCGTAGAGTAAATTGGAAGCGAACTATGGACTGCGGGCAACGGGTGGCGGGCGAGAGGAAGCGTGTTGCATGCGACCAGCGGTGAGCGATGGCGGCCGGGCGCAGAACAGCTCGATCGAGCTGACGCGCCACCTTCACGGAAGCCACTATCCGCTGGCCCGGCTCATCCAGTTGATCATCTTGCTCCAGACCGAACGGTGCCCCAATGCGAGACAACTGGCCGAGATCTGCGAGGTCAGCCGGCGCACCATCTATCGCGATCTCGCCGCGCTGGCCGATGCCGGCGTGACCGTGCTGTATCGGCCGGACCGGCAGGGGTATCAACTGGCCCGAAGCCTCTTTCTCCAGCCGCCGCGCATAGAGGAACGCGAAGCGCTCGCGCTTCTGGTCCTCTGCCGCCAGTGGAGGCCGAGCGCGGATCTTGGCCTGTCCCACGATGCGAATCGGGCCATGGATAAGCTGGTGCAGAGCCTTCCCGACCCGCTCCGGCGCGGCTGCTGGCCGCGTCCGAAGTTCTGGACGACCTGCCGGACTGCCGCGCCACACCGGCCCCACGACAGGCGGTCCAAGACCAGCTCCTCGCCGCGCTGGCCCAGCGCACGCAGGTTCGGCTCTGGGTCCGCGAAGGCCGGACCGACGAGGTGGAGACCACGAAGATGGGGATCTACCGGCTGATCCTCCTCGACCAGGCCTGGTGCATGGTCGGCCGGTCCAGCCGGCACTGCCGGGTTGTGCTGGTGCCGGTCCAGCACGTGGAGCGCGTCGAACTGACGGCCGACCCTTACGAGATCCCCCCCCGGTTCAACCTCGAGCGATTTCTCGCTCGAAACCGCCCCCGCTCGGGGCGATCCGAACCGCCTGACCCGGCCCCCGAACTCGCTGGGTGGTTGACTCGGCGGGCGCGACGATTAGAATGAAACCTCGTCAACTGCAAGGGCGCATAGCTCAGTTGGCTAGAGCGCACCCCTGATAAGGGTGAGGTCGACTGTTCGAATCGGTCTGCGCCCATTCGATATGAGTCCTTGCCGACGCTTCACTTCTGCGTACCTGCCCGCGTGGG
This sequence comes from uncultured Planctomycetaceae bacterium, assembly GCA_963816015.1. Taxonomy (GTDB): domain Bacteria; phylum Planctomycetota; class Planctomycetia; order Isosphaerales; family Isosphaeraceae; genus Aquisphaera. The sequence goes on along the minus strand of CAWFJM010000070.1, from coordinate 19,461 downwards.
CAGAGCGGCCAACCACGACGGCGATTTTCGGTAATTACTGGAGTTTTGCAAAGTGGTCGCAACTCGGATAAAATACCAAGCTCGGCCAGAGGCTGAGGTATTAGGATGGCCCCCCCCAAGGGGGCCGTCTACGTGAGGTTGCGCCCTTCGGGGGCGTCGACGTTGGGAAGGCCCCGCTGGGGCCGTTGGCGTTACTCGAAGTTCAACTCCCCTTGACGACGCTCCAACTCTTCCTGCTCGCGGATGTACTGCCTCACTCGGGCCTCATCCAGGCCCACCGTGCTGACGCAATACCCCGCCGCCCAGAAGTGCAGGTCCGTCATCCGACGCTCGTGAAGCAACTCCCGATGGATGCGTACCGCACTCTTGCCCTTCAAGAACCCGATGGCGTGGGCCATGCTGTACTTGGGCGGGATGCTCAGGCACAGGTGGACGTGGTCGGGCATTGCATGCCCTTCCACCAGCTCGATCCCTCGCTGACGACACAACTCGCGCAGGATCGGGCCGATCTGCCGGCGCAGTCTTCCGTAGAAGACTCTCCGGCGGTACTTCGGTATAATCACGACGTGGTACTTGCACTCCCACCGCACATGGGACAGGCTTTGCCAGTCGTGCATAGGCTCCTCCTTCCTGCCCCACGGGGCCTTCCCGGAAGGAGGAGCCTATGCCGTTTCCAGAGAAATGCACGCCGGATCGCTCGAAGCTCTTCGGGTCACACGGCCAGAGGCCGTGGATTTAGAACGTATTTAGTACTACTCCGTTAAATTATACGGAACCTTCCGGGTGCTTTGTTCGTATGAATAGTATGAACAAGACCTTCACCCCCGAACTGCCTCGCGACGTCTTGGAACGACTTCGGGATTATGCCGAACTGTTCCGCGATGACTTCCGCCACCAAGCCCAGCGCTCCTGGAGCGGCGTCTACCTTCGCGGCTTGATCCAAAAGGGCGAGCGTAAAAGCATTGAGCCCATGGTGGACCGGGTCCCTCTCCCGGCTGAACTCCGGGACCTCGAAGATCCCCCACAAGCCCTGCAACAATGCGTCAACCAGAGCCCCTGGGACGAACAGAAGATCCTCCATCGCTACCGCGGCGTGATGGCTCAGTCCTTCGCCAGCCCCCAGGGGATCTTTGTCATCGACGATACCGGCTCCCCCAAGCAAGGCCAGCACTCCGTCGGCGTGCACCGCCAATACTGCGGCCAATTGGGCAAGAAGGCCAACGGCCAAGTCGCCGTCACGGTCCACTATGTCAGTCCCCACGGGCATTCCCCGCGACGCTGCGGCTGTTCCTGCCCCAGTCCTGGACGCGTTCTCCCCAGCGGCTCGATGAGGTTGGAGTCCCGGAGGAATACCGCCGCGAACAGACCAAGGGGCAAATCGCCTTGGAGTTGCTCGACCAGGTCCGGGGCGAGAAACTCCTGCCCGGCGATGTGATCATCACCGATGCCGCCTACGGGCTCTCCCAGCCGTTCCGCGCGGGACTGGAACACCGGGGGTTGTTCTACATCGCGGGGGTAACTCCGGAGATGGTGGTCTTCACCGCGGAGCCCCGCTGGGACTGGCCCCAGGGGCAACCGACCGCAGGCCGTCCTCGAAAGCGGCCTCATCTGGCCGACGACAATCCGCGACCGGTGAGCCTGAAGTCCTTGGCCGAGAGCCTGCCGCGTCGCAAGGTGACCTGGCCGAGGGGACCACGGGGAAGTTGTCGGGGAAGTTCGCCTGGGTCCAGGTCTGGCCGGGTCAGGATTGAAGCTATGAGAGGGAGGTGAAGGTCGACGCGACGGTTTGCAGAACCCCTGAGCCTGGGGAAAACTTGAGGAATTATCCCAGTTTCCCCGTTTACCCAGACCAGGAGCCCTGCAATGAACTACATCGGCGTCGACCTTCACAAGAAGATTATCACCGTCTGCGTAATGGACCAGAACCGTACCGTGCTCGCACGCAAGACCCTTTACTGCAACCAGCCTGACCAGATCGTTGAGTTCTTCCGGAAATTCCAGCCCTTCAAGGTCGTCGTGGAGGCGACGGCCAACTACCACTGGCTCGTCGATCGGCTCGAACCCCTGGCCGAGAAGGTCGTCCTGGCCAATCCCAAGAAGCTGAGGGTAATCGCCGAATCCACCAAGAAGACCGACCGCCTCGACGCCCAGATCCTGGCGGAGTTCCTGGCCCGGGATATGATCCCCGAAGCCTACATGCCCACACCCAGGCAACGGCAGCACCGGATTCTGGTCCGCCATCGACAGTATCTCAGAGAGTGCCTGACCTCCGTGCGGTGCAAGATCCGCCACATCCTGGCCGACCACAACGCCGACCGCAAGGACCTCTTCTCGACCCAGTGCGGCAAGGCTTACCTCAAGCAGGTGCCCCTCAGCGACGCCGAGCGGTTCGTCATCAGGCAGCTGTGGTCGGAGTTCGAGGACTCTCAAGCCCAGCTGTTGGCCCTGGCCAAGAAGATCAAGGCCTTCGCGGCCAAGGCATCGAAGCGGGAAGCCGAGGCCCGGACGATCCTCAAGACGGCGCCCGGCGTGGGGACGGTGACCGCCGAGGTGATCCTCAGCGAGCTGGGCGATGTGAGCCGATTCCGCAACGCCAAGGCGGTCTGTGCCTACGCGGGGCTGGCACCCGTCGTCAAGCAGAGCGGGGGCAAGAGATCCAAAGATCTTGCAATCAGCAAACAAGGATCGGGACTGTTGCGGTGGGCCCTGGTGGAGTCGGCCTGGCGGCTGGTGAACACGAGCCCGAAATGGATGGCCGTGTTCTCCCGGTTGAGGAAGCGCAGCGGCACCAAGCGAGCCATCGTGGCGGTGGCCAGGAAGCTCTTGTGCGTGCTCTACGCCATGCTCAGGACGTCGACTCCCTACAAGGTGATGGCTGCCTAGCGGGCCCACCAACCCCCAGAAAGGAGGGGAGGCCAAGACCGAATCGAACACAATCTCTGTGAGAGCGAGCCACCTGTCGAGCGAAGGCCGGTGGACGTGACGACCAGGAGGACGACCCCGCAACGAACCCCGACAGCGACCCCATCACCAACTGTCGTGAAATTGAATGGTGGCGTCCCTTGGATTCCGGCTGAGTGGCGACATCGGAGCGATCCGGTGATCCCGAATAGATGGTTGAGCGAATCACGTCACGTCGGCTAACGCTTCGTACACTGCCGGCACTGAGGGGGAGCAATCTCCCTCGGCCTCAGGCTCAAAGGATGTGTTGCGGGGTGCACAACCAATTCGTCCGCGGACAGGTCTGAGATGGGCCAGATCGACCGAAGCCGACGGCGAAGGGGATGTGCGGGAGCCCTCCGACACAAAATCTGCACCGCCTCGCTTGACAACGCCCCTCTCATAGATGGGTTCAAGGAGCCTGTGCGGGCGCCGAGCCGATGTGGCTGTTGATCGAGGAGCGGGCCGACGGCAAGATCCCGTATGCCTTCTCGAACTTGCCGGCGTGCACCAGCCGGCTCCAGGCGGTTCGGCTCTGGAAGAGCCGCTGGCCGGTGGAGCAAGGCGACCAGCCGATGAAGGAAGAACTGGGCCGGAATCATTTCGAGGGGCGGTCGTGGCGTGGGTTTCATCACCACGCCTGCCTGGTGATGCTGGCCTATGGTTTCTTGGCCTTGGAACAACTGCGAGCGAAGGAGGCCCCGGCATCGCCGGGGAAGAAAAGCGAACACGAGCCGAGGATCACCCTGCCGGCGATCCGCCGCGCGTTGCAGCGATTCCTGATGCCAAGGGCAAAGCCGGATTGCAATTACTGCAACCCATTTTCATCCTTTGTTGTTTCAACGATCCCAGATCTTAACGGAGTAGTATTAGGAACGATCTCCAGGACTCTCGTCTCCACTCTCAGCTCGGTTTTCTCCACCGCTATCACCCGAGACCTGGTCTCGGGAAGCGACGAGGGCTTCTGGATGATCTTCGGGATGGTCGTCACCCTGGGGCTCTGGTCACAGGCTCGAAGGTTCACGTCGTTCGAATGAATCTCAGGTGTGATCTGCGTCCTGTTTCGGCGTATCCGATCTTGTCGAAGCCCAGACCGGCGTCTGGTGGCGGCCGTGGTGGCTCTTCCGCTGGAAGGCCGTCTGCCTGACGGGGATGGTCGTCTGCTTCCTCAAGTACAAGATCGGCTGGTATGTGTTGTCCCTCCCAGGTGACAGGCCTTCTCAGGCCCCCTCCTCATCCATGTGCAACCCGGCCGCCACCAGCTCGGCCAGGGCCGCCAGCGCGGGCTCGGCGTCAGGACCGCGAGCCTCGAGGTCCAGGGTCGTGCCACGCTCCGCAACCAGGCTCGTCATGTCCAGAAGGCTCTTGCCGTTGGCCGTCGTCCCTCGAAAATGAACGCGGATCACGGACTGAAACGAGCTCGCCAGCTTGACGAACTTACTCGACGGCCGCATGTGAAGCCCGTAGGTATTGACGATCTTTACCTGCCGGCGGGCGACAACCGAACCACCTTCCATCGTTCGTTTCCCTCCACGCTGCAGGCAAGAGGTGATCACCCGCGGACCGCCAACACGAACTGGTTATACACCTCCGCATTTGGGTTTCCCAGGAGATGATGGAAAATGATTGGGTCGTTCACTAGGATCAAGCTCGACGAGATGGTACCGCGATCCGGACCGGTCACGAGGATCGTCTCGTTCCGGCAAATCGTCTGGGCGGAAGCGACGAAATCTTCGGGATCGAGGTTCTCGCGGACGAAACGGATCCGGGGATCGTTGGGATCGTCAAGATCCCGGTTGGTGATCGCGTGGACGCCGGGATTCAGTGTCCTGACAGTGATTTGCCCAGCGCCGGGGGCCTGAACGCAGAAGCCCGCTTGCGGACTGGCGATCAAGAAATCGCAGCCGCCGTAGCCGCCTCGGGACAGATCGTGCTCCGCGAAACGGGTGGCTCGTTCGGGATCATCGAACCGCAGCAGGGCCGCGTCCAGGAGGCCCCGGGAGCACACCTGCTCCTGCCAGCGCAGCTCACCATCGCTCCGGTTGGTGACCGCCACTACCAGACCGGTCTCGTTCACACCCAACCAGGTTCCCATTTCGGGAAATGAGCCGTCGGGCCCATGGTCCGCCCCGGCCAGCAGGCAGCGGAGGTTTCCCTGCCGGCAGCAGACTGGAGATGTCATCGGGCGCTGGAATGATTCCTCCCGGTTGACGCCAAGCATCACCGGGCTATTGCAATTCACACGGAAGCTTATGAAAACGAGACACAAGGTGCTGACCCTCGCTCCCTTCGACGTTCCGCCCCTGGGATGATGGTGGGAAACCGACGAGATTCAACATGGCGCAGTCCTGTGAACCCGACCCGCTCTTCTGTGACCACTGCGGCCAGGTTGTCCATCCCGGCCGGGGTGATCACTACCTGGTTCGGATCGAGGCCGTCGCCGACCCCGCTCCGCCTATCTTTACCCAGGAGGATCTGGCCATCGATTTCGATCAGGGATTCAAGAGGCTGATCGAGCAGACACGCAAGCTCACCGCCCGCCAGGTCCTGAATCAAGTATACCGCAAGGTAGTGCTGACGCTATGCGTTGCGTGTTACTCCTCCTGGATCGAAAACCCCACGCGCTCGTGACCCGCTGGAAATGAGCGCGTAAGAGTGACCCACCCTGAGCGCGTAAAAGTGACCCACCTGGTTCTTTAAGATGGTCGCTCTGGGCAAGAGCGGCAAGCCTGTTTCACGCGGACTTTCGACCCTTCTTCGATTTCATCGACTCGCGAAAGCGGTAGCTCTCGCCATTCATCTCAAAAATCTCCGCGTGGTGGGTCAGGCGGTCCAACAGCGCCGCAGTCATACGCTCGCCCTGGAAGATCTGGCTCCACTCGCTGAAGGGTAGTGCCTCATCCACTCTTAATCTTCGGGTACAGCCGCTTCAGTTTTGTTCGGGCGTCGTCGATTTTAAATTGCCAGTCCACGCCGCGTTGTTTGGCATTGGTCTTGTCGGCCCAGATCCCGATCTCCGATTGCAGTAGTGGCAGTTCTCCGATGCGGCGGCCGCTCAGGCATTGGCTCGTCAGGCAACTCAACTCGCATTCGGCGATGTTCAGCCAACTGCCGTGTTTGGGCGTGTGGCAATAGTTGATCCGCTTGATATACGCCCGCGCTTGCTTGGGCGGGAACGCCGTGTAGAACGCCCCCTTCGTGTGGGTGTTGAGGTTGTCGCACACGAGCGTCACCTTCGCGCAAGTGGCGTAACGTGTGTCCAACAATTGGGCCACTTCGATCGCCCAGTCGACCTTGGTCCGACGCTCTCGGGCGGTTGCCTGTCGAAAGCCCGACAGCGGTTCCGCGAACATGAAAATGCTCGCCGTGCCGTTGCGTTCGTATTCGTAATCGACACGTTTCGCATGCTTTTTCGTCGCGGCGATCGGCACTTTCGTCTCCTTCAGCAATTGCACCGGTTGCTCGTCCATGCAGAGCACCGGTTGCTGCGGATCATACGCTTCCGCATAGGTTTCGAGCACGTTTTCCATGTCGGCCACGAACTCGGCATCCTGGTCGGGCGGAATCACCCAATACTCGATCTTGCGCTTGGTCATGCCATTTTTTTTAGCGTCTTGCGGACCGTCTCCGCGCAGATCGAAGGGACCACTTCCAAGACCGCCAGCTCATCGGCCAACAACTGCAACGACCACCGGCCATACCCCGCCGGCGGCTTCCCCAACCGCATCGCGATCAGCTTCGCTTCGCCCACGCCATCCAGCTTGCGCGGCGTCGGCGTCGTCGCACGTTTCTTGCGTTCCAACGCGGCGTCAAAGCCTGTTGTGACCAATCGCTCACGAAGATTCTCCACGGTCCGCACTGAGCAACCATACGCCTCCGCGATCTTTGCATCCGGCCAACTCGGCCCATCCGCATCCGCCTTGAGCAGGATTTGGGCCCGATTCACCTTCTCCGACGTCCCCTTGAGCCGCTTGACGATATCCTGGCAGACACCACGTTCATCATCCGACAGCCGGACGATATACTTCTTGTTCATGGGACACCTCCTTGTGCCTGGGAGTGTCCCTGAACTCGCGGGGGTCGCCAACCCCAAGATTTAGCGTGGATGCGGCAGTAGGTTGCTCGTCACCAGGATGCTGCCTCGCTCGTAGCGGTCGGCGAAAACGCGGAACAGAAGCTCGACGCCACCCCGGCTCATCGTGACGTAACCCAGCTCGTCGCAAATCAAGAGGTGCGCCCGGTCGAGTTGGGTGAGGAAGCGGTCCAGCGTGTACTGCTTCTGCTCCTTCTCCAGTCGGCTGACCAACTCGGCCGCCGTGAAGAACCGCACCCGCAGGCCCGCGCGACACGCTGCAAGGCCAAGCCCGATCGAAATATGAGTCTTCCCAGTTCCGTGACTCCCCACCAAGCAGCAGTTCGATTTCTGGGCGATCCATTCGCAACGCGCCAGCTCCAAGATCTTCGGCTTGGAGAGCTGCGGCATCACGCTGAAATCGTAGGTGTCGAAGTCCTTTTCGACCGGAAACCCGGCGTCCTTGATCCTCGTGGCGACCGCATTGATGGCACGAGTGGCAAGCTCCAACTCGGTCAGACGGAGCAAGAACTGGGCGAAGGTTTGATTGGTCGCGGCGGCGTCCCGCGCCAGTTTCTCGAACTCCCGGCCCATTGTCGGCAGACGCAACTGCCGCAGCTGGGTCTTGAGCAACTCGATCGTCGCATCGGCCATCATCACATTCCTTTCCAACACGTGGTTGAAGAGACCGGATCAGGCGAAGATGACGCTGACAGGGCCCTCGGCAGCGGGGCCGCTCAGAAGCTGATTGAAGCGGCTGAGGTCGGGGAGCGGGACGTCGACACGAGACGCGGCGGGCGCTTCGGCAGGCACCGCGGCATCGCGCTTCGTGGCCTCGATCGCCGCCAGCGATCGGGTCCGCTGAATCACGGCCTCGGCGCTGTGGAGATGATCGCGCAGGCACGCTTCGATCGCCTGAGTCACGCGTGCCATCGGGTGCTCGCCCAGCAGTTGCAAGACCCGCACGAACCGACGAGAACCGCCCATCGCGCCGTGGATCCGTTCCAGTTCAGCACGCACCTCGGCGAAGCACGCGGGGAGCTTCCAGTCGCGGAAAACCGGCGCGTGGTCGAGTGCGCCGGCTTGCGGCCCAGCGCCACGAGATAGTGGATCGGGTCGAGAATCATCGTCTGTTTCTCCAAGGATCGTTCGTGAGTGGCGACGACCTGGCCGTGCGCCACGATCACGACCCGGTCGACGTAACCCTTGACCGACACCATCTGGAACGCGAACGAGCGCGGCACGCTGTAACGGTTGCCGTCGAAGGCGACGCTTTGATACTTGTCGACCGCGACCGCAGGCTTGATCACGCACGGGTCGAACCGATGCTTGGGCAGCGGCGACGCCGCGGCGCGGTCCTCGGCGAGGCGATCCTTGATCGTGAACGAGCCGAAGAGCGACTGCACGACGCGTTCGCGTTCGGCCTCGCAGCGTTTGCGAAAGACGGTGTTCAACTCGTCAAGATCGGCGACGCAAGGCACGGGCGTGGCGAACCGCTTCTGCACCGCCTTGACGGTTCCTTCGGCGTCGGGCTTCTCGTTGCCGCGCGCCGGCATGCAGAAGAGCGGGGCGAAGACGTAATGGCTGGCCAGCGCCACGTAGCTCGAATGGCACTGGCGTTCGCGTCCCAGGAGGATCAGCGTGGCAACAGTCCTGGGGTTGTCCCACCAGACCTCCTTGGGCACGCAACCGAAGAACTCGAACGCGGCGACCATCCCTTCGAGGATCGCCTCGGTGCGCTCGAAAGGGAGCGCCAGCACGAAGGGGGCGTTCGAGTAGGCCCAAGTCGTGACCAGGAACGGCACGAGCCTGCGGCCATCGGGGAAATCGACGTGGATGTGGCCGAAATCGGCTTCGAGTCGTTCACCGGGAAGATGCCCCAGAGGGATGAACGTTTCCTTATACCGGCGTCGGTGCTTACGCAGATAGCGTTGCACCTGGGCATAGCCGCCGCGGTAGTCGTGTTCGTCGCGGAGCCGCCGGAAGACCTGGGCGGCGGTGTGCCGCTGCTTGGGTGGGGCGATTTCGTCGTCGACGAGGATCTGGTCGATGATCGTCTGAACCGGTCCCAGGAGCGGAGCGAATCGATCCCTGGTCGAAGGGAAGGGGTTCGGCTCGGCTTGCTTGAGAATCTTCCGGATGGTGTTTCGCGAATGTTGGAATTCGCCAGCGATCTGGCGGATGGACTTGCCATCGCGCCGCGCCCTCCGAATGGCACCGTAGTCGTCCACCGTAAGCACGTCCTTGACCCTCCGTGAGGTGAACAATCCCTGTGGGAACGTTCACCGTAACGGAGGTGGCTGCGGTGGGTCACTTTTACGCCGCTCATTTCCACCCGCCAGGAAGCGAGAGACTCCACCGGAGTCTTACAGCGTCTCTGAACTTGACACTCGACACTCACGCCTGCTTGAGGATCCTGTGGTCGATCGAGAAGTTCCTTCCTCGAGGCGAGTTTAACTCGAACAGGCCAAGGCTCGCGGCCAGCCGGTTGTACTGCGGCTGGCGGATTTCGAAGACTTCGGTGCCCAGGGGATCGAGTCCCCAGGGTCAGCGCACACTAAACTGTAGCTCTAGCAACGACTTGCAGCAGGTAGTTGTCATCCCAGCCGCAACTGCGACGTTTCATGGCCAAGCTCGTGCGGTCGGAATGCTGTTTCAAGAGTGACAAGGTGAAGCGATTCAGCCAAGCGAAGTTCTCCCGCAACGCCTCTTGTCGGATCCGCGACTCGTCCTCGCGGTACGTCACGTCGAGCACCCAATGGCAGCCGTTCTCGATCCCCCAGTGGCTTCGGACTGCTCGGGCGAGTCGTCTCACGTTCATGGGCAGGCTGCTGATGTAGTAACGGACCTCGATGGTCTCCTTGCCGTCGCGGACGCACCGCAGCGTTACGATCGCGACCGTCTTCAGTCCCTTCCACAGCGTGAACCCGGGCAGGCTCTTGGGGGCTGGAAGCTGGAGATACGTCCGCGTCTCCTCCCGCCCGTGGCCCTTTTCCACAGTCACATGTTCGCAAGCCTGCTTCCGGTCGCCGTCGAGTTGCTTGTCGATGTAATCGATGACCGCCTGGTGCAGCGTCTCCTGGTTCCCCTTCAGCGCCAGTACGTAGTCGCCCTTGCCGTCGATGATCTCCGCGGCAATCGCCTTCTGAGTCCCCATGGCGTCGATGGTGATGATCGCTCCCTTGATGTCCACCAGCCTCAGAAGCTCGGGAATCGCCGTGATTTCGTTCGATTTCTCGGCGCACGCCACCTGCCCCAGCGAGAGCCCGAACTCGCTGGCCCAGATGCTGACCGAATGCAACGCGCCCAGGCCGTTCTTGCGATCGTGGCTCCGCCGCAGCGTTTTGCCATCCACCGCCAGGATGGGTTGCTCCACGCCAGTCGTTGCGGCCGCGGCCGCACGCAACGACGTCAGCCAGGTCGCGAAGCACGCCTGGAAGGCGCCGGGCGCAGGGCCATCAAGACACGCCGGAAGACGTCTTTACGGGGGATGCCGTTGGGCAGGTCCAGCGCGTCGAGGAGGAACTGCTCCTTCAAGGCCGCCCACCGAGCGATCGCCGTGGGCCCGCCGGCGCCTGCCAACACCGCCAACATGGCAATGACGACCACGCTGACCAACGGGTGCTGCAGATTGACGGTGGAGCGAGGGTCCTCCAGTTCCGCGAAATGCGGGACGACCTCATCCAGGGTGATCCGTTTGGTATCCGCCATGGTTGGTTCTCTGTGTGGTCATCGCGAGGTCAGTTGAGACACAGAGACTTGTATACACAAAATCACACCAGGGCGCAAGCGGCATAAATTGCCAGGAATACCCAGAGTGCCGCTAGCCCTGATCGAGTCCCAGCTTTCCCGAGGCGCCCACGGGGGGGTAGGCCCTTCTCCTTTCGCTTGGCGTCGACCTGTTTCCAGAGGACATGATCCATCGCCACCGGGTCAGTCGCGAAGAGGAGCGCGTTGTTCTCCCAGGTCCACTCGGGCCTGGATGCGGCCGGGCCTCCCTGGTAAACCCCCTTGATCCCGTCCATGATGTGCATGACACATTTCTTGCGGATGATCGGGTGGGCGACCACCTGGGGAATGAACTGGTTCAGACGTTCGTGTCGGGCGTGTTGTGCGACCGGCAGATGTTGTTGACCAGGCCGTGGCTCATGTTTCTTGAGGGCGCCGGTAACGCCCGCCGAGCCGCGATCCTTGAGCACGGGAACGAGCAGGATCTTGTTCACTCTGCGCGTGACCAGAAGGCCAAGGTGCGATCTCCTGGCCCGCTCGTCCCTCGGGTTCTCGCCGGCGGAGACGAGCTCCATGACCATGAACTCGTCGGGATCGTATCCCGACACGAATGGCGCTTCCTTAACCGTTAAGCGGCCTGCATCAAGCGGTTACGCGCTGCTTTCCGAGGCTCGGTCAGCAGATCGTGGGGTTTGGAGCGGCGCTTGATGCGCGCGGCTCGACGCGGCCGGGCCGGTTGCCAACCTCATGGCTGGCGATGGCACGGAGCATGACCTCTACAAGCAGACGGCGCGTTTCCGGCGGGGCCCAGTTCAACACCTCGCGGAATGCCGCCATGGTCTGCAGCGTTCCCGCGAAGCTGATCTGCCTGGGTGCCTTCCCATGGGCCTGGGCCGCCGCCGCCATGACCCCACGTATTAAGTTATAAGCGAGCGAGTGCATCCAGATCTCCTTCTTCACCATCCCGGGCGTTTCGCACCGCAGCACATCCATCTGCATGATACATTTGATCGCGCGTAGATCTAATTCGATGTTCCATCTTTCAAAGTAAAGCCGGGCCAGTTCCTCCCTCGTGTACTCCTCCGCGTCGAGCATGGTGGTCACCAACACTAACTCGTTGATCCGGAAGCCGGGCTTCTGAACCTTGAACCGAAGCTCGCGAACCTTCATCCCCTCGGGAACCTGAGCGTAGGCCTCCTCGTCCATCCATTCCGGACGTCCGGGCTTGGTCCAGGTCACGATGTGATCTTCGATGCCCAGCGATCGACCCTTGCGGAAGTCGAACTTGCGTCGCTGGTGCATCCGGAAGAGGCCATCCACCCTACGCTCCACCAGCGAATTGATGCCGAAATACGAGGCAAAACAGCGGTCTCCCAGCAGCACCTCGCCACCTTTGAGGCGATCCAGGAGGTCGCGTAAGAGAGCTGTCTCGCCGGTCTCTTTCCCCTTGTAAGGACCGATGGCCAGATCGCCAACACCCCGGTGGCCAGGCTAATGATCGCGACCACTCGGGCGATGGGGAAACCGACGCCGGAGGCCTGAGTCCTGGCCTGGGGGAAGGCCTGCTGGTTCTCCGGCGTGTCGGGCATCGAGACCGTGGAGCCGTCGACCATCAAGGTCTCCCGACGCTTCCAGAGCCAGTCCTCCGGCACTCGCTCTTCGAGGGCTTGGGCCGTGCGGTGAACCAACCCGGTGATGACACCGATGGGCAGCCGCTGCCGCGCCTTGCAGTAGCTGCCACTGTCGGCCGAGCAGGGGTCCTGGCCCCGTGCGGTGCGGTAGGCGATCAAGCATGCCACGGCCTTGCGGCAACAATGGTCGAGGCTGAGCACCTGCGTCAGGAAGGTCCAGAGGGTCACTAATGGGCTGAAGATCCGTTCCCGGTAATGGACGCCTTCCTCCCCCAGTACTTCCCCGACCAAGTCCGCGTCCAGCAGGTCGCTGAAGGGGAGATGGGGCTGGTCGCGAAGCAAATTGATCTGGTCACGAATCCGCCGACAGATACTCTGGGACATCGACGGCCTCCTTGCCGAACGAACCTGGGATTGGGACATACCCCAAGGTTTTCCTAAGAGAGGCCGTCTTTGTCTATCTCAAACAGAGAACAGAGGTTAGCGTTAAGGAAGCGCCATTCTATCCCGACACCTGATTCAGGTCGTCGGTCCGGAGGTTATCCGCCCCCTTGAGGTCAGTCTGGCGGCCGTTGAAACCCACTCCGAGCCCGGTCCAGTCGACGCCCGCGGGGACGGCTGCCATGGCGGCCAGGAAGTGTCGGCGGGCCATGCAGCCTCGGGGGTAGCGATGGGACATGAGATGCTCCTGGAGACATACAATGAGGAACAGGATCCGAACCACACATGAAGCAGAAGGCGGAGTAGATCTTCCTGCCCACGGCGAGGCATGCTCGGCGACCTCGCTAATGCCGCTCGAGGAGATTCAACCGATCATCCAGCTCATACCGGCCCCCAGTGTCCGTCGAGAGTGGGACAGTCCTGTCAGAATAGTGAAGTGTCGCCCTGCGACCGAGCTTTGAATGGACCACAACCGAGCTCAGCTTCCCGTCCTTCTACGCCAGGCCCACCTCGACCCCTCCGCGGGCGCGTTGGCCTTTCACCAAACCTGTCGGCCAGGCCTTGGGCAAGGCCGGAAGCAGGTGAAGCTCGCCGTCCAAGGCGTGGCTCTGCACCAGCATCTCGGCGACGCCGGCCGGAAAGGCGAAATTCCCGTCCATCTGGAACGGGGGGTGGCTGCCGAAGAGGTTCAGATAAATACCGCCGGGCTCGAGGCGGAGCGTGCGACGGATCAACTTGAGGGCGTGGTCGCCGTCGCCCAGCCGGGGCCACAGGTTGATCTTCCAGCCGGAGGACCAGCCGGTCCCCTCGTCGCTGCGAACCTCGAGCGACTTGCGAGCGGCGGCCAGCAAGTCCGGCGTGGCCCGGCTGATCTGGTTGCCGGGATAGAGGGCCTAGAGCGGTTTGCATTCGGGTTGCGGACAGAAACAATTCACATAGAAGGACACGATCGAGGAAGGAGACGGCAACGGATCAGGAGATACCTGCCATGCGTCCCTCTTCGATAGACCTGCGGGAGCGGGTCGCGGCGGCCGTGGATGAGGACGAGGGCCCGCAGCGCGAGATCGCCCGCCTCTTCCGAGTCAGCGTCTCGTTCGTCTCCCGGCTGCTGCAGCGGCGGCGTCAGAAGGATACGTTGGCCCCTGAGCCGCACGGGGGCGGCCCGACCCCCGTGCTGAGCCCGGACGAGCTGCGGCGCCTGGAAGATCTGGTCCGGGAGCACAACGACGACACCCTGGACCAACTGAAGCAGCGGGGTGGCTTCAACTGCAGCCTGACGACGATCTGGCGCCCCCTGCGGCGACAGAGATTGACCTGCAAGAAGAAGACCCAGCACGCCGACGAGCGCGACCGGCCCGACGTCCAGGAGAAGCGGCGGTCGTTCCGGAGGAAGGTGAAGCGGGTCGAGCCGAAACGGCTGGTTTTCGTGGACGAGTCGGGGGTGACCACGGCGATGACCCAGGCCTACGGCTGGGCCCCGCGCGGCGAGCGGGCCGTCGGCTCGGCCCCCAGCTCGTGGGAATCGCTGACCGTGATCGCCGCGTTGGGTCTGGACGGGGTACGTGCCCCCCTGGTGTTCCCGGGGTCGACCGACACCGCGGCGTTCGAGTCGTATGTCGAGCAGGTGCTGGTGCCGGAGCTGCACGCCGGCGACGTGGTCGTATGGGACAACCTGTCCCCCCATCAGGCCTCTGCCGCGGCGGCGGCCGTCAGGCGGGCGGGTGCCAGGCTCCTGCCCCTGCCGCCCTACAGCCCGGACTACACGCCGATCGAGAGACTCTGGTCGAAGGTCAAGGCGTACCTCCGCCGGGTCGCGGCGCGGAACAAGGATGCCGTCTACGAGGCCCTGGGAGAGGCGCTCGAAAAGGTGACCACCCAGGACATCATCGGCTGGTTCCAGCTCGCGCAGCTGTGCGCAACACATGGGTAAACCGCTCTAGAGGTGAGACAGGTGCCGGTGATGCGCCTCAGTCTCGCCAAACGGCAGGAACCACTCCTAGAGTCGGCCGTCTAGACCGATCTGGAGGGGGTGGAGCTTGGAGAGCAGCTTCGAGCCGGGCCCGGAAGGGCTCGTCGATGCTGAGCGTCTTCGAAGCGGCGATGCAATGCGTGTACAGGTCGTGGATCAACTCCAGGTCCATGCTGCTGGCCATGCTCACCTCGGAATGCTTACCGTCGGGTGTGACGAACTGGTTCTCAGGTGAGGTCGAGGGCGCCGTCACCAGACAGCCCTCGCCGTCATCGATCAGGAAGTCGAGGAAGAACTCGGCGACGCCTTTCATCAAGGGATAGGCCGTGTCTCGAAGGAACTTCTCGTCCCCACCGAACTCGTAGTGCTGCCAGAGATGCTGGCAGAGCCAGGGCCCGGACATCAGCCAGAGGGCCCAGGTGGAATCTCTCTGGCCAAAGTCGCCCACGGGCGCAGACTGGCACCAGACGTCGCCGTTGTGGTGAGAGACCCAGCCGCCGCAGCCGTAGTTGATCCGTGCCGTCTTGCGTCCGTTCACGGAGAGGCCCCGAATCAGGTCGAAGAGAGGCTCGTGACACTCGGCGAGGTTCATAACCTCGGCCGGCCACAGGTTCATCTCGGTATTGATGTTGATCGTCCAGTTGCTGCTCCAGGGAGCGCGGACCTCGTCGTTCCAGATCCCTGGAGATTGGGGGGGCTGGGTGCCGGGCCGGGAGCTGGCGATCAGGAGATAGCGGCCGTGCTGGACGTGAAGTGCCACCAGCCCCGGATCGTTGGCCCCGAACTCCCGCACCCGCTGATCGATGGGCAGCCTCCTGGCTTCCTCAGGCGATCGTCCTAAGGAGCCAGTTGCGTTGTTAGCCTTTGATTCTGATAATTGCATGCATTTGTGGCGCCGCTCCCTTCGGGGCGGTGCGTCAACTTCGCCTCATGACTGTCCCAGGCGCGAGGTGAGCGTAGTCCGCCCTCACGCGCGAATGACGCGCTGGCAAAACTCGCATTAGACCTTGGCTCTCTGGAAGCCCAGACGGCGACTTACTCGGACGCTACGGCTTGGGCGGTCTCCTGCGCATGCGATCGGATTAGCTCGTGAAGGGCTTTGGCGATCGGCGAGAAGGTCATCTTCCCGTAGGTCCCCTCGTATCTGCTCGTCCGGGCCAGCAGCGTCGCGAACGCCAAGTGCACGACCATCACCGCCCCCACGTGACCGTGAAAGCGCCGGGACCCGTAGACCTGGCCATCGTCAATGCCCCAGAACACCTTGAACCGTGCGTTGACGCGCTCAACGGCGGTCCGGCCCTTGTACATGCGTTCGAACCGTTTGGTCGCGCGGGATGCTCGGGAAGCGACGCAGATCGATCTCTTGTTTCACGCGGACGGTCAGGCCGTACTTCCGCTCGCCGTTGCAGTGCGTCGCTCGGGCAACTCCAGCCACCATGCCGCGCCGGGCAACGATACTTCAACGTGCCGCGCTGGGGTTCATGGCCGATGTACGCCATGGAGTGCCGCACCGGATCGGGGCTGACGCGATCGTAGCAGTAGACCGTGCCCGCCTGGTCATACACGATGTTCAGAGGCGTCGAACCCCCGAGCACTTTCTCGGGTTCCTCGAGCTTGAAGTTGCGATTCTGAATGAGCGGCGCGATGCCTTTCTCCTGGAGGAACTCGTGCACGGCGCCGTCGTCGGCCGCCTTGTCGTAGGCCAGGGTTTTCATACGATCCGGCGGCAGATTGTTCTGCGCTTGACTTACCAGATCGGGAATTCGCTCGTTGTCGCCGGCCTTGGTGTCGGTGATATGATAGGCGAGCGCGACCTCGTGATTTACATCAACCAATAAATGTAACTTATAGCCAAACCATTCGACAACCTTGGTGATGTTTCCGTCGTCGTCCTTGTACTCCTTGCGTCCACCGCTAGGTTGCGGAAGCCGCTGTTCGATCTCGGCGGCACGCAGTTTCTCGCTGGTCGCCGCGGACCAGCCAGGCCGGTCGAATCGCCCGCGGTGTTCTTGCCGAAGTCACCGATCACCGCACCCAGCCGGCTGACCTGGGTATCGAAGATCCGACGGAGATGCTTCAGGTGGGGCTCTTCGCCGAGGGTCGCCAGGAAGCGCGACATGTTGTCGGGGCCGGGGACTGATCCTCCTCTTCGATGCCCAGCAGCAATCGCAACGCCGGATTGCGACGGAGTTCCTCGAGGCAAGCGTCGATCGAGACATGCCGCAAGGCGATCGCCAGGACGAGCGTGCCCCAGAGGACCTCCACGGGATAATCGTCGCGTCCCTTTCCGCGCGACACTCGGAGCGACTCGAGCAACGCGTGGTCAGGGATCGATTCCAGCAGGACTCGCAGGGATTGGAGCGAAGGGGAATCCTCGAGAGCGTCCCAGGCGAAGAGTGGCTTGGTGATTGTGATTCTCATGGGCTCACGCAGGGGTCAGGAGGTAAAGGATGGAATACCTACAATTGCTACGCAATAAATCCCCGCTGTGTTGGCCCGGTGGTCGAAAAATCGTGAAAAAATCCCTGCCGGAGAGGAAAAACCGCAAGTTTTGCGCGTATCGTGGGGTAGGCGGTTTTTGAGGGACTCAAAAACGCCCAGAAAAATCAGGGCCCGCGAACATCGCAACGACCTCACTCGCCTCCCAGGAGGATTGCAAAGTGATCGGTCCCTGAGTTATCATTCTGCCTCTATCCATTGGAAGGACACCCTTTGAGGCTAGGTCACGGATGGCCGCACCCATCGCTTCGCTGCTTGATGCCTTTGATCAAATCGCCGACCCCCGTAAGCCGCGCGGGGTCCGCCACCCCTTCGCCTCGATGCTGGCGCTGATGTTCCTAGGCTTACTCTGTCGCCAGACCGATTTTGCCTCGCTGCAGCGTTGGGCCAACGATCATTGGCGGGTCCTCAAGTACCCCTTGGGCTTTACCCGCGGGAAGCCGCCAAATGCCACGACCATCAGCCGCGCCATGGCGCGATTCTCTCTGGAGCAGTTCCGCGATGTCTTCGCTCGCTGGCTGGTCACTCTGCCGCAGACCGCGTTGGCCGTCACGGCGTCCGCCGACGGCAAGACCGGCAAGCAAGGGCACGATGCCCAGGGCGATCCCGTCCACATGCTCAACGTTTTCGGCCCGACCCACTCGGTCTAAGTTTGGCTCAGTTCCCCGTGACCGACGGCAAACCGACGGAACCTCAGGCGTTGAAAGCCGGCCTGGCGGAGTTGCTGGAGCATTACCCATTGCTCCGCCTCGTCACGGCCGATGCCCTGTTCACGCAACGCCCCTGGGCCCAGGTGATCCTTGAAGCTGACCGCGATTTCTTGTTTGCGGTGAAAGACAACCAGCCTGATCTGGTCGAAGCCGTCCGGGCCAGCTGTGCCGCCGCCCAATGCCCCACGTGGAAACTCGGGAGAAAAAGGGGGCGAGATCCACACCCGCAAGCTTGGATCCGGTGAGGCGAATGCGTCGACTACATCCGCGAGGCAACCTCATTCCCCGGCATTGAACTGATCCTGCGGGTCGATTCCGAGGTCCGTCTCCGGGGGACCGTCACCCGCCATGAGACCCGTTATTTCATCGCCAGTCTCTCGGCCGATGAGGTCAGTCCTGAGCAACTGATGTGCTTGGTCCGGGGCCATTGGCGTGTCGAGAACGGCCTGCACTTCATCAAGGACCGGTGGTGGGACGAGGACCGCCAGTGGAGCATACGGCCGGGCTTGGCCGAACGACTCGCCTCGCTTCGGAACGCCGCGTTAACAGTCTGCCTCTGATCCCAGGACTGCCCGACGATCTCCCCATTTGAGCCCGTGCTGATCACTTGGGACGAAGGTTGCGAAGGTGCCTAAGTTGATCGGGGCGATCAAATGACGACTTTGCAATCCTCCTGAGCCGACCCGATGCTGGGTTTGCAGAGGCTCGCATCGGCTCCGACTCGATGCGATCATGTGCGGACTTGCATCATCCGGAGGAAGCGGGGTTCTCCCTGCCAGCTTGGGGCGGAAGGGGCTTGAGCCCGAATTGACTCTCCGCACCGCTTTCCCGCAATCCTTTTCAGCCCCCCCCCCTTTCAGGCGTGTCCACCCCGTCCTTTTCATGTCGTGCTTCGGTGGGATCTCTTGCGAGCGTCTGGACCCACTAGCAAGAATAACCTCCAAGGCGGCGCATCAACCTGATATGCTGCAAGGCGCTTCCGATCGCCCGTGGCTCGCCGGCTCGCCGCTGCACAGGAACTCCTTGACTAGACCGTGACGATATGAATCTCACCATCAAGATCATCGACTCATTTGGCTACGTGATCTACGCAGCCCTTGCCATCCTCGCGGTCTGGGGTGTGTACAACAGTATCCTGCTCTACCGTACCCTCAGGAAGAAGACTCTCACCGATCCTGAGCCCCTGATCGGCCAGGTTCGCGAGCTCTGCCTGGCCCGCAAGTATGATGCAGCTGGTGAGTATTTGCCAGAGCCCCATCTACTGGCACAAGGCACTCGCCCAACTGATCGCGGTGGCTCTTCAGAATCGGGACAAGGGTTTAGCGAAGATCAAGCAGCTTCTGGTCACTGAGTTCCACACCGAGGTGATCGCAGGGATGGGAGAACCGCCTGGCCACGATTTCCACCATCGTCCGGATGGGGCCGCTCCTGGGGCTGCTGGGTACGGTGGCGAGCATGATCGGCGCGTTT
>CAWFJM010000069.1:0-30099 GCA_963816015.1 uncultured Planctomycetaceae bacterium | reverse complement strand
CCTTCTTCTCCTCGTCCTTGGCAGGTCGGCGATCAGGGCGTTGGTGGTGAGCAGCAGGGTGGCGATGCTGGCGGCGTTCTGGAGGGCCACGGGTGACCTTCGTGGGGTCGATGATGCCGGCCTTGACCATGTCGCCGTACTCGCCGGTGAGCGCGTCGTAGCCGAAGCTTCCCTTGCCTTCATTACCTTGGCGACCACGACGCGCCGTCCAGGCCGGCGTTCTGGGCGATCTGGTCGACGGGGCCGAGCAAGCGCGGCGACGATGTCGACGCCCATCTTCTCGTCGCCGGTCAGGCCCTTGGCCTTGTCCAGGGCGGCGGCCCGGAGCGGGGCCACCCCGCCGCCGGGAAGGATGCCTTCCTCGATTGCCGCGCGGGTGGCGTGGAGGGCGTCCTCGACGCGGGCCTTCTTCCCTTGATCTCGGCCTCGGTCGCCGCACCGACGTTGATCTTGGCCACGCCGCCGGCCAGCTTGGCGAGCCGCTCTTCGAGCTTCTCGCGGTCGTAGTCGCTCGTGGTGTCCTTGATCTCGTGGCGGAGCGCCTGATGCGGCCCTTGATCGCGTGTGGCTGCCGCTGCCCTCGATGATGGTGGTGTTGTCCTTGTCGATCACCACCTTCTTGGCCTGGCCGAGGTCGCTCAAGCCCACGTTCTCGAGCTCAATACCCAGGCCTCGAAGATCGGCTCGCCGCCGGTCAGGATGGCGATGTCCTCGAGCATGGCCTTGCGGCGATCGCCGTAACCGGGGCCTTGACCGCCGCCAACGGCAGGTGCCGCGGAGCTTGTTGATCACCAGCGTGGCCAGGGCCTCGCCCTCGATGTCCTCGGCGATGATCAGCAGCGGTTTTCCGGTCTGGGCGACCTTCTCGAGTACCGGCACCAGGTCCTTGACCGCCGAAATCTTCTTCTCGTGGATCAGGATGTAGGCCTCCTCGAGCACCGCCTCCATCGAGGTCGGATTGGTGACGAAGTGGGGCTCAGGTAGCCGCGGTCGAACTGCATGCCCTCGACCCACTCGACCTCGGTCTTGAGGCTCTTGCCCTCCTCGACCGTGATCACGCCGTCCTTGCCGACCTTCTCGATGGCCTCGGCGATCATCTTGCCGATCTCGGCGTCGTAGTTGGAGGCCACGGTCGCCACCTGCTCGGTCTGTCTTGTTCGTGATCTTGGTGCTCATCTTGCGGAGCTGCTCGACGATGACGGCCCCGCCTTGTCCATCCCCCGCTTCATGAGCATCGGGTTGACGCCCGCGACCACGGCCTTCAGGCCTTCGTTGTAGATGGCCTCGGCCAGCACGGTCGCCGTGGTCGTGCCGTCGCCGGCCACGTCGGAGGTCTTGCTGGCGACCTCCTTGACCATCTTGGCGCCCATGTCCTCGTACTTGTCTTCCAGCTCGATCTCCTTTGCCACGGTCACGCCGTCCTTGGTCACGGTGGGCGAGCCGAAGGACTTCTGGATGATGACATTCCGGCCACGCGGCCCGAGCGTCACCTTGACGGCGCGGGCGAGCTTCGCAATCCCGCGCTGCATCGCCTGGCGAGCTTCCTGATCGAACGCGATCATCTTGGCTGCCATCTGCTGTGATCTCCCAAACTCAATGAGGAATGTGATCCGGTGTCTTCGTCGGAATGCCTGAAACGCGTCTCGTTCAACCAAGCACGGCGAGAATGTCATCCTCGCGCATCAGCAGTACTTTCCCGCCGCCCGACAGCTTGATCTCCTCGGGGGCGTAGGAAGTGAACAGGACGACATCGCCAACCTTGACCTGCAACTCGCGACGCTTCCCATCCTTCGTGATCCGCCCGTCGCCCACCGCCAGCACCTTGCCCTTCTGCGGCTTGTCCTTGGCGGTATCGGGCAGAACGATCCCGCCGGCCG
Organism: uncultured Planctomycetaceae bacterium; assembly: GCA_963816015.1. GTDB lineage: Bacteria > Planctomycetota > Planctomycetia > Isosphaerales > Isosphaeraceae > Aquisphaera. Next base: position 28,222 of record CAWFJM010000069.1, on the reverse strand, counting down.
TCGTGTCCTTGGCCTCTTCTCTCTCAACGACCACGCGATCGCCCAACGGCTTGAGGTTCATCGACTCAGTCTCCTGCAGTTGTCTCAGATGAGCCCATCCATCGCGCCGGGTCAACACGGGGCGGCCGAGACCGAACCGCCTCGTCCACACGTCCAAGCGCGACAATCACGCGTGCCCTATATGCAACCCATGTGCCCAGCCAACGATCATCCGCAAGCGATGAATTGACAGCGATTTAGGGAATGCCCATCGCCTGCTGCCCGGTGCAGATTATCTGCCGATTGGCGCATTCCGTCGCGCTCGCCTGCCATTCCGGCAGGTGATGCGACGAGCCAGCAAATCCGTCTTCCAGGCTGCGGCCCGGGCGGAAGCTTCCAGGCGTCAGGTCTCGAGTGTCCGGGATAGCTCGCAGAGCGGCCCCGGTTGAGGTGCCGTTCGATCGTTCAAAAGGGCGGCAATGGTCGTTTGCTTGAAATACGCTTCCAGCATCGCCACGGCATCATCAAGCCGCTGATGCAGAGAGCAAAGCCGCTCAGCGTGGGCGCTCAGCCGCAGCGGACAATGGTGAATTCGCTTCAAGGGATCAACGGCCTGGACCACGTCGTACACAGTGAGCTGATCCAGCGGCCGGCTCAGAACATAGCCGCCGCCCAGACCGCGACGTGACTCCACCAGGCCAGATCTCCCGAGCGACTGCAGCACCTTGGAGAGATATCCGGCCGGAACCTGAGATGCGCGAGCGACCTCCTTGGTCGTCACCGGTCGACCGGACTGGCTACCCAGCAAGACCACCGCCCTCAGCGCATACTCTGCCGTTTGCGAGATCATCGAAGGCCTCAATGCCTGATTTTGGATTTAAAGATCCAGAAAATGAATTATCGCCGGCGTGCGGCGACATTTCCAGTGTGTTGTTCCCGACTCCTGTGAAAGAACCAGGGACCGCGCCCGATGGAAGAGGGGCGGAATCCCCTGCGGCATCGAAACGCCGAACTTAATGACGGCGTCCGGATGAACATTCGACCCTTCATCGAGGCCGGCATTCTTCGGAAGAAGCCGTACATCAATGGGAACAGGGACCGATGCAAGGAGCCCCAGCGTTCAAAGGAGGAGTATCCCTGGCCCCGGGACGGCGGTACCTTCAAGGGAGATCGGGCGAACGACCGGCATTACAGGAACGACGAGAAATGGGCGGCCGCGGAGAAGATGAAGCACACGTCAACGTCCAGGCGTCGAGTCGACGAGGAGCAATTTCATGGCACTGAGGTGGCAAGATCTGATCGAGGAACGTAAGGACCTGATGATGGGGAAGCCGGTCTTCAAGGGGACCCGGTTGACGGTCGAGCACGTGCTCCGCGAGCTCGGCACGGGGATGAGCCACGACGAGCTGCTTGACAGTTATCCCAACCTCACCCCCGAGCACATCCAGGCCGCCCAGCAATATGCCGCCGATCTGCTCGCAATGGACCAGATCATCTACCAATAACCCGCAAAAGGGCTGGCCCCGGTGCGAATCCTCGCCGACGAGAATGTCCCTCGCCCGATCGTCACCTGGCTCAGGGACAGGGGCCATGACGTGCTCTACGCGGCCGAGTCTCGCAAGCAGACGCCCGACGCCGATCTGCTGGCGGAAGCGGAGGCGCAAGGCTATGTCGTGTTGACCGAGGACAAGGACTTCGGTGAGCTCATCTTTCGGGACCACGCGAACAGCCACGGCGTGATCCTGCTCCGCATGGAGAATCGGCCCGCGGCGATTCGCCTGGCCCGTCTCCAGCAGGTCTGGACCCTGGTCGAGTCCAGGGTGCCCGGCCACTTCGTCGTGGTGACCGCGTCCAAGATCCGCCTGCGACCGCTGACAACACACTGAATCAGCATTTTCCCACCTGCCCCCTACCAGCCTCTTCGACGCCCAGGCTGAGGGTTATTGGTCGTGCGCTTGGGTATGAGTGGCCCCTATTACCCGAGTTCAAGTAATCGGCGTCAGTTCATTTTTCTGAAGTAATCTGTATCAATTCATTTTTATGTGACAAAATGAACTGATACCGATTATCTGACACGTGCTAATCGGGCCATATCACCGAAGACTCTCAGTCGCATGGCGGCAGGTCAAGAATTACGTACGGTATCCCCGGAACTGCCCGTGAGGTCAAGAATTACGTATGGTGTCCCCGGAACTGCTGTCAGAATTACGTATGGTGTCCCCGGAACCCCCGGAACTGCTACTGCTGAACTGCTGTCGTCGGAACTGCTGTCGTCGTCCTTATGAAACACCTCGGCTCGCGCATTGCCCCGGTTGATCACATGATAGCAGAAGCCTCCGGCCGAGGCTCGCGCAGATCGAGGCATGGCAGATCTCCCAGGTGAACAGCCCCAAGGACCACGGAAAGATGATTTCCTAGATTCTCCAGACGTCCGCCGTAAATAGCAACGTCCCCTTTGCCCTCCGAAGTGGTTACTCATCGCCTACCCGCAGTATGGGGGAGCAAATGCCCTCGAACTGCTCGGACACCGTTCGCCCTGTTTCCGGTGTGTCTAACCGACACGGGCCCCTTGGGATGGGGACGGCCGATGCGGTCCAAGCCGTACCCTCGGATGATGGCCACGTAATCGCCGCCAGACCGGCCATCCCCGTTGCCATCGAGGAGATTTCCAGCCAGATCGGTGAGGCCCGCCGCCCCCGTGCCTTTGACTGTGATTCGATAGCGTCTGTACCAATTCAGATGGCGGCTCGGGCTCAGCGTCACAGTCCGCGTGTTGGGGTCATACGTGGCGGAGTTGACCCGGATAACCTGATCATCGCGGGTCCCGAACCTCCCGTCGTGGCCTGGCGCCACCAGGGTATAGTTGCTGAGATCCTGAGCACGGGACGGGTCCAGAAGCTCGCTGAAAGTCAGGACGAGGTGCGTCGGCTGGTGGTGGATGCCGGACCGCCTCAGGCCCACGACCTCCGGCACGACCACGACTTCGAAGGCGCCGATATCGGGGGCGGAGCCTTGGGGACGCCGAATGCCCCGCTGATCGGTGGTCACGCCGGGGACGGCCACGCCCGCATCGATGGCCGGGCTGCCGGGGAGCAGGGCCTGGGTGAAGGTGGGCCCACCGTTGTCGGCCAGCGGACCGAGGAGCGGGTCAGTGTTGGTCAGGTCGGTGGGGTCGAGGGTCACGGCGGGCGCGTCGGTGAAGAGGTTGTGGCCCCCCGAGACGAACGCGGTGCCCGCTTCGCTGACAAGGTTTCCACCCGCGGGGTTGGCGAAAAGGCTCGTAGTGGCCGTCACCTTGTTGACGGCATTAGGCTGGCCGGGGAGCACAGTTGCCGAATTGAAGACGCCGCCGCCGCCGCTGGCCGAGTTGCCGCTGAGGGTGGAGTTGGTGACCGTCACCGTACCCGAGTTGAAGTTGAAGATGCCGCCGCCGGCGCCGCTGGCCGAGTTACCGCTGAGGGTGGAGTTGATGACCGTCACCGTACCGGAGGCGTTGTTGATTCCGCCGCCATCGCCGTTGCTGGCCAAAACAGTACCGGCGACTAGGTCCGGCGGCAGCAGCGGTATGATGTCGAGTTGTCCGAAGCGATCCGCCATCCTGTCAAGGATAACGGGGCCCTGAAGGTCGGAATCAACGATAGTATTCCCATTTGCTAGTGAAACTTCGTTGAAGAGTGCCTGCCGCTCAACGTCCGTGAGACCGATCTCGGAGAACATACGTTCCTCCGCCGCCGGAAACTTCCCGGAAGTGAGGATTTGGTCACGGAGCGCGATCACATCGTTGACGGTGACGGAGACGCCATTGAGAACTCCACCCCCATTGAGCAGAGATGATGTGCCGCTTGAGTTCATCGTGAAAGGCGTCTCGGTCCGAATTAAACTGGTGGACGAAATCGAACACATTGTTCCGCTGGAAATTCGCCGCGCTGAGGTTATCGATATTCAGGGCGCCGTAATACCTTTGGGCGGCCATATTGATCAGCCTCGCGTCTCTGATCACATTGCCCAAGGAATCGAGTGCGTGATTGAAGGGGACGGTCGCTTGATTATAGGCTATGGCTCTCCCGGGCGAGGGATCGTCCGGATCAATCCCAACAGTCGGAATATGGTCAATTTGTACTAGACCTGTGAAAGGTTTTTTCTCAATCACACCCTGCTGCACTTCAGCCAGGGTCGGTGCACGATCAATCACATCTAACACGCCAAGGCCGGTGATAACCCCCCCTTGGACACTCGCAACGCCGATCACAAGAAAGCTCAGGAGACCCACGGACAAAACGGAGCCAAGAGCTGTTATTGCCCCCCCCAACGCACTCACCCCAATCGCAATGGTTCTGTCGGTTTCCTTCTTCGTCGGGTCGATCGTCTGCCCCTGGGTGGAGTTGGTGACCGTCAGCGTGCTCGAGTTGAGGATGCCGCCGCCAAGGCCGCTTGATGTACCAGCGCTGGCCGAGTTGCCGCTGGGGGTGGAGTTGGTGACCGTCAGCGTGCTCGAGTTGAGGATGCCGCCGCCAAGGCCGCTTGATGTACCAGCGCTGGCCGAGTTGCCGCTGAGGGTGGAGTTGGTGAGCGTCACCGTACCCGAGTTGAAGTTGAAGATGCCACCGCCGGTGCTGGCCGAGTTGCCGCTGAGGGTGGAGTTGGTGACCGTCACCGTGCCCGAGTTGAGGATGCCGCCGCCATTGGCGGCCTTACCGCCCGAGATCGTCAGGCCGGAGATCGTGACGGTTACCCCCGCTGTGGGGATGTCGAAGACCCGGCTGGTATGATTGCCGTTGACGGTCAGCTTGTTCGCCCCCGGACCCTCGATGTCCAGGTCCTTGTTGATCTGCAACTCGCCGCTGGTCAGCGTGATTTGGCTGCCGAGGCCGGGATCGAAGTTGATCGTGTCGCCGCTGCTGGCGTCGAGGATCGCCTGCCGCAGCGACCCCGACCCGCTGTCGTTGGTGTTCATGACCGTACTGAGCAGGGCGCGGCCTTCCAGGGCCTCCAGCCGGGGCCTGGTGGCCCGGCGCCGGGAAACCGGGCGCCGGGCGGGGAGCAGAGAGGTTATACTCCGCAGGGGACTGAATGAGACATTCCCTCTTTCTGGAGATTCTGGTATACGAGAGTCGAACTCGGCAAGGAGGTCTTACTTCTGGTTTGCACTGCAGGGAGGCGGACGATGGCTTGGTGTCGTATCCATCTTACGGAAGACGAGCGACGAATCGTCAATGAGGAACGCGCGAGCCATCCCAATCTCCTGGTTCGCAACAAGATGCTGACCATCTGGCTCCTGCACTGCGGGGTCACTCGTCAGAAGGCTGCGGAAATCGTTGGGGTGTCGCGCGCTACCGTGCAGCGATACGTGGACGCGTACTGCAAAGGCGGAGTGGACGGGCTGCGGCATTCGAGCGTCCCAAAGGCCGTCAGCAAGTTGGCCGCTTTCCGTGACATCATCCGGGCGTCGTTCGAAGAAGCACCTGTGTGTACGATTGCCGAGGCGTGCGACCGAATCGAGAAGCTGACTGGCATCCGTCGGAGTCCCACCCAGGTACGCAAATTCCTCAAGGGCCTGGGATTGAAGTGGCAGCGCATCCGAGCGATCCCCGTGCCGCCCAAAAAAACTTGGCCGAGCACGTTCAAGACCAAGCCGAGTTTCTCGACACCAAGCTGAAACCGAAACTGGACGCCGCTCAAGCCGGTCAGGGTCACGTGTTCTTCGTGGACGCCGCTCACTTCGTGTTCGGCACGTTTCTCTGCTGCCTGTGGTCGTTCACTCGAATCTTCGTGCGCGCGGCATCAGGGCGTCAACGGTTCAACGTCCTGGGGGCATGGAACGCCGTGACGCGGGAACTGATCGCTGTGACCAACACGACGGTCGTCAACACTGAGACGATGTGTGAATTGTTGCGCAAGATTGCGGATCTGGGACTGACTGGTCCCATCACGCTGGTGCTGGACAACGCCCGCTATCAACGCAACGCCGTGGTGCAGGCGTGGGCGGCTCAGTTGGGCATCACGCTGTTGTTCCTGCCGTCGTACTCTCCCAACCTGAACCTCATCGAACGACTCTGGAAGTTCACGAAGCGTCGCGCCCTCTACGGTCGCTACCACCCGACGTTCCGGGACTTTCAAGCCGCCATCCAAGAGGCTCTCGACGGTTTGTCAACCAAGTACTCCCAGCAACTGGCCTCGTTGATGACGCTGAATTTCCAGCAATTCGACGACGTCTCACTCATGGCCGCGTAAAGTATAGCCACATGGGAAGCGTCTCCACCGTGGTCAGCGTCGTGCCGGCAACGAAGCCGGCACGACGCAACGGAAAGGCTCCGTCCGCGCAGGGATCGCATGTCGGGACCGCCATAGCCGAGATCGCATTGCCCATCTTGGGCAGTAGATCTTCATGGATCATCTCGGGGTATAGCGTGATAGTCAAGAAGTCTTTGATTTCATAAAGTCCGAAATCGTCAAAAATTTTGAACGTTTGTATAAGGGATGCGGTGAGTTCTGGGGACACCATACCTATCTCCCACCCTGGAGGGGAGTGTTCCGGGGACAGAAGAGACCAAGCCACGCACCTTCGTCTCCGCTAAATGGGGGGGTTGGGACATCACTGTACTTTCCGCGATTTGGTTCCCTTGGTCGTTGACGTGACTCGGGTAGACGAATGCCGGTCCGGCCGGGACGATGGCGATGACCAAGCCTGCCAATCAACCCCGGACGGAGTCGGCCGTGACATCATCGCACCAGGACGCGACATCGTGCCAGTGGTTCTCTTGCCTTGCTTCACCCCTGGATCGCAGATCTGCCGTCAGGCTGGTGTGGCTCTTTATCGGCGCGATCCTCGCCTGCGGCCGAAGGACCGTCACCAGCTGGATCCGCGCTGCCGGCTTGAGTCGACAGTATCAGCCTTGCTACACGACCGTCGCAGCAGCCGGCAAGCGGGCGGACAACATCGCCGGCCGGTTGATCCACGAGGTGGTCAAGCCTTTGGTGGATGGTCAGACGCGGCTCACCGTGGCGCTAGACGACACGCCGACACAGCGGTATGGGCCCTACGTGCAGGGGGCTGGCATCCATCACAACCCGACCCCCGGCCCGGCTGGCTCGCCGCATGTCTACGGCCACGTCTGGGTGGTGCTCGGGCTCCTGGCGGTCCATCCTGCATGGGGAGTCATCGCTCTGCCGCTGTTGGCCCGTCTGTACGTGCGGGCCAAGGATCTGCCGTGCATCGACCCAAAGCATCGGCCGGAGTTCCGGACCAAGCTGGAGATGGGAGTCGAGCTCCTGCGGTGGGCTTGGTTCTGGCTCCGGTTCCTGGGCAAGCCGCTGTGGGTGGTGGTCGACGGGGCCTACGCCAAGGCCCCGTTCCTCAAACCGGCGATGTTGCTGGGAATGACGGTCGTCAGCCGGCTGCGCAAGGACGCGGCGCTATGGACGATCCCAGGGCCCCGGGTACCAGGTCGGCGCGGTAGGCCGCGGGTCTACGGAGAGACGCGCATTGACTTGGCCAAACGGGCCGGGCAGCGTCGCGGTTGGACGACTAGCATCTTCGACTTGTATGGCAAGCGGGCGAAGAAGCGGTATAAGACGTTCGTGGCGATGTGGCGGCCCGTCGGCGGGGCAATCCGGGTGGTGTTGGTGGAGGAGCCGAGTGGATGGGTGGCCTTCTTCTGCACCGACGTGTCAGCGACCGTAGCAGAGATTCTCTCGACGGTCGCCGACCGGTTCTCATTAGAGATCGCGTTCCGCGACTGCAAGGAGATCGTCGGAGCCGGCCAGCAGCAGGTGCGGTTCGTGTGGGCAAACATCGGTGCATTCCACATCTGCCTCTGGACGTTCACGATGACCGAAGCTTGGGCATGGGGTCGGGAGGAGGACGACTTGGTGGACCGCCGAGCATCGCCATGGGACGATCCGAACCGTCGCCCAAGCCACGCAGACAAGCGTCGGGCTTGGCGCCGTGAATTGTTGGCCGAGGAGATTCGCGCGGTTCTACGCCCCGGGGTCACCGAGGAGGAAATTCGGGCCGTCGCCGAGCGGTTGCTTGCCCTGGCGGCATGAGAGCGAAGTCAATCGCGGAAAGTACAGGACATCAGCTTGGGCTTCTTAAGTGGTCTCAAAGCGCGTAGGTTTCCCAATCGCGGGTGCGTGGCTCAAACGTTCTGGAACTGCCCGCGAGCCCGTTCGCGCCGTGAGGCCCGCCGACGACCGGCGGCTCTCCGGAGCCTGGCGAAGTCGACGCGGCGAATCAAGTCCTGCTCTACCTCGTACTCCTGCTCTTAGTCCCCTTTCCGATCTCATTCTTCATCTTACTTTTTCTGTTTCCCTTACGTGCGAGCCCCTCGTCAACCCGTCAATCGAAGATCGAAAGGCCACCAGGACCAGTCACCGGGGGAAGTGGTTCCATGACCTTCATGATTTCCCTGGTTCTCGCGGCTGGGCGAGCCGGGACGATCGTGCGGATTAAAGCGCCGAGATACTTGAACCGCAGCCCGACCGGAGTTGACATTGTGTTGCACACTGTATTCGGGGAGGTGCGTTCCCCGCACTCCTCCGGTTCTTTGACAATTCGGTGACGGTGCTCGAGAGAATCTCGTGGAGGCGCGAGGAGTCCGAAAACATGACGAGCGAAGCCAAATTGGAATTGACGTAACAGTTTATCAGGAAATGTGTTTGTGGGTGGCAAAGCGAGAATTTGCGGTGACGAACGAACCCATCTATGAGAGGGGCGTTGTCAAGCGAGGCGGTGCAGATTTTGTGTCGGAGGGCTCCCGCACATCCCCTTCGCCGTCGGCTTCGGTCGATCTGGCCCATCTCAGACCTGTCCGCGGACGAATTGGTTGTGCACCCCGCAACACATCCTTTGAGCCTGAGGCCGAGGGAGATTGCTCCCCCTCAGTGCCGGCAGTGTACGAAGCGTTAGCCGACGTGACGTGATTCGCTCAACCATCTATTCGGGATCACCGGATCGCTCCGATGTCGCCACTCAGCCGGAATCCAAGGGACGCCACCATTCAATTTCACGACAGTTGGTGATGGGGTCGCTGTCGGGGTTCGTTGCGGGGTCGTCCTCCTGGTCGTCACGTCCACCGGCCTTCGCTCGACAGGTGGCTCGCTCTCACAGAGATTGTGTTCGATTCGGTCTTGGCCTCCCCTCCTTTCTGGGGGTTGGTGGGCCCGCTAGGCAGCCATCACCTTGTAGGGAGTCGACGTCCTGAGCATGGCGTAGAGCACGCACAAGAGCTTCCTGGCCACCGCCACGATGGCTCGCTTGGTGCCGCTGCGCTTCCTCAACCGGGAGAACACGGCCATCCATTTCGGGCTCGTGTTCACCAGCCGCCAGGCCGACTCCACCAGGGCCCACCGCAACAGTCCCGATCCTTGTTTGCTGATTGCAAGATCTTTGGATCTCTTGCCCCCGCTCTGCTTGACGACGGGTGCCAGCCCCGCGTAGGCACAGACCGCCTTGGCGTTGCGGAATCGGCTCACATCGCCCAGCTCGCTGAGGATCACCTCGGCGGTCACCGTCCCCACGCCGGGCGCCGTCTTGAGGATCGTCCGGGCCTCGGCTTCCCGCTTCGATGCCTTGGCCGCGAAGGCCTTGATCTTCTTGGCCAGGGCCAACAGCTGGGCTTGAGAGTCCTCGAACTCCGACCACAGCTGCCTGATGACGAACCGCTCGGCGTCGCTGAGGGGCACCTGCTTGAGGTAAGCCTTGCCGCACTGGGTCGAGAAGAGGTCCTTGCGGTCGGCGTTGTGGTCGGCCAGGATGTGGCGGATCTTGCACCGCACGGAGGTCAGGCACTCTCTGAGATACTGTCGATGGCGGACCAGAATCCGGTGCTGCCGTTGCCTGGGTGTGGGCATGTAGGCTTCGGGGATCATATCCCGGGCCAGGAACTCCGCCAGGATCTGGGCGTCGAGGCGGTCGGTCTTCTTGGTGGATTCGGCGATTACCCTCAGCTTCTTGGGATTGGCCAGGACGACCTTCTCGGCCAGGGGTTCGAGCCGATCGACGAGCCAGTGGTAGTTGGCCGTCGCCTCCACGACGACCTTGAAGGGCTGGAATTTCCGGAAGAACTCAACGATCTGGTCAGGCTGGTTGCAGTAAAGGGTCTTGCGTGCGAGCACGGTACGGTTCTGGTCCATTACGCAGACGGTGATAATCTTCTTGTGAAGGTCGACGCCGATGTAGTTCATTGCAGGGCTCCTGGTCTGGGTAAACGGGGAAACTGGGATAATTCCTCAAGTTTTCCCCAGGCTCAGGGGTTCTGCAAACCGTCGCGTCGACCTTCACCTCCCTCTCATAGCTTCAATTGCGGTCACCCGGGCCGCAGTTCATCCGTCCAGCCGGCCGCTTGCTGGAGGAGTTTCCTGGCGTTGCCTTGAATCAGCTCCGAGGCGATCGGAGGAGGGAAGGTTGCGGCCAGCCAGTCGACGACCCTCTGCGCATTCTCGAGAGGAACCACGGTCTGCTCCAGGTCGAGGAAGCTCGTGCCGATGCCGATCCCCTCGTAACCCGCCCGGCCCTGGAAAGGGATCTCGGCGAGCGATTCGAGACTCGCTCGAAGCTCTTCCGAGGAATTCACGAACGGGCGCCCGACGCTCAGTCCGATGGTCCCACCGAGCGCGCGAAACCGGCCCAGGTTCGGGGGTGACATGCCCGAGGAGCCCGGGGAATCTCGCGCTTCGATCGCTCCGTGGGAGCGAATCAGGAGCAGGCCATCCCGCCGCGCCGGATCAGCCTCGAACCAGTCCAGAACCTCGGCGGTGCTTCGGGTATTGAGTCCGGCCAGGTCAACGACGGGGCGAGGACCCGGCCGGCTTCCCGGCAGACTCCAGCTCGGCCAGCCGATCAAGCAGCGAGCGTCCCAGCGCGGTCAATCCGCGATCGTCCCCGGGCACGGCAGCTCCGCCCAGCATGCTCGATCCGGTTTCGACCATCTGGAAGACCCGGACCCCTCGCGTGAAGAGCCCGGGCAGCCGATCCAGGTCGCCGGATTGGCGCACCAGGAAATCGAGCCCCTGGATCCCCAGGACTCCCCAGCAGATCCCGTCCGGCGGCTCGGCGTTCCACCGCGCAACATCCTCGGGGCCATGGAGCAGCCGGCCGGAAAACTCGGCCTCGTACCGCGTGATCATCTCGCCGAGCGTCTGCCAGGGATCCACCTGCTTCGCCCAGTCCGCGGCGCGGCGGCCGCACGCCAGTATCGCAGCCGCGGTGGCCGTCAGGTAGCCGTCAACTTGATCCACCCGCGGGGGAATGTCGGCGTAGAGCGCCGCATCGTACTGGGACGTCTCGCAGGCGTATTGCCGTGCCCAGTTGCAATGAAGGTCGACGAGACGCATGGGCACTCTCCTGCCGGAACAGGCAGCTCACGGAGCGAGAGCCGGTTCGAGCGGGATCTGGGCGAGGAACTTCCGGACCAGGGGACGGAGCTCTTGCCACTGAACCAGGTCGAACGCGTGCTCACCGTTGGTCCAGCCCGTCCAGACGATCGGTGGGCCTTCGGCGAGACATCGAGCCAGCGGCGCCGTGGCGTCGAGTCCCTTGATCGGGAGTTTGATCCGTCCCGGCCAGAACACACCGACGCGATCGACGACGGAGGGGTCGGCGCAGGCCGAGCGAGTTTTCACGAGCGGCAACACCGAGTGCTCGGGATGCTGGGCCGAATCGAGAGCCGACGCGAGCGATTGCTCGCCCCAGCCGATGAGCACGGTCCGGCCGCGCACCGCCGCCTCGAGCGGCTGGCCGCTGATCCGTCCGAGAGAGCGAGCCTGATCGTGGAGATCGCTCCCTGCCCCCGGGCCGTGCGCCTGGGCTGGATTCCGCGGGACCTTCGGCCCTCCCCAGAGAACGGCCAGGCGGGGAAGGACATCCGCGGAGAGCTGGCGTGCCGACGCCTCCTGATCCATGTGGATCGCCAGCACGGCTCGTCCGGGCTGCCCGGGACGGGCTCGATCCGCCAGCAGTCCCAGCGTCAACCCTCGAAGGTGAGGCCAGAGGTCGGCCTCGAGCCGGGCACCGGCCGCGGTGGCCAGCAGGTTGATTCGCGTGCGCAACGGGGCGAGGTCAGCCCGCTGCGGGTCGGCGCGGTCGACATGATCGGCAAGGGCGAAGACGGCTTTCCAGTAAGCCTCTTCCTGCCCGGTGGCAATGCAAACGACGATCATGGCCTCGCCGGCGGGCACCCACCTGAGCCAGTCGAGCTCGATGGCGCGGTTCCTGCCCCTGGCCCGGGCCAGAGGATGGCCCGGATCGAGGGTCGAATCCAGCTCCAGACCGAGCCGGTCATCATGAAGCCGCAGTCCACCGAGGATGGTCCGGCACCCCAGGCCGCGCGCCAGCTCGATCGCCCGGCGCGTCGGGACCGACGCTCGAATCGGGACTCTGAACCGGCCCGGCTCGATCCGGAAGGCCAGTCCCGAGTCGAGGTTTCCCCCTGCCCCGAGCCCGGTGGCAACGTCCTGCATCGCGGAGCTCAGACCTCGATCCAGCTCGGCTCGAGAACTCGCCACGACCACTCCTCGATCGCCTCGGGCCGCGACCGCGGCTCCCGCACCGCCGAGCCGGTCGACGGCGGTCTTCCCCTCCCCGAGCGGGGCGTCTTGAGACCCTCCGGAGAGGCGCAACGACGTGATCAGCGCGGCCAGCGTGCCGTCATCATGGGGGACGATCAGGCGCCAGCACGTGGCGCTGCTGTCCGGGTCAAGCCCCAGAAAGAACTCCGCCTCGTGAAAGCTCTGCCATTCCCGGACCATCTCGGGATTCAGGAACGAGATCACGGCCTCCAGGGGCTTGCCGAGCTGATCGGGAACCCGGGTCGCCCTCTTCCATGCCGAGAGCGCGGCCGCGGGATGGGCTGCCGGCGATCCGTCGAACAGCCGAAGCACCTCCGCGGCTTGCCGGTCGGGATGGACCAGCCGGACGACGATCGGCTCGCCCGAGGCGTCCGGGCTGCTGCTCGCCCGCATGAAGCCCCGACGCAAGGCGACCAGGGATCAGGGCCATTCCGCACAGGCACGCGAACAGAAGGCTCCGCATGATCCATCCTAGCGGTAAGTGGGAAGCCGCCGTCGGGATTGGGGGCCTACCTCGGACGTCATCCGCGATCCCGGCATCGCCGCGGCCGCGAACACGACTGGCTATTCTGAGGGGCGGAGGCATGGGCGGCAAGCCCCCCGGCTGAACGCCTTCGAGACCATGAAAACATGCTCTTCGATCCCTTCACCCAGCCGTGGGACGATGAGCGAAGACTCGACCTCATCCGCCGCCTACCTCGCGTCGCTCTCCGAGAACGCGACGACGACCCGGAAGGTGCGCAGGCTGCAATCACCGCCATGACCTTCATGGCCGACCCTCGAGACCCAGTGGGACGTGATCCTCGGCATTAATCGCCCAGGCCGAGGACGATGACGACGTGCTTCAACATCTCGCGGCCGGACCCCTCGAAGGGTTCCTCAGCCAGTTCGAAGGTGCGGTGATCGACCGGGTCGAAGTCGAGGCGGCCCGCGACCCGAGGTTCCGACGCATCCTCTCCGGCGTCTGGAAGCTGGAGATGTCCGAGGCGGTCTGGGATCGCGTCCGCCGGATCCAGGCCACCGTCCCCGAAGCCTGCCCGAGATGCGCACGATTCGAAGGGGAGGCGCGACGTCCCGCCTCCGGGCCGCCCGGTGCCGTTGTGCGCATCCCGGATCGTTTGGCTTTGGACTTGAGCAAAAAACGGTCTCCTGCTAAGTTGCCCCGGAACTCGGGGAAGAGCGCCTCGCGAGGCCTTCGAACGTACCGACCTCTCACCCACGATCGAGGAAGAGATCCGGTATCTCCAATGACGTCCTCGCACGATCACCCCGACGCCGCAGCTCTTCTTCGCGTCTTTGTACGATGGAAGGAACTCAGGCCAGACCGGCAAGGAGGCCCCTGGCATGAATCGCCGCACGGCCATGATGCTGACGATGTTGCTGGGGGGGCTGGTCCCCCGGAGTCTCTGGGCCCAGGAGCCCAGGAGCCGACGGACCTCGGACTCCTCATCGAGCCGGAGCAAGGCTTTCACGCCCGTCGGCAAAGGGGATGCGGCGGCTGATGCCGACGACGATCGCGACGTTTCCGCTGGAACCGGCGACGACCCGCCGGCAGGCTTCGCTCACGAGTCGGGCTTTCAGTGGCGCACCTTTGACATCGCGCGTTACACCAAGGTGGCCCAGGGTCAGCAGAATCCGCAGAAGGCCCTCATCGAGTGGATCTTCCGCCGGACGGGAACCGCCGACTGGCACGGTGAGAAGATCGCGGTCCTGTGCGCCAGCAAGACCCAGGTCAGGGCCTACAACAGTCCCGAGATCCTCAAGCAGGTGGGCGAGGTCGTGGAGCGTTTCACCAACGCGACCGAGGATATCCTGGCCGTGCACGTTCGGTTCTTCGTCACATCCGATACGCGGTGGCGGCACACGGTCTTCTCGCAGCTCACGCCGGTGGGCAACGGTCCCCAGGGGCAGCAGATCTGGACGATGCGGATGGCCGACGCGGCCCTGGTGATCTCGCAGATGCAGAGCCAGCAGGGATTCCGCAAGCTGGCCGACGAGCGGGTGGAGATGGTGAATGGACAGGTGCTCACGATCCGCACTGCCGAGCCGCGGACCTTCGCCGGAGGCATGCAGCGCGAGAGTGCGGCGGGACAGGGCTACACGCCCCGCGCCGACAAGCTCGACGAGAGCATCGTCCTCAAGCTCAGCCCGCTCCTCACCTTCGAGGGAGACTCGGTGGATGCGTCCCTTGACCTGACCGTCAACACCGTGCGGATGTTTCACCGGACCAAGGTCATCGCCCCCCGCGAGCAAGGCCCTCCCGAGATGTCGATCGACGTCCCCGAGGTCTCCATGACTCACCTCGACCAGACCGTGAAGAACTGGCCCCTGGGCCAGACCCTGCTCATCACCGGAGGCATCCACCCGGGGATCCTGGACAAGAAGGGGGGATGGCTGGGCACCCCGATCGGCGCGCCGACGAGCACCGAGGTTCTCGTCTTCCTCGATGCCGAGACCGTCAGCCGCGGTCGATCCAAGGCAACCACGAGCGACACCCGGGCGAGCAGGTCCGAGAGCCGGCCAAGCCGGTCCGATGCCGAGGACGACACCGACGCCGATCCGCCCGTCCGGGCGAAAAAGACCAAGCGGTCGAGCCGGGGCCCCGACCTCGATTCCGAGACCGACCGCGACAACTAGCACCACGCAACGCTGCGGCGAAATCCTTTTCCAGCCCAGGAGTTCGGAACAAACGGCGCGAAGATTGCACACCTACGGATCTCGCCAGACCGCGCGGGACCGGGTATAACGGTCCGTTTGGTCCGTGTCTGCGATCCCTGGTGAGGCCTCTTGACGATGCATCGACGCCCTTCCGACTCCGCGGTTGCCATCTCTCCCTGCTCCTCGATCATCCCCACCATCGGCGGCAAGTACTTCGCACTTAGCGTCCTCTTCGCGATGAACCTGCTGAATTACATCGACCGCTATTCGTTCTTCGCGGTCGGGACGCAGATCAAGCGCGACCTCACGATCGACGACAAGTGGTTCGGCGTGCTGGGTGGGTCATTCATGATCGTCTACACGCTCATGTCGCCGCTGATGGGGTGGCTGGGCGACCGCTATAACCGGCGAATGCTCCTGGCGGGGGGTGTCGGGCTCTGGAGCCTGGCGACGGTGGGCACCGCGTTCTCCACCGATTTTTACCACATGTTCTTCTGGCGGGCGCTCTTGGGGGTTGGTGAGGCGAGCTACGGGGTCATCGCGCCGGCCCTGCTGGCGGACCTGTTCGCCGTCGAGAAACGCGGGCGGGCCATGGGCATTTACTATCTGGCCTTGCCGATCGGCACCGCCCTGGGATTCATCATTGCCGGCCGGGTTGCCTCCGTCTGGGGCTGGCCGGCCGTCTTCTTTGTTGTCGGCCTGCCCGGTCTCGTGGCGGCGGTCGCCGGACTGGCCATCCTCGACCCCGGACGAGGTGCGTCTGAAGGTAAGACTTACGCCGGCAACTCCGAGCGGCCGAGACTCCGTGATTATGCCGAGCTGTTCAAGACGCGCACCTTCGTCTACAACACGCTCGGCATGGCCGCGGCCACCTTCGCCACCGGAGCCTACGCCGCCTGGGGCAGCACCTTCTATCAGCGGGTGCGAGGAATGTCTCTGAAAGACGCCAACGACTCCATCGGCGCCCTGCTCGCGATCGCCGGGCTGGTCGGCATCGCGCTGTCCACCTTCCTTGTCGACCTGTTGCGGAAGTACACCCAGCGCGCCTATCTGCTCTTGCCCGCCGCGGTCGTGATCGCCTCGGTTCCCCTGGGGTTCGCGGGCATTCTCGATCCGGAGAGGACCTCCTCGCTGGGTCTCCTGTTTGTGGCGTCGGTACTCATGGCGATGGTGCTCGGCCCATCAAACACGGTCACCGCGAACGTCGTGCCGGCGAATCGCCGGGCCGCGGGCTATGCCCTGTTCATCTTCCTGATCCACCTGCTCGGCGACATCGGCTCTCCGATCCTACTGGGCTGGATCTCCAATGTCTTCGGCTCTCCCGCAGTTGTGAGCTCGGGTCTGGGGAAGTTGCTGCTTTCGATCGGAGCCGGGCCGACGGCCGATGAGTGCGGCCAGTTGACGAACCTGACCGTGGCCATGCTCGCGGTCGGTCCGGTGCTCTTGCTCGGCGGCATCCTGTTCCTCATCGGCTCCAGGCACCTCGCCGAGGACATGGATCGGATTGCGGCCCAGGGTGGCAAGCCGTCGGACGACCCTGCGTTTCATCACTGACCCCCAGCCGGGCCGGGTCAGTGCCGCCAGAGGGCCAGGGCGATCTCCAGGGCGATGAGGACGACCACGGTGATCTCCAGGGCTTCCATGCGATGCCCGCCGGCCTGCTGGATCAAGAGGTCGTAGACGTCGCCCACGGTTTCAAGCTTGCGGCGGATCGACTGCTGCCAGCCTCGTAGGTGAAACCGTGTCGAGGCCAGGTCGAAGATCCGGGCCAGGTAGTGGTCGCCGATCAGCTTGAGTGCGTTGTCCACCCGCTCGAACAGGCTGGCGGCCTCGATCTCCAGCTCACGAACCTGGCGGACGGCGTCGCCGTGCGTCTTCCACAGGCCCAGCGGCATGCGCCTCCGGCGCTCGGGGCGGATCAGCCGGTAGGCGGCTTCGAGACGGTCGTCGAGACGGTCGTCGATGTGCCGGAATTCGAGCAACTGTACGTTGGCGAACTCGATGACCTGAAGGGTGTCGGCGCACTCGGAATCGGCGACGAAACCGGCCGCCCAGTCGAGAACGACGACATCGGTCGGCGTGTAGGAAAGCGCCAGCCGCGTGGCCTCGCGGACCTCGTCGCGGCTGAGCGGCTCGGCATCGAGCCGGACCAGACCGGCGATCCAGTCCGGGTGGTTCTCGAGCCACCCGGTGCGGCGGTCGTCGAGCTGGAAGATGATGTATTCCTCGCTCATCGAGCTGATCGAAAAGTCGTAGACCGCGGGGCGAAGCCGCTCGATCCACGGGGCCAGCAGCGCCCGCGCCGCCTCGTTCAGAGGGGCGGGCTCGGCCAGGCTTCCGGCCAGTTGCAAAAGCGCCTGGGGGGTTGCCTCCAGGGGGAACTGAACGGCCAGCGAGATCGCACCGAAATCGAAGAGCGTCAGCTCGGCCGCGGGGGTTTCGAGCCGGGACAAGATCCGCCGGCAGGCGGATCCCCGACGGTTCCAGCGGAACCCGGATGGGCGCGGGACGATAGCCGATCGACTCGGGCGTCCGCTTCCGCCGCGGCAACTGGCCGAGCTCTCCCTGAAGCATCTGCCGCGCCAGCTCCAGGTTGATCTCATCGCCGATGTCGAAGGCAAACGCCAGGTGGACCACCACCGAGAGAGGGCGGGTCAGCCAGTCCCGGCCGTCGCCGGCTCGGTCCTGTTCGCGAGCAGGGTCGCACTCGAGGGAGGGAACGCTCATCGTGGCCGTTCCCGATGCGAGTGATCCTCACCGAGTGCAGAGGAGAGATCTACGGACCCGCCCGGCACCGACTCGACAACCTCCTCGACCTCGCTCGCCTCGAGCGTGGGTGACGCATCGTCGGCATGCGTGAGGTCGGACGGGTCGATCTCGACAGGCGGTGCCGGCTCATCGACACCGGTGAGGATCAGCGGTTCATTCTCCCGCCACCAGGTCTCGGCCTGTTCCGGCGACCAGCCTCCGGCATCGGCACAGGCGGCGAGGGCCCGGGCCAGGCTCTCGGCGTCCTGGTATCGATCGCTTGGGGTTCTTTTCCAGGCAGCGGAGCACGACCTTCTCCAGGTCAGCCGGGACGTCGGCGCGATACTGGGAAGGGGGGACGACCGGGTCTCGTGCGTGCGCCACCATCACGGCCATGGAGTCGGAGCTGGCAAACGGCGGACGGCCCGTGAGCAGGAAGTAGGCGATCCCGCCCATCGCATAGATGTCGGTGCGCGCGTCGGGTGCGTAAGTCCTGGTGACCTGCTCCGGCGCCATGTAGAGAGGCGAGCCGGTCACCATTCCCTCGCGGGTGAGCACCGGGGATTCCTCGTCCTTGGTCGGTTTGACCAGCCCGAAATCGAGCAGCTTGGCCACGTCGTACCGCGCGCCCCGATACGCGGCGAAGATGTTCGGAGGCTTGAGGTCGCGATGGATCAGGCCGGCCTCATGAGCCTCGCGAAGGGCGTCGCAGGCTGGCCGCAGCAGGTAGATGACCCGCGCCGGGGGCAGGGGGCCGTGGCGATCGACGAGCTCTTGGAGGCTCAGCCCCGGCAGGTATTCCATGACGTAATAGAACGTGCCGTCCTCGGTGCGGCCGTAGTCGTAGACCTCGACGGTGTTCCAGTGCGACAACCGGGCCGTCGCCCGCACCTCGAGCTCGAACCGGGCCAGCACCCTGGGCTTCTGAGACAGGCTGGGACGGATCAGCTTGATCGCGCACGGCCGCTTCAGGAGTTGATGCTCGGCCAGGTAGACCTCGCCCATCCCCCCTGCCCCGAGCTTCTTCGTGAGGTGGTACTGGTTGAGCCGCCTGGCCCGGAACGCCTCGGTGCGGAACGTGTTGATCGTGTGGGTGCCGAAGATGGCGGTCACCGCGCCCAGGACCAGGAACAGGGCGTTCTCCGTGAGCTTCTCGGGCGTGCGTGCCTCCTCGGACACCGTGCGGAACGTGGCCGAGGTCAGGCCCAGGAACAGGGGAGCAACCAGCGGCACAAGCGCCATCGGCACGATGACGCAGGCCGCCCTTTTCCAGGTGTTGGGGATGAAGATCCCGTAGGTGAAGATCACGAGCAAGGTCCCGATGATGCTGGTCTTGAACAGCACCCGGAGATCGGCAGCCGTGAGTTGATCCTGGTTGATTCGCGCCTGGAGGCCCAGTGACTGGCTGGCGACGAAGAATGCCGCGATGGTCCCGAAGGTCGCCAACTCCAGGACCCGGAGCTGCCGCATCGAGGGCTGCCATCGCCCCGACAGTGCGAGGAGATTGACGATCAGCAGGAGGAAGACCCCGACGTGAAGAGAGATCAGGCCCTGGGGAACCCTGGGAAAGCAGATGTCACGAGCCAGGAAGACCCCGAACCCCAGAGCCAGAACGAGCGACGCCGCGAAGAGCCTGCGATGGAGCAGCTCCCGGGTCTCCGAGGCAAGCTCGGCGGTGTTTCCCTCGATGATCCGCCGGTCGGGCGTGAAGCTGTCGGGCAAGGGCTTCCGTGCCGGGCCGGTGACGCGGGTCGGGGCATCGGCCGTGGCGTCGGACTGGGCCATGGAAAGCTCGATGGAGAGGGGAAAGGATGCGGGCCGCGCTGAGACGCAGGTTCTTCCTCGATCACCGGGACAGATCACGAACTGGCACCGGGTGTCGTCGCGGTCGCGGCTTCGGGCACAGTTGGAAAGAAGGCAGCGACCGGGCAGGCGAAACCAGGGATCACATCCTCCCCCGTGACTTCGTCCCCTTCGTGGAGGCGGATCGACGTTCCATCGGAGTGGTAAACCTGCAAGATTCGGCATGCGGGGTTGATGACCCAGATGAGCTTTACCCCTGCCCTCAGGTAGTCCTCGACCCTTTCATCGAGATCCTTGGCAAGGTCGTTGGGGGAGATCACTTCCACCGCCAGGTCGGGGGGAATATGGGCATATCCATCGTTCAATCGCTCCACCGCAAAGCGCTCACGAAGAATGAATGAGACGTCGGCCCGGCGAATGCGACCCGGTTTCCAAGGGAAACACTGGTAGCCGACCTCCGAGTTCATCACCCAGCCCAGGTTGCGTTCGTCGCAATAATTCAGAAGAACGCGTGTAACTCGGGACGCCACAACACCCGAAAGGACAGACATCTTTCGCTCCACGAGCTCACCGTCGATCAGCTCATAGTGTTTCCCATCGGGCATCCTGAGAAGTCCTTCGGGAGTCATTTCAGTACTCGTAGGGATCTCGGGTTGGGATGAGATCTGCGTTGCGGTCGCTACCGTCGTGCTCATGAGCAGACTCCCGGCAACAGGCGGCGCATCGTTGGAGGATCAACGCGATCTACTATAGCAGCTCGTAGGATTCGCTTCAGCCCGAAGTCAGCCCAGGTCGCGCGAAGAAAGCCGGAGGCTCACCCTTTCGCGTGAGCCTCCGGCCTGATGGCAAGGGGCCAGGGACAGAACGCCCGCGCGGAAACGATCGCCATCACGATCAGGGGCTTAGCCGCCGACATCGCACCAGCCGCCGGGTTCCATCGCCTCAAGACCAGGTAGACCAAGGTCACCATCAGGGAGAGGCTGGTCACGTGGACCACGCCTTCCCCGAGTACTGCACTCAGCATGTTCACAACCGCTTCCTCCCCTTCCCCAAGAGGTCGTTCGGGCGGGAGCAGGGCCTCTTCCCTTGCCCAAAGAGCCCCCTGATCCATCCAATACGCGCGGTGGATTCACAGCAAGAAAATCCGGAGAACAGATCTCTGCTTCAGGAATCGATCGTCGTGCCCGAGATTCGGCTCACATGGCAGCTTCTCGCCTTGATGATCACATGTACGCTACATGCTGGACAGAGTGAAAGCTGGTCGATCGCGGGGGCGACGATGCTGACGATCCAGGTCACGCCGCCGGTGCGAATCAGGACCTCGGCCTCGGAGCCGTGGGGCACGATCCGCTCGACGATTCCCTCGATCAGATTCTGTGCGCTCAGGCCGGAGATCGGTCCCCGTGCCAGCAGGATCTCGTCGGCCCGGATCTCCACCGTGACGGCCGTTCCCGGCTCGACGTCGAGAAAGGGCACGATGAGCAAGGGGCCCTGCTCGAGCTGCAGCCGAGTCGTGCCGTGACCCGGGGAATGGTCCTTGACGTGCGCGGGGATGGCGTTGCGAAGCCCTTCAAGATGACCGAACGAAGCCGCCCCGCTGCTGCCCAGGACATCGAGTGGAGCCCCCTCGGCGTGGACCTTGCCCTGCTCGAGGAGGAAGAGCCGCGTGCCCAGGCCGATGGCCTCGGCCGGACTGTGGGTCACGTAAAGAACCGGGATGCCCTCGGCACGCTGCACGGCCTGCAGCCGCTCGATCAGGGTCTGGCGATTCGGCAGGTCGAGCGCCGAGACCGGCTCGTCGCAGAGCAAGAGTCGCGGTCGAGGCGCCAGCGCCCGTGCCAATCCCACACGCTGCCGCTCACCGCCGGAGAGCGTCTCCGGAGTACGATCGAGCAGTTGTTGCACGCCGCAGAGCGCGGCGACCTCGCCCACGCGTGATTCCTTCTCGGCCCGTGGCTTGTCCTTCAGTCCGAAGCCAATGTTGTGCCCGACGCGGAGGTGGGGGAACAGCAGGTCGTCCTGGAAGATCATGCCGATTCGCCGCCGGCGAAGCGGTTGCCCGATGCCGCGGGACGCGTCGAAGAGTACGGTATCCCCGAGCCGGATCGATCCCGCATCGGGCCGGGAAAGTCCGGTGATCAGCCGCAGGATCGACGTCTTTCCGGATCCCGAGGGCCCGAAGATCACGCCGATCTCCGCACCCAGGCGGAGGGCGACATCGATGGTCAAGCCGGCATGGATGCGGCGGACGATCTGGACATCAAGGATCGGCGCCGCGGTACTCACCGTCTCGGCCCCCGAACCGGAAGCGTGCGCTGCACGAGCCAGAGTGCCGCGATCGAGACCAGCGAGATCCCGAGCGTCAGCCGAGCCGCTCGCGTGGGGTCACCCGCCTGCACGGCGTCGTAAATGGCCAGCGAGGCGGTCTGGGTCAATCCCGGGATGTTGCCTGCCACCATCATCGTGGCACCGAAGTCTCCAAGGGCTCGCGCGAAGGCGAGCACGGTTCCCGCGGCCAGTCCCCGCCAGGCCAGCGGCAAGGTGACTGCCCAGAATACCGAAGGCTCGTGACGGCCCAGCAATCGGGCCACGTCCTCGAGCGCCGGGTCTACCGCCTCGAAGGCCCCGCGAGCCGGCAAGAGAAAGAGGGGAAAGGCCGCAACCGCCGAGGCCACGACGGCTCCCGACCAGTGAAAGACCAGCACCACACCTAGGCCCTGCTCGAGCCATCCGCCGAGCCAGGATCTCCGCCCCAGCATCTGGAGCAAGAGATAACCCAGGACGGTCGGCGGCAGGACCAGGGGCAGAACCAGCAGACCTGCAAGCAGTCCCTTGCCTGGGAAATTGAGCCGTGCCAGGCAAAATGCGGCGGGCAGCCCGAGCACGACAATCAGGGACGTCGCCGCGGTTGCGACCTGCACCGAAAGCCAGAGCGGGCCCAGTTCCACCATGACGATCCCGATCGTTCACTCTTGAGGAAGCGCCGGTTTCACCGGCGCCGCCCCGGCGCTCGCCGCCGGCGGGGACGGCACACCGGGTTCCTCGAAGCCGCCATCCCGGAGCATCGCCTGTCCCTCCTGGCCGAGGACGAACCGCGCGAACTCCGCTGCGCGGTCGCGCTGGCGGGACCCGGCGACGATTCCCAGCGACTGGATCATGGGATCATAAAGCGCAGCGTCGACGTCCAGAATACGCACTTCGGGAACACTGGCCAGGGCACGGCTGACCAGGGCGGCCTCGGCGTCGCCGTTCTGAGCGTGAATCAGGGCTTGACGCACGGTGTCGGTCCGAACAATCTTGGGTTCCAGGCTGGACCAGAGCCCGGCGCGCTGCAGCGCCTGCCTGGCGGCCATGCCGTAGGGAGCGTAATCCGGATGGGCGATCGCGATCTTCGTGATCTCCGGCCTGCTCAGATCCGAGAGACCTCGAACCTGGTCGCTGACCCCGCGGTGAAGGCAGAGCACCAGCGATCCCCGGGCGTACGGCCGGACCGAGTCGGGCATAACTAGTCCTGTCCTGGCAAGGTCGCGGGGGAAGGACTCGTTGGCGGAGAGGAAGACATCGTAGGGCGCGCCGGCCTTGATTTGCTCCGCGAGGCGCCCGGAGGCATCGAACGTCAAGGTCGTCGCCGTCCGGGTCCTGGCCTGGAACCGCTCGGCCAGTCCGGGCAGAACCCGCTGAAGGTCGGAGGCTGCCGCGATCCGAAGCGGCTGGTCATTCGTGGACGCCGCGTGATGGCATCCGGTCGCTCCCAGCGCCGTCAGTCCGAGGAGCCAGAACATGGAGCGACAAAGGTCTCGGCGCATCGGGTCGGATCCACTCCCGAACAGTTGTCTCATGGCCCGGTCACGGTCGGGAAGGAGCATCCTACGACCTGGGTCAAGGAGGCGTCAACCGCCAGAGATTGCGGCCGGTTGCCGAATCGGGTAAGAACGATTGCATGAGAACCAGGGAACGACGCGACACGTTTGAGCCCTCACCGCCACCGTTTCGAGGGCCTGATTATGTTCTCGAGATCCTACGGGAAAGGCCGCGCCACGGATGAAGACGGAACAGTTCTTGCAGCATCACGGAATCAAGGGCAACCCGTTCAGCGAGGAGGATGCCCAGACCGACACGGTGTTCAAACGCCGATGTCTCTCGAGCATCCACCACCCCGCCTGGAACAAGTTCTTTGGCAGCCCCGCCGATCCCTCCACGGCGCTGGTCTTCGGTGAGAAAGGGAGCGGCAAGACCGCGCTCCGGCTCCAGGCGATGTCGGAGATCGAGGCCTACAATCAGGCCAACCCGTCGGAGCGGGTTTTCGTCATCTCGTACGACGACTTCAACCCCTACCTCGACCATTTCCGAGACGCGATCAGAGCCGGCGACACCACCACCGTCCTCAAGCGGTGGCTGCTCCAGGACCACATGGACGCGATCCTTTCGCTCGGGGTCACTCAACTGATCGACCTGCTCACCACCGAGAAGGTCGATCTCTCGGTACTCAGCCTTGACCAGCGCCGCGACCTGCTGCTCTTGGCCGCGCTCTATGATGCCTCGACCGGTGAGCCGATCGAGCGCCGCTGGAGCCGGCTCCGCCGCCGGTCGGGCTTCCGGCCACTCTGGAGCCGCCGCGACTTGCAGATCGGCTTCGGCACCACGCTCGTAGTGCTGCTCCTGATCGCCGCGTTTCCCGACTTGCGAAGCTGGAGTGTGCTGCCCTGGCTGCTGGTCCCCATTCTCGCCGGCTGGATCTACTGGGGCTGGCGGCTGCTCAGGGCCGAATGGTACGCGAGGGACATCCGCAGGGGCCTCAAAGTCCTGAGCCGAGACCCCTCGGCCCTCCGCTGGGAGCTGCTCTGGTTCAAGCCCACGGAGTTGGGGGGACAACCGCTTCCCACCGCGACCCGTGGCCTTGCCGAGGAGCGCTATGAGCTCCTACGCAAGTTTCAGGGAGTGCTGAGCACTCTCGGCTATGGTGGCATCATCGTGCTGATCGACCGGGTTGATGAGCCTCAGCAGATCGAGGGCGACCCCCGCAAGATGCGGGCCCTGATCTGGCCGCTCCTGGACCACAAGTTCCTCCGCCACCCGGGAGTCGGCATCAAGCTCCTGCTCCCCATCGAGCTGGCCTATTACCTGGAAAAGGAGGACAAGGATTTCTACGACCGGGCCCGTCCCGACAAGCTGAACATGATCAAGCCCCTCCGCTGGAGCGGTCCTTCACTCTATGACCTGGCCAGCGACAGGCTCCGGGCGTGCCAGTTCACTCTCTCGGACAACGGCGAGCCCGCCGGGGAGCGTAGTGCGGACTGTAACCCCCGCCTCCGCCACTTCGTGGACGACGCGATCAGCGACGAATCTCTCAAGGACGCTCTCGGGAACCTGCGGACGCCCCGGCATCTGTTCAAGTTCCTCCACCGGCTGATCGAGGAACACTGTCACCGTCACACCGAGGACCAGCCGCGGTGGACCGTGGATCACGATACGTTCCGGACTACCTTCGCTGCCTACATGCGCGATCTTGACGCGTTCGACCGGGGTTACGGGCACGGCTGATCGCGGTGAAGAACTCTGCCTCGAAGAGGGGTCAATCTGGCCGTCGAGACAGCCGACGGACGAAGCTTAGGCAGCTCGCAAGAATAATCTATCGAGTCGCTGAGCCGCTGTGGTACGTTCGCTCTCATGGACGCCTCCACCGTCGAGAGCCTCAAGGTCAAGTACGAGGCCCTCAAGCCCGTCCTCGATGAGCGCGCCTGTCGCCTCTGGGCGGCGACCGAGGCGGCGGCCATCGGCCGTGGAGGGATCACCCGGGTCGCCGAGGCCACCGGCATGACTCACGTGACCATCCGGGCCGGATTGCGGCAGTTGCGTCAACCCGGCGGCACGCCCGATCCACCCGGCATGGCCCGACGTGTCCGCCGCCCCGGCGGGGGACGGAAGCCGCTGACGCATCACGATCCTGGCCTGATGGGCGCCCTGGAGGCGTTGGTCGAGCCGTCGGCCCGTGGCGACCCCCAAGCGCCGTTGCGCTGGACCTGCAAGAGTGCCGCCAAGTTGGCCGTTGAGTTGCGCCGCCAGGGTCACACAGTCAGTCCCAGGTCGGTCAGCACTCTGCTGGGCCAGCTCGGTTACAGCCTCCAATCCAACCGCAAGACCCGGGAAGGCAGCGGCCATCCCGACCGCAACGCCCAGTTCGAGCACATCAACCGACGGGTCAAGTCGTATCAGCGGCGGGGCCAGCCGGTCGTCTCGGTGGACACCAAGAAGAAGGAACTGGTCGGCGACTTCAAGAACGGCGGACGGGAGTGGCAGCCCCAGGGTCGCCCCGAACAGGTCCGCATCCATGATTTCCTGGACCCGAAGCTGGGCAAGGCGATCCCCTACGGGGTGTACGACTTGGCGGCCGACGCCGGCTGGATGAGCGTGGGCGTCGATCATGACACGGCCGAGTTCGCCGTCGAGACGCTGAGGCGGTGGTGGCGACACATGGGAAGCCCGATGTATCCGGGTGCGACCCAACTGCTGATCACTGCCGATGGCGGCGGCTCGAACGGGAGCCGTTGCCGTCTCTGAAAGGTGCAGTTGCAGGAGTTGGCCGATGAGACCGGCCTGCGGATCACGGTGTGCCACTTCCCGCCGGGGACGAGCAAGTGGAATCAGATCGAACACCGGATGTTCTGCCACATCACGCAGAACTGGCGGGGCCGCCCGCTGGTCGATCATGAGGTGGTAGTGAACTTGATCGGAAGTACGACGACCGAGACGGGCCTGGAGATCCGGGCGGAATTAGACCGGAGTGCCTATCCGATCGGCCAAGAGGTCACGAAGCAGCAGATGGAGAGTCTCTCAATCGAGCGGGAGAGCTTCCATGGGGACTGGAACTACACCATACGGCCCAGGGCCGGAAATAGATAGGTTATTCTTGCCAGCCCCCTTAGAACCCCGAAGGAAAGCACTGCGGCGGTAACGACGACAAGGCCCGATGGCTCAGGGACCACGCTCAGGACGGCGATCCCG
Organism: uncultured Planctomycetaceae bacterium; assembly: GCA_963816015.1. Taxonomy (GTDB): domain Bacteria; phylum Planctomycetota; class Planctomycetia; order Isosphaerales; family Isosphaeraceae; genus Aquisphaera. Next base: position 1,465 of record CAWFJM010000069.1, on the reverse strand, counting down.
TAATCGAAGAATGGCGCGGCGTCGTTGGTCAGGAAGGCCATGTCCATGGTCAGAGTATCGTTGAACAGGAAAAGGTGTCGAACAGGAAAAGGTGTCGGGAACGAATGCCGCTTCCTAAGCGCAAGTCCTTTCCTGTAAACGTCTTATGAGTTGGTGGATTCCGCAATTATCCACATTGTTCTAGATGTGGTTGGCGTGGAAATCCCGCAATTCACTGGGAATCATCTTTGTTGAATGGCGGCCCATATGTACATGAATGTGTATGGTAAGCCCATGTTTCGAGCGCAAACATTGAGAAGCGAGTGACTTACGCTTAAGGAAGTGCCATTCGTGTCGGGAACCTTTGACAGAGGTGGAACCTGAGTCAGGAACCGTTGGCAAGGTAATCGGGAGGGAAAAAGGTGTCCGAGTGACCCAACCATTGTCAAGACCTGACACGAATGGCGCTTCCTTAACCGTTAAGCGGCCTGCATCAAGCGGTTACGCGCTGCTTTCCGAGGCTCGGTCAGCAGATCGTGGGGTTTGGAGCGGCGACTTGATGGCGCGCGGCTCGACGCGGCCGGGCCGGTTGCCAACCTCATGGCTGGCGATGGCACGGAGCATGACCTCTACAAGCAGACGGCGACGTTTCCGGCGGGGCCCAGTTCAACACCTCGCGGAATGCCGCCATGGTCTGCAGCGTTCCCGCGAAGCTGATCTGCCTGGGTGCCTTCCCATGGGCCTGGGCCGCCGCCGCCATGACCCCACGTATTAAGTTATAAGCGAGCGAGTGCATCCAGATCTCCTTCTTCACCATCCCGGGCGTTTCGCACCGCAGCACATCCATCTGCATGATACATTTGATCGCGCGTAGATCTAATTCGATGTTCCATCTTTCAAAGTAAAGCCGGGCCAGTTCCTCCCTCGTGTACTCCTCCGCGTCGAGCATGGTGGTCACCAACACTAACTCGTTGATCCGGAAGCCGGGCTTCTGAACCTTGAACCGAAGCTCGCGAACCTTCATCCCCTCGGGAACCTGAGCGTAGGCCTCCTCGTCCATCCATTCCGGACGTCCGGGCTTGGTCCAGGTCACGATGTGATCTTCGATGCCCAGCGATCGACCCTTGCGGAAGTCGAACTTGCGTCGCTGGTGCATCCGGAAGAGGCCATCCACCCTACGCTCCACCAGCGAATTGATGCCGAAATACGAGGCAAAACAGCGGTCTCCCAGCAGCACCTCGCCACCTTTGAGGCGATCCAGGAGGTCGCGTAAGAGACCTGTCTCGCCGGTCTCTTTCCCCTTGTAAGGACCGATGGCCAGATCGCGCAACACCCCGGTGGCCAGGCTAATGATCGCGACCACTCGGGCGATGGGGAAACCGACGCCGGAGGCCTGAGTCCTGGCCTGGGGGAAGGCCTGCTGGTTCTCCGGCGTGTCGGGCATCGAGGTGGTACTACCGTCGATTATCGAGACCTTGCGTTCCTT
>CAWFJM010000068.1:0-46202 GCA_963816015.1 uncultured Planctomycetaceae bacterium | reverse complement strand
CGACCGCACCGGACTGACCGCATCTCAAATCCTGGCCCCCGTGGTTGCTACAGGAGATTTTTGGGCATGGCGGCTCGTCCTCCTTTCTCGGACCGGCTCGGCGCCGGGTTCGTCTTGTTCTGGGAAGGATAGCCGGGGCTGATCCCGGGCCGGGGCGAGCCGCCGACCCAGAAGTCGAGCACCGTCGCCGCCGGATCGCCGAGCAGCGACGACGCCGGGACGTCGGGCTGGGGGCGCACCGGCACAGCGGCTGGGGGTGGCGAAGCGGCCGGGAGGCGGGGACGGGGCATGCTCGGGGGCGGAAACGCGGGCGGAACGGCACATCAGGGGCTCGCCACTCTCCTTCCGAAGCCGCTCCAGCTTGGTCCAGGCCGAGCGGAACAGCCGATCGGCCGCCGCCTCATAGCGGCGCAGCCGCGTCCCCTCGGGCCCCAGGTCGATCTCCAGTCCCGAGCCCCAGTCCTGCAACCGCGGCTGCTCGACCCCTTCCCACGCCTCCTCACGCCGCCGTTCCAGCTCGGCAACCTCGTCCGCGACGATCTCCCGCAATTCGGTCACGGCCTCGTCCGAGCCCGACCGGGCCTGCGCGCGGAGCGACTCCAGCCGGCCTGGCCAGTCATCCAGGTGGCGCAGTTCCGCCGGCCGGCCGAGCAGGTCCAGGGCCAGCGCCAGGTCGGCGTCGGTCCAGGTGCAGCCCGGCCCACCTTCGTCGGCGGTTGACAGGCCGTTGCCCAGGAGCGTCCAGCGGCCGATCAGCCAGTCGCAGCCGGCCGAGCTGCGCTGGAGCCGGGCGACGGCGGCCTCGGGATCGTCGCCCAGCCGACGGCCGAGCTCGGCCGCCGCGAGCTGCTCATCCTGCTCCCAGTTGGCGAACCGCGCGGCGTTCATCCGGGCATCATGCTGGACGATCCGCATGGCGAGTTCTTGGCTCCTCCAGGCGCCCAGCGCCATCTGGCGGACCAGCTCGCGTTCGACCGCGTTTCGGGGCCGGAGGTCGCGGGCGAACTCGGCCTCGCGGCGCTCGACCTCCGCCGCCGCGTCCGGCGGCAGGACGATCCCGGCGCCGGTGAGCCCGTCCTTGCAGCCGTTGCGCCGGCTGCGGTCCTTGCCTTCCGGCGAGGTGGGCCCGCGCGACAGCCGGCCGTTGGCCCGGCTGGCCTCGGCCCGTGCGGTGCTCGGACCAGTGTTGGTCGTCGTGACGGCGTCAATGGGTTCGGCGAGCGCGGCGAACATCGGCGGCTCCTTGTCGAGGTGCAACAGAGGTGGTGTCGTCCCTTGGGGCTCCCTCCTCCCCCGTCCGTACCCCGGCCTCGTCGCCGGATCATGCTATTTTAAGCGACTAATCGGGAAAGTCAAACGGCGCTCGCTCAGGAATTGACCTCATCCGAACGCCATCGCGATGCGCAGGTCATTGGTCGCCGAGTGCCTCTCTGCTCATGATTCAGGCAGAGCAGGTCCCTGGGTCAGAGCTGCTAGGGGGCATGCCTCAACATGCAGGTTTTCCCTTGGGGCCAGGTTTCTGGCGTCTCAAGATCCGGCCCAGATTCTGCTCCAGCGACGCCAGAAAGGCCTCGTCGCCCAGTGGGCGCCCAGTTTGCTCGTGGGAGCGAAGGAGTATCAGGTCCTCTTCCCTGACCACCCTGGTGAGAAAGCGACGCCAGTTCGTGGCCAGTTGGAGCAAGGGAGCAACCTTCACTAGGTCGTGTGGACAATACCTGGGCAGTCTAGGTTGACTATTGAAGGAGAATCATAATCGAGGCCACGTGCGTGAAGGCCAGAAAGTTGCGACGGTCTTCTCGTAGCGGGTCGCTACCCGGCGATATTGCTTGATCCGATTGATGAACCGCTCCACCAGGTTTCGTACCTTGTACAGGTACCCATCAAAATCCCGTGGCTGCTTTCGGTTCCGCTTGGGCGGAATCACCGCCTCGGCCCTTTTGGTTTCGATCGACTCGACCAGAGGGTCGCTGTCGTACGCCTTGTCCGCAATGACTACCTCAGGCGAATAACCCTCCAGCAGAGGTTCGGCTTGCTTGACGTCTGCTTCTTGCCCGGGAGTCAATCGGATTTCCACCGGCAAGCCCAAACCACTGACGGATACGTGGATCTTGGTGGAGAAGCCGCCTCGGGAGCGGCCCAATGCCTGCTGTTGGGATACTTGGTCGGCAGCCCCTTTTTGCGCCTGCGCATGCTGGTGGGGCGAATGACGGTGCTATCGAGCAGCAGCCATTCCAGGTCAGGATCCTGGAGTTCTCGGAAGACGCGTTCCCAAACCCGCTTCCTGGCCCAGCGGTCGAATCGCCGCCACACGCTGTTCCAGTTGCCGAAGCGCTCGGGCAAATCTCGCCAGGGAGCCCCGGTTTTCGCGATCCAGAGGACTGCGTTGACGAACTGGCGATTATCCTTGGCTGTGACCCCGGGATCGCCTTGCTTTCCGGGCAGAAGATTCTTGATCCGATTCCAAGAGTCATCCGTGATCTCATGACGTCGCATGACAGGCCCTCCTTGGCCAACGTGGTGTTGGGATGGGGCCCGTCTTTTACCCAATCACTCCAGGTTTTGAACCTAGCGTCGTCCCGCCCGCGACATGTGCCCGGGCGCTGCTCCAGGGATAGCGGCTCGGTGAGTTGATCAACCCGGCGCGAACTGGGTTGAGCTCCACGTAGCGTGCCGCGGTCAGCAGGTAGGGCTCGTCGAGCACGAACGAGGCAAAGCGCCCCTGCCAGAGATGACCACGCCATCCCTCGCGAAAGTTGACCATCCGCGTGTAGCGACGGTGCGCCTCGCCGATGGCCCGTCGCAAGCCATCGGCCGACTGCGGGACCGCGATCAGGTGAACGTGATTGGGCATGAGGCAGTAGGCCCACACTTCGACTTGGTTAACACCGCACCACTGCCCCATGAGCTCCAGGTAGCTGCGGTAATCCTCATCGCAAAAGAACGTTTGCTGCCTGCGGTTTCCCCGCTGGGTGATGTGATGTTGGTAAGCCAGGGACGACGACACGAGCTAATCGGGGCATCACAGAAGACTATCACGAGCAGGATGTCCCAGCAAGAGTTACGTATGGTGTCCCCGGAACTCGTCGAGCAGGATGTCCCAGCAAGAGTTACGTATGGTGTCCCCGGAACTCGCCTGTCCCCGGAACTCGCCGACTCTTCGGTCAGGAATTGAGTATGGTTCCCGGAACTCGAGAATTGAGTATGGTGTCCCCGGAACTATGACTAACTATGACTATGAACTATGTAACTATGTGAGACTACCGTTGACCTGTGGCTTGGTCGAGAATTGAGTATGGTGTCCCCGGAACTTCGGAACTTCGGGTCTGTCCCCGGAACTTCGGGTCTTGAAGGTGTACGGCATCGTGCCGCGGCAGATGATGCCCCGGCCCTGTTTGCCCTGCCGCCGGGCCAGGATCAGCTCGGCGTCGGCGCACTCGATGGCCTGCTGGAACAGCTGACGCTTGAGCATCCGGCCACCCCGCTCGATGCTCGCTTCCAGGCGGCTGGGGAGATCAGCATCTTGCTCGGGCAGGGGCAGTTCCAGGCGGATCTGCGCTTGAAGGATCAGGCGCCGGTCTTGGATCTTGACCGACTCGGCGGTGATCGTAGCCTGAAGGTCCTGAGGGGCACGCATGGTGATGACCTCCTTTGGCGAGGGGGGTGTGCCACGCGTGCCCTTCTATCTCGTCCCTCTCAAATCTCCCAGATCCGCGCACAGACCGGCGACCGGTAGGAGATTTTTGTTGCGACGGCCGGCGGGGGCCGGTAGAATGCACGCCGTATGAGAAGGACGGGCACTCAGCCGGCCCTGCCGGGAGGCTCGTCGTTGAATCGGGCAGGGTGGCCCCAGGCGACGCGGAGGGCTTGCCATGCAATCGTTGGACTGTTCGCTTCTCATGGACAAGTACGCCCAGCACTGCGCGACGTTGTACGATTTCATCAAGAAACAAGAAGAGATGGTAAAAAAAGAGGAAGAAAGACTGGGAAAAGAGGCGGCAGAATTGGTAACAAAGCACAAACACCTGAACCTGGAAGATCAAAAGAATGACAAAATCCGTTATGAATTCATGATGGAGAGCAGACCCCTTGGAAAGTACGTGCTTGAGCTCCGGAAGAAGATCAACGAAACCATCAACATGACGATGCTGTTCGCCGACCTTCCCACCTTTGGCGAGTTCATGCGTGATTGTCAGTTAGTCTGCAGCGGAGGGCCTGCTTTCAGGCGACGAGGGAGCACTGGAGAGTCTTACTCGAAAAGGATTACTGGTGCTACCTCCCGAGATACGTAAGGGACCCGAAAGAGTTCGTGAAGCTCATGGGGCTGTTCTATCACGAAGCCAGGCACTCGGAGCAGTATTTCAGGATCGCCCAGGGGTTCAACGCTGAGCGCGTTCAGCGCCTTGCTGCGCCTTCGCGTTGAGAAGAACGAAAACTTTCGGAACCGGCAGAACGCACTTTTCCCGAACCGCCCCCCCGCCGGGCCCGTGAACACCGTGGTCGTTAGCGGCTCGACGCCGGGCAAGTTGCTTCGCCTGCCGCCTAACTACGAGCAGTGGGTGGGACCGGAACTCTTCCAGAAAGTCGCCCATTACATGCATATTCCCGACGATAAAGCCCAGAAGGCCATCAACTCCGCCGCCGGCGGTTGCCCCACGACAATGCACCACAAGATCCAAGTCTGGTTCGCCTCGCTTTACGGCAGGTGGGCTCCCGTGCGCGTGCATGTCCTCGAGGAGTATGGGCAAGCGCCGACCAACGACGAGAAAGTCAGCGCGTACAAGAACCTGCCGGAGGAGAGGGACGCGTACGAGATTCAGGACGCCGTCGAGAATAAGATTCGCGCGCAATGCGGGATCCCGAACTGAGCGCCGCGGCAAGAGGCCTCTAGCGTGACGTGGGGGGGAAGTTCCGGGGATTCCAGGGACACCATACGCAACTCCCGGCGTCAGTCTCTATGAATTACGTATGGTGTCCCAACAACTTGTCCCAAAGTTACGTATGGTGTTTCCGGAACTTGCGGAGCGAGGCAACCGTCGGTACCGGAAAATGCAGAAGACGGTCTACCGGGTGCGGACCAAACGGGCGATCGAGGGCCGCTTGGCGCTGGACCTGCTGCGAGAGAAGCAGGCGCGAGGCCGGGTCGCGACGACCAAGGCCTTGCACAAGGCGAGGGCGGCATGATGCGATGACCCGGTTTCCTTGCTACAGTCTCGAAAAACACAGGGATTCCGGGGGGAGAAAAAATCGAGTTCCGGGGACACCATACTCAACTGAATCGGAGTTCCGGGGACACCATACTCAACTGCCACCGACGGGGCTGAATGGGACATCGCTATTCACGACGGATGTCTGGGGAATCCTGGGGAGCCATCGATTCTTGCTTGATCCTTGCCGGGGATGAGTGGGACATCGCTATTCACGAGACGGATCTGGGGACCCGATTCTGCTCAATCCTGGTCTATTCACGGAACACTTCCCAGACCGCCTATCCTGCGACGGGTAATAAGAATATCGCCCTTTGGGGTGGCATCCCCTTTGGGGTGGCACGAGCGTGTCGCACCACTGCTTGCCTCGCTGCAAACGCCTGCGCCCTCGAGCCCGGGCATCCCGGCGGGGCGTCTGGCGGTCGCACCCAATCGGCTACCGTCCTCACGCGACGGGCTGTGGTTTGGCCGAAGCCCGCACGATGGCTGCAAGGACGATCCCGGCCAGCAGCCAGCCGACGGTGTGCTCGGCGATCTGGGCCAGGGTGAAGTCGGTCGGATAGCCGTACCAGTTCCAGTAGGGCACCAGAGTCATGAGGGACGCCAGCAGGCCGATGAGGGTCACGCATGCGACCCGCACCAGGAAGCCGGGGCGGAGCTGGGAGACGAGGATTGCGGCGAGGATGGCACACGCGACGTTCGTGCCGAACTCGATCGGCAGGTGCTTGCCCAGCGAGGGATCGCGGCCGTTGGGGTAAAGGACCATGAAGCCGTAGGGGCCGTTGGCGACCTTCGCCATATGAGCTTCCATGTCCGCCGGCGACTGGGGCTTGCTCATGTCCCTGCCGGGCAAGAAGTACAGCCCCGGCTCGCGGACGTCCTTCGTGATCGCGGCGGCCAGGCCGTCGTCCGTCGGAAGGGACTTCAAGCCCAGCTCGCCGAGGGGCAGGAGCATGTGCGCCACGAATCCCCAGAAGAAGAGCACGATGCCCGCGACCACACCGCCCGTCAGGATCCTGGTCATGGCCCTCTCCCGGAGATCGCCGTCCCCTACCGGGTCGCGGCCAGCGTCCTCGACGAGGACTGACCCGAGCCCGCGCCCGACTTGATCGACCTTTCCATTTGCTCCGTCCGTACGCATCCCGCACCAAATAGATCGTCCCGCTCGCCCTGACACTTTGCTCATTTTTCGCCCTGGTCAGGAAGCGGCGCCCCTCATCGAGCACGAACGAGGCGGCGTGAGTTCCGGGGACACCATACTCATCTCGACAGAGTTCCAGGGACACCATACTCAACTCCGGCCGCTTAGAATTCGCTCGACACGCGTCGAGCGGAGTACTGGCGGCTCAGGATCAACGCGATCAGGTCACCCACGAGAGCCGCTTCATTCCTCGACGGGTGCCGGATCTGCGACCGCGTTCTGGAGCGCCTTCCAGCCCAGCAGGCCGCATTTCAGCCGGGTTGGGGAGAGAGGGACGCCGAGGAACTTGACCACGTCGGCGGGGGTGATCTTGCGGACCTCGTCGAGCGTTGCCCCTTCCACGCGGTCGGCCAGGATCGACGTCGCGGCCTGGCTGATCACGCAGCCGTGGCCCTCGAACCGGACCTGCTGGATACGGCCATCGGCGCCGAGGCTGACCTCGAGATGGACCTCGTCGCCGCAGAGGGGGTTGTCAAGGTCGGAGACGAGGTCGGGAGACTCGAGCCGTCCGCGGTGGGGGGAGGAGTAATAGTGGTCGAGGATTTCCTCGCGGTAGAGAGGGTCATCCATTCGGGGGCTCCGTCGCAGCGGGAGTGGCCGGCCGGGGCGCCGTGGGTCCGTGGGAGCGGCGCCGGAGGAGGGTCTTGATGGACTCGAGTGCCAGGGCGAGGTGCTCGACCTCGTCACGCGTATTGTACAGGTAGAAGCTGGCGCGCGGAGGCCGGTATTCCCAGCCGGACATGCAGAGGCATCGCACAGTGGTGCCCTGCGCGAATCGCGATGCCGTGGCGGTCGAGAAGCTGTGCCAGGTCGTGGGGGTGCGTCCCCTCGAGCGTGAAGCTGACGATCGCCCCCCTCTGGTCCGCCGTCTGCCGGGCCGAAGATCCTCAGACCCTCGATGCGGCCCAGGACCTCGAGGGCGTGGGTCAGCAGCCCTCGCTCGTGCGCGGCCAGTTCCTGGGGGTGAACTGCTCCAGGTAATCGAGTGCAGCGCCCAGGCCGATGGCCTCGGCGATCGGCGGGGTTCCGGCCTCGAACTTCCAGGGCACCTCGTTCCACTCGGCCCGCTCGCGGTCACGCGCACGACCATGCTCCCGCCCCCCATCACCGGGGGCATGGACTCGAGAATTTCCCGCCTGGCGAAGAGGACGCCGATCCCGGTGGGGCCGCAGATCTTGTGGCCGGAAAAGGCCACAAAGTCGGCCCCCAGCCGGCCCACGTCGAGGCGCTGATGCGGGAGACTCTGGGCCGCGTCGATCAGCACGCGCGCCCTCGGCTCCGGGCCAGCTCGACGATCCCGGCCAGCGGGGGTATGGTGCCGGTGACGTTCGACATCCCGGTCACGGCGACCAGGCGAACCCGGCCTGTCATTGCCGCGTCCACCGCGTCGAGCTCGAGGCGGCCATCCGCGGTCAATTCCGCGAACCTGAGCTCGACCCCTCGTTCCCGGGCGAGCATCTGCCAGGGGACGAGGTTCGAATGGTGCTCGAGCTCGCTCAGCAGGATCGCATCGCCCGGCTGGAGGTGAGTCCGTCCCCAGCTCTGAGCCACGAGATTGATCGATTCGGTGGTTCCCCGGGTGAAGACAACCTGGCCCGGGTCGTCGATGTTGAGGAACCGGGCGACCTTGTCGCGAGTTCCTTCAAAGGCCTCGGTGGCTCGCTCGCTCAAGGTATGCAGGCCGCGGTGAACGTTGGCCGGGTAGATCGCCAGGTAATCCTGGACCGCCTGCACAACCGGCATGGGCTTGAGGCTGGTCGCTGCGGAATCAAGGTAGATCAGCGGGTGGCCCGGATTCACTTCCTGCTCGAGGGAAGGGAAGTCGGCCCGGACCCTGTGCACGTCGAAACCCGTCTCGAACATGGCGTCCGCCTTCACCGGGATCGTACCCACCGCATGTGACTCCGCGCCCCGAAACCGCTCGTCCCGGCCCGTATCCCAATTCTACACAGGTGTCCGCTCCGTCAAGAACCATTTCCGGTTCGAGCCTGGCGAGGTCGATCCAGCAAGATCGCGATTTTTGGCAGCATGACGATGCAAAGGGTCTTCTTTTCTGATAAAATAGAAATAGCTGAAAACTTGGTCGCGTCACGCTCTTCAGGACGCTCTGAATCATGTGTCCCCATGCGGCCCAGCGCTCGATGAGGCGGAAATCCTGGTCGAGAGTGGCAGGACCGGCGGCGGACAAACCTGCGGAGAGACGCGAGACCGCCAGTCCGGGTCGGAGGGAATCGAAAATGAACGTCTACGGAACGGGACCGGAGCGGGACTTGATCGACAGTTCTCGAGAGCGGGTTTACGGGATTCTGGCGGCTCTGCTCTCGCATCCGGACGAGGGGAAATGGGGGCGGGTTCTCAACGCCGATGAGCAGCGTCGGGCCATCGAGACGGCCGATTCGGTCCGCTCCCTTGCCTCTTCGCTGCCGTACGAAGTCCTACCGGGCGAGCTCGGCTGCGAGGAGCTGGATCTCCGGTTCCTGGTTGTCGACCTCTGCCAGCCTCTGGAGCATCTCAAGGCCGAATACGAGCGAGTTCTTTGCATCCAGCGGCCGCGACAGGGCTGCTCGCCGTTCGCGATCGATCATCAGAAACCGAGCGATGGCTTCATCCAGGCCGAGTTCCTTGCCGACCTGGCGGGGCTCTATCGTGCGTTCGGCTTCATCGAAGCAAACAGGATGCCCCGGCGGCCCGACCATGTCGCCTGCGAGATGGAGTTCATGACCTGGCTGATCACTCAGCGCCGGCTGGCCGCTCGAATGGCCGGAGTGGACCAGGTTGCCGCGGAGCAGTCTGCCCGGTGTGACCTTGCTCAACACAACTTCTTCAGCGATCATCTTAGTGGCTGGGTCGGCTCGTTCGCGACCGGTCTCCAACAGCACACCGGAGGCGGTTACTTCGAGCCCCTGGGGCGGTTCCTGGCGGCCTGGATTCCTCTAGAGCGCCACCACCTGGGTGCGGAGCCTCGATCACGGGAGAATCTGGGTCCAAGGAAGGAAGTCTCCGTCGGGATCTGAAACCGGAATCGCTTCTGGTTGCAGTCAGAGACGGGCACGACCTTCCGGGGGGGTCCGCCCTTGATCCTTGACCTTTAACTCCGGAACTTGCAGACAAGGCAACAAGGTCGGAGTCATGGACTTCGGACTGTCCGAGCAGCAGCAGAAGTGGCACGACGCCGCGGCGCGGTTTGGCCGCGAGGAACTTGTCGATCCGGACTCGCTCACTCGTGAGCAGCGGGGCGAGTTCTGGCGGGAGGGTTACGAGCGGTGCGGCCGGTTCGGGATCCTCGGGCTGCCGGTACCCACCGAGTATGGCGGCCAGGGTGCCGACATCCCCACGGCAATTGCCGCCATGGAAGGCCTGGGCTATGCGTGCCCCGACACCGGGCTGATCTTCGCGCTGAACGCCTCGCTCTGGACGATCACGATGCCGATCCTCACGTTCGGCACCGAGGCCCAGAAGGCCCGCTACCTGCCGGGACTGTGCGATGGCCGCAGCTTTGGCGCCAACGGGGCCAGCGAGCCCGAGGCCGGCTCCGACATCTTCAGCATGACCACGCGCGCCGACCGCCGGGGTGACCGCTGGGTGCTGAATGGCCGGAAGGTGTGGATCACCGGAGGACCGATCGCCGATGTCTTTCTCTGCTTCGCGACCACCGATCCCTCGAAGGGAGTCCTGGGAATCACGACGTTTCTCATCGACCGCGAGACGCCTGGATTCAACGTCGTCCGCGAGATCCCCAAGCTGGGGATGCGCACCGCGCCCATGGGGGAACTGGTCTTCGAGAACTGCGAGCTGCCCGCGGAGAGCCTGCTGGGCCGCGAGGGGCGGGGCTCGAGGGTCTTCAACGCCGCCCTGGAGTGGGAGCGGGGGGCCATCCTGGCGAGCATCGTCGGCACGATGCGCCGTCAGCTTGACCGCTGCATCCACCAGGCCCGCACGCGCAAGCAATTCGGCCAGCCGATCGGTAAGTTTCAGTCGATCTCCAACCGGATCGTCGATATGATGACCCGGCTCGAGACCAGCCGGTTCATGGTCCATCGCTACGGCTGGCTGAAGCAGCAGGGCAAGGACGCCACGATCGCGGCGTCGATGGCCAAACTGCACGTTTCCGAGTGCTTCGTCCAGAACAGCCTCGACGCGGTCCGGATCTTCGGCGCATCGGGCTACTCGGTGGAAGGGGGCCTCGAGCGCGACCTCCGCGACAGTGTGGGGGGCGTGCTCTTCTCCGGCACCAACGACATCCAGCGGAACATCATCGCCCAGCACCTGCGGCTCTGATTCTTCATCATGAACAAAAGATGAATGTGAATGAAGCTTGATGGAAAACCGGGCCCACGCGAAGAACGGAAACCAGGATCGGCCGCGTTTCGCTGGCCGCTGCGGCTCCGCTCTGGCCGGGGACGCCGGCCGCCAGGCGCGGCCGCGGCAGGGCCCGCGCCTGACTCGTTCTGGAATCGCGGCCCCGTGCTGCGAATCGCCTTGGGCTTCGCCGCGCTCGGCATCGTCATCCTCTACGGAATCGCGGGCTACATGGCGATGGGCTGGACCTTCATGGATGCCTTGTACCAGGTGTTCATCACCATCTCGGCGGTCGGCCTCACCGAGGTTCACCCCCTGGTGACCACGCCGCTTCGCCTCCACACCATGCTCGTCATCGCCCTGGGGCTGTTCTCGGTGGCGTTCACCCTGGGCGGGTTCCTCTCGCTACTCACCGAGGGAGAGTTCCAGAAATACCTGGGTCATCAACGCATGATAAGGCAGATCGAAGCGCTTCGCGGACACACGATCGTCGCCGGGTTCGGCCGGGTCGGGGCCCTGGTCTGTGAAGGACTGGCCGCCTCGGACATGCCCTTCGTGATCATCGAGCTCGATCATGACCGGGTTCCGGAGATGGAGGCCCACACGTTCCTTCACCTGGTGGGCGACGCGACCGATGAGGGAACCCTCAAGGAAGCCGGCATCGAGCAGGCCGCCGTGCTCGTCACGGCCATGCCGAACGACGCCGCCAGCGTGTTCATCACGCTCACCGCTCGCGGGCTGGCTCCCCAGCTCATGATCATCGCCCGGGCCGAGCAGCCGAGCACCCAGAAGAAGCTCCGCCAGGCCGGGGCCAACCACGTCATCACTCCGGCAGCCATCGGCGCCCGCCGGATCGTGTCTCTGCTCACGAATCCGACCGCCCTCGAGTTCGTGGAGCTGGTCACCCAGCGCTCTAGCCTGGCCATCGAGATGGATGATGTCCCGATCCATGCCGATAGCCCCCTGGTGGGGCAGACCCTTCGCGACGCCGATATCGGCCGCCGGACCGGCGTGATCGTCATCGCCATCAAGAGCGCCGATGGCCGCGTCGAGTTCCCTCCCGGCGGCGACCATCCCTTCGGTCCGGGAGACAGCATTGTCCTCCTGGGCCGACGGGCGAACCTCGATCAGTTCCGCGAGAAGTTCGTGGTGTAAACCGGGTGGCAGCTCTCGCCGTGCTCCGGCTCCGCCAGCAAGACGAGAACTCCGTACCAGATCAAGAGGATGCCGCGCATGGGCAAGTGCGGCAGCCGGAAGGGTACGAACCCGACCTTGAGGCGGAAGGCCCGGGTCAGGGGCAGCCGTTCAACGCTTCGAGAACTGGAAGCTCTTGCGGGCCTTCTTGTGACCGAACTTCTTCCGCTCGACCATTCGTGCGTCTCGGGTCATGAAGCCGCCGTCGCGAAGGGCCGATTCGAGGTCGGGCCGGAACTCCTTGAGAGCCCTGGCCAGACCCTGCATCACCGCGCCCGACTGGCTGGGCTTGCTGCTGCCCGAGACGTTCACGATGACGTCGACCCGTTCCTTCAGGTCGGTGGCCTTGAGCGGGGCCCGGATGTCGGTTTGCTGGACCTCGAGCGGAAAATACGTGTTCGCGTCGTGGCCGTTGACCTGAAACTGGCCCGTGCCCTCGCACACCCGGACCCGCGCCACGGCGGTCTTGCGCCGGCCGGTGCCCCAGGTATAGACTTTCTTTTCGGTCGCTGCTGCCATGGTCCGTCTTTCTCTGCCTTCAGGGAAACCCGATCAGCCTTGGGGTCGAATGGTTGAGAGCGGCTTGACGTCGCCTGAACGTGACTTCACGCTTCCGGTTCCGGTTGCGGTTCGGCCGCCGGGGCAGGCTCGTGGTCGTGGTCGTGCGGCGTGGGTTCGTGGCCGTGATCGTGCGCCGTGTGATCATGATCAGGAGGAGCTGCCGGGCTTGCCGTGGGCGGCAGCCGCTGCATTGACCTTGGCGGCCTTCTTCCTGGAACCATAAGGAACGGGCGGCGGGGCGAAGAGGGCGCCGGCCGAGGCGGGGCGGCCCGACAGGGCCTCCAGGGGAACGGGCTGCTGCGCCTGGTGCGGGTGGTCCGGACCCACGTAGAGCTTGAGCTTGTCCATCATGTGCCGGCCGAGCTTGCTCTTGGGCATCATGCGCTGGATGGCGAGCTCGAGGATCCGCTCGGGATGGCGCTGAAACAGCTTCCAGGCCGCTTCATCGCGCTGTCCGCCGGGATAACCGGAGTACCGCTGATACGACTTTTCCTGCCACTTGTTGCCCGTGAAGACCACCTTGTCGACGTTCGTCACGATCACGTAATCGCCGGTGTCGATGTGGGGCGTGTAGGTGGGCCGGTGCTTTCCCATCAGGATCGGGGCGATCTGCGCGGCGAGGCGGCCGACGACCTGCCCTGAGGCGTCGATCACATACCACTGCTGCGCCAGCTCCCCGGCCTTGGCTTGATAACAGTTCATTGAGAGATAGGCCTGACTGGTTGAAACAAAACCGATTGCGGCTTCATCGCAGGGAAAAATACCATCCTACCGTGGGCGCTGCGATCGTCAAGACCGATCGCGGCTGGACAAAAGGTCGCAAGCGTCGTTTCATTCTCAGAAAGGCACCCTCACCAAGGCGAGCGGTAGGATTTACTTTACCTGATGCTCGAAGCTCCTCGGTTTGATGGTTATGTCGTACTTCGGCAGGGTCGCCGATCGTTCCAATCGAGCTTCGTACGCCTTCATCTCCTTGGCGGCAACTCGAACGCCATCGGGATACTCGCCGTGGAGGCGTTTCACGATCGGGTGCCGGCCCTTCCAGAGCATCCGCAGGGCGCATTGCAGGACCACCTTCAGGCAGTTCAGTAATACGCCGTTCCATTTCTTCTCCGGGCGCGCGCTGCCTTCGCAGAGTTCCGTGGCCACCTCGGCCATGAACAACCGGCGTTGGTATCCGGTCAGCCGTCTGGCTCCCGAACAGATCAAGGCCGCCGAGGGAGTCGCAGGTACCTCGCCGGCCACCTGCGTCCCTCCGAGCAGGATCACTCTTCCGGGCACGTCACCGCAGCTCGATGGGGTCGATCTCAAGCTTTCCTTGAACGCGGGCGATGGGGAGGAAGGCCTCGAAGGGGGCAACGCCATCGAGGCTGGTGTCGCCGAGCTTGATGTGGGTGGCATCAACGCTCGACTGGTCCCAGGAGGAGTCGAGGGCCACCCACCGCTGATTGACGTAGACCTCGTGCCAGACATGGTAGCCGAAGCCCTTGAGATGCTGCCGCTCGTTGTCGACGTAGAGCAGGCCCACGGCGACCCGGGAGGGGATACCGGCGCACCGGCTCATCGCGGCGGCCAGGACGGCGTGCTCGGAGCAGTCGCCGCTGAGGTTGCGGGCGACCTCGTTTGCGGGGGCAAAGGCGACGGCGAAGTTCTTGTCCCGGATGTTCTCGAACACCCAGTGCTCGATCTTGACCGCCTTGTCCCAGGGGGTTTTCGCATCCCCGACGGCGCGCGCGGTCAGGCTCTTGACCCGCGAGTCGTCGCTCGTGACCATGCCATTGGCGCGGGTGTACTTGGCGTCGACCTCGCCCGGGCCGGGCGTGCCATCGGCGGGGCCGGCCGCGACCACGTTCAGGATCAGGGAGTTCTTGTCGGGCCCGGGCTGGATGGTCTGACGCCCGTCGCTGGGGAAGACCTGGGCCGGATCTCCATCCTTGAGAGTCAGGCGATACTGGACGTAGCGCGTGCGGCGGGGATCGGGAATGATCTTGCCGATCGCGATCATGGTGTTGCGGATCTCGTCGAACCTGGCATTGCCCCGAGGCATGGGGGAAGTGGCCCCCTCCTTGGTCGTGCGATACATGACGATTCCGCCCATCATGTCGCTGTCGAGCTTCAAAACCTGGCCGCCCGTATCGACCCAGAGGACGGCATTGAGGACCTCCTGCGGCTTCCCGTCCAGCGAAGCCGTCTGCTGGACCTTGCGGAGGGAACGCTTCGAGCCGTCGCCCAGCGCGATCTCGGTCGTTGGCCCCGCCTTGAAGGTGAAGTCGACCACCCGGTTGAGGTCGGGGATGTACATCTTGAAGGCACGCGTCTCGCCCTCTTCCATGGGCTTGCGCGCATGCTCTGCTCCGCGGCATACGGGCCGCGAACATCCTTGCCCCAGGCGATCGTCTGCTCCTGCTTGCCACCCGCGCCGGTTTCCATGATCAGGTTCATCTGGCCCTTGATCGCGTCGCCGTGAACGCGGATTTCCTCGTCGCTGGCAAGAGTCCTCGTATCGAGCCGGAGGACCTCGCCGTCCGCGGTCTCGATCGTGCCGTACATCATCTTCATGGTCACCGTGTCATCAAGGCGCCGGAATGTGAAGACCTGATCGACCCGAACCCGGTACAGCTCGCGGCCCTTCTCGCTCACCTTCTCGACGAAGGTGTGAACATAGCCGATCTTGTTCCCCTTCAGGAAGACCGCATCCCACGACTCCTGCGCCCGGGCCGGAGTCGTCGCGAGGAGCACGGCCGCCGTGCCGATCAGCACGCAGGCAAGGGACGATGGACGCGAGGGTCTCTGGAGCATTCTGTAACCCTTTCCCGATCCGTAGGCGGGGTTCATGGATAAGAAGGGCGTCGGTGACCAGGGTTCCCCGGGTGCCCGTTTCCCTCACTATGCTCGAAAGACCCAAGCCTCTCAAGTTCAACCCGGGAACCGACAGGGAGAATTCACGCCAGCGGCTGGCTCGCCATGGCCCAAGCGACCGGTCACCCGAGCACCAGGGGCGACGAAATCCATCTATGCAGCAGGCCGATCCGGCTGTGGCTCAGTCGGTGCGTGGGATGGCAAGCCGGATGAGCAGGTCCTCGAGGACCACGCGCGGGTCCAGGGGCGAGTTTCCCTTGAGATCGAGGTCCGCCTTCAGGAGCCATGCCGGAATCTGATCGACACGAGCCGGACCGAGGTGCGCATGCTGCCGGCGGGTCTTGTCGATGGCGAATTCGCGAACACCCGCGATCTGGCAGGCCTCCTCCAGGCTCATGCGGGCGGCCCGCAGCCGGCCGGCGTGGTGAACCTTCAGCAGCGAGGCCGCGAACGCGGCGAGGATCTTGATAGGATACTCGCCGGAGGCCATCAGGTTGTCCAGGTCGGCGATGGCCTCGGCCACCTTTCCCGTGGTGGCGGCGTCGATCACTTTCCAGACGGTCTCGATCCTGCCGGCTTCGACCATGCGGGAGACGTCGGCCCGGCGGATCCGGCCGCTCGGCCCGACGTAAACGGCCAGCTTCTCGACCTCGGCCACGAGCAAGCCAACCTCGGCCCCGACCAGCTCCACCAGCAGCCGCGCCGCATCTGCCTCGAGATCGGCCCCCTGCTTCTCCGCATGGTGCCCGAGCCACGGGAGGAGTTCCTTCTCACCGGGGCTGTTGCAGTCAATGGGCAGGCCGGCCGCCGCGACCTGGCGATAGAGCTTCGTGGTGGCTGGCCAGGTCTTGAGCATCAGAACGAGGACCCCCGTGCCGACGGGTGCCTCGACATGGGCCTCCAGCTCCTTGCGACTCCTCGTCACAAAGGGATCGGCATCCTCGACGAAAACCACCCTTCGTTTGGCGAAGAAGGGGAGCATGCGCAGCTCGTCCAGCACGTCGGCAAGGCTCGCAGAGTTGCCGTCGAACCGGCGGACCGCCATCTCGTCGGCCTCGTTTCCCAGGATCGCGCGGCCAATGGCGTCCGCCGACTCTCGCCTCAGGTAGAGGTCGTCCCCGTAGACGACGTACACCGCCTTCAGGGGATGGCTGAAGGGATCTCGGAGCCACTCCAATGCACGCATGTGTTAGCCTCGCCCTTTCACTCACCATTCACCATGAGACAAGTCTAACCATTTTTAGGTCTTCGGTCACGACTCGATCCAGGCTCGCTGGACTTTGCGTTTTCCATTTGCGGCCCCAGAAAGAAATCTTGCCCGGCCCGACTTGACGTCCGGCCGGTCTTCCATACACTTGATTGAAACAGGTGTTTTAAACGGTTGTTTGGCATGGTGGCGAGGTGACATGGTAGCACAGGATCTGACGAAGGCGCGGCTTCTCGACGCGGCCGGTGAAGAGTTCGCGGACAAGGGGTTCGAACTGGCCCGAGTGCGGACGATCTGCGAGCGGGCGGGTGCGAACCTGGCGGCGGTCAATTACCACTTCGGCGACAAGGAGACGCTTTATGTCGAGGCTCTCCGCGAGGCGCACCGGTGCGGGATGGAGCCCGACGACGAGTGCTTCGATGCGGAGCTCTCGCCCGCCTTGCGGCTGCGGTCGTTCATCCATCATTTTCTCGGCCGTGTGCTGTCGATGAACCGGCCGGAAGACTGGCAGCACCGGCTGATGTTGCGGGAGATGATCGCGCCGACCACGTTCTCCGAGATCCTGGTGCGGGAGGGGATCCGGCCTCGCTTCGAGCGGATCAAGGCCCTGATGGCCGAGATCTGCCCCGAGGCCGACGACCGGCGGTTGAACGTCCTGGTGTTCAGTGTGATCGGCCAGTGTCTGCACTACAAGATGGCGCGGAGGATCACCGAGCGGCTGATCGGGCACGAGGGCTATGGCGCGCTCGACCTGGAGTTCCTGACGGACCATATCACCTCGTTTTGCCTTGCCGCGCTGGGCCTCGGGCCTACGCTCAATGAAGCCGGGGAACCGTCCGCCGAGGGGCGGAGCTCGTTGACGCGATGATGAGGAATCGTCATGTACTGGATCGCCTTGAAGATGTTGGTCGGCGACAAGGCCAAGTTCCTGGGCATCGTCCTGGGGCTGACCTTCGCGGCTGCGCTGATCACCCAGCAGGGGTCGATCTTCTGCGGTCTGATGCTGCGGACCTGTGCCCAGATCACCGACATCACGGGGGCGGACCTGTGGGTCATGGATCCCAGCGTCCGGTTCGTGGACGACATCAAGCCGATGCTCGAGAGCAACCTCCAGCGCGTCCGGGGTGTTGACGGTGTGAGGTGGGCCGTTCCCCTGTACAAGGGCAATGGCCGGGCCAAGCTCATCTTCACGCCGGCCGAGATGAAGGAGAAGACCTATCCGCCCGACCAGCTCGAGCTTGACCGCGAGGCCCAATTCGCGCCGCCCTCGAACCCGTTCACCAAGGTGCTCGATCTGCTGGCCCCCGGCATCGATTACCCCTCGCCACCGCCGGCGCGGTGGTACGACAACGAGATTGTCAACGTGATCGAGCAGGTGATTTTGATCGGTGTCGACGACACCTCCATGGTGGGGGCGCCGCCGAGCGGCCCGATGATCGGGCCACCCCCCAACGGGCGGATGCTGGTCGGCGAGCCCGCCGACCTGCGCCGGCCCGATTCAGTCATCGTCGACCGGGTCGGCCTGCGCAAGCTCTTCCCGGGCTGCCACCTCGATGAGCCGTTCGAGAAGCCCAAGGAAACCGACGAGGCCTATATCGAGCGGCTCCGCAAGTTCGTCCGGTCCGCGCCCGAGATCGAGATGAACGATCACCGGGCGATCATTGTCGGCGTCTGCGAGGCGACGCGTACCTTCCAGTCCAACCCGGTGGTCTACACCCTCTATAGCCGGGCGAAACAGTTCGTTCCCATGGAGCGAAAGATCCTCTCGTTCATCCTGGTTCAGACCGGAACCGGCGAGGATGGGCAGAAGACCGCGCCCGAGGTCGTCGCCGAGCGGATCCAGAGCCAGACCGGCCTGGGAGCACGGACGAGCGAGAACTTCCTTTACAAGACGATCAAGTACTACCTGATCTACACCGGCATCCCGATCAACTTCGGCATCACGGTGTTTCTTGGCTTCCTGGTGGGCACGGCGATCGCCGGGCAAACATTTTACAACTTCACGATCGAGAATCTCAAGCAGTTCGGGGCCCTCAAGGCAATGGGGGCGTCGAATCTTCGGATCGTCTCCATGATCTTGCTCCAGGCAGCCGTCGTCGGAGTGCTGGGCTACGGAATCGGCGTGGGTCTCTCGACCCTCTTCGGCTGGAAAGCGGCCACGGGCTGGCAGGGGCAGCCGACCGAGCTGGCCTTCTTCACTCCCTGGCAGCTTTTGCCCACGACCGCCGTGGCCATCGTCCTGATCTGCGTGCTGGCCAGCCTGCTCTCGGTCCAGCGAGTCATCCGGCTCGAGCCGGCAATCGTGTTCCGTTGAGAGACCGTGGACCAGAAACGGCCGTCACCGTCGTCGATCCAGTCAGGGGAGCTTCCAGGATGTTCCAGTTCAAAAGCTCGAGTCTTGCCAAGGCAGATTCGGGCTCCAGCGAGATCGCCGTCCGGATCCGAGGGCTGACCAAGCACTTCGGGTCGGGAGACCAGCACGTCCAGGCGCTGGCCGGCATCGATCTCGACATCTACGCGGGTCAGATGTCGCTGATCGTCGGGCCCTCCGGCTGCGGCAAGACCACGCTGCTGTCGGTGATCGCCGGTATCCTCGACGCCGACGAAGGCGAGGTGGGCATCTTCGGCAACGACATCACCCGGATGAACGACCGCATGAAGACGAGGTTCCGGGCCAGGAACATCGGCTTTGTGTTCCAGCAGTACAACCTCCTGCCGGCGTTGACCGCGGCCGAGAACGCGGCCATTCCCCTGGTGATCGCCGGCTGGAGAAAGGACCCGGCCGTGCGCAAGGCCAGCGAGGTTCTCGCCTCCATCGGCATGGGCAAGAAGACCCGCAGCCTCCCCGCGCAGCTTTCGGGCGGGCAGATGCAGCGGGTGGCCATCGCGCGGGCCCTGGTTCACGACCCCAAGCTCCTGGTCTGCGACGAGCCGACGGCGGCGCTGGACCACGAGACGGGGCTCACCGTCATGCAACTTCTACGCGAGTCGGCCGTCAAGTCCGACCGCGCCGTGGTCGTCGTGACCCACGACAACCGCGTCTTCCAGTTTGGCGACCGGATCGCCCATATGGACGACGGTGTGGTGGTGAACATCGAGGAGCGTGCCGCCGAAGCCGCGGCCTGACGAGACTTCCCGGGCGTGTTGAGTTTGATGAATTCCCGAGATCAATGTCTGATCGAGTAGAGGATCATTCTTATGTTCACTAAGGTGTTATTACCCTTGGTTGCCCTCCTGGGGATCGTCGTGGGTGTTGGCGCCGTCATCACCAAGCGCGAATCCCCGGTCTCCAAGCCACTGCTCGATCCTCCGCAAAAGCCCGAGAAGCTCAAGGACGTGATCTACGGCTTCGGCCTGGTCGAGCCCCAGCGCGAGAATATCCCGATCGGCACGGTGGTGCCGGGCGCGGTGCTGGAAGTCTACGTGGACGGCCGGCCGGGCTATGATCCGCCCCACAAGAAGGTGGGCGACTCGGTCAAGAAGGGAGACCCGCTCTTCCGGATCGACAACCGCGACCTCGCCGCCGAGATGAAGGTTCGCGAGTCTGCGCTGCGGGCTGCCGAGGCGCAGCTCCACCGGCTCGAACAGATGCCGAGGCCCGAGGACCTGCCGCCGGCCATCGCGGCCGTCGAGGAGGCGCGGGCCCGCCTGCTCGACTCCGAGGCCGCCTACAACCGCGATCTGAACCTGTTCCAGAAGAAGATGCTGGCCGCCTCTGACTTCGACAAGGACCGCTATACCATGCAGGCGGCCAAGGCCACGCTTGCCAAGGCCGAAGCCGACCTCGCCAAGCTCAAGGCCGGTGCCTGGAAGGAAGACATCGACGTGCAACGCGCGGCGGTCGAGCAAGCGCGGAGCCAGGTGGAGAACATCAAGATCATGCTCGACCGGCTGGTGGTCCGGGCGCCGGTGGATGGCGAGATCCTCCAGGTCAACGTCCGCCCCGGCCAGTTCGCGGCCATGGCGTGGAAGGAACCGATGATCGTGCTGGGCGAGGTCAAGCAGTTGCACATCCGGGTGGATATCGACGAGAACGACCTTTACCGCTTCCAGGAGGGCGTCCCGGCCTGGGCCAATATCAAGGGTCGGCAGAACCCGAAGTTCCCTCTCGCGTTCGTGCGGATCGAGCCGTACGTCATCCCCAAGAAGAGCCTGACCGGCGACAACACCGAGCGGGTGGACACTCGCGCCCTCCAGGTGCTTTACGCCCTGCCCGATCAGCCTCCGGCGAAGGTCTACGTCGGCCAGCAGATGGAGGTCTTCCTGTCGGTGGGGGACCACGAGAAACCCGAGGGCCACGGGGAGAACGGCCCCCGCTCTCTGGGGAACGGGGGATGATGAAACCGCGGTGTGGCAGGCTCGCGGTGCGAATGAGGCTGTGGCACTCGCGACCTGCCCCACGGGCGTTTTGCAGGCCGGGCGGCAAGTTCCATGAGCGGCTTGGCGAGATCGGGGCGACGGGGTGTCTTTATACCTTCAGAGACTTGAGGCCCGCCCACTCTCTGTGGTACCGTTGAAGGATCTCGGACCTCACGACGCAAGCTCTGTCGACTCAAGAGATTGAGAGCCGTAGCCATGGAGTTGCCAAGGCGTCCCAGAGGCGATGAGTACACCCTTCCCGGACAGTACCGCGATCTTGAGGCACGGGTCCGCCGACGAGTGGACGGGCACGATGTGCCGGTTCTGTTTGTCAACGCGTTCGACCGCCGGACGCGGCTGGGGCCGTTCATCTTCGTGGACAAGCATCTCGTCCCCGGCGCGCCGATTGCCGTTGCCTCGGCGCTCGCAGCGGCGGGGTTCGCCAACACCCGGGTCGTGCTCCAGCAGTGGACCCCCCACATCAGGCCCAGCCAGGCCCGGCTCGGCGGCAAGCCGCCCGAGTTGCTTCTGGTCTCGAGCATGCAGATCCACAGCACCCCGGCCTACCGGCTGATCGACGATGCCTGGTCTCTGGGCGAGGACCGCCCCTTGATCCTGGCGGGGGGGGCCAAGGCCATCTACGAGCCCTGGGACTTCTTCGGCCTAGGGCCCGATGGCCGCCGCGGCGCCGACGTCGTGGTGACGGGGGAGGAGTTCGTCCTCCTCTCCTTGCTCGATCGGCTCCTCGAGTTCAAGGCCGACGGCGAGACCTTGCGCCAGGCTTTTGTGCGGCGCGCGCCGCCGGGGGCCTGGAAGATATCCCCGGCCTGGTCTACCGTCGCGACGATGGCGAGGGCCCGATTCATGAGCTGGTCAACACGGGCGTTCAGCGCCTGGTTCAGGACCTCGACGAGCTTCCCTTGCCGCTGCCGGCCCTGGGCCTGTTCGAGCGGCCCCATCGCAGGGCGGGGCTGGACTCCTGCCCGGTGCCCGCGGATCGCCTGGGAAAGTACGCGAGGGTCCTGGCGATCATCATGACCCACGGTTGCAGGTTCCACTGCCCTTATTGCCCGATCCACGCCTACAACCAGGGCACGTTCCGGTTTCGCAGTCCCGAGCGGCTCGTCCACGAGATCGGCGCGATGGTCGAGCAAACGGGCATCGACAGCTTCTTCGGCACCGACGACAACTTCTTCAACAACCACGAGGCCGCCGAGGAGATCCTTTCGATGATGGCGCGCGGCTCGGTCAACGGCCGGCCCTTCCGTGACGCGGTCTGGATCGGCACCGAAGGAACCGAGCACGACGTGGATCGCTGCGCCGACTTGATGCCGCTGGCGCGCGAAGCCGGGATTCGCGCCATCTGGTTCGGCATCGAGGACATGACCGCCGAGCTGGTCAAGAAGGGGCAGAGCCCCGAGAAGACCCTGCGCGTCTTTCGCAACCTGCTTTCGCACGGCATCGCCCCGATGCCGATGATGATGCACCACGACGCCCAGCCGCTATTCTCCCGGCGCGGCCTGTACGGGCTGCTCAACCAGATTCGCTATCTGAAGCGCGCGGGGGCGGTGAGCGTGCAGGTCACGTTCCTGATGCCGATGGTCGGCTCGAAGAGTTACGAGCGGTCGTTCGAGGAAGGCCTGGTGATGAAGCGGGTCGGCGGCGTGGACGTGGCTGACTACCAGTTCGACGGCAACCACACGATCGCCAGCCGGAGCCGCCACCCGTGGCGAAAGCAGTTCAACATCCTGGTCGCCTATGCCTCGTTCTACAACCCGTTGCGGGCACTCAAGGCCATGGTGACGATCGACCGCCTCTGGCAGTTCCGGGTGATGTACCAGGTTCTCGGCAACCTCGGCCTGCTCCGCTCCGCCTGGGCGGCCCGCAACTGGTTCCGCCGCCTCAGGACCGGCCGGATCGAGAAAGCCACCGCCGCCCCAGCCCCCAAGTTCCGCCTGGTGCTGCCGGGCCGAACGGGTCTGAGCATCGAAGAGGCAAGCTGATCCCGGCCGCGTGTTCTCGGTGACCCTCGAGGCTTTTCACGGCTCTCCGCCTCTCCACGGTGGGTACCGACCTGCCTACTTGCTCTCCTCGTTCTTCGGCACAGCGGGCGGGATGACGCGGAACTTGAGAGACTGGGTGACGGGGGGGCCGGGGTTGTTCTCGTCGCGGAGGATGATGTCGTACTCGTAGTCGCCGGGGGGAAGGCCCTTGAGGGCGACGCTGTTACGAAGAAAGATCTCGCCCAGCGGCTCGGGCCTCTTGGCCTCGTAATCGAGGATGTCCTTCTTGCGCCGGAGGACCGTTTTCTCGCCCTTCCGGCGGATCTGGCCGTCTTGCGTGAGGTGTGCCGTGTGGTCCTTGCCGAGCCGCACCGTCTTGTAGTTCAGCGGGCGATAGTAGATTTGGAGCTTCTCCTCGGCGGTCAGCTCGCCGCGCGGAAGGGGCTCGTAGTCCTCGAATCCCTCGATTGACCTGCAGGCCACGGCCTTGGTCATCGCCAGCCGGCCTGCATCGCTGGGGGACTCTTGCCGCCCGTCCTGATCACGCTCGGATGGCTCGTCCTGGGCACGAGTACTCGGGCAGAGCAGGGTGAGGAACCAGAAGGTCAGAACCAGGAACGGGGCGAATGGTCGAGTCGTTCGCATGGGAGGTGACCGCCCGGGACGCGGATGAGTAGGATCGACTCCTCCCTGGAAAGTAACGAATTCGGTCCCCGGTTCGCAACTCATGCCGGGCTTGACCTGCAAAGACTTGCGGCGTATGGTACTCCTGGAAATGCTCCGAGCCAGACCGATCTCTCGAAACCGGTGTCCGGGACGATTCGACGCACGA
Source organism: uncultured Planctomycetaceae bacterium (assembly GCA_963816015.1). Classification (GTDB taxonomy): domain Bacteria; phylum Planctomycetota; class Planctomycetia; order Isosphaerales; family Isosphaeraceae; genus Aquisphaera. The sequence goes on along the minus strand of CAWFJM010000068.1, from coordinate 22,483 downwards.
ACCCATCGAGAGCCGCAAAGCGAATTCTGGTTGCTCTTTATGAAGTGCCTCCGGTGAGTTGACTGTGCGTACCCAGTCTGAGGGATGGAGCCCTTGACGATCGACCGCACCCACATCCTGGTGCTCAACTACAATGGGCGGGAGCTCCTGGGCGAGTGCCTGCCTTCCATCATCGAGGCCGCCGCGCGGGCTCCGGTGCCCTGCGGCGTGACGGTGGTCGATAACGGCTCGGACGACAGCTCGCACGAGCGCATCGCGTGCCGCTGGCCGGGGGTGCGGGTGGTCCGGGAAGAGAATCGCGGGCTGGCCTCGTTCAACAGGGTTCTGCAATCGCTCGAGGAGCCGATCGCTCTGCTTCTGAATAACGACGTGAAGCTCGATGCAGACGCGGTCGCCCCCCTGCTCCGCGTGTTCGAGGAACACGACGACGCCCTGTTCTCGGCTCCCCTCTGCTGGACGTTCGACGGGCAAGACTACGAGGGGATGAGAACCCGGGTTCGGTCGAGATTCGGCCTGGTGCAGGGCATGTGCCGGGTGCCGGGCTTCGAGCGCGAGGTGGACCAGGCCGACCTGACCGCAAGCGCGGGGCCGGTGCTTGCCGTCGATCGCCGGAAATTCCTGGCGCTCGGCGGTTATGACCCGGTGTTCTTTCCGGGGCGGATCGAGGACCTCGACCTGGGCTTCCGCGGCTGGATGGCCGGTTACTCCGGGTATTACGAACCGCGGTCGGTTGCCTATCACCGTGGATTCGGTACCTTCGGCCCTTCACTGGGACTCGAGCGCTGCGACTCGCTGGCGATTCGCAACAGCTTTCTCTTCGCCTGGAAGAACCTGGCGGGAACTAGGCTGGCCGCACATCTGCTCTGGATCCCGATCCGGCTGGGATACTGGCTGGTTCGCGGGCGGATCCATCTGGCGATCGGCCTGCTCTCCGCCTTGCGGCGATGGAGCGACGTCCGCCTGGCTCGCCGCGCGCTGGCGGTCGGGCAGGGATCCTGGATCGAGCGGCAGGAGGCGTTCTTTCGCAGGTTTCAGTGGTGAAAAAGGAGACTCGCGGCGCCGCGTTGCGAAGGAGTCGCTCGCGGCCGTCGCTACCGCCGAGAGTTCGGGACTCGCAGGGAGGCGATGGATGTCTTCTCCGGCTCTCCACCTGGTGATCGATGCCCGGCCGCGCGGGCCGCGGGGTCCACTCGCGGCCGAGGTCGTGCTGGGCCGCTCCCTTCTCAGCCGCCTGATCGAACAGGCGCTGGCGGTTGCCGCACCCGGCCGGACGATCGCCGTCCACGCAAGAGAGGACGAGCACGCGCTGCTCATCGGCCTGGTGGGTGACGCGCTGCCCCGCCGGGTAGTGTTCGTCACGGGCCCGCCCCAGGCCGGAACCGTCATCCTCCGCACCGACCGGCTCTACGACGCACGCCGCCTTCGCCGGGCCGTCCACAGGGGACGCAGCCCCGAGACGGCGGTCATCTGGCGGCTCGACCGCGCCGGCTCGCTCATGGCGGCCGAGGAGGAACTGACGAGGCGCTTGACCTATCAGCCGCTGGGGCGGTTCTGGGCCTTCTCCCTTGCCGAGAAGCTGGCCGCGGCGCTCGAGCCCACGCAGGTTCGTCCCAACGGCGTGACCCTCGCCGCCGGGGCGTTCATGCTCGCCGCAGCCGGGATGGCGGCCTTCGGCGGCTCCGGTCCTGTGCAGGGCGTCGCGACGGCGCTGGCGCTCGCTGTGGCCCTGGTGCTCGACACCGCCGACGGCCGTCTGGCCCGGCTGCAAGGGACCGGCTCGGCCTTCGGCCGCTGGCTTGACCAGGTCCTCGACGAGCTCGCCGATCTCGCCCTTCACGCCGCGATCGCCTGGTCGGTCTTCCGATCGACCGGTCAGCCCGGCTGGCTGGTGCTGGGAACGCTCTACGCGTCGGCCAAGTACCTGTTCGTCATCCAGTCGCTCGCCGGCGACGCGATGGAGAGGGAGGGGCAGAGTGCAGAGCAACCGTCGAGACGACGACCCTCACGCAGCAGCTCACTCCTCCGGAAGCTCGTCCGGCTCGCAGGCCACGCCGATGTTCGCTGGCACCTCTGGATCGTTCTTGCCCTGATCGGCCGGCTCGACCTCGCGCTGGTCTCCTACGCGATTTACTTCCCGCTCCGGGCGCTGGGCGGCGGACTGAGAAAGGCGGTGGTCCATGCCTGAGACCCGCCTTTCCGTCCTGATCGTGGCGCGGAACGAGGAGCGGAACCTCCCGGGCTGCCTGGAGAGCGTGCGCTTCGCGGACGAGCGGGTTGTCGTGGTTGATGAGTCCAGCGCGGACGCCACCCTCGCCATTGCCCGGCGGCATGCCGAGGTTGTGTCGATTCGCGCGTTCGATCATTTCGCGAACCAGCGGAACGCGGCACTGGCTCTGGCCACGGGAGACTGGGTGCTGTCGATCGACGCGGACGAGCGGGTCACACCGGAGCTGGCCGGTGAGATCCGTGCCCGGCTGGCCGATCCCGCGAGCGACTTCGCCGGGTTTCGCGTGCCGATCCGCAGCGAGATCCTCGGCCGGCCGTTCCGTTACTCGGGAACCCAGCAAGACCTCCCGCTCCGACTGTTTCGCCGCGAAAGCGGGCGATGGGCAGGCCTGGTCCACGAGACCATCGAGATCGCAGGGCCAGTCGGCCGGATGCATCAGGTGCTCGAGCACCGGACCCTGCCCAACGTCCGCGTGTTCCTGGGCAAGATCGACCAGTACACGACCCTCGAAGCCCGCGATCTCCACCAGGCCGGACGAAGATTCCGCACCAGCGACCTGGCACTCCGTCCGTTCTGGCTCTTTCTCAAGCTGTACCTCTTCAAGCAGGGGTTCCGGGACGGCGCCGAGGGCCTGATGTTCTGCGCTCTCTCGGCGGCGTCGGTGGCGGTCCGGAGCTGGAAGCTGCGCGAGCTGAGCGCGGCGGGAGGGGCATCGTGATCGCCACGCATGAGGCCGAGGTCGCGCTGCGGTTCGACGCACTCCGCCGGCGGTTCAAGACGTCCCTGGCCGGCAACGACTATCGCTTGCGGGCGATCCTCGACGCTTCGGGACCGGTCGACGGACTGCGGATCCTCGACCTGGGCTGCGGCAAGGGCCGGTTCTCCCGTGGCGCTGGCGGCCAGGGGAGCCCGGGTCGTCGGGCTTGACCTCTCGCCGGGCATGCTGGCCGAGGCCGGCGGGATCCACCGTGTTCACGCCACCGCCCGCAGGCTCCCGTTCGGGCCCCGATGCTTCGACGGGATCATCGCCGTGGAGATGTTCGAGCACCTGGATGTCCGGGCGCGAGACGCGGTTCTCCTGGAGGCGCGACGGGTGCTCAGGCCTGACGGTTTCCTGGCGATCGTCGACAAGAACATCGCGTCGCTGTCGGCCCAGCGGCCGTGGATTCCCAGCATTGCGGTCAAGCGGCTCGACGAGTACCGCGGTCGCTGGATGTATCCTGCCGGAGGACCGGTTCGCGAGCGCTGGTTCTGGCCCTCGGCGCTGAAGAGCGAGCTGCGGCGCCGGTTCAAGCAGGTTCAGGTCATTCACCTCCTTTCCCCGGCCGAGGATGCTTCGTGGCTCTTCCGGCTCGTTCCCTCGGCGCGGCTCATGACACTCTGGGTGGCACGGGCCGCGGGAGGTCTCCATGTCTGATCTGTATCGCCCAGTGCTGGCTCCCCTGCCCCTCTTGCTCTGGAGAACACCCCCCGGCCTGGAGTTGATCCTGGCGCAGGAGGGCATTGCCCACGAGGTGGTGCGCGATCCTCATCCGTTCGCCTTCCGGAGAGGGCGTTTCCTCCTCTACGACGGACGCCAGGCCAGCGCGGCCAGTCTGAGGCCGTCGCTCACCCACGAGCACGTCGCCATCGACATCGACGTGCTGCGGCGCGGCGAGCCGGTCGATCCCTTCGAGGCGCTCATCGACCACCAGGATGCGCGGGCGATCTGGAAGCATCGGCGGTGGAACCTCTGCGAGCGGGTCTCGCGCCAGCCCAAGGCCTGGATCCGCCGCCGGCTGATCGCCGCCCTGCGGGACCAGATCCTGGCAGCGGGAGGGCACTGGATGCGGCTCTCCCCGTTCCCCCACCCCTATCGCTCGGTGTTCAATTTCCGGGTCGACCTGGATGAGCCTGTTCCCGAGGACTACCACCGCTTCGCCTTGCCTCGCAACCTCCTGGCGGATTGCTGCACCCACTTCATCAGCACGCACGCCTACGAGAACGAGACCGAGGTCCTGAGCGATCTTCAGCGTTACGACACGCAGTCGCACGGTCACTTTCATTACGTCTATCGCGATCCGGAGGCAAACCAGCGCAACCTGGAACGCGCCGATTGCATCCTCCGGAGAGCGGGCTTCTCGCCCACGGGTTTCGCCGCTCCCCACGGCCGCTGGAACCCGGGACTGGACGACGCTCTGGAGTCACTGGGCTACGAGTATTCGTCGGACTTTCAGCTCGGCTACGACGATTTTCCCTTCTTCCCCTGGAAAGGAGACCGGTTCTCCCGCGTCCTGCAAGTGCCGGTCCATCCCGTCTGCGAGGGGCTCTTCCTTGACGCCGGGGTGCAGGACAGCCGGGTGGTCGCGGACTACCTGTGCCGTGTGATCGAGGCCAAGGTGAGCAGCGGCGAACCCGCCCTGGTCTACGGCCATCCCGAGCGGCGGCTGGGGAGGATGCCGGAGATCCTGATCGCGCTGCACCGGTCGCTCGAGAGGCAGTCGCTGGTCTGGCGGGCCACCCTGACCGAGCTGGCGCGGTGGTGGCACTGGCGGGCCGGCCGGAAGTACCTGGTCTTGCCCCGCGACGGCAATCGCTTCGAGATCCAGTTCGAGGAGTGGGCCCCGGACTACCCGCTGGCGCTGGAGATCCACCGCGGCAGCTTCTGCTGCTCGTTGCCCCTCTCCGGTCCCAGAACCGTGATCCGGGTAGACGAGCTGGTTTACGAACGGCGCGAGCCGGCGCGGGAACTGGCCGTCGTTGCTCCGGTGGTTGACGACCGGCATCCCAGCCTGAAGGACGCGGTTCGCCAGGTACTCGACTGGGAGACGGTGACGCCGCTTCACGAGCTGTCCAGCGCTTCGCTTTCCGACCGGCTGAAGAAAGGGCTACGGTGGTGGAAGCTGCAGCGAACGGGGACCGGATGATGTCACAAGGCGCCATCCGAGACAGGGGATCCGCGCGACCCGCCGAGTCCTGGCTGAGGACGCGGTGCCAGGGACCGTGCCGCGCCGGGACGGTCCTGTTCCACGCCCCGTCGTTCGCGTTCCAGGCCCCCGGCGGGGGCGAGAACCAGCTCGTGCAAACGGGCCGCCACCTCGAGGCCCTAGGTGCCTCGGTTCGACTCTTCTCTCCCTGGACCGACCGGCTCGACCAGGCGCGCGTGCTCCACCTGTTCGGAATGTCGCGCGAGGGGCTGGAGCTGGCCCGCAGGGCACGAGCCCGGGGAACCCCGGTGGTCCTCTCGCCAATCTGCTGGTTCGAGCCGGCCGCGCTCTGGACGCTGGAGCCACGCTGGACGCGGAGACTGGGCGGCCTGGCCGCGTGGTCGATCCGCCGGATGGTCCCTTCCCTCCCTGGATGGCGACGAGAGCTGCTTGCCCTGAGCGACCGGATCCTGCCCAACTCGCGGGCCGAGGCCCGCCAGCTTGTCGCCCTTTTCGGCGTTGACCCGGAGCGGATCGAGGTGGTTCCCAACGGGGTGCTCGGCGCGTTCCAGTCGGCATCGCCCGCGCTGTTTCGCTCGCGGTACGGCGGCGAGGATTTCGTCCTGTTCGTCGGCCGCATCGAGCCCCGCAAGAACCCGCTGGGCCTGATCCGCGCAGTCCGGTCGCTGGGCTTGCCGCTGGTCGTCATGGGAGAGGCCCCGGTCGAGTCTCGCGAGTACTTCGAGCAGTGTCGCAGGGAGGGCGGCGAACGGGTCCGGTGGCTGGGGGCAAGAGACCACGCCGACCCGCTGCTGGCCTCCGCCTACGCGGCGGCCCGGGTGTTTGCCTTGCCAAGCTGGTTCGAGACGCCGGGGCTGGCCGCGCTCGAGGCGGCACTCGCGGGTGCCCCCATAGTGATCACCCCCTTTGGCTCGACCCGCGAGTATTTCGGCAGCCGGGTTCAATACGCCCGGCCCGATCGGATCGCGGGAATCGCCCGCGCGATTGCCCGGTCATGGTCGCAAGGGCCCGATCCTCGTCTGGCGGATTTTGTCGCTTCGAACTATCTTTGGCCCGACGTCGCGAAACGAACGGCAGAGGTGTATGACCGGGTCGCCAGGTAATCCCAGACCGGTGAGGACGGGGCGATACCGTTACAGCAAGCTACGCTGGCGGCTCCTGGTCCGCGCGCTCGACGCGGCCGGGACGGCCGCGATGGCGGCCTGGCGAATGGTCCGTCCTCCCCTGTCGATCACCACCCCGCGGCGAATCCTTATTGTCCAGCTTGACCACCTGGGCGACTCGGTGCTCACCAGCCCGCTGATTTCCTGGCTCCGCTCGGCCTATCCTGAAGCGACGATCGACGTTCTGGCCTCGCCAAGCAACCACGAGGTGTTCGAGGCCGATCCCGGCGTCAGCCGGGTGAGGATCGCCGAGCGAACCTGGTTCGAGCGGCAACCCGGCCGCTGGGGATTGCTCCGCGCGGTCTGGGAGCTAGGCCGATCGATCCGCAGCGAGGGGTACGACCTGGGAATCGACGTCCGTGGTGACGTGCTCACGGTCCTGGTCCTGGCCCTGGGAGGCATCCCGCGAAGGGTCGGCTGGGCGATGGGCGGAGGCGCATTCTTGCTGACCGACATTGCTGACTGGGTTCGCGGCCGCCACGAGGTCCGCTCGCGGCTGGCGCTGCTGGAGGCGTTGGGGATCACCACCGACGAGACCGTCCGGGCTCTGGTGCATGTGGACGATCATGACCGTGCCGCCGTGGCGCGGTGGCTGGCCGAGGCCTGGCCCCGAAAGCATGCCCGCCGGGTCGAGGCACCCGCCGCGATCATCGCCAGGCGAGGGATCGACGATCATCGCGAGCACCGCCCGCCGGCGGTCCTGACCCGGGAGCAGCCCCGGGATGCCGACCGGCTCCACGCCGGCCGGTTCGGCCCTCTTCCCCCTCTTTTGGCCGTGCATGTCGGGGCCGGCACATCGGCCAAGCGGTGGCCCCGCCGCCACTGGAAGACCTTGATTCAGAGGTTCCTCCAGGATGGCTGGCGCGTCATCGTCGTGGGCGGCCCGGAAGATCCGCCCGCGGCCGAGCGTTCTCCCGGGCCACGAGCGACTTCGCGACTGGACCGGGCGGCTGAGCGTCACCCAGACCACGGCGCTCCTGGAACGGGCCGACCTGTTCATCGGTGCGGATTCCGGCCCGGCTCACCTCGCCGCCTCGGCGGGAACGCTCTCGGTCATCCTCTTCAGCGGCACCAACCAGCCCGGCCAGTGGCGGCCCTGGTCCCGACACTCCTTGATCCTTCGCCACCGGGTCCCCTGCCAGCCCTGCCACCAGAAGGTCTGTCCCCTGGCGGATCACCCCTGCATGTCTGGCCTGGGCCCCGACCGCGTCTACCGTGCGGCCAGGCGGTGGTGGGCCCGCGTCCATCACGCCGAATCGCCACATAATCCGATCTGACCCGTCACGACCGCTCGACCGACTGAGGGCCATCCCGATGACGTTCAGCCATCCCCATGTGTCCGACGTCCCCTGTAGCCCCGGCGCCCCAGCCGCCGAGCACCCCGGCCCCCCGCAGGTCCGCTTCCGCTCCCTGCGGCGTGATCTGCGAGAGTGGCTCATGGTCGCCTGGGCGCTCTGGTGGTCATGGGCCTACATCCAGGCGGCGCTCGCACACCGCTTTCCGCATCTTCTGGGCTGGACGAGACACCTCTGGTGAGCCGGGCAAGTCTGTTCCCTTATTGCCCCAGGTGGATACGACGGCAACCCGACGGGAAGGTGAGGGTGATGAAGGAGGTCGCGCTCTTGCGTAGCTCGTCGGTGGAGTGCTCTCGAGAATCGGAAACCCGCTTGCGGTGGACTCGAACTGCACATTGCATCGATGCTCTCAGACGATTGAATTGTGCGTGACCACTATGAGAAAGCGCAACGAGTGCGTGATTTGCGACGAAGTGAACAGGCTAGCCCTATCCGTGAAATGCTGGATTCGCTCAGAAATGAAGAAGGGTGAATCCGAAGGGCGGTCGAATAGAACGTCATCCCCGCAGTCTTTTCGGCCTTTCGGGTAGAAGCTTCTTCATTCTAACGCAACGCTGAAGCCTTCGCCTAAAGGCGAGGGTTTTGACCCGCCCAACAGGTGACAATAAACCCAACGCCTACGCTAGCTTGATTTGCTTTCGGGCCTAACCTCGTCATTCGTGCTCTCCGTCAACGCGGTCAGGAGCTTCTCCAGATCGTGGATGTCGACTGGCTTGACCAGGTGGCCGTCGCACCCCGCTTCCCTCGACTGGACGCGGTCTCCCTCTTGGCCCCAGCCGGTGAGTGCGATGATGATCACGCCCCGCCCCCAGGGCTGCTCCCGGATACGGCGAGTGGCCTCGTAGCCGTTCAGCCGAGGCATTCCTACGTCCATCAGGATGACCTCGGCCCGGAACTCTTCCGCCGCCACTACCGCCTCGCCGCCGTCATGCGCCGTCCGGACTTCGTTCCCAAGGAACTCGAGCACGCTAGCCAATGAGGTCGCCGAGTCCCGGTTGTCGTCCACCACCAGGATGCGCCGCCTCGGGCCGTTGGCGGCCGTCCCTCCTTCGGACGTCCCCGGCTCCGAGCGGCTTTCCAGCGTGGGGAGCCGGACGGTGAACGTGCTGCCCCTTCCCGCCCCGGCGCTCTCGGCCGTGACGGTGCCGCCGTGCATCTCGACCAGTCCCTTTACCAGCGCCAGTCCGATGCCGAGCCCGCCGGTGGACCGCTCGATGCTGCGGTCCACCTGGGAGAACATGTCGAAAATGCTGCGCAGTGACTCGGCCGGGATGCCGAGCCCGTTGTCGCGGACGGAGACGAGGACGTCCTCCCCCCGCCGCTCAGCGGCGAGCCAGATGTGCCCCCCGCGCTGGGTGTATTTGGCGCTATTGCTGAGCAGGTTGCCGAACACCTGGGCCAGGCGGGTAAGGTCGGCGTCGAGGCAGGCCGGCTCCGACGGCAGCAACACGGTGAGTTCGTGCCCGGCGGCCTCGATCATCGGGCGGGAGGTCTCCACCGCGCTACTGACGACGTCGGCGAGCAGCACCCTAGACCGGCGGAGCTCGATCTTGTTGAGGTTGATGCGGGAGATGTCGAGCAGGTCGTCGATGAGCCGCACCATGTGCCCGAGCTGCCGCTCCATCATTCCCCTGGCCCGGGCAACGGCGCTGGCGTCGCCTTCTGCGAGTCGCATCACCTGAAGGCCGTTGCGCAGCGGGGCCAGCGGGTTCCTCAGCTCGTGGGCGAGCAGCGCGAGGAACTCGTCCTTCCGCCGGTCCTGCTCCCGCAGCGCGTCCTCCATTCGCCGCCGGTCGGTGACGTCGGTCCCCGTGGCGGCCACGAACAGGACGCGGCCTGCCTCGTCCGTCACGGGGGCGAGGATGAGGTCCACCACCCGCTCGGCGCCGTTGGCCACGAAGTAGTTGGTCTCCGTGCGGAACAGCCGCCCCCCGGCCGCCTGGAGTGAGGCCGCCCGGACCATTTCCATCAGGGCCGCCGAGCGGTTCCACCACCCGCAGTTCCAGAACGACTTTCCGATGACCTCGTCGCGGGCGAACTTGCAGGCGTCGAGGCAGAGCCGGTTCGCCTCGATCACCGTGCCGTCGAGGGCCAGGACGCCCGCGAAGTTCGTCCCCTGCTCGAAGAAGGCCCGGAACTTAGCGTTCGCCTCGGCAGCCTGTGCCGCCTCCGTCGCCGCCCGCCGGTAGCGCTCCTCGCTCTCCCTGAGGGCATTCTCGGCTCGCTTCCTCTCAGTGATGTCGCGGGCGATCTTCGAAGCCCCGATGACGTGGCCTATGTCGTCGCAGACCGGGGAGACCGTTAGGGAGATATCGAGGCGGCGGCCGTCCTTGGACACGCGGACTGTCTCGAAGTGCTCAACCCGCTCCCCGCGGCAGAGCCGCTCCAGGATCCCGCGTTCCTCGTCTTGCCGCTCCGGCGGGATGATCAGGGTGATGGGTTGACCGACGGCCTCTTGGTGTGAGTAGCCGAACAGGCGCTCGGCCCCGGCGTTCCACGACCGGATGACGCCGTCGAGCGTCTTGCTAATGATCGCGTCCTCGGACGACTCGACGATGGCCGCCAGCCGTGCTCGGGCCTCCTCCGCACGCTTGCGCTCGGTGACGTCGCGGAAGATCAGGACCGCCCCAATTCGAGCCCCTGTCTCGCCCCGCATGGGGGCGGCGCTGTCGTCGATGGGCCGTTCCGTCCCGTCCCGGGCGATGAGGACGCTGTGGTTCGCCAGCCCCACGATCGTCCCCTCCCGCAAGGCGCGGAGGGCGGGGTTCTCGACCGGCTGGCGGGTTCGTTGGTTGATGATGTGGAAGACGTCCGCAAGAGGGCGCCCCACGGCCTCGGCCTGGGGCCAGCCCGTCAGGGCCTCGGCGACGCCGTTCATGAACGTGACCCGGCCCTCGGCGTCGGTGCTGATCACGCCGTCGCCGATGCTGGAGAGCGTGATCCGCAGCCACTCCGACTGCTTCTGCAACGCTTCTTCGGCGCGCTGGCGTGCGAGGAGGATGCTCCTGGCGTTCTTCAGGGCGACGGAGCGCAGCAGCTCCTCCTCGTCCTCGTTTGGTGCCATTAACCGCCTCCGAGTATTTCCGACGCGAGTGCGGTGCCGAGCACGCGGGCCCGGATCTTTGCGAACGCCGTGTCGCGGGTTGTGGAAATGTCGTCGCAGAACGGCGAGAAGCCGCAGTCGTCCGTCGTGCCAAGTTGCCCGACCGGGATGTACTGGGCCGCTTCAAGTACCCGGTCCCGGACTTCTTCCGGGGTCTCAATGCGCGGGTCGATCGGCGAGACGACGCCGATGAAGACCCGCTGATCTTCCTTCATGTACCGGCGGATGATCCTCAGGACGCGGACGCGGTCCCTCTCGCCTGCGAGGGCGATGTAAAAATTCCCGACCATCAGCTCAAAGAGGCTGGGCAGCAGATCGGCGTAATCGACCTCCCCGCTGTGGGTGGAGTCGCGGTCGCTGCCAGGGCAGGTGTGGACGCCGATGCGCTTGCGGTCCTCGGCGGAGATCCGCGCCAGCGCGAGGTTGTTCAGGTCGATGAAGCTGTGGAGGAGATCCCCAGAAGGATCGATCTTGACCGTCAGCCGCCCCTCCGTGAAGTCGATCTGGACCTTGTGTGCGCCCTTCCGCAGGCAGTTGCGGACTTCGGTATCGTGCTCGCGCAGCAGGTCATCGATGAACTGCTCGCGGGGGTAGCCGGGGATCTCGTCGGGCGGGTACATGAGGCTCAAGGCAGAGGGCGAGATGACGGCCTGCTTCACCGGCACGTGGGCGTACCGCAGGGCCACGTCGAGATATTCGTCCGCGTGCCGCAGGTATCGGAATGGGCCTCTTGTCAGCCGCGGCATCCGGCGAATATGACCAGCCGAGAACGGGATCATGAACCCGTCCGGGGCCGTGTTCGGCAACCCCTGCACGCAATACGTCCAGAAGTTATGGTACTTCCTCTGCTCGCCGTCAGTGATCACCGGCGAGCCGGTGGCTTCGAACCGCTCGATGGTGTCCCGGATCGCCTCCTCATAGAGCGGGTCCAAGCGCGGGTCCGTGCCGTCTGTGGTCGCAATCGCCTCGATCAGCCGAAGGGGCCTTGGAATACTTCCGATTGGCTCGGTTGGGATTGTCATGCGTGTGACTCGCTGTTCTGCTTCTGGGCGTCCGGGTCTGGCGATACTCGTGGGCCCCGGACTGGTCGCTCATGCTTCCTCGATTTCCCAGCATGATCGATTCATTCGCCCCTCGCCCGCAGTGATCGAGTCGGCATCGATCGCATTCCAGTAAGCAATGCAAGCAGGGTCTTTCCAACTATACAGCCGATAGCAGTCGAGGCACGCCCCTACCGCTCGTAAGGGCGCGTTTGACTGACCCAGTGCGGTCCTCCCTTTTCGCGGAACGGAGTTGATTCTAACAGCTTGCCGAGCAAGCGGCTCGACATGCTCCCTCCCGTCCACAGATTCCGCCACCGCTCGGACTACTTCGCCGTCGCGCTGACCAAGAATTCTGCGCGTTTCTACGCTGACCACGCTCAGATAAGCGACCACTGATTCAGGCGAACATGAAGCCGCCTCATCGGCCGCATTGGCTTGGCAATTTGCCTGCCCTACCCTACTCTCGCCAACTTACACAAAGGGCGATATGCGAGCCACAGCGAACCGGAGAGGGATCCCCAGGTGCCGATTTGAGGGACTTCCAAGGGACTCGCTGTCTACACTTCGCAGTGGAAGTCTCCTTCCCCCACGCAAGACTCGCTTCCGGCTGCTGGCCAAGCTGTGCCGGGCGGGATTCGTTAACCCGCAGGGTTGCATGAAAGGCTTCCGAGTTTGAGTCTCTTCCGCCTTTCTCGAGCTTGCCTGACGCTATGACACCTTTTCTCCCCTTTTGGAGGCCCCTCACGAGGAGATGAGGATGACGGTCGACCGCGGCGACAGGTAGTAGTGATCCTCCGGCCGGACCGGCACGGCGTTCGCCTCCTCGGCGATGTCTTCCGGCGAGGGCAAGACGGTATCGACCAGGCGCTCCAGCGCCACTGCCCCCGGTGCGGCGGGAGGGCGAACCGTTGCGACTCCCAGTGGGCGTTGAGCATCACGTGGAGGTCCGGCAGGCCGTGCCAGCCATGCATCTGGAACGCCAGGGTCCGGCTCTTTCCGGTCCAGTCCGGGTCGCCTAACCGTGTGCCGTGCCAGGTCATCCTGCGGACGAACTCTTCGCGGGAGATGGCGAAGAAGCGCTGGCGCAAGGCGATCATCATCCTGGTGAAGCGCAACAGCCCCGCGTTCTTCTGGGCCAAGTCCCAGTCGACCCAAGAGATCTCGTTGTCCTGGCAGTAGGCGTTGTTGTTGCCGTGCTGTGTGCGCGCGAACTCGTCGCCATGGGACAGGAAGGGGACGCCCTGTGAGATCAGCAGCAGGGTCAGGAAGTTCCTCATCTGACGCTGGCGGAGGGCGTTGACGCGGGGGTCGTCGGTCGGCCCCTCGTGGTCGCAGTTGTAGCTGAGGTTGTCGAGGCAGCCGTCGCGGTCGTTCTCGCCGTTGGCCCAGTTGTGCTTGCGGTTGTAGCTGACGAGGTCGTTGAGGGGGAAGCCGTCGTGGCAGGTGATGAAGTTGATCGAGTGATGGGGGTGCCGCGAGGAGTCGCCGTAGAGGTCGAGGCTGCCGCAAATCCGCTTGGCCAAGGGGGTGGCCGCGCCCGGGTCGCTGCGGACCCAGTGGCGGACGTCGTCACGGAAGTGGCCGTTGAACTCGGCCCACCGCCCCCAAGCGGGGAACTTGCCGAGCTGGTGCAGGCCGGCGGCGTCCCACGCCTCGGCCAGGAGCTTGGTGTCGGCCAGCAGCGGGTGCTCGGCGATGTGCCGGATCAGGGGCGGGTCCTCGAGCACCCGGCCGTCTTCGCCCCGCCCCAGGATCGAGGCCAGGTCGAAGCGGAAGCCGTCGACGTGCAGCTCGGTCGCCAGGTAGACGAGGCTGCTGATGATCAGGTCGCGGACGACCGGGTGGTTGCAGTTCACGGTGTTGCCGCAGCCCGAGTAGTTGTGGTGCCGCCCCTCCCGGTCGAGAATGTAATAGATCGAGTTGGCCAGGCCGCGGAAGCTGAGGGTCGAGCCGTGCTCGTTCCCCTCGCAGGTGTGGTTGTAGACGACGTCGAGGATGACCTCGATGCCGGCACGGTGGAACTTCTTGACCATCTGCTTGAACTCGCGGACCTGCTGGCCTGGGTGCGCGGCGTAAGAGGCCTTGGGCGCGAAGAAATTGAGCGGCGGCGTAGCCCCAGTAATTCTTGAGCGGCTCGCCCGTCCTCGGGTGGATGCGGGGCTGGTCCATCTCGTCGAACTCGAGGACTGGCATCAACTGGACAGCCGTGACGCCCAGGGACTGAAGGTAAGGGATCTTCTCGCAGAGGCCGAGGAACGTCCCGGGGTGCCGGACCTTCGACGACGGGTGTCGCGTGTAGCCCCGGACGTGAAGCTCGTAGATCACCGTCCGGGCGAGGGGCGTGCCCGGGGGCATGTCGTCCTCCCAGTCGAACTCGTCGTCCTCGATCCGCCCCCGGCGCGTGAAGCGGTGGTAGCCGTCCCCGTTGGGGATGTCAAGCACCCCCCACTGCTGGCCGCCGCTGATCGAGGTGGCGTACGGGTCGAGCACGACCACGTCGGGGTTGAAACGGTGACCGGCGTGGGGCGCGAACGGCCCGAAGACGCGGTAGCCGTAGAGGGTGTCGGGCGACAGACCGTGGACGAAGACGTGCCACACGTCCCCCGTTTTGTTCAGCCTCGGGTCCAACGGGATCTCGGCGACCGGCCCCACGTGCCCCCGCCGCGACAGGACCAGGTGGACGCGCTCCGCGTGCCGCGCGAATACGGCGAAGTTCACGCCCCCAGGGCGCACGGTCGCGCCGAAGGGAGCGCCGTGCCCGCGCGAGACGGTCAATTTGGCCTCAGGTTCGGCGTGGACTTGCTCTCGGATCGTTTTCATGCGAATGCTCGTTTTCATGCGAATGCTCCTCGTCTCGGGCTGGTGCGATCCGGCCGGTGAGTCGGCGCGCGGGCGGGCGCGCCCTTAGCCGAAATCAAAACAAGAAGCGGCCACGCACAAAATCTGGAGAATCTAAGAACTTTGACAGTCTCGCAAAGCTCCAGCCTTGCCACAGATCCCCAAACAAAGTGCGTGGCCAATTCCTCAATTCCTCAATTCGGTCGCGGAGCACTTAGTTGTTCCGCTCCAGTTGCTCGATCTTGGCGAAAAGAGAGAGTTGTGGCCCTGCAATTCGGCAACTTGTTCTTTTGAGCAAGCGGACGTCCACGGGCTCCTCCGTAGCCGGGGCCGATGATTGGCTCGGCCCCGTTACGGGACATGCAAATACCGGGCCGCTAAACACGTACTCAAGTTAACTTGAAACTTGGTCTCACCCCGCGAAGCCGTGGACCCCGCGAAGCCGTGTGGTCGACTATCAAGAGCAGGGGTTGGCCTGCAACTGCCGCTACCTGGACGGGTTGGCAGTCGTGGACGATCCGGCCCGGGGCAGAGAAAGGGTGTCGGGATCGAATGGCGCTTCCTTAACGCTAACCTCTGTTCTCTGTTTGAGATAGACAAAGACGGCCTCTCTTAGGAAAACCTTGGGGTATGTCCCAATCCCAGGTTCGTTCGGCAAGGAGGCCGTCGATGTCCCAGAGTATCTGTCGGCGGATTCGTGACCAGATCAATTTGCTTCGCGACCAGCCCCATCTCCCCTTCAGCGACCTGCTGGACGCGGACTTGGTCGGGGAAGTACTGGGGGAGGAAGGCGTCCATTACCGGGAACGGATCTTCAGCCCATTAGTGACCCTCTGGACCTTCCTGACGCAGGTGCTCAGCCTCGACCATTGTTGCCGCAAGGCCGTGGCATGCTTGATCGCCTACCGCACCGCACGGGGCCAGGACCCCTGCTCGGCCGACAGTGGCAACTACTGCAAGGCGCGGCAGCGGCTGCCCATCGGTGTCATCACCGGGTTGGTTCACCGCACGGCCCAAGCCCTCGAAGAGCGAGTGCCGGAGGACTGGCTCTGGAAGCGTCGGGAGACCTTGATGGTCGACGGCTCCACGGTCTCGATGCCCGACACGCCGGAGAACCAGCAGGCCTTCCCCCAGGCCAGGACTCAGGCCTCCGGCGTCGGTTTCCCCATCGCCCGAGTGGTCGCGATCATTAGCCTGGCCACCGGGGTGTTGCGCGATCTGGCCATCGGTCCTTACAAGGGGAAAGAGACCGGCGAGACAGCTCTCTTACGCGACCTCCTGGATCGCCTCAAAGGTGGCGAGGTGCTGCTGGGAGACCGCTGTTTTGCCTCGTATTTCGGCATCAATTCGCTGGTGGAGCGTAGGGTGGATGGCCTCTTCCGGATGCACCAGCGACGCAAGTTCGACTTCCGCAAGGGTCGATCGCTGGGCATCGAAGATCACATCGTGACCTGGACCAAGCCCGGACGTCCGGAATGGATGGACGAGGAGGCCTACGCTCAGGTTCCCGAGGGGATGAAGGTTCGCGAGCTTCGGTTCAAGGTTCAGAAGCCCGGCTTCCGGATCAACGAGTTAGTGTTGGTGACCACCATGCTCGACGCGGAGGAGTACACGAGGGAGGAACTGGCCCGGCTTTACTTTGAAAGATGGAACATCGAATTAGATCTACGCGCGATCAAATGTATCATGCAGATGGATGTGCTGCGGTGCGAAACGCCCGGGATGGTGAAGAAGGAGATCTGGATGCACTCGCTCGCTTATAACTTAATACGTGGGGTCATGGCGGCGGCGGCCCAGGCCCATGGGAAGGCACCCAGGCAGATCAGCTTCGCGGGAACGCTGCAGACCATGGCGGCATTCCGCGAGGTGTTGAACTGGGCCCCGCCGGAAACGCGCCGTCTGCTTGTAGAGGTCATGCTCCGTGCCATCGCCAGCCATGAGGTTGGCAACCGGCCCGGCCGCGTCGAGCCGGCGCCATCAAGCGCCGCTCCAAACCCCACGATCTGCTGACCGAGCCTCGGAAAGCAGTGCGTAACCGCTTGATGCAGGCCGCTTAACGGTTAAGGAAGCGCCATTCGTGTCCTGACACGAATGCCGCTTCCTTAAGCGCAAGTCCTTTCCTGTAAACGTCTTATGAGTTGGTGGATTCCGCAATTATCCACATTGTTCTAGATGTGGTTGGCGTGGAAATCCCGCAATTCACTGGGAATCATCTTTGTTGAATGGCGGCTCATATGTACATGAATGTGTATGGTAAGCCCATGTTTCGAGCGCAAACATTGAGAAGCGAGTGACTTACGCTTAAGGAAGTGCCATTCGTTCCCGACTCCTTTTCTCGCTTCCGATGATGAAGTGCTGGCCCTGGACCAGGACGCGCTGGGTAAGCCCGCGCTACGCGTCGGCGCCGTGAGGGCGGTCGACGTCTTCGCCAAGGACCTGCAAGACCATTCCAAGGCCCTTGGTTTCTTCAATCGTTCCCGGCAGACCGAAACCGTCACCTACAACAAGCTGGGCCGGATCGGCCTATCGGGCAAGCAACACGTCCGCGACCTCTGGAGGCAGAAGAACCTCGACGATGCCAACGGCAGCCTCGAGCTGAGCGTGCCGGGGCATGGGGTCGTCCTCTTGAAACTCGAGCCTGCCCTGTGAGTGAAGTCGATTGCTCATCAGTCGACACTCATGCCCCATCTTGGGTACGGTGATTCGATCGCCTTGACCAGATTCTTGCATGATTGGTCGGCGACAGCCTCGAGGGTCGAGCGTCGTGGCCCTCCGTAATGAACGTTTGGCACTGCATTTGCCTGATCGTATTCCAGGAATTTTCAGTGTCACGTTCCGGAGGCACGACGATGAATTGGGACCAGATCGAGGGCAATTGGAAGCAGTTCAGGGGCAAAGTCAAGGAGAAGTGGGGGCAACTGACGGACGACGACCTGGACCAGGCCGCTGGCAAGCGGGACCAGGTCATCGGCCGGCTCCAGGCGCGTTACGGTTGGCAGAGGGACCAGGCGGAGCGAGAACTCGATGCGTTGACTCACACCTGGTAGCCCCACATTGAACTCCTTGCGCGAAGCCTCAATTCGAGAGGAGAAATTCCATGTTGGTCAAGGCGATCATGACTCATAACGCCGAAGTCGTCTCTCCAGGCGACACGCTCGAGCAGGCCGCCCGGAAGATGGAGGAATTGAATATCGGCCCGCTTCCGGTCTGCGAGGGCCACCGGGTCGTCGGCATACTGACCGACCGTGACATTACCGTGCGGGCGACCGCTGCGGGCAGTGACCCCAAGGAAACGCTCGTGTATGAAGCGATGTCGTACGACATTGTGAGCTGTTTCGAGGATCAGGATGTCAACGAGGCGGTCAGGCTGATGAAAGAGAGGCAGATCCGGCGGCTGCTGGTCATGAATCGGGCGAATGAACTCGTGGGAATCGTCTCGCTTGCGGACCTGGCGACCGACGCCCGGGACCCAGAACAGCCTGGAGAGGTTCTCAGGAAAGTCTCCGAGTCAACCTGAATTCCCTTGGTCATTTCGCCACGGGGCGGTACGCCTTCACCGTGCCGCCCCTCTTCTCCGCCATGTTCAGCGTCCACTCCTGAACGACTCGCCGCGCGTCTTCGTCGCCTCCTGTGACGCCCGCGTTCTGGTGCAGGATCGCGAGGACGGGCTTGATCCCTCGCTTCTGTACTCGGGCAACGATGGCCGTGGGCGAGAAAAGGGGACATTCTGAGTGCTTGGGGGTCAGACCGAGTTTCATGAGGCGCTTGGGGTCTGAGGCGATTGGGGTCTGACCCCGCGAAGCCGGCTGAAACAAGACCTCCTTGCCGAATTCGACACTCGTATACCAGAATCTTCGCAAAGGGGGAAGTCTCATTCAGTCCCCTGCGGAGTATAATCCAAAATTCGCCCCTTGCCCACCAAGGACTTACGTCGACTGACCCCAAACATAGGCTAGCGCAATAATTACACGATTGTAAAGAGCGAGTAAATCCGGGATTGAAGCAAGGGGACTTGCAATTATGGCAACTGATACATCATTCTTATAATGTTTTAAGATACACTGCCACAAGGATTTATGGTTATCCCAGTGCCATTCCTGTATGTCCCACTTTCCCCCCTGCTGGCTGATCGTGGAAGCGAAGGCCTTAATGCCGTTGAGCGGATCACGTTCAAAGGGCATATCACGTTGTCCCGCCGCAAGGTTCAGTATAATTAATATATCTACGTATATTCATTTATATTGATGGGCCGGTCCCGCGAGCGGATGTAGGCCAGCGTCGTGCTGGGATTACCTTCGCCTGCTCTCCGCAATAGACGCACGTCCCAGGGCCGCGGCGAACCCGCGGTCCCGGTCGTAGAATTGGGCACCGACGCGGGGCAGGCCTCGCAGCACTGCCGATAATAGTCGCCGTCTGTCATCAGGCGCTCGAGGCCCTCGATGTAGCTGTCCAGGTCGTCGGGCCGGGCCTCGACGACCGCCCCTTCGAGCACGTCGAGCGCGTTCGAGAGTCGGCTGGTGAGCACGGGCCGCCCGGTGAGGACGCCCTCGGCGGCCGTCGCGGGCATCCCTTCGCAGAAGGTGGACCGCGTCGGGACGATCAGCACGTGCGACCGCCCGTAGGCGGCCAGGAGCTCGGGCCGCTTCAGGGGACCCATGACCTTGACGACCTCGCCCAGCCCCCGCCCCTCGATCGCCTGCTTCAGCTCCTCCAGGTCGCTCCCCGACCCGCAGACCTCGTAGCGCAACCGGCCGGGGTACTTGCGCTCAAGGCGGTCGGCGATCTCAACCACGTCGAAGACGCCCTTCTCGCGCTGCACGCGGCCCACAAAGATCACGCGGAACGGGCGCTCGTCGTGCGGCGGGGGGGGCGCGACGGAGAGGAAGTCGTCGGGATAGAACTGCGAGCGGAACTGGAAGATCGGACCGTTGCGCCCGCCGGTGATCGTCTCGACCTGCCGCTGGCACTCGGGCGAAACGCAGAGCGTGGCCTCGGCACAGTGCCGCCAGAACCACGCGTCGAGCGCGGATGACCTTGGAAGTCGTCCCGCGCCATTGCGGATAGCCACTCGGCCAGAAGCTGTTATGAAGGCAAGGGATCACCTTCACCCTGGCCAGCGTGAGGAGGGAGAGGACGAACCAGTGCGTCGTTCCCGACACGACGACCGCGACGTCCGCGCCGAAGCGGAGGGCCGAGACGATGAGGGAAAGCCCGTACCAGACCTGGCTCACGTGGTAGAACACGCCGTGGGGGTTGCGCAGCGGCTTCGGGCGGTTCTCCACGATGAACGCCCCGTCGCGAACCAGCGCACAGGCGGGATTCCACGAGACGGCGTAGACCAGCAGGCCGTGGGCCCGGCAGAAGTCGAACATCTGGCCGGAGAACGTTAGTTGTGTTTCGGAGACGAAGTCTTCGCCCGCGCTCCACGAGCGATACGAGTCCACGACCCGGCCCGGGCCGTCGACGAAGAAGATACGGCAACTTTTGCTCAAAATCGATTCCCCCTTCGGATTCGTCGTCGTGTGCCGGGCGGGTCAAAGGCCGAGCCCGATGCGCCGTTTCGCTGCCCGACCTCAACCGACATTTCCCAGATGACGCGAGAGGCCTACGCTTGGGTCCCTCCTCTGGCCAACCTGAATACTCATATTGAGCAACCGGAAACGGTCCGGTCAAGCGCGACAGGATATCGCCAAGCAATAAGGGAGCACGACACACTTTACAGCGGAGAGCCTGTTCGGTTATACCTTACGCGGCCATGAGTGAGACGTCATCGAATTGCTGGAAGTTCAGCGTCATCAACGAGGCCAGTTGCTGGGAGTACTTGGTTGACAAACCATCGAGAACCTCTTGGATGGCGGCTTGAAAGTCCCGGAACGTCGGGTGGTAGCGACCGTAGAGGGCGCGACGCTTCGGAGGCGGCTCGACGTCAGACCGAGTTTCAAGTTAACTTGAAACTCGGTCTGACCTCGTTAGCCGTAACCCCCTCAGCCGGACACGCGGTTGCGTAGGGGTGCCTGTACCTCAGAGCCAGCAGCGGCCGCTCGATGAACCGCCAAGATAGACTGGCCAGCGCGATGGACAGCACGATCGAGAGGATCTTGAGCGCGTACAGCTTGCCCATGAATCCCAGTCCACGAGCGATGTCGAGCATGATCGCGAGGACCGGGAAATGGTAGAGGTAAAGACCATAGCTGATCTGCCCCAGACGCGCCAGCGGCGGAAGCCGCAGGAGCCTCATCGACCTTCGGCCTGCACTTTGCAGCACAACGTCGATCAATCCCAGCCAGAGGAGGTTGAAAGCCAGCACCGACGAGGCCGGATGACTCGGGACCACGACGTCGGGGTGAATCCCCACCCGCACGGCGAGCGTGCCGAGGAAGAACAAGGCGACCACGGCGGAGAACCGGATCGCTGCCGAGAGCAGCCGGCAGACTGATCGCGGCTGGGCCGACCACCGGTCATCAAGATGGAGAGCGGCCAAGAGTCCGCCCAGGATCAGTCCGTCGGATCGCGAACAGAGATCCCACCAGATCCCCTGGCTTCTCGCGACAACACAGCCGCCGGCGCAAAGGAGGGACAGCGGTACGAGACGCCGCCGGCCCACGATCAGCACCAGCGCCGGCCAGATCAGATAGAACTGCTCCTCGATCGCCAGCGACCAGGTGTGCAGCAGGTACGGGCTGAAGGGTACCGCGGCCGCAGGCCAGATGCGGGAAAGCCCCTGTGTGTAGGTCAGGGCATGGGGAAGGCTGGACCAGAGGCACGACCGCTTCAGAAGCGGACCCAGGATGATGAGCAAGAGGAGCAGCAGGTAGTAGATTGGCCAGGTTCTCAAGCCGCGTCGGAAGTAGAAGCTGCGCAGGAAACCCGGCGAGCCGCCGTGGCGGAGGATGATCGAGGTGATCAGATAGCCCGAGAGCACAAAGAAGAGATCCACCGCGGCCCAGCCGAATGGAAGCCACGATGAATTCGTGTGAAAGATGATGACGGCCAGCGCCGCCAGGGCACGCACCGAGTCCAGCTCGACGACGCGCCCGCCGGGAGAGACCGCACCGCCCGACGAGCTTCCTGAGAGCCGAGCTCCTTGAACAACGGAGGGGCAGAGATCGGTCGGCGGCCCCATACTCGTTCATCTCCCCGGCGATTCCAGGCGGCCCCGCCTGGTTGAGATTCCAGAAGGGTGGTCAGCGCCCTGGCGATCCTCGCGCTGGCCGCACTCAGCGAGTCAACGAGAGATCGCGACCGGCGAATCTTGGATGGCTCCCGGGCCTTGGCTTGGTGATGACCACCCGGTCGGCAACCTCGCCACGATCGGTCCAGGCGCGATAAGTGAGGCCGTTCTCGACGTCGTCGATCTCGATCGTCTGGTAGGTCGAGGTCTCCGTGAACCCGACCGCGATGTAGTCGCGAGGGGCCTGGTCGCAGAACTTGTCCCCCGCGACTGAGACAACATAGATCGTCCCTGGCTCGCCGGCGGACACGCGGCGATGGCCGCGCATCGGATAGGTCCGCAAGTAGGCATGATCGTGGCCCTGGAGCACGAGGTCGACGTGATGCTTGTCGAACACCGGCACCCAGTAGTCCCGCAAAACCGGTGTGTTGCGCCAGGGATGCGAGGGATAGACCGGGTGATGGAACATGACGAGCTTCCACTCAGCGCGGGTGTGAGCCAGGGCGGCGTCGAGCCAGGCCGCCTGACATCTTGCTTCGCGCGCGTCGGATACCGCGAGGGTGCTGTCGAGAACCGCGATGAAGGTCGATCCCACCTCGAAATGATAAACCAGGCCCGGCGCGATTCCGGCCGGACCGTTCCGCGGCAGCGCGAAG